>NZ_JBIBKW010000030.1:0-98149 GCF_042959465.1 Streptomyces sp. NPDC007901 | reverse complement strand
TCAGGGAGCGGAACTCACCCGTGGAAGTGCGCCCCGGGCAGACGCCCGCGCACTCCCAGCCGCTGATCCCGTACACCACGACGAGGGACGCCATCGGCAACCTCGCCCGAGCAGAAGCCACTTCGAAGCTACTCCGAGGCCACGTCACTCGCCCGGAGGTACCGAAGAAGCCACGTCACAGGTCATGGCGGAGCTACCTGGGGTGGGTGAACTCTGATCGCCTACTTCGCTGTGAGTGCTCGACCGGACACAGAAGCCAGGGAGTCACCCCAATGTCACCAAAGCCTGCCGAATTGACGAGCCTGTCGGCGGCGTCATTTCTCGTTCCGGTCCGGTATCCCGTAACGGACGGGTTCGACATTGCGATGCCGGCGGTTGCGGCGAGCGTCAGGCAGGCACGGAGTGTCGCGCGGGCCTGGTGCAGCTACTGCCGGGTGCCGGATGACCTGATCGACACCCTGTTACTCATCGTCTCCGAGATGTGCGCGAACGCCATCCTGCACGGCGCGTCGGACAGCATCGGCGTACGCGTCTGGATGCCCTCTGCCTGCGGACTTCGCATCGAGGTCGCCGACTACACCCCCTCTCCGGCCCCCTCGGTGCAGCACCCGGACAGTCGCACGGAGAACGGCCGCGGCCTGTTCCTGGTGGACGCCATGGCAAAGGCGGCGGGCGGCGAATGGGGTTTCACCGCAGACGGCACCCGCGCGTGGTGCACGCTCCCGCTGCTCACGCAGATCACCGGAACCTGATCACGGCTTCTCAGCCTCAGTCCCGAGATCCTGCAAGTCCCTACGCACACCTCCAATCCCAAGGCCTCCCCCATGCCTGACTCCTTAGCGACCGGTGCAGCGTCCGCACGGCGAGCGGCTCGCGGCACCCCGGATGACATGACTCTGATCGTGAGTCAGGTCGGTACTGATGTTGACCTGCGTCGCGCACTGGAAGACCTGAAGATCGGCCGCTACCTCGCTGCCCGTGACCTGCTGGTTCGAACCGGCTGGCACTGGTCTCTGTACACGATCCGCACGCAGCTCCTGGCCGCCGGCGACGGTGCGGCGGGCGTCATCAAGGCCTGGTTGGACGAGGACCCGCAGAATCCGCACGCGCTGATCATGTGGGCCAGGGCGCTCACCAGGACAGCGGTCGTCGCCCATCATTCCGGCGCACAGCCGGAGTTGGTGGGCCGCGCAATGAACCTTGCCCGGCAGGCATGCCTCACTGCCATCGGCCAGTCTCCGGCCTGTCCTGTCCCCTGGATCGACCTGCTCCGCCTCACGCAGCTGCCCGTCGACCCGGTCGACTTCGACCCATACGCGGACAGGCGCCCGTTGCCATGGAACCTGTCGAGGGATCCCGGGATGCCGCATCGTGGGCCGTGGCCGCTGCTGCACGAGATCAACCGTCGCCATCCTGGTAGCCGGGAGGGCCATCACCGGATGCGGGAGTTCTTCCTGCACCGCGGGTCTCCCGGGACTGCCGAGGACTTTTCCGGCTGGCTGGTCATGGGACGGGTGGTCAGTCCCGATCTGCTGCTGCTCCCTCTGTACGCGCTCATGGACGTGTACCGCCAACGCCACGGCAACGGTGAAGGCACGGCCATTGCCTTCTGGCAGGAAGGCCGGGTCAGCGGGTACGCGGTGCGGGCGTACGACGAGTGGTTCGACAAGATCCCGGCAACGGAATATCCGTGGGTGGCTCTGGCCGACCTGAGTCATCTGGCGTTCACGCTGGTGGCCTGCGGCGAGGAGGCCCGAGCCGGCGCGGTGTTCGAGGCGATGGGCCCCTACACCACGGCCGAGCCGTGGCGGACTATCAACGCCAGTCTGGGCCGCTCTGCGGACTGGCGTGACGAGTTCGTACGGACCCGGGTGTCCGTCCTGCGCAGGCGCCGATGACCAGTCCCCGCGCGCCGCCAGAGCGCCCTTCTTGAGCCTCCGTACCGTCCCCCCCCTTTTTTCCTCTCTTCCCCCTAAAGGAATCCGGTGTCCAGAAGTAGGACAATGCGCAGAACCGGCAGTGACGACGACGTCCTGGCCGGCCTCGGCATCAAGCCCGAGCTGTCCCGTCGCACCAGTCCGTTCCAGAACCGGGCGATCAGCATCTCGGTCATCTGCATCCTGGCCGGCGGCATGAGCATGTTCGGTTTCGGCATGGGCCACGGCGGGCCCGTGGTCATGCTCGGCACCTGGGTCGCTGTCGGGTTCTTCACCCTGTTCGTCGGCATGGCGCTGGCCGAAGTGGTCTCCGCCTACCCGACATCCGGCGGCCCCTATTTCATGGCCGAGAAGCTCGGCGGGGCCGGCTGGGGGTGGCTGACCGGCGGTCTCAACCTGCTCGGGCTGCTCGGTGCCATCGCCGGCATCGACTACGGCGCCGCCCAGTTCATCGGTGCGTTCATCCAGCTGCAATGGGGCACAGCGCCGACGGCCACCACCACCATGCTGCTCTTCGGCGTCATCCTGATCGCTCACGGGCTGCTGAACTCGACCAACGTCCGCGTACTCAACATCCTCAACTCCATATCGGTGTGGTGGCAGGTGGGCGGAGTCGTACTCATCGTCGGCGCCCTCATGCTCTCCTCCGCCCCGCACCAGTCGCCGTCCTTCCTGCTGACCTTCCACAACGAGAGCGGCATCAGCAGCACGCTGCAAGTGGTGCTGGTCGGCAGCTTGGTGGCCGGATACACGTTCTGCGGCTACGACGCCTCCGCGCACATCGCCGAGGAGACCACCAACGCGCAGATCTCCGCACCCCGGGGCATCGTCCACGCCATCACGGCGTCCTGGGTGGGCGGTTTCATCCTCCTCGCCGGCATGCTGCTCGCCATCCAGGACTACACCCGCACACTGAACTCCGCGACCGGCGTGCCACCCGCGCAGATCTTCCTCGACGTCCTCGGCACGGCAGGAGCGAAATTGCTGCTGCTGGTCGTGATCGTGGCGATGCTGCTGTGCGGCAACTCGGAAGTGGGGGCATGTGCCCGCATGGTCTACGCGTTCTCCCGCAGCGGAGCCCTCCCGAAGTCCGAGTTCTGGCGCCACGTCAGCTCCCGCACGAAGGTGCCGACCCGGGCCGTGTGGTTCTCCGTGTTCTTGCCGTTCGTCCTCGCACTGCCCGCTCTGAAGTCGCCGGTCGCGTACGGCGCCATCACCGCGATCAATGCGGTCGGCATGCTCCCCGCCTGCACCATCCCCGTCTACCTCGCCCTGCGCAAGGGCAAGGCCTACCGGCCAGGGCCCTGGACCCTCGGAGCCTGGCGCAAGCCGGTCTCGGTCATCGCCTGCGTCTACGCCCCGGCCATGATCGTCGTGTTCTGCCTCCCGCAGGTCGGCGTGATCACCACCGACACCTTCAACTACGCCCCGGTCACCCTCGCGGTGGCCCTCCTGCTCCTCTGGGCCGCCTGGAAGGTCCAGGGCCGCAAGGGCTACCAGCCGACGGGCGGCGCGGCGCAGCCCGCCGAAGCCCTGATCCCGGAAAGCGACGGATTCTGATGACCACCGAAAGCATCCCCGCCGTCGGCGAACACCTCACCCTCGACACCCTGAGGTCGTTAGCACCGCTGGGCACCATCCACACGGTGATGACCGCCATCCCGGACATGCAGGGCCGCCTCAAGGGCAAACGAATGGGCGCCCTCCCCCTCCTCGAACGGCTCGACGCCGGTGCCGGCAAACACGTGGCCGATGCCTGCTCCTACATCCTGGCCACCAACACCCACATGGACCCGCTGTCCGGCTTCGACCTGACCGACTGGAACGACGGCTTCCACGACATGCAGGTCGCCGCCGACTGGGACACGCTGCGCGCGCTGCCCTACATGCCAGGCGTCGCTCTGGTCCACTGCGACGCCCTGGATGCCGACGGCGCGTTCATCGAGGTCGCGCCCCGGCAGATGCTGCGCCGGCAACTGGAGCGCCTCGCAGAGCTCGGTGTCGAGGCGCGCATCGGGTGGGAGAGCGAGTTCGTGCTCTACAACGAGGACGGCACGCCGGTCATGGGCCACAACGCGGACTACGACCTCGACCACCGGCCCCACCTCACGGACTTCTTCGGCTACCTGGAACACGCACTGCACGATGCCGGAGTGCGGCCCGAGGCCGTCAAGACCGAGAGCGGCGGCGGCCAGGCCGAGATCACCTTCCCCTACGGGGACGTGATGAAGGCCTGCGACAGCTACACGGTCTACAAGCACTGCGTGAAGTACCTCGCGCGGCGGCACGGCATGCGTGCGTCGTTCATGGCCTCGCCGGTCACCGGCGTGACCAGCGGCCTGCACCTGCACCTGTCGCTCTGGCGGGACGACAGACCGCTCTTCGCCACCGGCTCCCACCTTGACCCGCCCATCGGGGTCATGGCCCAGTCCATCGCCGGGCTGGTCGCCGCCATGCCGCACCTGGGCCCGCTGTACGCACCGGGCACGAACTCCTACAAGCGGTTCGTGTCGGCGTACGACTTCGCTCCCCAGTACATGAACTGGGGCCCGGACAATCGCGGCTGCGCGATCAGGGTCACCGGGGACGGGGAGGGCACCCATCTGGAGAACCGGCTGGCCGGCGGCGACGCCAACCCGTACCTGGTGGCTGCCGCCTCGCTCGCCGCCATCGCGCACGGTCTCGACGAGAAGCTGACCCCGCCGTCCCCGTGCCTCGGCGACGCCTACGCCGACAGGACGGCCCGGCCCCTGCCCGGCAACCTGTCGGAAGCCCTCGCTGACTTCCGCGGCAGCCAGTTCGCGCACGCACTGCTCGGTACCAACGTCGTCGTCCACTACGCCCGGGCGGCCCAGGCCGAGGTCGACCGCTGGCGCAGCAGGGTCACCGACGTCGAACGAGAACTCCTCGACATTGCGTGAAGCCTCCAGCCCCATACTCTCTGCCGCCGGGCCCGGGTCCGCGCCCGGTGGCAGGGAGGTCCGCCACCCGCAAGAAGAGATGTCCAGGAAGCCGATGACGAACATCGCCGCAGCGGTGGAGACCCGCAGTGAGAGCCCGGACGCCGACAGCACTCCCGATACCCCGAGCAGCGGGCTGTCGACCCGCCAGTTACAGATCCTCGGCTTCCTCCGCGAGGCCATCGCGGAGCAGGGTTTTCCTCCCACGCTCCGGGAGATCGCCAAGGCGGTCGGACTGCGCTCGCCATCGAGCGTCGATCACCAGCTCGGGAAACTGGAAGCGAAAGGGCTGGTAGTCCGTGCCGACGGCCGTTTCCGCGGCCAGCGGATTCCTGCCGACACTGCCCAGTCCCAGGGGAGGACCACTGCGGGGATCGTGGGCTGTCCCTTCCTGGGCCACAGCAGCGAGGAACACGAAGACGGGACGGCCAGGGTCATCGTCCTCAAGGTGCCGCTCGACCGCCACATCAGTCACGCGCTGCGCTCAGGTGCCCATCTGACCGTCCGGCAGCTTCCCACAGCCGGCAGCGATACCGCATCCGTCGCCGGGTCCGTCACAGGCCAGGTCGTGGGCGTCCTCCATCCCGTGTATGGCTCCCGCCCGATCCCCACGGAACGGAAAGGCACCGGATGAGCGCGGCCCAGGCAACGACGATCGGCGCCGCCGAAGCCGGCGGTGTGTTCACGAAGGGTCTGCGTTGGCGTGGCAAGCGCGTGCCGTACATCACCCGGTGGACGGCGGAGTCCGTTCCCCAACCGCGTGTTGTCCGCCGCGTCACGCTCGCCGGCGAGGGGATCGGGTTCGAGGACGAAGACCCCCGAACCGATCGCCGCTACGGGGTGCTGCACATCCGGTCGGCTCTCGCCCCGGGCCGCTGCGAGCCTGAATTCCACCTGGTCAATCCCCACCGGCAGCGACGGGCGATGGAGCACAGCCTGTGCCAGGTGTGCAGCGGCCCGACCGTCGGCACCCGGGCCGACGGCCGCACCCTGTTCCTCCTGGGCGGCGCGCACCCCATCGCCGAGGGCGAGACAACGGCCGCACCCCCGGTGCATCCGCCCTGCGCCATCGAGGCGGTGGAGAACTGCCCGCCCCTGGGGCGCGGGTATGCCGTCGCGCTGGTGGAGCGCGCCACGTTGTACGGCGTCGCCGGTGTCATCCACGACCCCAAGACGCTTGCGCCGCTTCCTCACGTCGGGTCGCGCCCCGGTGAGCTCGCTCACGTCGACATCGCCTCAGCCGTCAGCCCCTGGACGCTCGCGAGCTTCACCGTCGTCAGCCTCCATGGCGTGACCTCGGTCAGTCCCGACGAACTGCACGCCATGGCCGAAGAAGTCTCCGAGCCTTCCGCGTATCACGACAGCGTCGGCGGAGCCGGGGCTGCGGCGACGTCTCTCTGAACGGCGCAGTCCCGTCCCTGCAACCACACCACGACGAAGGGATCACACAGTGGTCACCGAGGAGTTCTACGCAGTCTCGTGGAACGTCGAGCACAACGGCACGGACACCAACGGGTCGGCCGAGCGCTGGAACCTGGCGGTGGACGTCCTCACCCAGCTCCGGCCGCACGTGCTGCTCCGCCAGGAGCTCACGCGAGCCGACATGCACGGCCAGCGCATGGTCTGGGCGGAGGCCCGCCGGCTCGGCAACCACACGCCATTCCTCGCCACCGCGACACCGGAGTCCGCCAACCCGACCGGGGTCTACGTCGACCGGGACCTGTTCGATCCGGTCCAGTTCTTCGAGCACCACACGAACATATGGCACCCCGTGTGCAACCCGGTGGTGAGGCTCAAGGGAGCGTCGAAGGATCTGGCTCTCGCGTCGTTCCATCTGTGCTCCTACGATCCAGCAACGCGGGCCCGGGAAGCGAAGCGGCTGACTGTTCTGCGGCGGCCGGGCGTGGAGGCCATCCTCGGGGGCGACTGCAACAGCGAGCCGCACCGGCTGCACGACGAGACGGCGGAGCCCACGGACTGGAGTCGAGTCGAGGACCGCGGCCTCTTCGAGGCGCGGACGATCGAGCGGGGTGGCAAGCGGGTCACGGACACCGTGCCGGACGAGATCCTCGCGGGGGAGCATGACGGTCAGCCGCCCGTCTTCGTGGACCTGGCCCACTACGCCGCGACCGTCCTCGGCCAGCAGGACCCTGATCCCCTCACTCCCACGGGGTCCCTGTGGCGTACGGACCAGGGCCCGAGGCGGCGTATCGATCGGATCTACGCAACGCCCGGCATCGCCGGAGCCTTGATCCGGGTGGAGGTCATCGTCACCGAAGAGGTGATCGCGGCATCCGACCATGCGCCCGTCCTCGCCGTGTTCAGCCTGCCGGAACTACGCCGCGTGCTGACCCCTGAGTCGGCTCGCGCCGCATAGACACCTGCCCGGGTGGTCCGGATGGATCCGGTCTGCGCCACCCGGGCAGGCCCGACTCCCGGCGCGGGGAACTGCGGACCACCGTTCCCCCACGGCGCTCTTGCTCACCCCGCGCCGGGGTCTCCCAACCCACTGGCTCTTCCAGGCGAAAGGACGTCCACGTGCACCAGTTCGTTGCGACACCGTTCGGAGAGCAAGGCCTCATTCTCCGGCCGGGCAGTGCCAAGGCCTTGCAACTCCCCCACGCCAGGTTCGAGGAGTTGCGCGCCCTGGTGTCGGCCTCCGGCACCGTGCCCGGCTGGCTCATCGGTCCGGTGGGCGCGCAGTGGAACGTTGACCTGGCCGGCCACAGCGCCGGTGACGCGATTCTCGTACGCGAGGCGGGGCCGTACGACTTCAGCCGCGCCACGTGGGAGATCAATCTCGGCTGTGACCTCGACTGCATCATGTGCTATCTCGGCGAGAAGCGGTTCGAGGGCCTGGACATGGACGGCAAGCGGAAACTGCTGGCCGTTCTGCGCGATGCCGGGGTGATCTGGCTCCAGATCACCGGCGGGGAACCGCTCATCGACCCGGACTTCCCCGAGGCGTACCGGCTCGCGCACGAGATGGGCATGATGCTGGAACTCCTGTCCAACGGCTCCCGGCTGCGCAAGCCGCACATCCTCAATCTGCTGCGCACTCTCCCGCCGACCAAGCTGACACTGAGCGTGTACGGCGCGACGGCCGGCACCTACGACGCGGTGACGCGCCGCCGCGGCGGATTCGCCCGCTTCAGGGAGGGCGTGCACAAGGCCGTCGACGCCGGGCTGAACATCGACCTGAGCCTGATCATCGTCCAGGACAATGTTCACGAGGCCGATGCCATGCGCGAGTGGGCGGGGCAGCTCGGTGTGCCCTACCGCGAGTACGCGAACATCTCGCCGACGATCCACGGCACCGCGGAACCGCTGCCCTCGCAGTCCCCCCAGTACCTCACCAACCGGGCGCCGTTCACCGGATGCCCGGCCGGTGTGACCTTCTTCCACGCCGACCCGTTCGGCCGCGCCTCGATCTGCAAGGTCGGCCGCGAACCGAACATCGACCTGATCGCCGAAGGCGTGGAAGGTCTGACCCGACTCGGTGAGATCGCCGAGTCCCTCATGCTTCGCACCGGAGGATGCACCGGCTGCCAGCTCTCCGACACGTGTCGGGTGTGCAGGCCGATGGCCAAGGTCTTCCAGGATGCGAAGGCACCACTGGTCAACTACTGCCAACACGGAGAGAGGTAACCGGCATGACTGTTGTCATGGTCGAACTCACGCGCAAGCCGGAGCCCGTCGTCCTGGACGCGGAGGACATCGTCCTGGTCACCGACGTCGACGAACTGACCGAAAGCACGGTCCCCGGCTGCGGAGACGACAACCCGTACAACTGAACCACCTTGCCGGGGTCGCGCACCGACGCGCGGCCCCGGCGCCGTTCCCCCCTTGGAGACTCCATGTCCACCCAGCGCCTGGCCGAGCTCCCGGATGCAGTGCTGCGCCTGATTGAGAAGGCCAGTGGCCCGGTCGTCGATGTCGGGACCGTGAACGCCGGCCGCAACAGCGCCATCGCTGCCCGCGTGCGAACGACCGAGCACAAGCTGTTCGTCAAAGGCCTGCCGCTCGATCATCCCTGGGTGTGGACCCAGAAACGCGAGGCAGACATCAGCCCGCATGTGCGGGGCATCGCACCTGAGCTGCGTTGGCACGTAGAAGCGGACGGGTGGAGTCTGCTCGGCTTCGACTACGTTGAGGGAGGGCATGCCGACTTCACGCCCGAATCGCCGGATCTGCCCGCGGTCATGACCACCATGGCGCAGCTCGCCGAAGTCCCTGCCCCGGGCATCGAGTTGAAGGACATGGCCCACAGGCTCCGGACGTACGTGGAAGATCCCGCTGACCTGTCGTGGTTTGCGGGGAACAGCCTGCTCCACACGGAGTGGAACCCCCACAACGTGATCATGGCCGACGGCGGGGCCCTGCTCGTTGACTGGGGCTGGGCCTCGCGCGGCGCTGCCTGGATCGACCCGGCGCTGTGGCTGCTGTGGCTCATCGCCCACGGACACACCCCCGTCCAGGCCGAGGGCGAGGCTGCCGCGCACCCGGCCTGGGGGCTCGCCCCACCCGCCGGCCTCGACGCGCTCGCCCGCGTCCAGCGCCGGCTCTGGGACTCCATCGCCACCGAGAGCAAAGACAACTGGGCCAAGCCGATGCAGCACGCGACGCGCACCTGGGACACACACCGGAACACCACCGCTTGACCCCTCGCCCCGCCCCGAGACCTCCGCCCCCGGCGGGGGCCGCGCTCCTCCCCCTCCCTCATCGGGCACGGGGGCGAGCCGTTCTCCGTGCGCGGACGGGAGAAGTACGACGAGGGCACCGGTGTAAGTGCCGTCGGTGTCCTGCACAACCAGCTTCCACGCGCGGTCCCGCATCTGGGTGGGCAAGACGACACAGGCAGTGGTCGTGACCATCGACTCCCAGAGCGCGAAAGCCGCCGAGACCATCGCCCGGCAGAGCTGCGGCTACGACGCCGCCAAGAAAATCAACAGCCGCAAGCGCCACCTGGTCGTGGATATCCGCGGCTTACCCCTGCTGGTCCGGGACACCCCAGCAGACCTGACCGACCGTGATGCTGCCAAGGAGGTCCTCTTCCGTCTCCGGCTCACGCACCCAGAGATCACCGTGATCTGGGCCGGCTCCGTCTACGCCGACCAACTGGTCGACTGGGCCAAGACCAGGCTGAATCTGATGATCAACGTCGTCTCCCGGCCACCCGCACACCCGGGCTTCGTCGTGCTGCCACGCCGCTGGATCGTGGAACGGTCCCTGTCGTGGATCATGTGTGCCCGCCGCCACGTCCGCGACAACGAACGCCTGCCTCAACTATCCGAGGCCCACATCACCTGGGCGGCGATCACTCTGATGCCCCGGCACCTCACCCGACGCGGCCGGTAACCGGAGCCCACCGTCACGCCGCCGTTCCTCGCACGAGCTGCCTGATGCCTCGATCAGCATCAAGATTCCCTGTTCTCGCCGAGCCGGACGCTGCAATCAGCGGGCTGAGGCCCTACGAATCAGTGCGTCACGGTCGGAGCCGAGCAGGAACGGCAGCAGCTGTCTCAGAGCGCTCGCGAACACCCGCACCCTGACCTCCGTCAGGCGCGCATTGCCTGCGGTCCCCGGCAGATGATTCGGTGCCCCAAGCCCGCACTCGGCGTAGAGTTCCTCCACTTTGGCCCGGTGACGTGCAGGCAGAGGTTCCTCCGTCATTTCCACGAATGCCGACACCGCGACTTCATGGACCCACACATAGTGATAAGAACCGATCTTCAGGCCGCGACCGGTGTACTCAAGGCCCCCTTCAATGTCGGACGGCATCGCGAACCCCGCCTCGGTCAGGAACCTCAAAGCATCCCGCCCCACCCGACGGACCACTTCCTCCCCTGTCTCCCGTTTCCCCATCCCGCCACCATCCAGCGGAGCCGCCGCTACCGCCAGGCCACGCACCAAGGAAGTACGCAACCACGGGCACGTCGCCTTCAGGAAAGGCACCAACAGAACAGAGCCGTTGGCGTTCGTGCAGTGAAGGGGGCGGTGATCGTCTGGGCTCCTGGTCGTCAGGCCAGCGGGGCGAGCAGTCCGTTGCCGGGCCAGAGGGGAAATCCGGCTTCCTCCCGGGCCAGGTGTTTGCCGACCTCGACGAGGACCTCGATCCGGTCGGCGGGCCCGTAGGCCCGCTGGTGCCCGGATGTCGGGTCGACCGTGCGGACCTCACTGTGGGGGCCTGCGCACACGAGGGCGCGGGCGATGTCCGGCAGGCCCAGGCTGAGGGCGTCGCAGTCGTTGTCGCGGATGAGCTGCAGCAGGTCGCGGGTCACGGCTTCCCAGTCGCCGACCTCCGGCCAGCGGGTGCCGCCGTCGAGTTCGTGGGTGAGCGTGGACAGCGGCACGATCTCGCCCGGCCGGCGGCCGCGGACGAGCAACTGGTGGATGCGTGCGCCGTCGGGCTGCCGTACGCCGGGGTGCAACAGGGAGGCTGCCGCGACGACGGACGTGTTGATCTCCTGGGCGCCGGCCGGGTGGTACGGCTCGTGGGCGAAGAGGAGGTAGACGTTCAAAGGGCGGATCACCTGGACGGGCTCGGGCTGTGACATGCGCGGCGTTCCCTTCTGCGGGAGTGGGCTGGGTACGTGACGAGGAGCGGGTTCGGTTGCCGATCGCGTGGCCCACGGGTGCGGATCCGCGGGCTGCGCGGGGGCGGAGTCCTGGTTCGTGCCGTCCGTGCCGTCCTGCGTGGTGTGCTTGAGGATCTGGGTGACTTGGTGGATGAGTTGGAGCATCAGGCGCTCGCGGGTGATGAGGCAGGCGGAGGCGGAGCGGGTGTCCCGGGTCTGGAGCAGATCGGCGGTGTCCCAGAGCAGGGTGTGGCCGATCTCGGCCGAGCGGCGCAGCTCATAGCGGTCGCTGTCGGCGGCGGCTAGGACGAGAACGGTGTGCAGGCCGGCGAGACGGTGCAGGTAGCGGCAGGCGCCGTCACCTTCGACCGTGCGGACGTATTCGCGGGCCCAGGCGTCCAGCCAGTCGGGGAGGTACTCGGCGACCAGGGGAGCCAGGAGCATGGCCGGCAGGGCAACGGTGACCGGGATTCCGCGGTCGATGGCCATCAGGCCGATGAGCAGGCTGATGAAGGCCATGGAGGCGGAGGACAACCGCAGCGAGCCGTGGAGAGCACCGACGGCCATACGCCGGGCTGGGCGCCGGGTCACCCAGCGCAGGGCAAGGCGCTGTGTACTGGTGGCGGCCGGGGTGAGTACCCCGATCTGGTGGGGGATGGCCGGCGAACTGCCGTCCCCGGGTACCGTCCAGGCGAACCAGCCCCATCCGGTGCGCTCGAAGACGATCACGGGCTCGCAGGCTGCCGAACAGGTGTGGTCGCGGATGTGCCCGGTCCTCAGGGCGCGGGAGCATTCCTTCTCCCACCGTCCCGAGTCGCGGGCAAAGGGGCGCCCGTGGTCGGTCGGCGGTGGCGTGTGAAGTGTGTCGGTCACGGGCTGCTTCCTTCCAGGTGATGATCAGTCAGGGCGGAGGCACACGTGGTGCAGCGGCCGTCGCCGTGGGGGTGAGCGCGTCGCGGTGTGGGTCCGGGGCACGTGCGGCACAGCGGCCAGCCGAGGCAGGCCGGGCAGAGGTCCTCGCCGGGGGCGGTCCCTGGACGGCCGCAGCCGGCGCATTCGACGAGGACCCGGTAGGTCAGTGCTTCGCTCACCGTGCGGGCGGCCGCGGAGTCGGGGTTCCGCCGACGCGACGGGTCGTCCCAGGCGGCCCGGTCGCGGGGGCCGGCCTCGACGGCGGGCGGCGGGTAGGCCTGGGCGGCGCGCAGGCGGGCGGCGATGATCGCACCGACCGTCGTGCGGACGGGGCGGGGCAGGGGCCGGTCGGCGATGACGTGCCGAAGGTGCTCCGTGCTCCAGCCGGCTTCCAGCATCACGGTCACGATGCGGCCTTGATCGGTAAGCGTCTTCCCGGTCAGCAGCAGGTCGGGGCGGGCCGCTCCGAGGTCGAGGAGCAGCCGGATCCCCGGGTGCATCTCATCGGCTGCGGGCTCGGCCTTCGTGGCTGTTGCGTCTGGCTGGTGCCGACGTCCCGGTGTACGTGCGGCGCCGGTGCGGCGGCACGGAGGGAGGGGGCTGGTGTTCTCTGTCGTGGTCTTCTTTCTGTTGGTGTTCTTAGTGCCGGGATCAGCCAACGTTGGCTCAGCCAATCCTGGAAAACCCGACTCTGGCTGTGACGTGGCGTTTTCCAGAGCGGGCAGGTCGGTGATGAAGTACAGCGCCTGGCCGAGCGTGCCGTCGGGGTTGCGGTCGCGGCTGCGGTAGAGGAATCCGTGCTGCTCCAGCTGCTTGAGCCCGGTGGTGACCGCGTCGACGCCTTCGCGGCCTCGGCGCACGAGCTCGGCGACGGTCACCTGCCAGCCGTCCCGGTGGGTGCTGACGTACCCGAAGATCCCCTTCGCCTTGAACGACAGCCGGCTGTCCCGGAACAGTCCGTTCGCGATCTGCGTGAACCGGTCGGCGGCCATCACACCCCGGCGGACCCCCGCCCCGAAACCGGCGTCGCGTTCGTCCTCGATCGCAAGGGCGGAGGCGGCCCCCGGGACGGTGACGTCGACGACGGCGGGACGGTCGGTGATCGAGTAGACGACCTCGCCGAGCGCCCCGTCCGGGCGGCGCAGGCGCTCGCGGACGAGGTAGCCGTACCGCTCCAGTTCCTTCAGGCCGGCGCGGACCGCCTCCCGTCCGTCGGGGCCTGCGGAGACGAGGTGGGCGATGGTGATCTGCCAGCCTTCCCGGTGGGTGCTGACGTACCCGAAGATCCCCTTCGCCTTGAACGACAGCCGGCTGTCCCGGAACAGTCCGTTCGCGATCTGCGTGAACCGGTCGGCGGCCATCACACCCCGGCGGACCCCCGCCCCGAAACGGCTCACCGCCGTGCCCTCGACGCGGGCTGCGCGCCGTGGCCGGGGCAGGACGCCGGGACCGCCGGCGGGGGGCCGTCTCCGTTCCCGGGTGTGGGGAGGTGCGTGCGTTTCATGCCGACAGATCACCCGCCGGCCCCGACCGGTCCGGCGGCCACGAACCCCGACCATCGGTCACGATCCGGCAACGGAGGCTGTCTACCTGCCGTGGTCGGGGTCATGGTCGGGCCGACCACGCATCGCCAGCGCGGCTTCCCGGAAGGTGCGCAGTCCGGTTGCGCAGGTCCTCGCCGGGCGTTGCGCACGGCGGCTGCGCAACCGGGCGAGGGTCCTGCGCGGTCGGAGTGCGTGCCCGCTGCGCATCTGATGTGGCGCCTCATCAATCTTCGTTGCGCAGGTCTGGGGAGGCTCCGCGCAACGCCGGCCGCGAGCCACGTCGCATCCGGCATGTCCGGCTGCGCATCAGTGCGAGCCCGGCGGCTGCGCGGACCGCGGCCGCGTAGCGGGCGGTCGGGCCGAAGGCTCTGGTGCGGGCACGACCGCCGGTTCGTTGCCGGCCCGTGGTCGGGCCTGTGGTCGGGCCGACCATGACCCCGACCATGGGCTTCGTGTCCCCATCGTGACCGTGGTCGGGGTCTGGTGGTCGGTGGTCGGGTCGGGGCCGACGGGTTTCCTCAAGGTCAGCAACACTCGTCCTGACCTGGGAGTTTGAACATGTCCCCTGGCCTGCAGGCCTCACAGAGCGAGGCCGCTGCTCCGACGGCGGCGGGTGCCCGCCTGGAGGCGATGCGACGTCGCGTCCGCATCTCGCGCGTGGCGGTCTGGACCGTCATCGCGGCCGGCCCGATCGCCCTGTGCGTCGCCGTCGCCTCCACCCCGACCACAGTCCAGGCGGCCACCTCGGACAAGCCCACCGCGATGCGCACCGCGGCCGCCGGCAACCCGGGCGGCCCGGGCGGCTATGCGCAGGTGTTCCTCGGCGCCTGGCTGCGCAGCAGCGCGGGCGACGAGACGAGTGCGCAGGCGCGGCTTGCGCACTCGATGGCGCCGGACGTCGACCTGCCGGAGCCGGCCGCCGATGCGCAGTCGGCGCCGCAGTCGGTGACGGCGGTACGCAGTGCGCAGCGCGGCACTGGGGCGTGGTCGGTGACCGTGGCTGCGCAGTACGCCGGCGGCTCGGTGCGCTACTACGCCGTGCCGGTGGCCGCCGACCAGTCCGGTACCTCGTTCGCGGTGACCGGTGCGCCCGGCGTGGTGGCCGGCCCGGCCCGGGCCGAGGTGCCAGTGTCGCCGTATGGCGTGAGCGTCCCGGACGGTGATCTGTCGTCCGCGCTCGGCGAGTTCCTCGCCGCGTATCTGACCGGGTCCGGAGAGGTCGACCGCTATCTCGCTCCCGGGGTGAGCCTCACCGCCGTTGCCCCCGCCCCGTATACGGGGGTCTCGGTCGAGCAGGTCCTGGCCGTGGAGGAGGCCGCGGCCGCCGAGAAGGTGCCGGCCGACGGCACGAAAGTCCGCGTCCTTGTCCGGGTGGAAGCCCGGGACGCCGGCGGCCGGTGGCCGCTGGCGTACGAGCTCACTCTCAAGGCCCGCTCGGTCCGGTGGGAAGTCGCGGCGCTGGAGTCCGGGACCGTCCAGGGCGGAGGTGCCCGGTGAACACGGTGCACTCCCTGATGCTCGCGGGACAGCTCAACGACCTCGGCGACTCCTGGATCACCATGTTCAAGGAGTGGGCGACCAAGGGCCTACAGGCCGGTCTCCTCGTGCTGGTCGTCGTGGTCATGGTCCAGAAGTTCTCGCTGAAGGCCGGCATCGGCGCGCTGTTGTTGATGATCATCGCACTCGGGCTGTACAACTCCCGCGACAGCCTCGCAGGCATGTTCGAGGACGAGGTGAAGAACCCGGCCAAGGGCGCACCGGCCGCGCCGGGCGTCGTCCGGTCCGAGCTCCCCGTTGCCCGTGACCACTCTCCGGGCGACGGAGGCTGGCTGTGACCGCGGCCGCGGCACGGGTGGGCCGCTACTACACCGCCGCGCGCCGTCACCCCTGGGTCCTGGGCAAGGTCGCCGACTGGAAGATCCCGCTCGGCCCCTACACCCCCGCGCAGATCGCACTCGCCGTCGGCGGCGGCTTCCTCCTGATCAAGACGATCGGCTGGTGGACGTGGATGGGGCCCCTCCCCATCGTCGCGTGGCTGCTGGCGATCTGGGCGGTACGCCGGCCGAAGATCCGGGGCCGTGCCCCGCTGCAGGCCGCCCTCGGCTGGGTCCTGCTCGGCTGGCAGCCACGAGGGGGCCGGATCGGAGGGCGGGCCGCCCGCGACCGCGCGCCCCGCCCGCTGCTCGGTGGTTTCACCATCGAGGGGGCACCCGTGCCCGGCCCCGCGGCAGAGGCCACGCTGGCCCGGCGGCCCGCACATCGAGCGCCGCTGAAGCCGCCCGCCCCCCATCGCTCCTCCACGCCGCACAGCCGCCCGGAGCCGACAGGACCCGCAGAGCCGGCGGGACCGGTGTCGGGTGTGCAGCAGCTGCTCGCGCTCGCGCAGCACGGTGGGGGCGTCCGGTGAGGGTTCCGATCCGTCACATCGCCGGGCACCTCGTGTGGTCGACGCACGGCAGCGTGTGGGCCCTCTACCGCCTGCACCCCGGACCGGACGCGCCAGGCCAGCGCGGGGACACCGTCCAGGGCACCTACCTGCCCGCTGCGGTCCGCGACGAACAGCTCGCCAAGATCACCCACTTGATCCGCTCGCTGTCCGGAGCACCGCGCCTGTACGGGCTGTGCGCGCAGGTCGACCCGGGTGAGATCGCCCTGCGCATGATCGAGGGCATCGAGCCGGCCGAGCAGGCACCGGGCGCGGGCCGGCACCCGTGGGTGGAGAACGTCGAGGCCGCCCTGAGCCTGCTCGACGACCAGGAGATGCACCGCCGCACCCTGTGGCTGGCCGTGCCCCTGCAGACGGAAGGCACCGGCCTGCAGGTATCGGCATCCATGGGCGCGGCATGGGCCGAGATCGCGCCGATGCTGGGCATCCCGCCCGTGCCGGTGGCCCGGCGCGAGGTGAACGCCTACCGCGAGCAGGCTTCCCGGGTGGAGGCCGCCCTCGCCGGCGGCATCGCCTTCCGTCCCGCCCGCCCGGCGGAGATCGTGTGGATGATCCAGCACGCCCTCCACCGCGGTCTCGCGGAGCCGTTGCTCGCCGAGGCCGAGACCAGCGGCCTATATGGCGGGCAGATCAGGGGCGGTGTGCTGCGCTCCCCCAGCTACGCCGATCTCGGCCAGGTCCGGCTGCAGGAGGGCGGCATCGACCCCGAACTCGACGATGCCGACGAGCTCAAGAGCGCAGGCCGGATCACCCGGTCGGGCCGCACGGCCTGGTGGCGGCTGAACACCGGCTCGCCGCTGGGGCGGCGCTGGCTGCAGGTCGAGTCCGACGCCGGCGTCGGCTACCAGGCGCAGCTGGCGCTGGCCGAGTGCCCGCCCGCCGTCGCCCAGGATGCGGCGGATCTGTTCGCGCAGCTGGAGCTGCTCGACTTCCCCGTCGACTACACCGTCGACCTCACGCTGCTGCCCGCGGAGAAGGCCCGCGATCAGGTGCGGCGCAAGAAGAACGAGTTGGTCGACCAGGCCGACCAGTACGACGCCCGGCCCACCGGCATGCCCGCCTCGCTCACCGAGGCCGCCCGGGACCTCGGCGAGCTGGATGCCCGGCTGTCCCGTACCTCCGTCGAGGTCGAGGTCCAGTCAGTGACCGTACTGACCGTGTGGGGACCGACCGCCGCCGTGTGCGACGCCCGGGCCCGCGCCCTGGCCGCGCTGCTCGGCGGCGCCGACTACCGGGCCGTGCGCCCGGCCGGCCTGCAGGAGGCCCTGTTCACCCTGGGACTGCCCGGCACCGTCCGGCCCGGCACGGTCCGGGAGTTCACCCAGCACCAGGTCAGCGAGGACTGGGCACTCGGCGGCGCCTTCACCACCGCGGAGGTCGGCGACCCGAACGGGATGTTCCTCGGCATCGACCTCGACAGCGGCACGACCCGCCCCGTGATGATCAACGTGGCCGACGCACCCAAGGTGGACGCCTCGGCCTCGATGGGGATCGTCGGGGATCTCGGCGCCGGCAAGAGCGTCCTGCAGAAGCTGATCGCGGAAGCGGTGTGGGCGCGCGGCGGCTGCGCGATCTGCATCGACCGCACCCCCGTCCGCGAGTGGGCGACCTTCGCCCGCACCGCGGCCCGGGGCCGCGCCCAGATCATCGACGCCGCGCGCGCCAAGGTGAGCATCGACCCGCTACGCATGTTCGACGGCCCTGAAGGCCGCCACTACGCCCTGTCGTATCTCACTCTGCAACTCGGCATCGGCCCGATGAGCACCAGCGGCGAGGTCCTGCACCACGCCGTCGAGCAGGCCGCCGCCGGCCCGGATCCCTCCATGCACCGCGTCCTTGAGGTCCTGGAGGAGATGGCAACGAGCGAGGTGGGCAAGCGGCAGGACGCCGCGACCACCCTCGCCGGTCTCATCCGCGTCGTGGCCGGCAACTCGCTGGCCCGCATGGTCTTCGACCCCACGCTGCCGCCGGTGCGGCTGGACGCCTCCAGCGCATCCGACATGATCGTGATCACCACGACCGGCCTGAAGCTGCCCCCGAAGGCCGCGTTCGACAAGCCCGAGGTCCTGCACCAGCAGCCGCTGGAGGCGCTCATCGGCCGCGCCGTTCTCTATCTGATCGCCGCGATCGCCCGGCAGACGGCTTTCGAGGACCCGGAACGGTTCACGGCGGTCGTGGCGGACGAGCTGTACTGGCTCACCTCGTCGGCCGAAGGCACCGCCCTGGTCCACGAGATCCTCCACGACGGCCGCAAGCACGGCGCCGGCCTGCTCGCCGGATCCCATGACGCCGAGGAACTCGGCCCCGACCGCGGCCTGATGGCCTACCGCGCCCTCGCCCGCACCACGGACCGTGAACGCGCCCGCCGCGGGCTGGAGTTCGTCGGGCTCGACCCCAACGACCCGGCGCTGCTGCGGCTGGTGACCACCGGTCTGTCCCCTGTCGGCCAGCGGGGCCGGGAGGGCGAGTTCCTGCTGACCTGCCCGAGGCAGAACACCGGCCGCATCAAGGTCTCCATCCCCCGCATCCCGCGGATCACCACGTCCGTCACCACCACCCCGGGACGCCGCCCCAGCGCGGCCCCACCCGCCACGTCCGGCGCCGATGCCGGCGGGGCCGTGCACGTCGAATCGAAGGAGCACGTCGGATGACCACCGCGTCCTGGGACCGCTCCCGGCGCATCGCCGCGGCGGCCACCATCATCACCCTGATCATCGTGGCTGTCGGCGCGGTCGTCCTCGGGGTGATCCTGCCGGATGCGTGGTGGCCTCATACCGGGCAGGCGTTCGCCGCCGGCGCAGGCGGCACGGACCACGACCCGTGTGACCTGGTCGTCGGCCCGGCCAAGGCCTACTGCGAGCGCGGCACCGCCACCGAGGCCGCGGCGGACCGGCATGGCGTGTCCGGTGCAGCATGGCGGCTGGTGCCCGTCTGTGCGGGTGTGGCGGCCCTGATGGTGTGGCGGCTGCGGCCCGCCTTCAGGCAGAGGCGGCGCTGACGTGTTCCGCCCAGACCGCGCGACCCTGCGCTCGGCCGGCTTCGTCGTCCTGCTCACCGGCGTGTTCCTCATGGTCAACACCCAGGTCGTGTACGCCGCCGGCAGTACAAGCGAGACCGGGGACCTGCTCGCCCCGCTGAACATCACCTCGTCCGAGGGGGTGCCGATCGACGGGTACGACCTCAACGCTTCAGGCGGCTCGATCATCAACTTCAAAGGGCAGGCCCTGGCGTTCGCCCTGGCCGGGATTTTCACCCTGATCCGGCTGCTGGTCGGGCTGGCCGGGTGGGCGATCGAGGTCGCGTACCGGTTCCCCCTGCTGAAGATCCTCGTCCGCCCCGCGCAGAAGGTCTCTGACGCCTACGGCAGCGTGGTCGTCGACACGCTCGGACTGAAGGGACTTCTGCTGGCCTGGGCGTTCGTGTTCGCCGGATTCATGATCGTGCGCGGGCGGGTCGGCCGCGGCCTGGGCGAGATCTTCCTCACCCTGCTCATCGGGGCGATCGCCGCCTCCGCCCTCATCCGCCCCGACACCCTGCTCGGCCAGGACGGGCCGCTGGGCCAGGCCCAGCAGGTCGCCGCCGAAGTCGCCCAGCAGAGCGTCAACTCCTACGACTGGGGCGGCAAGATCGCCAGCACTGACCCGTGCGCGAGTCTGGCCGGCAACGCCGAACTCACCTGCCTGCAGCAGGAAGGCGAAGCCTCCGTCTCCGCCGAAGACGTGGCCCGGCCGCTGCAGGACTCCCTCACCAACGCGCTGATCGTCAAGCCGTACATGCTCCTGGAGTACGGGCGCATCCTCGATCCTTCCAAGAAGTCCGATCTCAAGGCCTACGCCGTCCATCTCAAGTGGGTCGCCGGCGGATACAGGGCCTCCGACAGCGCAGATGACGGCGGCAGCACGGCGGACTGCGACTCGCTCGCCAAGCCCGCCCGCACGTACTGCGAGGAGCAGAACAAGAAGAAGGACGCCTGCTCCCTGCTCTCCGGCACCGCGAAGAAGTACTGCGAGGAGGACGGCAAGGACAACTGCGCCGGAATCAACGGCCCCGGCAAGCAGCTGTGTGAAGCCGGCACCGCCGGCGGACTGCCGGGGCTGACCTCCGGAAGCGATCTCCTCAGCGCCACCACCGCGATCACCAGCGAGGACGATCAGGAGTTCGCCGCGTTCCTCGCCGACATGAAGAACGCCGGGGACGTCGGCAAAGCCTGTGCCGCCTACGCCGAGGAACCCACCTGGTGGCGGGTCGGCGGCGCGCTGTTGCTGCTGATCGCCGCCCTGTTCATCTGCGGCATGCTGCTCTCCAGCACGATCGTGCTGCTGGGCACCCAGGCCGTCTGCGTCGGCGCGGCGGCCGCCGGCGGGGTCACGTTCGTGGCGGGCATGCTGCCCGGCCCGGCCCGGCAGTCGGTGTGGAAGTGGCTGTCGGTGTGGGGCATCGCCATGATGGCCGTCGTCGGGATCTGCGCGTTCATCCCGTTCTTCGGGATCGCCATCGACGCGACCGTCACCAGCGGCCCGAACCTCATGGTGGAGCGGATCCTGCTCATCGACGTGCTGGCCATCGCGGGGGCGGCCGGACACCGCAGGCTGCTGACCGGCATCGCCTCCTTCGGCCGGCGCATGGCCATGCGGATGCGCTACGCGAAGGTCGGCGGCACCCACATGCCCGGCGACACCTCCGAACTGGGTGCCGCGCTCGCCATGAACTCCCCCGCCGCGCTGGGCGGATACGGCGGCGGGCTGCGTCTGCTCGCCGGCGGCGGCCGGTACGGGACGCTCGGCACCCGCCAGCGGCTGATGGGGGCGCTCTCCTCCCTGACGGACGGCGCCGGGATGCCGGTGGACACCGGGGGGCTGCTCGGCGACGCCATGGCGGAGGCCGGGCGTGGTCTCGCCCCGCTGAGGGCTGCCGCGGCGGTGGGCGGGCTGGGGGCCCGGCTGGGGCTACGGGGCGCGTACGGGCTGCTGATCGGCCGCCGCCCGGACGACGAGCACCTCGCGAAGTGGCAAAAGCCCACGGCGGACGGCGACGCACAGGACAGCGGCGATGACGGCGGCCCCGGCAGCAGCGGTCCGCTGGGGCCCGGCAGGGGTGGTCCGCTCAGGCCCGGCGGACCGCCAGATCGCTACCGCAACGAGGACGGCCAGATCGTCAACCGCCGCACGGGCGCGGTGCTTCACGACCAGAACACCGACCGCACGCTGCTGGCGACGCGCGCCCACAACCGGCTCGTGCGCTACCGCGGGTACCGCATTCTCAACCGGAGCGGCCGGACGGCGTACGGGGCGACCTACGGCCTGCCGGCCACGGTCCGCCAGGCACGCGAGGGCCAATCGCGGTTCACCCAGGACGCCCAGAAGCAGGTGCGGGTCTGGGGCAACACCATCCGCGAGGACGGCAAGGCCTGGGCAGAGAGCGGCCGGCAAGTCGGCCGGACGATGCGGGACCACGCGGACGACCGCGGGGCTGCCGTCCCGTTCACCCGCCGCCTGTCCACTCCCACGGCTCCCCCCGCCCCGCCATCCCCGGCAGCCGGCCGGTCTTCCCCGCCCGCCCGCTCCGGCTCCCTCCCGGCGCCTTCTGCCTCTCCACCCTCGACGCCGGTTCCGCCCCGCACGCCCGCGGCAGAAGCGGGCAGCGGGCCGACCGCCCCGCCCACTTCCCCGACCCGGCTTCCGGGCGGAGCGTCCCGACGCCGCCCCGCACCAAACGGGCCCGGGGCGGTCCTTCCCGGCGGCGGAAACGTGAGCGGCAGCACGCGTGACGAGGCGAGGAGGCGCTTCCAGGAGTTGCTGCGCCGCACCGCATCCGACGCCGAGCTCCTGCGCCAGGAGCAGGAGCAGCCGCCGCAGGCCGGTGAGAGCGAGTGAGGACGAGCCGACGCCGTCTGGCGCGCTGCGGCTGCATGGTGGCGCTGCTGCTGTTCGCCGCCGTGTGCTGCGCCGCGCCGGTAGGGAACGCGATCAGCGCGTACGTGGCGCTGAAGGCGGACCAGGACGACGGCGGGATCGCCCAGGGCGGCAGCGCCGCAGACATCCCGTCGCGGATGCTCACCGCGTACAAGAAGGCGGTCCAGCAGGTCGGAACGTATGTGCCGAAGTGCCAGGGCATGCGCTGGCCGATCCTCGCGGGGATCGCCAGGGTCGAGTCCAACCACGCCATCGGGCACAGCATCGCCGCCAACGGCGACATCCGCCCGAAGATCTACGGAGTGCTCCTCAACGGGTCCGGACAGGGCGGCAACACCACCGTCGTCGCGGACACCGACAACGGACGCTGGGACGGCACGGCGAGCGGCGAACGCGCGGTCGGCCCGTTCCAGTTCCTGCCCTCCACCTGGGCGTCGGTCGGCGAGGACGCCAACGGCGACAAGGCCGCCGACCCGCACAACGCCGACGACGCCGCGCTCGGCGCCGCCATCTACCTGTGCGGGACGGGCCGCGACCTCACCCAGCGCGCCCAGCTCAAGGCCGCGATCCTGCAGTACAACCACTCCAGCGAGTACGCCGCGAACGTGCTGGGCTGGATCGACCAGTACACCGCGGCCGCCAAGGACCCGGACCTGACGAACGTCACCGGGAAAGTCCGCACCGTCATCGAGGCGGCGCTCTCCCAGCGCGGTGTCCCCTACTCATGGGGCGGCGGCAACGCCCAGGGCCCCTCGTACGGAATCTGCTGCTCCCCCAGCGGCAAGAGCGGCACCGCCATCAAGGGCTTCGACTGCTCAGGGCTGACCCTGTACGCCTACGCCACAGCCGGCATCCAGCTGCCACGGACCGCGGCCGCGCAGGCCCGTATCGGACAGCGGATCCCCTCCCGTCTCGGCACCGGTGCCCTCACGCCGGGCGACCTCGTCTTCTTCGCCTACACCCCCGGACGCAACTCCACGATCTACCACGTCGGGATTTACGCAGGAAGCGGCCGCATGATCAACGCCGCGCGCCCGGGCACGGTTGTCCGGCTGGACTCGGTGAACACGATGTCCGGCTACGCGGGGGGAGCGCGGCTGTTGTGACCACTCCCCCGCGCCCACCACGTCTCCTCATGCTGAGCACTGTCGTACTCGCCGTCACCGGCATCGCCCTCCTCGCGATGCCCCACGGCCAGGAGCCCCCGGCCCCGGCCCGGACCGCAGCACCGGCCGCGCACGCGCCCACGGCACCGACGCCGGCGGCGTCTCCGCTTTCAGCGGGCAAGCCGGCCGCCGGCGCGGCTCCCTCGATGTCCGCCACGTCGGCACCGGCAGCTGTCGAGTCCGCCCTTCCGCCGCATGGCGAAGGCGCCGTCGGCGACGGGGCCATCCAGAAGGCGTTGGAGGCCGCCTGGCCTCCCGACTTGCCCGCCCGCGACGAACGGGAACTGCTGGCAGCGGGTCGTGATCTCCTGCGCGCGGACGCCACCGGGATCGGCCGCGTGCGATGGCCCCATGTCTTCCCGGCCGAGGCCCTCGCGCCGGCCTTCGCGACCACCCGGTTCCGGATCCAGGCCGCGATCGCCCGCCGGGACGGCGCCGGCAACCGCGCAGTCGTGCACCTGGTGTGGGCCGGTACCGACCGAGGCGGCACCTTCACCGACGGCCGCATCAGCGACTGGCGCTTCACACGCATCACCACATCGAAGGGGGCGTCCACGTGGACTCCGCAACCCCAGACCTGACCAGGCAGGCCTCCGTGTTGGGCCCCGGCACGGCCCTCGGCCTGGTCCCCGGGATCGTGCACGCGATCGGATGGGTGATCACCTACTGGTGGGTTCTCTCCCTGGTCACCGTCGCCGTCTGGGCTGCGAGCGAGGCGCTGGTGCGCCGCCTGGCCCGGAAGGCTTCGGCCGAGCGGATGGCGCTGGAGCTCGTGCCGTCCCGGCACTTCGATCCCGGTCTGGAGGAGATCTTCCGCCGGGGTGTGCAACTCGCACGTGCCTCAACATCCATGCCGTGGTGGGCGCCGCGCCGGTCGAAGACCGTGCAGGTCCGGCTGCGTGCCGACGGCTCCAGCCCGCTGCGGTACCGGATTGAGGGCCCGGCGGGCGGCGAACGGCTCCTGTCGATCACGCCGTTCGGGCCGGGAGTGACCGTGAACCGGGCCCGTCCGCTCGTCGACAAGCCCCGCGACCACGTGGTGAGGGCGGAGTTCATTCTGCGTGGCAAGCCGACCGCGCCCTTGCGGGAGGTTCCGCTGAACCCGGACCCGTTGCAGCCGCTGATCGATGCCGTCTCGGACCTGCGGGCCGAGCTGGGGGATCTCGCCGAGATCCGGCTCGACATCCAGCGGGCCCCCAAGTGGGCGCTACGGGCACGTCGTCTGCAGTTGATGAGCAGCGCGCGCCGTGCGGAGCGGCGGGAGGCCCAGCGGGCCGCCCGCTGGGTGCGGCAGGACGCCACCGGCATCGAGGACTCGCTGACCTGGCAGCTGCAGCAGCTGGTCGCCGGGAAGCAGGGCGGGGGCGGGCGCCGGCTGGTGATGCCGCCGGTGCCGCGCCGGGTGGACCCCGAGGAGGCGCTGGGCAAATTGGCCGAGGACGACCACCTCGTGCGGGTCCAGCTGCTGGTGCTGTGCGCGTCCAACACCGAGGGCCGCGCGCAGGCCCGGTTGGCGCAACTGCAGGCCGCGCTCGACGTGTTCGGCGGCGGGTCGCGGTGGGCGATGCGGGGCTGGAGGGTGGGCCCGTGGCGGTTCGGGGCGGACCGGTGGCCCAGCCGGCGCGGATTCGAGCGCCGGTGGAATCTTGGGCACTGCCAGCCGCCCCGTGCGAACTGGGTCCGGTTGGACGAGCTGACCGGCCTGCTCAAGCCGCCCACGATGCACTGTCGTCTTCCGCTGCTCGCCGGCGACCTGCCGTCGTTCGAGCACGGGAATCCGGAGCTGTTGCTGCAGGGCATCTACCGCGGTCCGGACGGCCGCCGCCGCCTGGTCGCCACCTACGCGCGAGAGACGCTGTTCGAGGTCGGAGTGGGTAAGGCGGGCGGCGGGAAGACCGAACGCGCGCTCGCCCAGGCGATCGGCTGGGCACATGCCGGCGGCGGCCTCATGTTCGTCGACCCGCACCGCGACTCCTGGCCGCGTGCCGTTCCGTTCCTCGCCCACAACCACCTGATGCAGCGAATCGCCCTGATCGACCTGAACGCGGCCGGGCCTGCTCCGCAGCTCGGCTGCTGGAACCCGATCGGCATGCACCAGGGGCAGGCAGCCCACGAGGTCGTCGAGGCGACCGCCGACGCCTACGCGTCCGTGCTCGGCTGGGACGACGCCACCGCTCCCCGCGCCCTGACCATCTTCACCGCCGCGCTGACGGTGCTGGTGGCCGTCAACGAGGCCGCGTGCCGAGCCGGGCGGGCGGACGACCAGGCCACGGTCTTTCACGTGCGGTCCCTGCTCACCGACCCCGACTTCCGAACGGCGGCGCTCAGCGCCGTCAAGGGGCATCTGGACGAGGAGACCCGCTCGTGGTGGCGGACGGTGTTTCCGGCACTGCCCGTCGACGCGTTCGCCGTCGTCCTCAACCCGATCGCCCGGCTCGCCTCGAACCCCGTCACCCGGGCGTTCCTCGGGCAGCCGGCCGGCGTCTACAACATCCGTGAAGCGATGGACGCGCGGATGATCGTGTGGGTGTGCCCGGGCGGGAACGGCCCCACCGACCGGCTGATCACCGCGCTGCTCGCCCGGGACCTGCTGCGCGCCGTGCGCTCCCGCAGGGACACCCCGGAGGACCGTCGGGCGCCGTTCCGCCCGTACTTCGATGAGCTGATCACCCTGACCGGCGCGGCCCCGGAGACGATCGCGGCCATGTTCGAGGACTTCCGCAAGTACAAGGTCCACGTCCACGGCATGACCCAGCTGCTGGCCCGACTCCCCCAGCCAGTACGGCTGTCACTGGTGCAGAACGCCTCCACGCTGGCGTCGACCGCCGGCTCGCAGTCCGCGGTCTCCTCGATCACTGCCGAGTGGGGCGACCGGCCCAGCCCCGACGTCGTTGCCGCGCTGGACCGATTCGAGCACTACATGTCGATGACCGTCCAGGGCCGTCGCGTCGGTCCCGTCCGGATCACCGGCCCTCACCTGGACGAGGTCTTCGCCGACTACGCCCGCCCCGGCCAGGCAGCAGCGCTGGAGCGGGCCGCCCGGGACAGGGCCGGTGCGGCCCCGCTTCACCAGCTCACAGACCGGGCCGACAACCAGCTCGCCCGCGTGAGCAACTTCCTTGCCCAGTACGCGTCCGGCGCCGAGCCGGACATCCACCTGCAGAAGAAGGGATACAAGTGACCACCGCCCTCGAGAACGCGCCGTCCAGCCAGACGCCGAGCCCCGCCGAGCCACTGCCCCATCAGCTCCTGGCCGTGCTCGGCCAGCACCGGATGGCGACCACCCATCAACTCCACGAACTACTGCGACCCGGCGCTGCACGGCAGACCGTGTCCGCGCCACTGAACAAACTGCGCGGCGACGGCCTGGTGGACTACACGGTGCTGCCGGCCTCCAACCGCTCCCGGGCCTGGTACCTGACCAGCGAGGGGGCACGACTGATCCGGGACTTCCCCGCCCTGCGGGGACGGCCCGCGTACCCGATCAGCTCGGCCACTGCTGCCTCGCTGAAGACCCCGCATACCCTTACCGTCCTGCGCGCCCATCTAGCCTTCGTCACCGACGCCCGCCGCCGTGGCGACGAGCACGGCCACCTGGACTGGACCCCGGAAATCTCCCACCCGCTCAGCGACGGCGAGCGGATCATCACCGACGCAGTAATGCACTACACCCTCATCGAGGGCGACGAGCGCACCAAGCTGCGGGCGTTCGTCGAGGTCGACCGGGCGACGATGGGCAGTGAGCGGCTCGCCTCCAAACTGATCGAGTACGCGCGGCTGTGGTCGTACGAGCCGCAGCCCGTCGGGCGACCCCGCTCGCGCCAGCCCGCCGCGCCCGGGCCGGTGTGGCTGCGCTGGTATCCGGTGTTTCCCAGGGTGTTGTTCGTGCTGACCGGGTCCTCCCAGTACGTGCTGGGCAACCGAATCAGCGACCTGCAGGCGATGGTGGCGGAGCATCCCCTCGTGGGCACGCTGTCCCGGCGGGTGCCGATGGGCGCGGCCGTCCTGGAGGACCTCGAAGACCGGGGTCCTACAGGTGACGTGTGGGTTCCGCTGGCCGGCGGCACGCCCCGGCCGTGGACCAGCCTGTGACGTGAACGTCGGGTGTCCTCTCCTGCTGCGGAGATGCGGGAACTCAGTCCCGTCGTGTGACGGTGGCGGTCCACCGGCCGGCCTCGGGGCGACCGCGTAGTTTCCGCAGCATCCGCCCTGCCCATTCCAGGAAGAGGGCTGCGCGGTTCGTCGGGTAGGGAATCACAGGGCTCCTCTGGTCATCGCCTGCTGGTGATCTTTTAGCTACCCCTGGGGCTGCGGGGCATTCACGCTGTGATCAGCGTCAAATCTCTCCGCCCGTGCGGCTCTTCCGCGCCTGGGGCGAGGGGCCGTTGCCGTCAGCAGCAGGCTTTCGGCTGGTGTCGGCGGGCAGGAACACGACCTTGAGGGTGTCGGGTTTGACGGTGACGACGGCCTTGGGTTTCGGCTGGCATGACGCGAGAGCGATGCGCGGCCAGGTCTGCAGGATGGCCGTCAGGATGATCTGCAGTTCGGCCCAGGCGAAGTTCTCGCCGATGCATTTGCGGCGGCCGTCTCCGAAGGCGAGGAACGCTCCGCGGGTGGCTGCCGTCCGTTCGGCAGTCCAGCGGTCCGGGTCGAAGGTCTCCGGTTCGGGGAAGTACTCGGGGTCGTGCTGGTGGAGGTAGGGGCTCCAGACGACGTCGGCGCCCTCGGGAATGAGGTGACCGGCGAGTTCGGTGTCCTGGGTTGCCGTGCGGGTGACCATCCATGCGGGCCCGTATTTGCGGACGGCCTCCTGCAGGACGTTTCGACCGTAGGCGAGGCGGTCGAGGTCGTCGTAGGTGACAGGCCGGTCGGGGCAGACGGAGGCAAGTTCTTCACGCAGGCGCCGCTCGATGTCCGGGTTCTGGGTGAGCTCGTACAGCGTCCAGGCCAGGGTGGTGCCGGTGGTTTCGATGGCGCCGGTCAGCAGGGTGATGGCTTCGTCCTGGAGTTGCTGGCGCGAGAGATAGTCCTCGGCGCTCAGCAGGGTGGAGAACAGGCCCTCGGCCTGGTGTTCTGTGGCGTGCGGACAGGCGGCCGCGGCGGCCTGAGTCTCCGGGCCTGTGCCGTGGGCGCTACGGCGGTCGATGGCCTGGTCGATGAGTCGCCTGAGCTGGGCGACGCGTTCGGCATGCGCGCGGTTGGCGGGTAGCGGGAGCCGGGTGATCCAGGACGGCAGAACGGTCTGGCGAATCGTTCCTGCCATGATGGCGGGCATCAGCGCGGTGAAGTCGCGCTGCAGGTGGCTGGGCAGGCCGGTACCGAAAAGGGCGACGAGGAAGGCCGCGAGCGTGATGTCGTTCATGTCCGCGTACACGTCCCGGGCAGCGCCCGGCTCCCACGCCGTGACCATGGAACGCACCTGCTCGATCATGGCGGCTCCGCGGGTGGCGATGTGCGCCTTGTTGAACATGGGCTGCATCAGACGGCGGTTGCGCAGATGGATGTCTCCGTCGGCGACGGTGGCCAGCCCGTCACCGAAGAACACCCGCAGCGCATCAATGATCTTCCCGCCCTTCTCGAACTGTGCGGCGTCCGTGACCAGGACGCGGCGGGTCAGGGCGGGGTCGGTGACCACGTAGGCCGGAGCGGTACCGATGTCGATGCGGACGACTTGTCCGTGCTCGCGCAGTGAGGTGATGAACGGCAGCGGGGAACGAGCGAGGTGGTGAGCGTGCCCGATCAAGGGCAGTCGGCCCGGCGCAACAGGCGTGGTGGCGGGTATGGCGGGCGAGGCGTTCACGGTGCTCTGCACTCCTCGTGTGGGGGTGTCGGCGCGGCCGCATCACTGCCCAAGATCAATCCGGGTGAATCGCCGGGGAGCGCTCCCTCCATAATTTCTCCGCAGTTGAACGGCGTGTGCGACCGCCCTGGTTCACCTCGCGGCGTTCACCGCGGCTGCCTGGTCGTCACCTTCAGCGCGGGATGCGGCGGCCACGACCAGGGGGTGGGAAAGGTAGCGAGCGACTTTGACGAGGTAGTCCTGCTGTTCATCAGCCGGAACTTCCCGTCCAGGGGGTTCGCTGAGCCGGTCGCCCTCCAGTACGGGAGGGCGGTTCATCGCGCGGTGGCGTGCCGCGACGATCAGGATGGCGGCAGCCGTCTCCGCGGGGCCCGGCCCGCTCGAGCCGGCGGCCGAGTCCAGGGCGCCCTGCGCCGGCGCCGGCGGCTCGCTGCTCCTGGTGTGCGGCGGGGCGGGAGGCTGTTCGCCTGGATCGGTCCTTCTGTTGGCCGCGGGGTGGGCGAGTACGGTGAGGGCGTTGCCCGGTGCTGTGCTCATCCACGGGGACAGGGTGCGGATTCCGTCGAGGGTCTCCATCATCATCCGGTCCAGCCGGATGCGGCTGTCGCCCCACCAGACGACGGGGATGACCAGTTGCGGGGCGTCGGTGACCACCAGTTTCCACAGGGGGCGCAGTGTCCGGCAGTCCTGCCGGTCGCTTCGGGTGGTGGCCAGCACCATGCGGCCGAGGGAGTTGTTGGCGGCGATGCCGCTGAGGATGGTCGCGGCCCAGGAAGCGTCGGCGAGGACGTCGAGGCGGTGGTTGTCGAGGATGATGGCGCTGCCCATCGAGCCGAGGGTGAACAGGGCGGTGGCAAGGTCCAGGCCGACGGCGAGGGTGAACCACTGGATGCATCGCCTGACGTCGTGGGCGAGTTCGGGGCGGTCGGGGAGTGCGACCTGCCGGCACAGGATCATGGTGGCGGCCACGGCGACGACGAGTGCGGTGAAGTACACGAGTTTCAGCGCCAGTACGGCTTTGACGTGTGCGTAGTAGGGGGCGAGGTGCAGGGGCGGGGCAGCTCCCGGGAGGTCTGCGATCGCGTAGAGGACGATCATGGTGATGATCGTGCCCAGGTAGAAGGGCCGCCAGCGTCGTACGGCTTCGTGGCGGGCCTCGGGGGTGTGTCGCTCGGGGTGCCACAGGAGCGTCATGTAGTGGGCGTGGGCGACGCAGAGCAGGGTGGCGATGTCGATGCCGAGTGCGGGCAGGTTGGGTGAGCGCAGGGCGGTGCCGATGCGCCGGTACAGCGGTGGCGTCGCCAGCAGGAAGATGACGCCGGAGTGCAGCAGGACCGAGGCGGTCAGTTTCAGGGTGGGGCCGGGTTCGCGGCGTGCGGCGGAGGCCTTGGTGATGCCCAGGATGATGGTGGCGATGGCGATGGACAGGTTGATGACGGTCAGGACGGTCTCGCGCATCGGCTACCAGGAGCGGTTGGCGAACGCAGACTGGATAGCGTCCGTCGGCCCGGCCGTGCCGCCGCCGGGGGCCAGCAGCCGGGGCACGGCGGTGGCCCAGGCCTCGGCCGCCAGTTCGGGACCTGTGTCGTAGACGGCTCGCAGTTTGACCGATCCGTTGGACTGCAGAACGTCCTGTACCAGTCCCGGGGGCAGTGAGGTCAGTTGCGTGCTGAGGATCCCGGGGTCGAGTTCGATGCCGTGGCCCTGGGCGTGTCCGCCGACCACGCAGTCGTCGGTGGCCGGGTCGATCCAGGGCAGGAGGTGTCCGAGTTCATGGACCTTGATGCGCAGCCGCTGCCAGTCGGTGGTGTCCCGGCTGACGATGATGCGGTCTTCTTTCCTGCCGCGCAGGCACATGCCGCTCAGGGCCGGGTCGAGATCCATGTCGCGGATTGTGATCGGTTTCTGGTTGAGGGCGGCCACCGCGGTCACGAGTTCATCCAGGGAGGCGCCTGGGGTGAGGCGTAGGCGGTTGCGGAAGATGCGCCGGGCGCGTCGGACGTGGAGGACGAAGGCCGGCCCTTGCGGGAGGAACGGGCGGGCGCTGATCCGCGGCGTGGCTGGAGCCCGTTCGTCGGTTCGCGGTGTGCCGGGCGCCTGTTCGGAGTGCGGCCTGCGACGCGGGTCCGGCCCTAACCCACCCGTCGTCGCATCTCGCTGCGTCATGTCCCGTCCCCTTGTGTGCGATCACGGTCTGTGCCGGGTGATCTGCGGAGCGAGACTAGCAGCCGCGTCGGCCCGCCCAGCAAGGAGTTGGGGCACCCCGAAACCGGATGCCTCGTGCGCAGACCGTGTCTGCACCTACACCGGCGCCATGACGGTGAGGGTGACCGGGAGCGCCTGCACCGAGTTGGAGGCGTAGGTCCACTCTTCCGTGAGATCGGAGAGGTCTTCGCAGGCGACAGTGAAGCGGCTGAAGAGGGCTTGCAGGGCGATGGAGGCGGTCATGCGGCCCAACGGGGCGCCGATGCAGTAGTGCACTCCCCGGGCGAAGGAGAGGTGGCGTGCGGCGTCCGTGCGGTCCGGCTTGAACTCTTCGGCGTCGGGGCCGAAGCGGGCCGTGTCGCGGCCGGTCGCGGCCACGTAGATGAGGACGGGTTCTCCCTGCTGGACGAGCACGCCGTCCATCCACACGTCCTGGGTCGCGTAGTAGAACATCACGACGCGGATGGGTGAGCGCCAGCGCAGGGTCTCTTCCACTGCGGCGTGGGACCAGCCCGCGGTGGCCGCGCTGCGTGCGGCGGCGATCTGGTCGGGGTGTTCGAGCAGGCTGCGTACGGCGTTGGTGATGAGGTTCTTGGAGGTCTCGTGTCCTGCGAACAGCATCAGCAGCAGGGTCTCGACGAGTTCCTCGTCGTTGAGGCGGTCCTCGCCGTCGCGGGCTGCGATCAGCGCGGAGGTCAGGTCGTCTCCGGGGTGGGTGCGCTTGGTCTCGATCAGCTTGCCGATCACCTGCCCGAGGCCGGCCTGGGCGTGTTGGACCTGGAGGGGGGTGCTCTGGCTGCTGATGACGGCGCCGTAGTGGGCGGCCAGCAGGTCGCGGTCGGTGTCGGCGTCGACTCCGAAGAGGTGGGAGATGACGCCCATAGGGAGGGCGAACGCGTACTGCCGGCGCAGGTCGACCACGCCGTCGGCGGTTTCGAGGCTGTCCAGGAGCTGGCCGGCCATGTCCTCGATCATGGGGCGCAGGAGCTCGATGCGTCGCGGTGTGAAGGCCTTGGCGAGCAGGGCGCGGAGCCGGGTGTGGTCCTCGCCTTCGCGGTTGAGCATGCTCTTCATGGTGATCAGCGGCAGCAGTGGCCAGCCCTCGGGTATGTGTCCCTGCTGGAATGCGGCCCAGTGCTTGGGGTCCTTGCTGAACGCGGGGCTGGTGAAGACCCGTTCGGCGGTCGCGTGGTCAGCGGTCGCCCAGGTCCTGACGGCGCCGTCCAGTTCGATGGGGACGAGGTGTCCGAGTTCGCGTAGCCGGCGCCATTCGGTCTCGGGGTCGGCGTTGTAGGGGTCGAGGAAGGTGACGGGGGTGTCGAGGGACAGGGACATCAGCGGCCTCCGGGAAGTGCGGGGCTCCGGGCCCCCGAGCGGGGAGCGGAGCGGTCGAACGAGACGGGCAGCGCGACGGGGCAGCGCATCATGATCGACAGCTGCCACTGCACGGGGGGTCGGCGTCGGTGAGGCGGACGTCGGGGATCCGGTCCCAGACCGCCTCGATCGCGGCCTGCGCGATCGTGTGGGCGAGGCCCGGTACCGGGCACTCGTGGGGTCCGTTGCCGAAGGAGAAGTAGGACTCGTTGTGGACGGTGAAGTCATCGCGGTCGGAGCGTGTGCCGCGGCAGGGGTCCGTGTTCGCGCCGGCGAGGCTCAGCAGGAGCAGGTCGCCTGCGCGGATCCGGCGGCCGGCTAAGAGGGCGTCGCGTGTGGCGTAGCGGCCGATGATGTTGGCCAGCGGGGTGCGGTCCCACAGGGTGGCTCGCAGGGCGCCTTGGATGTCCATCCATCCGGCGAACATGCCGGCCTGGATGTCGCGCTGGCTGACCAGTTGCTCCAGGGCGTTCGCGATCCAGATGGCGGTCGCTCCGTGGCCGGCGTTGACGGTGAGCCAGATCTGCCCGCGGATCTCTTCGTCGACGGCTGCCCGGTCGGCGCCGTCCCACATGGCGCCGTGTTCCTCGATCAGCCAAGTGGTGACGTCGGCCTGGGGGTCCCGGCGTCGGCGGCTGATCTGCTCGTCGACGAGGTCCATGACGCTCTGCGCGGCGGCCGACGCGTCGTCGCCGCAGGCCAGGAGTGTGGTGATCGCCGTCTGCAGGGATTGCTCCGTCGTGGCGGGGAAGCCGAACATGCGCATGAGCGTCAGCACGGTCACCGACATCGCGTACTGGGACACCAGCTCTGCCTCGCCCCGGCGGCAGAAGGCGTCGATGAGGCGGTGGCCGTTGGCGAGGGTGAACCCTCGCACCGCCGGCGCTCTGACCTTTCCGAGCAAGCGGGTCAGTGCGCCGCGCAGGCGGGTGTGTTCGTCGCCGGTGGCGAAGACCGCGTTCTTCTGCCAGCGGGTATGCGGCTCCAGCGGCCACCCCTGCGGAATTCCGCCTTCGCGGGGACGCCACAGCCGCGAGTCCCGGCTGAAGATCTCTCCGCGCTGGGTCACTTCCTTCAGCTCGGCGCAGTCGAGGACGAGCCAGGCGAACACCCCGCCTTCCAGGACCACGGGGGCGACGCTTCCGTACTGTGCCCGCTTCGCCTGGTAGACCGCACCTGGGTCGTGGCGGAAGTCCTCCCCGGTGATGTGCCACGCGCCGTCGTGAGCCGGGCAGGCAGGAGACGGTAAGAGGCCGGGCGAGGGGGCTGCGGGCTGTTCAGGAGGTGAGGTCATGACACCGGTTCCGTGGGCACCAGACGGGAGGCAGCGGCCCAACGCATGCTCCTTGCATAGAGCTTGGACCTCTGTGATCGTGGAGCACGATCAGCAAAACTGTCAACAATTGTTGATTGCACTGGTCGGTGCATGGGAGATCTGGCCGCCGCCGTCCGAGGTCGGTACGCTCACGGGGCACTGCTGTGTCGCGGCCCGCGTTTGGAGTCCCTGTTGAACCACGTTTCCCGTCAGCAGGCGACGGCAGCAGACATCGCCCGGCTGCGCAGCGACGTCGAACGCTACGCAGAGTTCCTCGGCCAGCCCGCGGACCGGTTCCTCGACTGCGAGTTCATCTCCTACGCCACAGGCATCGAACCCGCCCGCGTCCAGGAACTGCTCGCCGGCGCCCTGCCGGAGGTCGAGCCGGACGACAAGGCCGAACTGGAAGCGTTCCAGAAGTCGCTGTTCCAGCAGCGCCTCGCCTTCCTGCGCCGCACCCGGACCGCCCAGACCGAGGCAGGAGATGTCCCGTACACGCTCGACGAGATCGAGCGCCGCACCAGCATCACCAAGCAGATGGTGTCGTATCTCCTGAAAGGTCAGCGGTCACCCAATGCGGCGCATGCGGCCCGGCTGGAGCAGTTTTTCGACTGGGCAAGCCAGCAGCGCCTCCCCCGGACCCAGGTCCCTCAGGGCTTCTGCCTGCGTAACGAGGGCGCCTCGCTCGTCGCCCACCTGGCGCAGATGACCTCATCCGACCTTCCCCGCCTGACGCTGGCCTCCCTCACCCAGGATCTCGACACCTCCTCGCTCGCACTGCGTGCGAGCGGCGACGCAACGGACATTGACCTGGTCAAACTGCTGCCGATCCTTGAGCAATTGCGTTCCGAGGCCCGCGGCCGGGGTACCGCGGGCTGACCAGCCGCTACTGACGGCGGGCACACGCCTCCGCACGTCCCACCGGTACCTCAGCGCGGCCGCCTGCGCCGGCACGCCCCTCACCGAGCGCCCCAGCCGCCACACAGTTGGCCAGCGAGCGGCAGTTCCATGCTTCTCCTGTGGCACAAGCGCCATGGGTGACACCATTTCAAGCCGCCCTCCGGCATGCTTCAAGCCGTCTTCAAAGCCACCACGAGCAGCAGATTCAACAATTGTTGACAGTGTTGCGGATGGTAGACCACCATCGGGTCGTGTCGGCGCCAGACGTAGACCGCTGCCGTCGGCACTGCGGCACGCCATGCCCTGCGCCCTGCCCCACCTACGCACCGGAACCGGCGGCCGCGAGATGACCGGACACCGCGAGCGCCCCCAATCAGGGCGCGGCCGCTCAAGGGGGACCGTTGCAAGGGCAACACCCGACCATCACCGACTTCACCGACGGCGAGTTCGACGAATACTGCTCACTGATCACCAAGCTGCTGACCGGCTGCAAGGACGTGATCGATAAGCACGGCCCGCAGGGCTCCTGGACGCCGGCCTCGCCCGAACGGCGCGCCCAGGTCGTCGAGGCCATGGGCGTGCTCGCCGACCTCTCGCGGGCTCTGAACGGAACCCGCAACGGACTGCGTCGCCTCGACAGCCGCGTACGTCTGCGCCTGACGGCCCAAGAAGCACAGCCGTAACCGGCTGCTCGATCACCGGACCGGGCACGACGTGCCACCCAACGCGCAGGCCTCGCTCCTCTCCCCCACATGCATCGACTCGTTCCAGGAGGAACGCAACCCATGTCCCGACCCAGAACCCGCCGCCTGGCCCTGACCGCCGCCGTCATCACCACGGGGGTCAGCCTCACCGCATGCGGCGACAGTTCGAAGGACGGCGCCAACACCCCCACCGCGAGCGCGAGTTCCACGACAGCGCCGAAGGGGGTGGTCACCACGGAGACCGCGAAGAGGCTGGTCGACGCCTACGAGAAGGTGAACAACCAGGCCAACAAGACCCGCAACGCCAAGTTGCTGTCGACGGTTGAAAGCGGCCAACTCCACGAGTTGTCCAAGGCGGAGTACAAGGAGTGGTTGTCGTGGTCGGCCAAGGACCAGAAGGAGTACGGCACGGCGTTCTACTACCGCCAGCGGAAGTACCTCATACCTCCCGCCGACAAGGCCACCTGGTTCGCGGTCAAGGCCACGTCGACGTACGACGCGAAGTACCAGACCCTTCTGATCTTCGACAAGGTCGGTAGCATTTACAAGATGGTGTTCTCCGCCTACACCGAGGGGAAGCTCCCGGAGGTCTCCCTGGACCGGGACGGCCACGCCACGGTCGCCGACGCCTCCACGAAGGTGGGGACGCTCGCGCCGGACCAACTGGGCGCCGCCTACGAGGACTTCTTCGAGACCGGGGGCAAGAAGAAGGGGACCGCTTTCGCGCCGACGGAGTCCTCCAAGGAGTCCACCAAGATCTACCAGGACCGCAACAGCGTCAACGGCCGTTGGGCGGACAAGACGTTCTTCGCCGCCGACCCCACGTTCACCAAGGCATACGCGCTGAAGCTCACCAGCGGTGACGTCCTGGCCGTCTTCCCCACCGCCCACACATCGGAGCAGATCCTCAAGCCCGCTTACAGGAGCTCCTTCCTGATCACCCCCGCCGACGAGGAAGCCGTCTACAACGCTCAGAGGCGTGTCGTCGTCACGGACGAATTCCAGGGCCAGGCGCTGGCCGAGTTGTCGACGGCCAAGAAGGCCCGGGTGCTGGGGATCAGGTACCGGATGGTGGATTCCCGGTGAGGGCCTTGAAGTTGCCGCAGTGCCGTGCACACCGGCATCCTGCGCGCGTGACAGCACTGAGGTGCCGGAGCGGTCCTCGTGCAGACCGACGGCCTGTACAGATGCGTCCTGAGTTGTGTGCGTGAACCCGGATATCCCTGTGGGAAGTTGACCGGGACTATACGTAACTTTGTGATCACTTAAAGAGATCTCGGCGGCTGAGTCGACCCCGCGGTTTCTCGGGCCGCCGTACCTCGGCGGACCACGAACCGTGGGCGCCGTACACCGCGCTTCACCTGGAGGCACCGTGACAGCCACGTATCGACGCTCCACCGGACGCATTGTCGCCACTGGTCGCACCCACGCAACCGCGCTGCTCCTCGCCGGCAGTCTGGTGGCGCTGGCCGGGTGTAGCGGCAGCGGCTCCGGCTCGTCGTCCAAGCCCAGTTCTGCCCCGACGGCTGTCCCCGCGTCCCCCAGTTCCACCGTCGACGCTGAAGACGCCGCCGTCCTCGCGGCGTACACCCGCTCCTGGGAAGGGCACACCGAGGCCTACAGCAAAGCCTCCTCCGCAGGCACCGACCTGAAGGAGACCACCACCTTCGAGGCCCTCGCCGACATCGAGACCAACCTCGCGACGATGCGGAAGGCGGGACAGGTGGCCACCGGTAAGCCGGTGATCCATCCGAAGGTCGTCAAGGTGACCGACGCCAAGATCCCTACGGCCACGGTCACCGACTGCGTCGACACGACGCACTGGACGCTGATCGACAAGGCCTCGAAGAAGCCGGTCCCGCTGCCCACGACGCGGCTCGTCACATACATCAGCACCGCAACGCTTGAAAGGTGGGGAACGAAGTGGATGGTCACGAAGTTGACCGCTCAAGATCAGGCCTGTTAGCCGGTTGCCTCGCTCTGCTGACCGGCACTCTCGTGCTGACCTCCGCGGGCATTGCATACGCGGGTGATGATCCCGATGTCGGCACAGGCGACTGCCATATCACCGAGTTCTGCGTCAGCGTCGGTGTCGGTGGCGAGAACGGCGGCAGTGGTGGACAGGCGGGCGGCTCGCAAGACGTCGGCGACAGCAAGATGAAGTGCAAGTACACCAAAGTTGAGCCGAAGCCTCCGGCGAACCACCCGGCCTGGAAAGGCAAAGATCCAAAGACGAACGATCTGTACTTGATGGAGTGTTCAGACGGCGGTCAGGACAACCCGGCCAGCTTCATCGTCGTGCCCACAGGCCAGAATCCCGTCCCGCAAGTAGACCCCCAGGAGCTGGCCCAGCGAGCGGTGGATTCCATGAACTTGCTCGGCCCGGACATCGCCAGCCCGCGCGCTGCCGGAACCTACACGGTGGGTGTCCCGATATGGATGTGGGTCAATCAGAGCGCCACGACCTACGGGCCGAACACCGCCTCGGCCACAGCGGGCGGAATCACCGTCAGCGCGACCGCAAAGGTGTCGAAGATCGTGTGGTCGATGGGTGACGGCTCCTCCGTGACCTGCAACGGCCCCGGCACTCCCTACACGTCGTCCGAGGGCATGGCCCAGTCACCGACCTGCGGACACGTGTACGCCAAGACCTCCGCGGCCGAAAGCAAGTTCAAGGTCGCAGCGACCTCCACGTGGACGATCAACTGGCAGGGCGGCGGTCAAGCCGGCCAACTCACTGAGGTACGGCAGACCAACGTGCAGGTAGCAGTCGGCGAAGTACAGGTCGTCAGGTAACGCCGCCGGAAGGACAGAACGGTGAGCAAGACCCAAGAACGTGTAGACGCAGCCAGCACGAACGGAGTCCCCCAGCAGCCCCGTATCGCCGGGCCCGTGGCACCTCCCCGAGTGTCGGCTCGCAGGCGACGCCCCAGTGTCATTGCCCTGTCGCTGGCGCTGGTCGCCGCCGGAGGCGCCGGAGTTGCCGTCCTGCTGCTCCAGGTCGGCAACCGCACGGACGTCGTGACCGTGGTCCGCGACGTCCAGGTCGGCCAGGTCCTGACCGAGGACGACCTGGGCAGGGCGTCCGTCGCCCTGGACCCGGCCGTCAAGGCGGTCCGCAGCGACAACCTGAGGTCGGTGGTGGGCAAGCGGGCCGCCGTGGAGCTCAAACCGGGCTCCTTGCTGACCCCCTCGCAAGTGACGAAGGACTCGCTGGTGAAGGCCGGTGAACAGTTGGTGCCGATCGGCCTGGAGCCCAAGGAGATCCCGGCCACCGCTCTGGTCCCAGGCCAGAAGGTCCAGCTCGTGCACGTCCCGGCCCAGGGAACGACGGACACTGGCACCGGCTCCGATGTGGCGCCGCGGACCATCGACGGCCGGGTCGTGAAGGCGTCTGGCGCCGCCCCGGGTACAGGCATCGTGGTCGTCGACGTGGCTACGGCCGCTGCCGAGGGGCCCACGGTCGCGGCGTGGGAGTCGGCCGGCACTCTGCGTCTGGTTCTCGCTGCTCCGGACGGCAGCTGATGGCTGTGATCGCGCTCGCCGGGTGCAGCGGCGCGCCCGGTGTGACAACGAGTGCCCTCGCCCTGCTGCTGTCGTGGCCGCTGGAGGCGGAACGGCGGATGATCTTGGCCGAGTGTGACCCGGACGGCGGGGCCGTGCTGCACGGCCTGCTGCAGGGCACGCTCGGCGACCGGTACGGCCTGCGCAACCTCAGCGTCGCCGCGCGCAAGAACGACTTCGGCGAGGCCTTCTGGCGGCAGCTGATCGACCTGAGCAGCGACGACGGCAAGCAGGAGTCCCCACACGACCGGCTGCTGTTGCCCGGCATCACCGATCCCGCGCAGTCGGCGAGCCTTGGCCAAGTATGGAAGATGCTGGCGCAGATGTTCCGCGGCATCGAGGCGGAGCACGGTCACGACGTCCTGGTCGACCTGGGTCGGCGTGGAGCGTACGGACCGTCCGGGGTGTTGGCCGAGCAGGCCGACGCCACGTTCGTGGTGGTCCGCAACACCCTGCGCTGTCTGCAGGCGGCAGAAAGCCGTGTGCGTGCGCTGGAGGAACGGGTCGGCGACGTCGGCGTGCTGATGATCAGCGAGGGTCCGTATCCAGCGGGTGAGGTACAGCGGGTGCTGCAGGTGCCGGTGGTGGCCACGTTGCCGTATGCGCCGAAGGACGCCCGCGTGCTGTCCGACGGCGCGGAACAGTCACGCCATTTTCCCAGGTCGCCGCTGATGAAGGCTGCTCGCGCGGGCAGTACCGCGCTGGTGCAGCGGGCTGCTCTGCGCCGGTCCCGCCTCGATCCCCGCAGCGTGTACGCCGCAGGAGGAGAGGTGACCCGTGCACGCTAGGCCCCTGCACCCCGACCCCACGGTGGCACCGTTACCGCAGTCCAACAAAACGCCCGCGCCAGCCGGTGCCTCGGCGAGCACTCGCATGCTCGGGACGGCGGCTCCGCAGGTCACCGTCGACTACCGGGTGGCCCGCAACATCGCGTCCCAGGTCGCCAAGCAGCGTGAGGAACTCCTGAAGTCCCAGCCCGGCATGGACCGGGCCAGTGAAGAGCAGCGTTGCCTGAACTGGATTGCCGAGGCCGTCGCGCTGTGGTCGGACGCCGAGGCGATGACGCCGCAGCAGGATGAGGCACTGCGGCGCGCTGTGTACGACATCCTCTTCAGGGCTGGCCGGCTCCAGCCGTACCTGGATGACGACCGGGTCGAGGACATCATCATCCAGGGCCCACGCGAGGTGTGGCTCGACTTCGGCGACGGCGAACGCTGCCAGGTCGCTCCGATCGCAGACTCCGAGGAGGAACTCCTGGAGCTGCTGAGGGAGTTAGCCCGGGGCTCCGGGCACAGCGAGCGCACCATCTCCACCGCGAGCCCCACCCTTGCCCTGTCCTTGCAGGACGGCTCCCGCCTCCAGGCCATCACCGGGCTCGGCCCGATGACCTATGCGGTCATCCGCCGGCACCGGGTCTCGCACGCGAATCTCGACGACCTGGTCCGGCTGGGCACGATCGACCCGATCCTTCGGGAATTCCTCGGCGCGGCCGTCCGTGCCGAGAAGAACATCATGATCGCAGGGAAGCAGAAGGCCGGGAAGACCACGCTGCTGCGAGCAATGCTCAAGGAGTTCGACCCGGAGACCCGGTTCGCGACCATCCAGACCGAGGACGAGCTGTTCGCCCACGCCAACGGCTACCACCGGCAGGTCGTGTCCCTGGTGGGCCGCGAGTCCAACGGGGAGAAGGACGTCACCGGCCGCGGCGCGGGCGAGGTGACGCTGCTGGACCTGATGCATCCGGCGCTGCGGATGTCTCTGGAGCGGATCGTGGTCGGTGAGGTCCGCGGTCCCGAGGTGGTCGCGATGATGCAGGCGCTGACGAACGGGTCGGGCGGCAACCTGTGCACGATCCACGCGCGTCGCCCCGACATCGTCTTCGACCGGATCGCCGAGCTGTACGCGCTCGCCCAGGAGAACCTCTCCGAGCAGCTCGCCTACCGGCAGACCGCCAACGGCCTCGACATGATCGTGTACGTCGACATGACCGACGAGACGCAGATCGGCGGCCGCCGTCACCGCTACGTCTCTCACGTCCTGGAGCTCACCGGGATCGGCGAGAACGGCCGGCCCGCCACCAACTCGGTGTTCTCCCCCGGCATCGAGTTCGGCGAGGTGCGGGCGGTGCCCCGCATGGACCCGGCATGTGTCGATGACCTGAGCCGTGTCGGCTTCGACTCCTCGCTGCTCCAGCAGCCCTACGGGGCCTGGCCGGCGCCGCTGCCGCTGATGGTGGGGGTACGCCGATGATCCTGCTGTTCGGGCTGTTCAGCGGTATGGCGGTGGCCGGCGGGCTGATCGGTGTCGTCGCGGGTCTCGTGGGTAGCACGGCGCCTCGCCGGGCCCCGCTGCGCCGACGCTGGCAGACAGCCTTGCACGGCTCGCAAGTCCAGAGCGAGGGCGCCCGGCTGCGCCGGCGGACCCTCATCGTCGCGGCCGTCGTGGTCTTCGTGGTCGTGTGGCTCGTCTCGGGGAACTTCGTCGGCGCTGGCCTGCTCGGCACGGCCGTCGTCGGGGTGCCGTGGCTGATCGCGCCCGCGCAGATGGCGCAGGATCGGATCGGGCAGCTGGAGGGCCTCAGCGAATGGACGCAGCGGCTGGCCGGTCTGCTGCGCCTGGGCATGGGCCTGGAACAGGCGATGATCACCAGCCGTCAGGGAGCACCTGACGCACTCGCTGCACAGATCGTCAACCTGTCCGACCGGCTGCGCCTGGGGTGGCGCCCCGAGGGAGCTCTGCGCGCGTTCGCCGACGAACTGGACGACGTCACCGCGGACAAGGTGACCGCCGCGCTCATCCTCTCGGTCAACGACCGAGGCCCGGGCCTGGCTCAGGCTCTGGAGGACCTGTCGAACACCGTCCGCGATGAGGTCGCCAGGAAGCGTGCCATCGAGGCTGACCGGGCCAAACCGAGGACGACGGTGCGGTGGATGACTCTCATCACCGTAGGTGTCGTGGTCGCGGGCTTCTTCGTGCCCAGCTACACCAAGCCGTACTCCACCCTCCTGGGCCAGCTCGTCCTGGCCTTCCTGACGGCCGGGTTCGTGGGCGTGCTCGCCCTGATGCGGCAGCTGGGCCACTTCCGCCGTATCCCCCGCTTCCTGATCACCGATCCCACCAGCGCCGTCCGGCTGCCCGCGCCCGCTCCCGATCCGGAATTGCCGATCGTCGCCCGGGAGCCGGAAGGAGCCGCCCCGTGAACCTGATCCCCGTTGTCCTCACCGGCAGCATCGTCGGCGCCGGCTTCGCGCTGCTGATCCGGGAACTCCTCCAGCCGCAGCCCGCGTTGGGCCCAGCCCTCACGCGCAGCGCTCCGGCGACGCTGACGATGCCCGAGCCGGAGCTGGACCGCGACGAGGTGTGGGGGCGGTGGCTGCTGGCCCGCCTCGAACGTGTGCCGGGCGTGCGGGTCCCGGCCACCAACCTGGCCCTGCTGGGGCAGGGGCCGGGCCAGTTCATGCTCAAGAAGACCGCGCTCGCCGCCCTGGGCCTGCTCTGCCCGGTGATCGCGACAGTTCCGTGGATCATCGCGGGCATCGGGTTGCCGTTCTACGTGCCTGGTGTCGTCGGACTCGTCCTGGCGGCTCTTCTGTTCCTCACGCCGGATCTGTCCGTGCGGGACCAGGCCGAGCGGGCGAGGGAGGAATTCGCGCACGCTCTGTCCGCCTACCTCGACCTGGTCGCGCTCAAGCGGGCCGCCGACGCCGGCCCCGCCGAGGCGCTGGAGAAGGCCGCCGCGGTAGGTGAGGGCTGGCCCTTCCTGTATCTGCAGGGGGCGCTGCGCCGGGCCCGGCTGGAGAAGATCCCGCCGTACCAGGCGCTCACCGAGCTGGCCGCCGAGTACCAGCTGCCCGTCCTGGACGACGTCGCCGACATCATGCGCGGCTCGGCCACCGACGGCGCCGCCGTCTACCAAGCGCTGCGGGCCCGCACCGCCGCGCTCAACGCCGAACTCCTGGCCGGCCAGGCCGCCGAAGCGAACACGGCCAGCGAAAAGATGACCGCCCCGGGTGCCCTCCTGGCCGTCCTGGTGATGCTGCTGATGGCCTTCCCCGCAGTGATCCGCATGCTGACCGTCTGACACCGACCCGACTCATTCAACGCTTCAGAGAGGTACCGGAACATGAAGCACACCGCAGCCCGCACCCGCCGTGCTGTGTGGGCACGCGCCAACGGGGCGGTCCTCCGCGTGACCACCCGGGTGCAGGAAGGTCTTGAGGAGGCCGCCCGCCGGCCGGACCGCGGCGACATCTCCACCACGACGGTCATCATCTGGGTGGCCGCCGTCACCGGCGCCGTCCTGATCGCCGGGACCATCGCCGTCGTGATCGCCAAGTACAACGGCAAGCTCAGCGGCCTGTGATGAGACCCCCCACGCGGCTGGCGGACTGGTGGCGGGGACGACGCTGGCGTGACGACCGTGGGGACGCCTCCATCCAGATGGCGATCGTGTTCCCGTTCGTACTGCTCGCCACGGTCGCCGTCATCCAGGCCTCCATGTGGTACTACGCCCGGCAGATCGCCCTGACCGCCGCCCGCGAGGGCCTCACCGCCGCGCGTGCCTACCAGTCGAGCCCCGCCGACGGCGCCGCCCAGGCCCGGAATGTACTGAGTCGCACGGCGGGTGACAGCCTGCGCGGCTACAGCGTCGCCGCGAGCAGTACCGGGCAGCGGATGCGCGTCCAGGTGTCCGGCACGGCCCTGTCAATGATCCCCGGCGTGCCGGGGCTCACGATCACGCAGTCGGCGTCCGGCCCCGTGGAGCGCTGGACCGTCGTGGCTCGTGGGTTCACGAATTCCGAAGCCCTCAGCGCCGGGAACCCCGGTGGAGGTGCCCCGTGATGCGGGTGCCCGCGGCCTTGGGTTCGCGAACCGGCGGCGTGAGCAGCCTGGGGTCAGCCCTGCTGGGTGGTCAGTCCTCGAGTTCCTGCTCCGACCTGGCACCGCGGACGGAGCCGAGGGACCGCACCATCGCGAGAGCCATGACCCACCTCGGTTCACTGCCAGTGACTCAACGCCATCTATACCGACGGGCCTTCAGGAAACGCGACAGATGAACGGAATTCGCAGGAGTGTGACCGCACCGTGCCGACCTGGCCCGTATGCCTTCCAGGGATCTCACCCACTGCGAGAACTCGCGACAGTTCAGACACCCGGAGGGTGAGGCACGTGCGATCAGTCGCCCATCGGGCAGGCAGACTACGCAGCGACGAGGGCAGTGCCGCGATCGAAGCCGCGATCGTCCTCCCGGCATTGATCATGTTCCTGTGTATGGCCATCGCCGGCGGCAGGATCGTCACCTGCGGCGCGACGGTCGACTCGGCGGCCGAGGACGCGGCGAGGGAGGCGTCCATCCACCGCACAGCGGCCGCCGCCCAGAGCGCAGCCCGGGCGGCTGCCGCCGAATCCCTCAACGACCAGGGCATCACGTGCGCATCGACCAGCGTGAGCATCAACACGAGCGGTCTCAGTGTGCCGGTGGGGCAGGTCGGCACGGTCACCGCGACCGTGACCTGCACGGTCAATCTGTCCGACCTCCTGCTTCCCGGCGTGCCGGGGTCGAAAACGCTGACGTCGACGGCCACCTCGGTAGTGGACCAATACCGGCAGCGAGGTGACTGATGCTCTTCCGTCAACTCCACCCGCGCCGGAAGTGCTTGGACGACCGGGGTGGTGTCACCGTGTTCGTCGCCATCTGCGTGATCGCCCTCATCGGGATCATCGGTATCGCCGTCGACGGCGGCAGCACGATGCGCGCCACCGAGCGTGCGGACTACGTCGCCGGCGAAGCCGCCCGGGCCGGCGGGCAGGCCATCGACCCCGCCGACGCGATCAGCGGCAAGGCGATCGTCGTCGACCCGCAGGCCGCGGCCGCCGCAGCCCAGTCCTACCTGCGCTCCGCCGGCGCCACCGGCACAGTCAGCGTGTCCGGCGACGGCAAGACCCTCACCGTCACGGTCACCGGCACCTACGCCACCTCGTTCCTGTCGGCGGTCGGGATCAGCTCGCTGTCGGTGACCGGCCACGGCACGGCGACCCTCCTGCACGGCGTCACCGCTCCTGAAGGAGACTGATGCGCACCGCCCCCTCCCCCGCCGCAGCGGCAGGCAACGCCCTCGCCCGGGTCCTCACGGCCGCACTGAGCCTGCTGGTACTGGCCTGCGCGGTCGCCGGGCTGCCGCTGCTGCTCGCCTGGGTCACCCCGGTCATCTGGGCATCCACCCACGACGACCTCACCCACCTGCTCGACCGGCAGGACACCGGCGCGGCGTTCCTGCTGCTGCTCGTCGCGGTGGGCTGGATCGGATGGGCCCAGTTCACGTTCTGCGCCGTGCGTGAGCTGGCCGCTCAACTACGCGGCCGGACCTGGCACGCCCCGCGCGGCCTGGGCGCATCCCAGCGCGCCGCGGCCCTCCTGATCGGTAGCATCCTCGTTCTACTGCCGGCCAGTTCGGCCCTCGCCTCGCCCGCCCAGGCCGCGCCGGCCACCTCCGCAGCCCACGTTCCCGGCCAGGCAACCCAGGCTTCGGTCTCGCCCCTGTCCGAGCAGGCCTCGCCCTCCGCTGCGAAGGCGTCGATGCCGCATCCGGTGTACACGGTGCGCGAGACGCGGCCTGCGGAGAGCCTGTGGGGTATCGCCGAGCGGGAGCTGGGGGACGGCGAGCGGTGGCGGGAGATCGCCGACCTGAACGAGGGCCACACCATGGCCGACGGCACGGTCTTCCGCGCGAACAGCTTTCTCCAGCCCGGCTGGCAGCTTCAGATGCCCGACACCGCCAAGGCCCCGCCGGGGGTGCGCACGCAGTGGGGCGGAGGGTCTGCGGCCGCTGACGAGGCGAGCGATCACGTCGTCACCGTCCACCCGGGCGACTACCTGTCGAAGATCGCAAAGGAGGAACTCGGCGACGGCAGCGAGTGGCGCACCCTGTTCGAGGCCAGCGCCGGCAAGCCGCAGCCGCGTGGTCTTCCGGAGATCACCGACCCGGACATGATCTATCCGGGACAGCAGGTCACTGTGCCCGCCGCCGCCTCCGGCCGCACAGCGCCGAACGCCGAGCAGAATCCTGGTGACGCGCACGACCGTCAGCGGACCACTCCCCCGCACGCCCAGCAGCCAGGCAGCGAGCAGACACCGAGTGACCCGGGTGAGCAGACGCCCGCGCCGAGCCACACCGCCGCTCCGACACCGCCGGCTCCCCGCGCACCGAGCAGCCGGCCCGCCCAGCAGCCCGGACAGGAACAGGGCTCTGAGTCTGAAACGACATCCGCAACGCCTCAGCCCAGCACCAGCACAGCCTCCGCGGCCGCCCCGCCGCCGGCCCCGGGATCTGCGGCTTCCTCCCCCGCCGCCGCGCCGTCTCAAACACCGGTGTCGAGACTGGACGGCCCGCTGGACCTGCGTACGGTTCTGGGCGCCGGTGCCCTCCTGGCCGCCGCGATCACCGGCGCGCTCGCGCTGCGGCGCACGCTGCAGCGCCGCCGCCGCACACCCGGCGAGACGATCGCCATCCCTGCCCAGACCTCCCCGGCGGAGGCCAAACTGGCGGCGGCCGCCGAACCCGCCGGCGCCGCCCGCCTGGACACGGCCCTGAAGACCCTGGCCCACACCGTGGCCCAGGCCCAGGACCGTGGGGTCCCGCCGCCGGTGAAGGCCGCGCGGCTCGGCGCCCGCACGGTCGAGATCCTGCCCGAGGACGGCGCCCCAGAGCCGGCGGCGCCCTTCCTCGCGGGTGAAGACGGCTGGTGGCTCCTGGACTCCGCCGCCGTCCTCCTGGACGAGGAAACCGCCCGCGAGGTGCCCGCACCGTACCCGGGGCTGGCAACGATCGGCCACACCGGCGAAGGCGACCTGGTTCTCCTCGACCTCGCCCGGGTACCCGCTCTGCTCCTGGACGGCAATCTGGTCCACATCACCGATGTGTGCACCTCGCTCGCTCTGGAACTCGCAACGAGCCCATGGGCGGCCGACGTCCAGATCGTCACCGTCGGATTCGGCGAAGACCTTCCCAAGCTGCTCCCCACCGCGCGGATCACCCCCATGCGCCAGGCCTCGCACGCGCTGCGCGACCTGAACGAACGGCTCCTGGAAGCACACCAGATGCCCGAGACCCGCCATCAGCCCTACCTGCTGCTGTGCGCGTCCGCTCTCGACGCGGACACGGCCTGGCAGTTCGCCGATGCCATCGACCGGGCCGGGGCGCTGCCCGTCACACTGATCGCCCCGGCGAGCACAGCGGCCGCGCACTTCCCCCAGGCGCAGATCCTGAACGCCTCCCTGCGCGATCCGCAGACCCTCGACCACGCCGGCACCGACATCACCATCCAGCGCCTGGAACACGCCGCCTACACGCAGATCACCACAGCCCTGGCCGTGTCCGGGCAGCCGGCCCACCCGGCCCAGGGCCCCTGGCACAACGTCCCGGACGAACCCGACAGCACGCCCGACAAGACGGCTCCGCAGGAGGACGGCACGGCCGCCGCTGCCGTCACGACCCCCGCGCCGGCAACGGCAGAGGTGAGCGGCGAGGTCTTCCCCGCCCTGCTCGCCGCCGCCACCGACCCGTCCGCACTGCGCTTTCTGCCCGCCGCCACGCCCCCACCCCCGCCCGGCGGCGACACCGGCCCGGGCGCCTACGCAGCCGTGCCCAAGGCCTCGACAGCTCCGACGGCGACGCCCTCCGCCGGCACGGAAGAGACAGCAGATGCTGCCCCCTCAGCAGCCGCCGAAAAGACCACGCCACCGCAGACCCGCGACGGCGACGGCGACGGCGACGGCGACGGCGAGGCACACGATCTGCACGCCCCGGAGATCAGGGTCCTGGGACCGGTCGAGGTGAGCGGCGTGGACAGCACCGGCCACGGACCACGCATGGCACAACTCGCCGCCCTGCTGTATTTCCGGCCCGGGCGCAGCGCGGACACCCTGTGCAGGGACATGGACCCGATCAGCCCGTGGTCAACGAGCACCCTCAACGCCCGCATGCAGGGCCTGCGCAGCCAGCTCGGCAGCGACCCCACCGGCACCCTCTACGTACCGCGCCGCAAGTCCGGCGAGGACCCCTACCGGCTCGGCCCCGGCGTCCGCTGCGACTGGACCCGCTTCCTCCAGCTCGCCGAACAGGCCCTGCCGCTCGGCCCGTTAGGCCTGACCGGCCTGGAGAAGGCACTCACACTGGTACGAGGCCGGCCCTTCGGAGGCAGGCCGCTGCCCTGGGCCGAGCCCCACCAGCAGGACATGACCACCCGCATCATCGACGTGGCCCACACCGTGGCCACCTACCGCACCCCCGCCGGCCCGCACCACGACCTCAGCGCCGCCCGCCAGGCCGTCGCGACCGGACTCGACGTCGACGACACCGCGGAACTCCTCTACCGCGACTGGCTCCGCATCGAACACCTAGCCGGAAACCGGCAAGGCCTCCACACCGCCATCACCCGCGTCCAGCAGATCAACCGCGCGCTGGACTGCTCCCTCGAACCCGAAACCGAACAGCTCATCCACCACCTCCTCACCAGCACAACCCCCCACCCCCACCCCAGCCCTGTGAAGGCCGGCCAGCCGTGAGCCGCCACAGCCCGACAGGAACACGCCGCCCCCACCTCACCCGGGCGCACCGCGTTCTCATCGGCGTGGTCGTGACCGGCGCCCTGATCATCGCCGGCATCGGCTTCGCCGGTTCGTACGCGGCCGTCCGCACGCTGGCCATCAAGAAGGGCTTCGGGAACTTCGCCTATGTCTTCCCGATCGGTATCGACGCGGGCATCTGTGTCCTGCTCGCCCTTGACCTGCTGCTGACCTGGATCCGCATCGCCTTCCCGCTGCTGCGGCAGACGGCCTGGCTGCTGACCGTCGCCACGATCGCCTTCAACGGCGCGGCGGCCTGGCCCAACCCGCTGGGCGTGGGCATGCACGCGGTCATCCCGGTCCTCTTCGTGGTGGCGGTCGAGGCGGCCCGGCACGCGACCGGGCGGATCGCCGACATCACGGCGGACAAGCACATGGAGGGGGTCCGCCTCACCCGCTGGCTGCTCTCCCCGGTCCCGACCTTCCTGCTCTGGCGCCGTATGAAGCTGTGGGAGCTGCGCTCCTACGACCAGGTCATCAAGCTGGAGCAGGAACGTCTCGTCTACCAGGCGCGGCTCCGCTCCCGCTTCGGCCGCACCTGGCGCCGCAAGGCCCCGGTGGAGTCCCTGATGCCGCTGCGCCTGGCGAAGTACGGCGTCCCCCTCGCCGACACCGCACCGGACGGCCTGGCCGCGGCGGGCATCGACCTCCCGGCCCTCCCGCCGGCCCCCGCACCCGCCGCACCGGCCCCGGCAGCCGCACCGGCCCCGGCAGCCGCAGCGGCCGCGCCGCCCGCGAAGCAGCGCCCCGAGCCGGCCCCCGGCGCCGGGCAGCCGGCCGTCCCCCGGCAGACCGCGGCGCCGCAACCCGAGACGGACGTCAACCAGTGGCTGCACGCCAGGGATCCCCAGCAGATCGAGTACCACGGCGACTACAACCCCGGCTTCGAGCCGCCGTACGAACCGCAGTTCACCGAGGAGCAGTACGCGGCCCGGCACGAGCAGGAACAACAGCAGTACGCGGCCCGGGCGGAGCAAGAACGGCAGCACCACCGGCAAGAACAGCAGCAACCCCACACCGCGCCACCCTCACCCGAGCCCACCGCCGGCCTCCACCACACCCGGCCCGCCCCCGGCCACCAACAACACGGCACCACAAATGACACCACCATCCAGGAAACACCGCGACCGCCGCACCACCCCACCAGAACAGAAAGCCTCACCCTCGTCGACCGCTACTACCGCGCCTGGACCGACTACCAGACCCGGCACGGCCGTGAACCCGCCCCCAGCGAACTCTCCACCCTCCTCGCCGACCAAGGCATGACCGGCCGGGACAACAAGCCCATCAACCCCTCCACCCTCCGCCGCTACCTCCTCACCTTCCGCCTCTACACCGTATGAGCCGAACACCGCGCCCACACCACCACACCCTCCCCCGACAACGTCGCACACGACTGCACCCACCGCGGCATCACCGCCCAATACAACAAACCCATCACCCCCACACACATCACCACCCACACCAACGACTTCCAACGACGCTGGCACACCCTCACAACCCACCCGACCACAACATAAGCCCCCGCCCTAGTACTCCAGCCGGACTTCTGCATTTCTCCTGCTCAGCGGCCTGGCGGTGGGGAGTGTAGCGAGGGCTTGGCATGGGTGGGGCGGTCTTGGGCCGACCGTCCCACCAACGAGTGCCCGCGCTGCCCCTCTGAGGATCAAGGCCGCCAACCAACCGCGTCCGGGCGACCGGCTGTCTGCGCGCGGTAGGCACAGGACGGGATCTACGATCCCTGGTGATGACCAGTGGTGCGTGACGCCGAAGAGACGCTCATGGCGAGCTTGTCCGCAAGCAGCACATCGATGCGGATGTGGGGTACAACGCGTTCGGGTTGCAGGAGTCCGATGACGCGGACCTGCCGGTGCCGTTCCCTGACGACTTCGGCCTCCGGAGCCGTGGTCGTGCCCCGCTCCATGGTCGTGACCGTGGTCGTCGTGGCCGTTCCCGCTGCTCATGGCCGAGTGCCCTCCCCTTCGGATCGGGTTGTATCGACGGCAGTGAAACGCATGGCCGGGAATCGGCAAAGGCTGCACCGGTGACCGTTGTCATCTTCGATAAAATGGCCGTGAGCTGCGGCTATGCATCGAACGCGACAGGGAACGGGAACGGTCGGTATCCGCGAGGAACGTCCCGGCCGTCAGCGGCACCCTCGTGCCCTTCGAGGCCCCCGGCCTCACACCCCGCTCAGCCGATCACGACTGGCCGCCAGCACGCGGGGACAGGCGCTGCCTCACATGGCTGAATAATGACCCCCATGCAGGATCAACTCGTGGCAGGACGGTACCGGCTCGAACAGCCCCTGGGGCGCGGCGGCATGGCGACCGTGTGGCGGGCCCGGGACGAGGTGCTGGGCCGTGCGGTGGCGGTCAAGCTCATGGCCGAGGGAGCGCTGCACGATGCCTCCGCGGTCGAGCGGTTCCGGCACGAGGCGAACACGGTGGCCGGTCTGGGCCACCCGAACATCGTCACCGTCTTCGACGCCGGGGTGCACGGTCATCTGCCCTTCCTGGTGATGGAGTTGATCGAGGGGGCCGACCTGGGCGCGCTGATCTCACGCGGTCCGCTGCGGGTCGAGCACGCCGTCGCGGTGGCCGACCAGGTGAGCGCGGCGCTGGAGGCCGCGCACCGGGCGGGGGTGGTGCACCGCGACCTCAAGCCCGCCAACCTGCTTATGAGCCCGGGCGGTGTGGTGAAGGTCGTCGACTTCGGCATCGCCCGTACGACCGCTACAGCGCGCGCCGGGCTCACGGCCGTCGCCACCGTCGTCGGCACCAGCGCTTACATGTCGCCCGAGCAGGCGACCGGCGCCCAGGTGGACGCCCGCGCCGACCTCTACGCCCTCGGCTGCGTGCTGCACGCCATGCTGACCGGGCAGCCGCCGTTCACCGGTGAGGACCCCATGGCCGTCCTCTACCAGCACCTGCACCAGCCGCCGCGACCGCTGCGCGAGTACCGTCCCGATGTCCCCGCGCACCTGGAACAGCTGGTGCTCGACCTGTTGGCGAAGAACCCCTTCGACCGCCCGGCCGATGCCGGCACCGTGCGCATACGCCTTGCCGATGCCGGGGCCATCGCCCCCGCGCTCACCACCCTGCCGCTGCCCGCCGCCCCCGACGCCGGTACCGAGCGGCCCCGCACCCGTGCGCGCGGGCGTCAGAGCCGGGGCGCCGCGCGTTCCGGCCGCCGGAACCGGGAAGCTCTCCTCCTGCTCGGCGCGGCGCTCTTCGCGGCGGCGGCCCTCACGGGCTATCTCGTGAACACGTCCGGCTCCACCGACGGCAAGGGCACAGCCGCAGGTCCGACCCCGTCGGCCACCACGCCCGCCACCACCGCCATCACAGCCTCCTCGGAGCCGACACCGAGCCAGTCGACCACCACCTCCCCCACCGCGGCGACCGCACCTCAGGGCACGGTCGCCGACGTGCAGCGCGCCGTCACCCGGGAGCAGCTCAGCGGAGACCTGGCCCAGGACGCCGCCAAGGACCTGCACAACCGGCTCAAGGAGATCGCCAAGCAGCGCGCCCAGGGCCGTACCGAGGACGCCGAACACAAGGTCCAGGACATGCGCCAGCACCTCGCCGACCTCCAGCGCGCCGGCAAGCTCACCGCCACCGGCGCCACCCGGATCACCTCGGCGCTTGACGCGCTCGGCTAGTACTCCAGCAAGCGCATCCCATGCCGAGCCTGGCAGAAGCTGTCCGCCGGACGCGGCGCGAAGGGCGACCGCTGGTACGACTGGGCCCAACTTGCCCTCACCGCCGCCGCCCTGGCCGAAACGGGCCGACCGATGCGCGCCCGCGACCTGCCGATCCTCCCGAAGAACGCCGAAGGCATCCGCTCCAAACTGAAACGCCTGGTCAGCCGGGGCATCCTCATCGAACCCGAACCCGGCTTGTTCGCCCGCCCCGACGCCTGAGGGCCACCCCCCACCCGCGACCAACGGTCCTTCCCCAACCTCAACCACGAAACGGACAAGAGCTCACGTTCCGCACGCTGAGGTCCGCCGCTACGTGGGCTGGTACCTGCACATCACGCTTGCCATGCTCGCCCACGCGTTCCTCGCGGTGATGGCCGTGCAGGAGCGCGAAAAAGGGGTGCCGAGGCCGACACACCCGACCTCGTGGACCTCACACCAGCCGAGATCCGTCGTCTGCTGGCGGCTCAACCCCGCCGCCATCCTGCACGCCGCGACCACGCGGTGAACTGGTCCCGATGGAGGCGTCGCCACCAGTCACGTGCCCGACACAGTCATTACATGCGGCGCGGGCACATGTTGGTGGGACGGCCGGCCCAAGACCGTCCCGCCCATGCCCAACCCCCGCTGCACTCCCCCACCGCCAAGCCGTTGACCAGGAGAAATACAGAAGTCCGGCTGAAGTAGAGGCCGAGCCGTGATCCAGCGTTGTTGCTCGGGCCTCCAAGGGAGAGCGGCATCGCTTGGCTGGCCTGGCCCAAATGAGCAATGACTACTCAGCTCGTGCAGCACGGGCGCCGTGCAGGGTTGGTCGAACTGGGGCCACGCGGGCTGCGCATCATGGCGACCCGATCCACTCTCCACAAAGGATCGGCATGGACATTACGGTCAACGGCTCTGCACTCGAGGCAGAGGATGCCCCAGAGGCCACGGCAGTCGAGTTTCTGCGCGAGTCGCTGGGGCTGACGGGCACGAAGCTGGTCTGCGGTGCCGGAGCGTGCGGGGCATGCACGGTGCACGTCGATGGTGTACCGAAGGTCGCCTGTCTGACGCCGGCGGACGCGCTGGCGGGCAAGTCCGTCACCACGGTGGAAGGCCTGCAAGGCAAGCATCCGGTCCAACGGGCGTTCGCCGCCCATGATGCCCTGCAGTGCGGTTACTGCACCCCCGGGTTCGTCATGGAAGCCGTCAGCTTCGTGGACAGGTGGCGGGCCGATCACGGCGACAGCGTCCCACCCCGGGACGAGATCGCGGCGGCCCTGGCCGGACACCTGTGCCGCTGCGGTGCGTACGAGGGGATCTACGCGGCTGTTGCCGCGGCGTGCACCGGGGCGCATGACTCGCAGACGGACGTCGTGTCACCTCCGCGAGTGGAGGCGATGGAAAAGATCACGGGTCAGGCCCTCTACACCACGGATATCCGACCCGACGGCCTCCTCGAAGGCGTGATCGTGCGCTCCCGGCATCCTCACGCCCGCGTGCGGTCCGTAGCCAGCGACACCCCTCTGGCCGATCTGCTCCCTGCGGACAGCATCGTCCGCTACGTCGGGCAGCCGATAGCGGCCGTCGCGGCGGCGACACTCACCGAGGCCCAGGCCGTCGCCGACCGGGTCGCGGTGGACTACGAGATTCTTCCGGCCGTCGTGGACGTGGGGATGGCGGAAAGCCCGGAGAGCACGGCCGTCTACCGCACCCGAGACGAACGCAAGGCCGCCCCGAGCTCGGCCGAGAACCCGCTCATGCCGGCCAAGTGGGTGGGTAACGTACGCGGGCCCTCGCAACTGAACTGGCGCAGCGGCACGGCCCAGCGGCGGATCGCGCAGGCCCGCCAGGAGAATGGCGCGCTGGTACTGACGGCACTGTGCGCCTGGACCCCCGCCTTCGCGGGCGGCCAGGAGGATCGGGCACTGCGACAGCGCGTCGACACCGCACAGGCCCAAGCACCCCTGATCAGCGTCAGCACCACACCCGAGGTATTCGACAGCGTCCCGCCGGCCCTGCACACGGCCGACCTGCTCGACGCCGGCCGCGCCCTCACCGAGCAGTTCAGCGGCGCCGCCTCACGACAAGTGACCGTCACCGCAGGCAGCTACGACTACAACCAGGCATCCCTGATCTCACCGCGCCCACCGGGGATGGCGGACACCAGCATCCAACTGACGGTCAGCCACCTGCCGTCCACGCGGGCCCACCTGCACTATGTCAGCGGCCACGCGCCGGCTAACCGAACGCCGCTGGGCACTGCACCCCAGATCGGGTTGTCGCAGACCAGCGCACAGGCGCTCGGTGTCCAGACCGGCAGCCGCCTGACCGTCGAGTTCGCCAAGACGCTCGGGGTGCAGGACGCCCCGCCCCGCGCAGGGCTGCTGGTGAGCGGCGTCTACCGCACCACGGCGGCGACCGACGGCTTCTGGGCCGGCCGGGAGACGCTGGACCAGCCGTCCCGCTACCCGGCCGAGCACTCCGCCGGCACGGTGCTCGCCGTTCGCGGCCTCGTGGGCCGCGACGCCGCCGACCTGCTGGCCGCAGCCGGGGTGGGCGGCCCGCGGGTGACCTGGCAGCTGCGCGCCGACCTGTCCGGAGCGGCGCTCGACCGGGCCCGCGCCCTGACCGGGCCGCTGTCCCACTACAGCGCGGAGCTCAGCACCGCCTTGTGCCAGGGGGCCGATCCCCTCACCGGTGACACCGCCTGCCGTGTCGGCGGCCAGGCCACCGGGTCCCTGCTGGTGACGGACTCCCTCACTCCCCTGCTCGCCGCCTTCATGTCGCAGGACCAACAGGCCAGGGAGCTGGCGACGTTCGCCGTCGACGCACTGGCCGCGGTCGCGCTGGCCACTGTCACCGTCGCAATACGGCTGCTGCTGCGCCGAAGGGAGGCGCACCTGCGGCTGCAGCGCGCGCGGGGCGCGTCCACCCTGCGGCTGGTGCTGCTGCGCTGCGCGGTGGCCTGGCCGGTGGTAGTGATCGCCGCGCTGCTGGGCTGGGCGGCCGGCGGGGCTCTCGCTCCCACCGGCACGTCCGGATCGCCGCAGCCGACGACCGCCGCCCTCGCCGTAGCGGTGGTGGCGCTGGCGGTGCCGCTGCTGACCTGGACAGCGGTCCGCGAGCCGCGCAGACCCGGCCGCCTGCGGCGCCCGCGCCGCAACGTCGCCGTCGGCCGACGCGTGGTCCTGGAGCTGACGGTGCTGGTGACGACGACGGCGGGCGTGGTCGCGCTCCGCTCACAGGGCCCCGACGGGATGCTGGGCGCGGTGCCGGCGCTGGTGGCGCTGACCGTCGTACTCGTCCTGCTGCGGATCTACCCCCTTGTGCTGCGCCCGGTGGTGCGGGGGACCCGGCACGGCCGGGGAACGGTCGCTTTCGTCGGCGCAGCCCGGGCCGCCCACGACGCCCCGGCGACCGGCCTGGCCCTGTTCGTCCTGATCCTGACCCTGGGAACGGCTGTGTTCGGCGGCCTCGTGCACCGTACGATCGGCGACGGCCTGGCCACAGGGGCGGCCTGGACCACCGGCGCCGACGCGAGCGCGACCGTGGCCGGGACCGTGGCCTTGGCACCGGGGTCCGCCACCACCGGAATACGGACCGCCCCCCAGCATCTGTACACCCTCGATCTGGCGGGTCAGACCGACGGCGCGGTGATCTCCCCGGTCGCAGTGATCACCGTCGATCCCCGGCAACTGGCCGTCCTCGCCCCGAAGTCACCGCTGGCCCGCACCCTGTTGTCCCGGCTGGCCGCCCCGGCGGGAACCCGGGACGGCGCGCACGCCCCGCTGCCCTCGCTCCTCTCTCCCGGCCTTCGGGCCGCAGAGCGCGCCGGAGGCTTCACCGCCACCGTCGTGCCGCCCGGGCAGCGCCCCGTGGACCTGGTCTTCCATCCGGCCGCTACCCTCACCGTCGCGCAACTGCGCGACCCTCTCCTCGGGCCGGTCACGGCGCAGATCGCCGCCGGGACGCCGATGCTGATCACCACCGTCGAAGCGGAGCGTCTGTTGCCCCCGCAGTCCGCGGGAAGCACCGTCCTGCTCCTCCAGAGCGACGGTCCCGTCACCGCCGGACCCGCGGCACTGCGGTCGGCGGCGGCCAAGGCGCTCGGGCCGACGGCCCGGATCCGCGTCCGCTCCGAGACGCTGGCCACCCTGCGCACGGACGGCCTGACCCAGGGACTCGGCACGATCTACACCACCAGTTCGATCCTGGCCGCCCTGTCGGGCCTGCTCGCGCTCATCCTCGAGCTGACCCTCACCTCCCACGAACGCAGCCGCACGACCTCGTTCCTGCGCACACTCGGACTCGGCGGCAAGGAAGCCGGGGCGCTGCACTTCCTGCAGCTGCTGCCGCTGGCCCTCGCCTCAGCGGTGGGCGGCACCCTGCTCGGGCTGCTCGAACCGCGGCTTGTGGCACGGGCACTGGACCTGCGGCAGTTCACCGGCGGACCCGCCCAACCAGCGCTGCACACCGACTATTCACTGACTGTCGCCCTCGTCGCCGGCGTGACCGCGCTGGTCCTGGCCGCGGCGGTCACCGAGACCGTCCTCGCCCGCCGACGGGGACTGGGAACCGTACTGCGCCTCGCGTGACAGCCCGGCACGTGCACACCGCACGGGCAACAACCCGGTGACCCGTTCACGACTCGCTCACGGCGCACTCAGGGTGCGGTGCCACCGCTCGACGTACTCAGCATTCCGTGCCACCGCCCGCCGCGTCCTGCGCGTCGGCCCTCGCCCGGCGGGCGGCGTCGTCGGGCCACACCCCGACGTGGTCACTCTCCAGGACCAGCCGCACCCGCTTGCGCAGCTGCAGGCGCTCGGTGAACTCACCCGGCAGCTGCAGCCGACCACGGCCGTCCAACACCGCGTACTCCTCGGCGGTGCGCACCTCCACACCGTCCTCGCCCGTGGCGACCCGGCGCAGCACCTCGGTCGAGGTACGGCCGTCACGGATCCGTACGGTGCGCTGCACCTGCTCGGACACCAGCGCGTCGTGGGTGACCACGACCACGGTGACACCCAGCTCCTCATTGGCCCGGCGCAGCGCCGCGAAGACCTCGTCGCTGCCGGCGGTGTCGAGTTCGCCGGTGGGTTCGTCCGCGAACAGCACCCGCGGCTCGTTGGCATTGGCGACGGCAATGGCGATGCGCTGCTGCTCACCGCCGGAGAGCGTGTCGGGGGTGCGGTCCCGGCAATGGCCGACGGACAGCAGGTCCAGGAGCTCCTCCGCCCTGGCCCGGCGCCGGGCGCGTTTGATCCCGGCGTATGTCATCGGAAGCATCACGTTCTCGGCCGCCGAGAGATAGGGCAGCAGGTTGCAGGAGGCCTGCTGCCAGACGAAGCCCACCGTGCGGCGCCGGTAGCCCAGCCGCTCACGGCGTTTCATCGCCAGCAGGTCGTGTCCGTCGACCTCGGCGGCACCCGCGGTGGGCACGTCCTGCCCGGAAAGTATGCCCAGCAGGGTGGACTTGCCGGAGCCGGAAGCCCCGACCACCGCGATCATCTCCCCCTGGGCCACGGTCAGGTCCAGACCCTGCAGGGCCTGCACCTCGACACCCCCGGTCTGGTAGATCCGCACCAGGTTCTCGCACACGACCATCCCCGCCTCACGGCCCGGGACACCGGCCACAGCCCGCCGACGCAGCTCGGCCAAGTCCGGTGCCCCGGTGGGCTGTTCGTCAAGCGGCACACGGTCCCCCGAGGAGGTGAGCTCTGCGGACAACACTGTCAGACGGCCGCCAGGATAATGCGGACGCCCGTACGAGGGGCGGGATCTGTGACGGTGACCTCCGGACAGGTCCGTCAGGCGTCCTGGACGATGCGGCCGTCGCGGAGTTCGAGCACACGGTCGGCCAGCGCGAGGAGTTGCGTGTCGTGGGTGGCCACGAGGGCGGTGACGGACTCGCTCCGGACGACGGCGCGCAGCAGGTTCATCACACTGAGACCGGTGTCGGCGTCGAGTTGGCCCGTGGGCTCGTCTGCGATGATCAGGGCCGGGTTGTTGGCCAGCGCCCGGGCGATCGCGACCCGCTGCTGCTGACCGCCGGACAGCTCGCCGGGACGCTGGCCGGCATGGCCGGAGAGGCCGACCAGAGACAGCAGAAGACTCACGCGGGCTTCGCGGTCACGGGCCGGGACCTTCCGCAGGCGCAACGGCACCCCGATGTTCTCGGCAGCGGTCAGAACAGGAATGAGCCCGAAGGACTGGAAGACGAAGCCGACGCGGTCACGACGCAGCGCCAGCAGGCCGTCGGAGTCGAGGTCGGCGAGGTCGGTGCCGTCCAGGGTGATCCGGCCGCCGTCCGGAGTGTCGAGGCCGCCGACCAGGTTGAGCACGGTGGTCTTGCCGGAGCCGGAACGTCCTTTGAGGGCGACGAGTTCGCCACGCGTCACGGTGAACGAGACACCCCGCAGAGCGTGGACGGCACTGTCGCCGGTGCCGTAGGTGCGGCGCAGGTCCTCGACCACCACCATCGCGCCGGCCGGCCTCCCGACGTCCGCCACAGCGCGGTGCCCGATGGGCCGCTCGCGCAATTTTCTCCTCCCGCCCCCGCCTCACCCCGGTCGACCGGGGTGCCCCCACGGTTCGCACCGTACGGTACGCCGTACCCCCACCGGAACATCCAACCACCCCGCCCCGCAGGCACCGACATCCCAGCAACCGCCCGGTAGCCGGGAGACGCTGAGGCACAAGCCGGACCACCGACCGAACGGGGCCGCAGAGGACCTCAGCACCGTGTGCAGATGGATGGCGACGGGCAGCAAGGGCCCAGACACCCAGGCTTCCACAGACCGTGGCCCTCACCCGACGGGGCAGGTGAGGAAGGCGTCCCCATCGGATCCGGGGATCCCGTGTCTGTGCGTCCTTTGGCGCCGGGCGGCCGCTCCGCCGCCGGCGTGCGGTCAGGTCCGACGTCCCGGTCCGCGTCGGGGCCGGCCGCGTGGGACGATCGGCCGGTGACCCGGACCGCAGAACGTGAGCGCTGCCTCGAGGAGCTCGAGCGCGACCGCTGGCCGGCTCCGCCGGCCGGCGCGAGCCGTCTGGCCGCGACGGTGCACGCGCTCCGGCGCAGGCCGGTGGGCGAGTTGTCGGTCGAGGACCTGCGTCTGATGATCGGGCAGGACGTCGGGCTTGCTCATCTCCTGCCGCTCGCCGTGGAGATACTGCACGACGACCCGATGGCGCAGGGCGACCTGTACGAGGGTGATCTGCTGTCCGCGGTGCTGACCAGGAGGCCTGCGGCCTGGAACGAACTGCCCGGGGCCAGGCGGGAACTGGGCGTGATCGTCTCCGGGCTGACCGGCCTGCCACGGGGCCTGGCACAGGAGGCCGAGCGGTTCCTGGCCCGGTGAGGCCGCGCTCCGGCCGTGGGGCCGGCGCCCGGCCGCAGTGCCCGGCGCCGGGGTGCCGTCCCGGCCCGGCGTTGTCATCACCAGCAACTGGTTGCTGCCTGGTCCTTCGGGCCGGGGCGCGCCAAGAACCGCACCGGCAACCGGCGGCCTCCCGGGAGTTGTTCCTCCCGGCGTACCGCACCACGTTCTGAACCGCGCCGCGTTCCGCGCCCAACACCCCCAGATGTTCATATGGATGAACTTCGCACACGTGGATGTACACGGTATGGGCGGGCGTGCCACACTCCTTCAACTCCCTTGCACCGCAGTCCAGTTGGAGGGGCAGGCAGTCATGACCATCTCCCGGCGGGCCGTGCTGGCCACGGCAGGCGGCGCCGCGGCCGCCTACACCAGTGCACCCCGGCCCGCGCAGGCGCAGACACAAGCGCAGGCGCAGGCTCGGGCGCAGGCGGGCGGGGTGCCGGCCGCGACCGTAGACGTTCTCAGGGCCGCGGCCGACTACGCGGCGGACAAGGTCCGCGCCGTCGCGCCCCGCGTGAACGGATTCCCTCTCGCGACGAAGTCCGAGAAATGGGTCTACTCCCAAAGCGGCGACTGGGTCGGCGGGTTCTGGCCCGGCACCCTGTGGATGTGCTGGCTGCACACCGGGGACGACCAATTCCGCGCGCTCGCCCTCGACTGGGCGCACAAGCTCGCCCCCCGGCGCAGCGACACCACCACCCACGACCTCGGCTTCCTGTTCACCCCCTCGTGGGTGACCGCGTGGCGCCTGACCGGCGACACCACATGGCGGGACGGTGCCGTGCAGGCCGCCGACTCCCTCAGCCGCCGCTACAACCCGCACGGCCGTTTCCTGCGCGCCTGGGGTGCGCTGGAGGACCCCGCCAACGCCGGGCGCATCATCATCGACACGATGATGAACCTCGACCTGCTCGCCTTCGCCGGCCGGCAGACCGGCGAGGACCGCTACCTCGACATCGCCGTCGCGCACGCCGACACCACCCGGCGCCTGTTCCCGCGGCCCGACGGGTCCACCCCCCACGTCTTCGACCTCGACCCCGCAACCGGCACCCCCATCGGTCCCGGCACCGTCCAGGGCTACAGCCCCACCTCCTGCTGGTCGCGCGGCCAGGCCTGGGGCATCTACGGATTCACCACCCTCTACCGCCGCACCGCCCACATCCGGTTCCTGGACACCGCCGCCCGCCTCGCCGACTACGCCCTCAGCACGCTCACCCCCGACCACGTCCCCGTCTGGGACTACCGCGCCCCCCAGCAGCCCCACGACATCAAGGACGCGTCCGCCGGAGCCGTCATGGCCTGCGGACTGATCGACCTCGCCGCCGCGACCGGCCGCACCCACTACCGCACCACGGCCCTGAAGATCCTTACCGCGCTGGCCCGCACCTGCCTCACCCGCGCCTCCACCCGCGCGGACGCCGTCGTCGCCCGCTGCACCCGCAACCGGCCCGCCGAGGACGGCATCGAGGTCTCCCTCCCCTACGCCGACTACTACCTCCTCGAAGGCATCCTCCGCATCCTCAAACCCCACGACCTCGACCACGCCATCGACCTCACCCAACCCTGAACCCCGACACCCCGTCGCACCCGCCCCCGGGGCCGGGTGCCGGACCGCGAACGCCGGACCGCCTCCGCCCGGGCGAACGGCGTGCCAGACGGCGGGTGTCCGGGGCCCGGGGTGTTCAGGTACCGAGCGGGCCGCTGGCGCCGTCGAAGCGGATCAGGGGCGCGGCCGCGCACGGAGCGCCGTAGCGGCCCGGGCGGCCCGGGCGGCCCGGCACCACGGTGTGGCCGGCCACCGGCCGGACGCGCTCCACCCGGCACACGGCCGTGGCCAGCGCGGCATCCAGCAAAAGCACGCCGCCGGCCAGGTGGTGGCCGACCGCGGCGAAACGGTCCCCCGGCGCAGTCGCGAAGTGGCCGGCGAGCTCCCTCTGGTCGCCCGCGAATACGCCGGCCCCGAACACGCCCCGCGCCCGGAACACCGCGAGGGTCCGGCCGGTGGAGGCCAGGCAGACCAGGCAGACCAGGAACAGGGCAGGGCACAACGACACCGAGGTGAACGCGGTCACCGTGCAGCCCACGGACCGCCCCTGGCACCGGCTGCTCACCACGGTGATGCCGGTGCCCCACGTCCGCATGAACCGGCGCAACCCGTCCGGCCCCTCCAGCGTCTCCGGATCCCCTGACACGTCCAGCCGATCCAACCGGTCCACGCGGTCCGGTCCCTCCGGGGCGTGCGGGTCGTGCCGGGCGGGGTGCGCCGGGGCCACGTCCCGCGGCAGGCCGAGGCGGCTCATGCCGCACCGGCCGGCACCACCGCACCGGCGGCCGTACGGGCCGCGTCCAGGTCGGCCCGCGCAACCTCGCCGTCGCCCAGCTCCCGGTGGCACGCCGCACGCCCGCGCAGCAGTTCGGCCCGGTCCGCGCCGGGCAGCCCGAGCGCGAGGGTGTAGCCGTCGACCGCGGCCTGCCACAGCCCGGCGGCCTGGTGCACATACGCCCGGTTGCAGCGCAGGTCCGCATCGCCCGGGTCCAGCCCGACGGCCCGGTCCAGATCGCGCAGCGCCCCCTCGACGTCCCCGGCCTCGAAGGCGAGCCCGGCACGGCCGGCCAGCGCCGCGACGCACCCGGGATCGCTCTGAAGGGCCAGGCCGAAGTCATGGCGGGCCGCATCCGCCGCGCCCTCGTCCCACGCCAACCGGCCCCGCACCTGTAGCAGGCGCGCATCCCCGGGAGCCAGCCGCAGCCCCTCCTCCAGCAGCGGCTCCACGGCCCCGGCCTGCCCGCTCTGAAGGAGCAGGCCGATCAGGTCGACCCGGGCGTCCGCCTCGCCGGGCTCGAGTTCCACGACCCGCCGCAGGTCGGCGACCGCCCCCTCCGCATCCCCCGTCGCGGCCAGCAGGTCGGCCCGGTCGAAGTGCACCTCCCAGAACGGGGGCTGGGCGAGGCCGCCGTGTCGTAGTCCGCCAGCGCCGCGTGTCCTCGCCCAGCCGGTGCAGCAGGCCGGCCCGGTCGAAGCAGTAGTCGGGACAGTTCGGGCCGAGCCCGATGACCGTCGGCAGGTCCTCCAGCGCCGCCGGCAGCCGGCCCAGCGCCGCGAGCACCCGGCCCCGGTTGTGGACCAGGACCGAGCGGTGCAGCCGGTGCCGGCCGGCAGCTCCGCGTCCAGGCGCGCAAGTCCCGTGTCCACCAGCCGCAGCGCCTCGGGCAGATTGCCCAGGTGCATCTCCACCAGGGCCATGCCGCTGCTCTGGAACACCGAGTGGAAACTGCGCTCCTCGGCACCGGGCAGCAGCGACGCCAGCGTGATCGTGCTGCTCAGACAGCTCTTGGCCGGCTGACGGTCGCGCAGCGGCGCCGGGTGCAGCCGGGTGCAGAGCGTCGCCAGCGCGTAACCGGTGAACATCTGCGCCATCGGCAGCGCGTACCGGGCCCGTACCTCCAGATACAGCCGCTCCGCCTCCCGGGTACGCCCCAGCAGCGCCAGGGCCGAGGACATCTTGCCGCTGAAGTCCCCGTAACGCTCCGCCCGTTCAGGACCCACGACAGCCCTGCCCCGCTCGCCGCAGACGAGCACCGCATGCCGCAACCCCAGACCGGCGGCGTAATAGACCGCCTCGAACAGGGCCTCACCACCGGCACCCGCACGATCACTGCCGCGCTCCAGCGCCCCCGCCCCCGCCCCCGGCAGCCGACTGCCCCACCGAGCACACGCCTGCCAACGGCGCCCCCCGGGGGGCGACTGCGACTGCGCGTACGGCCGGGAGTCGCCGTGTCGCTCGTCTTCCGGCCCCGTCGGACGGCAAGCGCCGGACCCCCGTGCGCGGGCACCCGGGGCGGCACGGCCGAGACCACCCCACTGGCCGTGGCGGCACGGTGCGCGGCGCCCTCACACCGCGCGTGAACTTGATGCCGTCCCCCGCCCAGCGCAGGGGCGGGTGCCGAGAGCCGCTCGCCCGGCCGGGGCGCGTCGGGTGCTGCACCGGGGAGACGCTGGCGCGAGCGCGGTTGTCGTGCGACCTGCGTCTGCCGTTACGGTGCGGCCTCGCGCAGGGGTGGCCATGAGACCGGGGCCACCGCAGCGGGTCAGATGCCGCCGGTGTTGAGCAGCCGGTTGGGGGTGCCGGAGGGGACGCCCCGCAGGACACCGGGCGTGGCCGTGTGGTCGAGCCAGACATGGACCTGCCTGGCCGTGACGTGCGGGTGTGCCGACAGGTACAGCGCGATCACACCGGTCGCATGCGGCGCGGCCCAGGACGTGGCACCGTCGTCCTCCGTGACCGAACCGCCGCCGGCGAGAGCGGCGGTCACCTTCTGGCCGGGGGCGTACAGGTCCACGCACCGTCCGTACCCCGACCCGTAGGAACCGCCGTCGCTCCATGGGCGGTCGTCCGGGGTGGAGGCCGCGACAACGATCGTGCCAGGGACACCGGCCGGAGAGTGCTTGCAGGCGTCGTCATGGAAGTTGCCGGCCGATACCACGGTCAAGATACCCGCGTCGACCATCTTCTTCACGGCCGCCTCCAGGGCCGCCGAGCGGTGGTCCAGGTTGAGCGACATGTTCACCACCGCGGGTTTCTGTGCGTGCGCGGTCACCCACTTGACCGACTTGACCAGGGCCGCCTCGGCCGCTGCCGCGGAGCCGCCGCCCTCGCTCTCACACATGATGCCCTGGACCCGTACAAGCTGCGCCCTGGGTGCCACCCCGTACTTCGCCCCGCCGATGATGCCCGCGACGAACGTGCCGTGCCCGGTGCCGGCTTCACCGAAGCAGTCACCGGAGTCCTTCGCCCCCACGAAGTCGGCCCCAAGGCTGGCGCGTCCGCCGAACTCCTTGTGGCCGATGTCCATCCCGGTGTCGATCACATAGACGTGCACGCCCCTGCCCGTCGCGGTGGTGGTGAACCTCCCGTCCAGGGGCCGCGACCGCTGGTCCAGAATGTCCAGGTTCCACGGAACATGCCGAGTGAGGGGCGACGCCGTGGTCCGCGCGACCCCGGACAACGTCCCCACGGTGGCGGCAGACACCGGCATCGAGCCGGACGGCGCCCCGTCCCCGGAGAGCACCACGGACTCCCCCGCCCCATGCGCGGCAAGCGTCCCACCACTGTCCCCGACAGCCGACCCTGTTCCCCCGCCACAGGCCAAGACCCCGAGCACCGCCGCCACGGCCACCGCCACGAGACCGGCCTTCGTCACGTTCCGCGTCACAACATCCCCCACAACCCCGCTCCGTACACAGTCAGCACACAAGACGACCGCAACAAGCCAACAGTTCCAGCCCGGTGCGCACGCGGGCTCATCCACCGCCAGCCACACACCACCGGGCACAACCCCACAACCCCACACCACCACTTGGAGGAGCTGACACAATGCCCGGACTCGCCTGCAGGTGATCACACAGCAGGCGGGCTTCAGGAACGCCTCGTGGATGTCGTCGCGGACCTCCCGGCGGACCCGTAGCCGTCGCAAGCCGTCGAACCACGCGCTCGCCCGCCCGACCACCCAGCGGACCGAGCCCAGGCCGCAGCCGTGCGGAACTCCGCGTCGGGCGATGACCGGCTTGATGCCGCCCTTGCACAGGAGCCGACGGCACATGTCGAAGCCGTAGCCCCGGTCGGCGAACAACCGCCGCGGCCCGGCCACGGGGGCGACCGGTCAACCCGCGGATCCGCGCGACCGCGTCGAGCAGGGGCAGCAGCCGGGTGATGCCGTGGCGGCTGCCACCGGTCACGGTGATGGCGAGCGGAGTGCCCCCTGCCCCGGCGATGACGTGCTGCTTCGAGCCGGGCCGGACACGGCCGACCGGACACGGCCCGGTCCTGGGCCGCCCCGGCGCGCCTAGTGGTGAAAGCCGTCGACCACCGCCCGCAACCGGTCCAGCTTCCCGGCACGCTACAGCCCGGTCAGCAGCACCTGGTGCAGCCGGTCCCACACCCCGGCCTCGTGCCGGTCCCGCAACCGGCGCCAACACCTCACTCCGGACCCGAAGCCGAACTCCCGCGGCAGCCACTCCCACTGGATCCCGGTGCGCAGCACGAACAGGACGCCCTGCAGGCAACCACGGTCGTCCGGTGCCAGCCGGCCGGGACGGCCCACACGCCGCCGCCCGACCGGCAGCAACGGCTCGATCCGCCCCCCACAGGTCATCCGGCACCATCCACGAAGGACCGTTCCCCTTCCCCGTGACTCGTTCAACGAGCCGTCCAGGAAGGCGACATGGCTACGACCAGGCTTCCTACCAGGTGCTCCCACGCCCGCAGCCGACGGCCCGGAAAATTGGGTGCGGTCGGCTGAACTGGGGTGATAGGCAAGCGATGTGACAGACAGTCTTCAGTATTCCGCCCTGCTGCAACTGATCGACGAGCAGTCGGCCGCGTTCCGCAGCGCGGTCGCCGCCGCGCCCAGCCTTGACACGCCGGTGCCGTCCTGCCCCGAGTGGACGTTGTTCGATCTGGTGCAGCACCTGGGTACGGGCCAGCGCTGGTGGGCCGCGATCGTCGCCGCAGGCCCGGCCCAGGCCCCGCCGGCCAAGGACGCCGCAGAGGTGCCGGACGAGCCCGAGGCGCTGCTCGCCTGGTACGCCGAGTCGAACGAACTGCTCCTGAGTGCGCTGCGCGAGGCCGGCCCGGAGCGCGAATGCTGGACGTGGTGGAGCGCCGGCGTGTCACCGGCGAACACCCGGGGCGTTGCCCGGCGCCGGGTACACGAGACGCTGGTACACACCTACGACGCCCAGCTCACCGCAGGCACCGTGCAGCCGATACCGGCAGACCTCGCCATCGACGGCGTCGCCGAGTTCCTCGACACCTGCAACTCCACCCCCGCCCCCTGGCCACACCAGGCCGCCACCATCCACTACCACGCCACCGAGGGCCGCTCCTGGCTCCTCACACTGAACGCCACCGGCGCCTGGCCCGCACCCCTCACGGACCACACCGCACCCCCCTCCGCCTCCGCCACAGGCACCGCCGAACAACTGCTCCTCTTCGTCTGGGGCCGCCTCACACTCAACGACCTCAAGACCCAGGGCAACCAGCAAGTGTTCGAACAACTCATCGCCTGGGAGCCCGAAGAATAGCCAGCCAACACCGCCGGCCGAGCATGCCGACGCCACGGCCCTGGGATATCTGCTGCTGAGCGTGATCAGGGGCATCGACAACATGGCCAAGGCGGGTGTCGACGGCACGACGCTCCGGCAGACGGCCCGGTCGGCGCTGGAGCTGATCCCCAGGGCGGACGCACCGTACGTGCGGCGCTGACATTCCTCCCTCTCGTCCAACGACGGACATGCCGCGACGGTGAGGCCCGCGGCATGAGCGCGGGGGCGGGGAGGGGCAATGGCGACAGGACACGGACGGCTCGCGTCGGCAACACGAGCGGCAGGTCTCAAGGGCTGTCAGTCTGCGAAGACCGGATCGAAGTAGAAGGGCCGCGCACTGGAGAGCGTGCTCTTGACCTCCTGCGCCTTGTGGTCGGCGAGCACCTCCTCGTCGCCGTTCTCCAGCCCGTCGAGCGTCACGGCCACCACGTCAAGGGGGTCGCTCTTCTTCGCGTCGATGCCCCGGGTCATGTCGGTGTCGAGCATCCCGACATGAAGGCCGAGCACCTGAATGGCCTGGTCCCGTACGTCCGTACGCAGGGCGTTCGTATAGCCCCAGACGGCGGACTTGGAGGCCGCGTAGGCCGCGACGAACGACGGGGCGAACCAGGTCGCGTCCGACAGCACGTTGATGATCGCGCCACCGCCGCTGCCCGAGATGACCGGCACGAAGGCCTGGCTCGTCCGGACCGTGCCGTAGTAGTTGGTCTCGAAGACCGCACGCAAGGCATCGGTGTACGTGGGGCCCAGCGCGCCCTGGGGGGGTGACCACGACGATGCCCGCATTGTCCGGCCGCGACCGCTTTCGCCGCCCGCGCCAGGGCGTACGGCCGTCACCGCGCCGCAGTCTTCACCGCCCGCCGCAGCGGGCCGGGCGCGGTGTTGACCCCAGGGAATGTCCGCCAGCCGCGACCATAGCCGCGCGGCGGCCCCCCGAGCAGCCTGCCTACCCCAGCCAACAGGGCAATACAGACATCAAGTCACGTACCGCCCTCTCAGACCTCGGCCCACAGGACGCAGCGGGTTAAAGGACAAGCTAGCGGCGCCGTCCCGCGAGGAGGCCAGGACCACGGCGCAATGGCTCAACCGCACCGCACCGGACATCGACACATCCACGCCGTGCCGACAGCCGCTTCCGGTACCCGAGGAGAACTCCTGGACGAGCACATCCCGCTGCCTGCGCTCCGAAAGGAGTGCGGACGGCCATCATCCTGAGGGAACGCGCGGTCACAATGTGCTCGCTCGCCGTACCCGTCCGCATGCCTTGCGCGACCCACAGCCCGCGCACAAGCCGATACGAAGACCACCGTCGCAGCGGCCTCTTCCGTACCCGGCGTGCGCTTGACACCGCGAAGCATCGACCGCGCGGCGCCCGACCGCGCAGGCGCCGGTAGTATCCATCCGCGCCGGCGGACTGACGGCCCCGCTTGCCGGCCGCTACCGGTGGGGAACGGTGAGTTCACGGCCTCGGTAGAAGGCTTCCCGCTCCTCGACGACGTACGGGGCCATGGCCGCACGCCGCTTAGCCTCCGGTTCGGAGGCCCGCCACGCGTCGCACGCCTCCTCGGAGTCCCAGAACGACACCCCGGTGATCTCCTGCCCGTCCTCGGACCAGTAGGCGAAAGCGTGACGCAGGGTTTGGGGGTACGGGTCCGGCCGCCATGCCCGCTCGAAGTCCTCCTGGGTGCCCGGCCGAAGGCGGCGCGTCGTCACCCACACGAAGTCTTTCCGCATCGCCGCCTCCTTCACGACACCGGTTCGGCCCGGGGGCCCGCCTCGACCACCGTAGGTCCGAAACACCGCTTGCGCCTGATATCAGATGTTTCCGGTGGTGAGAGTCGGAGGCGGACACTTGAAGAAGGAGACGGAGTGCGGTCGCAGGATGCGGCAGTCGGCGGTGATAGCGATGAAGGGCATGGTCCAGTTCGGGAGTGTCCGCGGCGTGGCGGTGCGGGCGCACTGGACCGTGCCGCTGATCATGCTGCTCTTCGCGTACGGCCTGGCCGACCGGACGCTGCCCGCCTACGCGCCGGGACTGGCGCCGGTGGTGTACGCGGTCGCCGCAGTGGCTGGCGCCGTGCTGCTGCTGGCGAGTGTGGTGGCGCACGAGGCGGCGCATGCGCTGACGGCCCGCAGAGCGGGGATGCCCGTGCGGGACATCACGCTGTGGGCGCTCGGCGGACTGACCCGCATGGACCGGCCGACGACAGCCCGGGCGGCCTTCACGGTCGCCGTCAGCGGGCCGCTCGCCAGCCTGCTCCTCGGCGGCATCGGATGGGGCGCGGCGGTCGCGGTTATGGCGACGCCGGGCTGGCGGATCCTGGTCGCCGTGCTGGGCTGGTTCGGCGCCATGAACCTGCTGCTGGGCGTCTTCAACCTGCTGCCCGCCACACCCCTGGACGGAGGCCGGCTGCTCCAGGCGGCGCTGTGGTGGCGCACCGGGGACCGCGAGCGGGCGCAGCGGGCCGCCGGGCGCAGCGGTCAGGTCGTCGGCATCGCGCTGGCCGTCCTGGGATGGCTTGCCTTCGCGAGGGGGGTTACCGGCGGGTTGTGGCTGATCGTCGTCGGCGTGTTCGTCGGCGGCGCGGCCGCGGCCGAACGACGGTGGGCGGAGCTGGTCACAGCCCTGCGCGGGGCCCGGGTTGAGCAGGCGATGACCGTTCCGGTGGTCACCGGTCCCGACTGGCTGACCGTGGACGACTTCCTGTCCGATGCGGCAGCCCGGTCCGGGCACTCGGTGCTGCCGTTGCTGGACTTCAACGGCCGCCTCAGCGGTGTCGTACAGCTGCGCCGGCTGACCGGCCTGCCGCCCCGGCGCCGGCAGTCGGTGCGCGTACGCGACGTCGCGACCCCGCTGTCCGCGTGCACGCTCGCCGCACCCGACGAACTCCTGACCTCCGTGCTGGAGCGCGTCGGGGCCGGAGGCGCACTGCCCGTCCTGATCCTGGACGACGGCAGGCCGCACGGGATCATCACCGCACACGACATCGACCGGGCTCGCCGACGCCCGCGTCCCTCCCCACACTCTGGGCCGCGGCTGCAGCCCCCAGGCAGCCGCCGCGCAGCCGACCCGGGCCTGCGGCGGTCCCGGCACCGGCCGGACCCGGGTGACGGGGATCAGCCTGCGTGAACCGGACGGAGTTGCCCTGCCGGCAGGGGGCATCGCGTCGCCGCAGCGAGGGGCTCGCCGAGCTGGCCGAGGGCGGCGGGACTGTGCTGGCGGCAGGCAGGTCACGCCTGAGGTGCCGTCGCCGTCCGGTTGCTCGATCGCGCCCCGAGCGACCTCGGTCCCGCACCCCGGAGGCCGTGGTACTGCGCGGCTTGAGCATGCGAACACCTGCGATTGGCGGTCAAGACGGAGCCGTAGCGCCTTGCCCCTGCTCTGGGTGAGCTGTGTGCCATGCGTCCCAGATCTCCTGGCGGAGCTTGCCTTGGGACGGCACGCTCATTCCCTGGCCTCGGGCCCAGGCCCGAGACCGTACAGGAGATCGCCGACGAACTCGGTGCCGAGTACGCCCCTGGCGGGGGCGCCGGCACCGCCGTGTCTGCGCGCATCGTGCGGATGAGTGCGGGTGGGGACGTACAGGAGCCGTCTGCCGGAGGGTTGTTCGGAACAACTCCAGACAACCCCCGGGCCACCGGGACCGACGTCGTGGTTCGTGGAGAGGACCGGATGCGGTTCGTGGGCGCAGCCACCCGCCGCATCTCGCGCAGCATGGATCTGGACGAGATCTTGCTCGCGCTGTGCCGGGCCACGGTGCCCGTGTTCGCCGACTTGGTCTTGGTCTACCTGCGTGAGCCATTGCCCGTCGGAGACGAACCTGTGCCAGGGCAGGCCGTCCTGCGGCTGCGCCGCATCGAGCGGATATCCGACGAGGCGGCGACGCTCGCTTTCGTGCCGGAGGTTGGTCACTCTGCCGGCAGTGACTTCGGCCGTGCCAGGCCGCCGGAGGTGACTGTCGTACGCGCCGACGGCCCTCTTGCCCACGTGTTGCGGGGGGGTACGTCCGGTCTTCGGTGACATGGCGAACGGTGACACCCTGTCCGAGCTGGTCGGAGAAGGTTTCGGCGGACCGTCCGGCTCGCGGGTCATTTTTGCGCCGCTGCGGGGGCGACGCCGGGTCGTCGGCACCGCTGTGTTCCTCCGGCAGCCCGACCGTCCCGTTTTCGAAGCGGCCGACCTGCAGGTCGCCGCCCAGCTGGCCACGCAGAGCGCTCTGGGCATCGACAAGTCTCTGCTCTACCACCGCGAGGCGTACCAGGCGGACGAGTTGCAGCGCACCATGCTGCCCCACACTCTGCCCTGCCCCCCTGGGGTGCGGCTGGCCTCCCGGTACCTGCCGGCCGCAGAGACCGCGCGCGTCGGCGGTGACTGGTACGACGCGATCCCGCTGCCGGGCAGCCGGGTCGCGCTGGTTGTCGGCGACGTGATGGGGCATTCCATGGCGTCGGCGGCCATAATGGGCCAGTTACGCACCACCGCGCAGACCCTTGCGGGCCTCGACCTCCCTCCGCAGGAGGTCCTGCGCCACCTCGACGAACAGGCACAGCGGCTGGGTACCGACCGCCCGGCCACGTGTCTGTACGCCGTCTACGACCCGGTCGCCCACCGCATCACTTTCGCCAATGCCGGTCACCCGCCGCCCGTCCTGCTGCTCCATGGCGGCAAGGCCGAGGTATTGCAGGTGCCACCCGGTGTCCTCATCGGTGTCGGCGGAGTGGACTTCGAAGCGGTGGAACTGGGAGCACCAGCGGGATCGACGCTGGTGCTCTACACCGATGGCCTGGTCGAATCGCGGATCCGGGACATCTGGACGGGCATCGAGCAGCTCCGTGAGCGACTGGCCGCAACAGCGCAGCTCTCGGACCCACCGCCGCTGGAAGCTGCCTGCGACGAAATCCTGGACATGCTCGGCCCCGGTGACCGTGACGACGACATCGCGCTGCTCGCGGCCCGCTTCGAAGGACTTACGGCAAGCGATGTCGCCCAGTGGTCCATCGAAAGCGACCACAGAGCGCCGCACATAGCCAGGCAGCTCACCCGTCAGGCGCTTGACGGGTGGGGGCTCGCGCACTTGTCGGATCGTGCTCAGCTGCTGGTCAGCGAACTGGTAACCAACGCAGTGAACGCGGCAGCGGCGATTCTCGAACCGATCGAGGTGCGGATGCTGCGCACGCACGTACTGCGGTGCGAGGTACAGGACAGGGCAACGCAGATGCCTCGCCAGCTTCAGGTACACAGTCTGCAGGAAAGCGGTCACGGCCTGTACGTAGTCAATGAACTGGCTGATCGATGGGGCGTCAGCCGGCTGGTGGGAGGGAAAGTCGTCTGGTTCGAGATAAAGCTGGACGGCCCTCCTGGCTGACCGGGCGCCGACGGGTACGGCAGCATGTCACGCTGCAGGCAGCCTCTGCCGCGGGCCGCCCGTCCGCCCTCCAGAAGGCACACCGAAGCGTCCCCTCACTGCCCTGGACGGCGGCGAAAGCCCTGCCCGGCGCGACGCGAACGCCGCGCAGGCGTCCTCTGGTCGGCGGCTGGGCCGGGTGAGGAGAACCCACCCGGCACGGCCGGGCGGGCCGGCGGGCCGGCGGGCGGGCGCCGGCACCTGTGCGGACACGGAAGGCTGCTGTGCAGCCGTCGCAGGACGCGGTCGGCCAGCAACCTCTGGCCCTGCACCGTGCGCTGCTCAATCCGGCGGGTTACCGGCCGCCGGGCCAGGCGAAACCGCGTGCTATCGGCTGCCGACACCCGCCGCTGTGGGAGCCGTCGAGCGGGAGCCGGCCAAAGCTCTGAACCAGCGTCCGTAATAGTCGGCTCAGGGAGAGGGCTGGTCGCTGGTGACAGGCCGGCAACCGGATGCGATGTCCCAGCGCCAGAGCGAACTCTCAGCAGATATACACTCGGAGTATATCTGCGGTGTATGATCCTCGCATGAGTGTTCCTCTCACCCTGTTGGGGCTGCTGGAGCGGGAGCCGAGCCACGGCTACGACCTCAAGCGCGACTACGACGCCTTCTTCAACCGCGGCAAACCGCTGCCGTACGGGCAGGTCTACACAACGCTTGGCCGGTTGGCGCGGGACGGGAAAGTCATCGCCGGCGAGGCGGAGCCCGGGGTCGGCCCCGAGCGCAAGCGCTATGTGATCACCGAGGCGGGGGCGACGGAGTTCGAGACCTGGCTCACCCAGCCGGTGGCCCCCGAGCCCAATTTGCAGACCGTGCTGTTCACCAAAGTCGTGCTGGCCCTGATGCTCGGCCGCGACGCCCAGCAGTATCTCGACACCCAGCGGGCCGCCCACCTGGAGCGGATGCACGAGCTGACGAAGCTGCGCCGGACCGGTCCGATCATCGACGCCCTGCTCGCCGACCACGGCCTGTTCCACCTGGAGGCCGACCTACGGTGGATCGAGCTGACCACGGCCCGGATGGACACGCTGGCAGCGGCGGTGCGCACATGACCGCCCTCATCGAGGCCCGCGACATCACCCTCTCCTTCGGCGAGACCCACGCCCTGCGCGGCGCCAGCCTGGCCGTCGAGGCCGGCGAGGTGTTCGCCGTGATGGGCCCGAGCGGCTCGGGCAAGTCCACCCTGCTGCACTGCCTGGCCGGCATCCTCACCCCCGACTCGGGCGAGGTGCACTTCGACGGACGCCGCATCGACACCCTGAACGAGACCGAGCGCAGCGCCCTGCGCCTGGACACGTTCGGCTTCGTCTTCCAGTTCGGCCAACTCGTCCCCGAATTGACCGCCGAGGAGAACGTCGCCCTGCCGCTGCTGTTCTCCGGCCTGCGCCGGGCGGCCGCCCTCGCCGAGGCCCGGCCCTGGTTCGCCCGGCTGGGCCTGGACGGCCTGGAGCGCCGCCGCTCCGGGGAGTTGTCGGGCGGTCAGGCGCAACGGGTGGCGCTGGCCCGGAGTCTTGTCGCCCGGCCCAAGGTACTGTTCGCCGACGAGCCGACCGGAGCGCTGGACTCGCTCACCGGCGAGCAGGTGATGGACCTGATGGTGGACGCGGCCCACGAACAGGGCACCACCATCGTCCTGGTGACCCACGAGCCCCGGGTCGCCGCACATGCCGACCGGGAGGCCATCGTCCGCGACGGCAAGGCCAGCCTGCTCACGACCGGACGGATCGCCTCGTGATCGCCTTCGCGCTCCGCCTCGCGGTCAGCGGCGGTCGGGAGGCCCTCGCCCGGCTCGCCATGATCGCCGCCGCGGTCGCCATCGGCGTCGGGCTGCTGCTGTCGACCTTCGCCAGCATGAACGCCGTCGAGCGGACCAACCAGCGGCAGGTCTGGCTCGACACCGGCGCCGCCAGCCGTACCGAGCTGGCGTCGGCGGACCAGCTGTGGTGGTGGCCGCACGGCGACTACTACGACGGCAAGTCCCTCACCGAGGTCGACGTCGCCGCGACCGGCCCCACCTCGCCCGTCCCGCCCGGCCTGACGCACCTGCCGGCGCCCGGCGAGTACTACGCCTCACCCTCGCTGGCCAAGCTGATCCGCGACACCCCGGCCGACCAGCTGGGCGACCGCTTCCCCGGGCGGCTCACCGGCACGATCGGCGACGCCGCCCTGGCCTCCCCGGACTCGCTGATCGCTGTCATCGGCCGAACCCCCGCCCAGATCAAGGGCGCACCAGGGGCGAGAGCAGTCACCACCATCGCTACCAGCCGGCCATCCACCTGCGACAACGAGTGCTGGGACAACGCGGTGCGCGGCGACGCGCTGACGCTCATCTCCTCCGTGGTGGCCGGGGCCCTGATCTTCCCGGTGCTGATCTTCATCGCCACCGCAACCCGACTGTCCGCCGCCACGCGCGAACAGCGGTACGCGGCGATGCGGCTGGTCGGCGCCACTCCCCGGCAGGTGTCGCTCCTATCGGCGGTGGAGTCCGCGCTGGCGGCGGCCGCCGGGACAGTGATCGGCTTCGGGCTCTACGCCGCGCTGCGCCCGCTGGTCGCCACCATTCCGCTCACCGGGCAGCAGCGGTTCTTCCTCTCGGATCTGACACTCAGCGCCCCGCAGGCCCTCGGCGTCATCGTCGGCGTGCCGGTGGCGGCGGCGATCGCGGCGCGCCTCGCGCTGCGCCGGGTCGCCATCTCCCCGCTCGGCGTGACCCGCCGGGTGACCCCGCGCCCGCCGCGCGCCTGGCGGCTGATCCCGCTGCTGGCGGGCCTGGCCGAACTGGCGTACTTCGTCTTCGTCGGCCGCCGCCCTGCGACCGGGAACGGCCAGACGGCGGCCTACCTCCCCGGATTCCTGGTGGTGATGCTGGGCCTGGTGATCGCCGGGCCGTGGCTGACCATGACCGTCGCCCGGGCGGTGGCCCGGCGCACCCGCCGCCCGGCCGCCCTGATCGCGGTGCGCCGACTCGCAGACGACCCGAAGGCCGGCTTCCGCGCGGTCAGCGGCCTCGTCCTGGCCTTGTTCGTGACCACCGCGACAGTCAGCATCATCGGCACCATCAACGACTACCGCGGCACCCTCAACGGCGACCGGCAGACCCGGACCGTGGTGGAGGACGGCGGCGACGGCCAGGCGTCGCTGGCCGGGGCCATCCCGACACGGCTGCTCACCGAGGTGCGGGCGATCCCGGGCGTGCGGGGCGTAGCCGTCGTCCATGCCAACCCCGACGACGTCGGCAAGGTGGTACACCGGCGAGTCCACCCGGGTGATCCCGGCCCGGACGCGCCTGCACTGGTGACCTGCTCCGACCTGGCGCAGACTCCCATGGTGGGCCGCTGCCCAGCCGGGGCGAGCGTCACGGCCGTCGACTTCTACGCGTTCGTCAGCCTGCAGTCGCACCCGAGCTTGCCGTGGCCCGCCGCCGCAATCAGCACCGCAGCCGTCGCCAAGCTGCCCGTACAACTGGTCTACGTGGCCACTGACGGTTCGACAGCCGCCATGGAACGCGTGCGGACCGTGCTCACCACCGCCTACCCGCACCAACAGGCCCAAACGGTGGGCGACTGGGGCACCGACTTGCAGCAAGAGCTGGCCGGCTGGCGGCAATTGGCCAACGTGGTGCTGCTGACCACCCTGCCGATCGCAGGCTGCAGCCTGGCGGTGAGCGTCGTCGCGGGCCTGTCGGATCGCCGACGCCCGTTCGCGCTGCTGCGGCTCACCGGCGCGCCGCTGCGGTTGCTGCAGAGGGTGATCGGCCTGGAGAGCACACTGCCGCTGCTGGCGGTGGCCGCGATCTCGATCGGTACGGCCTTCGCCGCCTCCGCCCTGTTCCTGAAATCGCAGATGCACTACGACCTGGTGTCGCCAGGTGTGGCGTACTACGCGCTCGTCGTCCTCGGCCTCGTTGCCGCGCTGGGCATCATCGCCTCGACTCTCCCCCTGCTCAAACGCATCACCGGCCCAGAGGCCGCCCGCAACGGCTGACGCGCCAACTCCCCGCTACGCCCTGGACATCCCTCCCATCGGCGTCCGGGCCTGATGGAGCTCTTCGCAGCACGACAACGGTTGTCTCTGAATCCACAGCCAGGAGCCTTGATGATGTGCGTCCCTTCAGACCATCCGTCTGGTCGGCGTCGGGAACCTCGGCCCGATCAAGGCAGTGTCCTGCGGTGAACATCCTCGAAGAGGTCTTCCTGCCGAGCGCCCGCCACTTTCAGGAGGAGCGACAGCGCCTGGAGTGGATGCGCGACGACGAGGGCGACCCCTACCGCGGGCCGATCGACCTCGACAGCGGCATCGTCCACATCAGGATCGGCCCGAAAACAGCCGCCTCGGCAGAGCGACGTCGAGGACCGGACGCGAGGCCATGACCATGCCGTCCCACACCCAGCGCCACGGGCTGCGAGCCCGGTTCCGACCAAGAAACCCAGACTCGGGAGGATTCATGACCGTCACGGCGTCCAACAGCCGAAAACCAATGACGCGCCGTCGCATGCTCGGGGCAGCGCTGACCGCTGGGATCGGGACTGCCGTGCCGCTCGGCGTCGCATCCCGCGCGTGGGCGGCTCAGACCGCCTCCGGCCCGGTGCAACTCACCCTGCCTCCGCCCACCGGACCGCACCCGGTGGGCATGGTGCCGCTCCACCTCGTCGACACCTCACGCCCGGATCCCGTGGCCGGCCCGGGGCGTCATCGCGAGTTGATGGCCAGCGTCTGGTACCCCTCCCGCAGGACGGAGGACCTGCCGCGTGCCCCCTGGATGACCGAGGGCGCGCTGCGGGCGTTCCTGACAGACGCCGGCTTCCCCCTCGACCCCGCCCTCGGCCCGCTCACCGCCGGGCGCGTGGGCGCGCCCGTGCACGGTACGGGCCACCGCCTGCCCATCATCGTGTACTCGCACGGCTCGGGCAGCCACCGCGCCGACCACACCATCATCGTCCAGGAACTCGCCAGCCACGGCTACGCCGTGGTCACCGTCGACCATACCCACGACGCGTTCACCGAGTTCCCCGACGGCCGGGTCCTCACCCCGGACGACGTCCCGATGTTCCCAAAGGACTACTCCGCGGACCTCCGGTTCCTGCTCGACTGCGTGGAGGACCTCGCCGCCGGCCGCAACCCCGACTTCGACGGCAAACCACTGCCGCCCGGCCTGCTCGGCGCCCTCGACCCGCGGCGCATCGGCGCGTTCGGCTGGTCGAAGGGCGGCACCGCCACCGCGCTCACCATGCTCGCCGACCGACGCGTCAGAGCCGGGCTCAGCATCGACGGCCCCATGCAGCCGACCATCACCGCCGACCTGGACCGGCCGTTCATGATGATGACCGCCATCTTCACCCGGGCCGCCATGCCGGACGTCGCCAAGTTCTGGACGCACCTTCGCGGCTGGCGGCTCAACATCCAGGCCGACGGGGCCATCCACCAGTCATACGGCGACAACGCGACGCTGATCCCGCAGGCAGGCAAAATCCTCGGCATGACCGACCAGCAGGTCCAGGACATGATCGGCACCCTCGCCCCGGCCCGGTCGGTACGGATCCAACAGGCATACCCGCTCGCCTTCTTCGACCTACACTTGCGACACCGCCAAAGGCATCTGCTCGACGGCCCGAGCGCAGCCTTCCCAGAGGTGAAGTTCCTTCGATGAAACCGTGGACCGCGGCGCTCACGTCCCGCGCCGCGGTCCACGCGCCCCGGTGGCGAAGAACCACGGTGAAGAACCTCTTGCTGTCCCCGCCGAACACGTCAGCGAAGACGGACAGCGGTGGGGACTGCCGGCCGCCTGTACGGCACGAGGAGTGGGTGGACATGGGTGGACATTGATGCGCCGCGAGGTCCAAATGAGGAAGGGTGTAGCTCAGGAACCGCACCCATCGTGGACTCGCCACGAGGGATCAGCAGGGCTTCCGGCCCTCCGAGGCGCTGTATGGCGCTGACAGCGCCTCGGAGGGCCTTGTGATCACCGCTCTCGAGAGCCGGAAGGGCCTCAGAACGCCGCAGGCGGCCGTACGAGGCCGGGAAGGATCATGCGCGCCGGACGCCGACGGGTCGTCGTCACAGGTGAACCAGATGATCAGGTCCCGCGTCGCGAGCTTCGCTCTCAAGGGGAGCGATCTACAACCCGCACATAGGTACTACCTGTACTAACCCCTATTGGGGTGCAAGGCCGTCTGCGGCCTGCTGTACGCCCTCAGGCGTCGTCCTCAGCCTCGGGCATCCCCGAGGCGCGGGCGATGCCCTCCACTTCCTGCTGGTCCAGGCGGCGCTGGCGCTGCTGGGCGTCGATGCGGTCGCGCAGGGCACGAAGCTGGTCGGCGTCGGCAGCGACATCGGGCGGCACGAGGGACATGGCGCCCTTGGTGTGCTCGCCGTCACCGAGCTGCGCGACGACGTGGTCGGCGCGGTTCTCGTGCCCGGGCTGCAGCGCACCGAGCAGCCCCATGAGGTTGAGCAAGCTCCTGCTGCACCTCGGGGGTGGACAGCTCCCTCTCCTCCTCGGTGTCGAAGCGCAGCCGGGCCGTGCCGCCGCCGTGCGCGGCCCACAGCCGGATGGCCTCCATGAGGAGGTCGAACTGCGCCTGGGGCATCCGGGCCCGCAGCGCGTCGACGTACAGCCGGTAGCGCAGCCGCGCGACCTCCTGCGGGTCGTCCTGGTCCGCCACGACCGTTCCCCCTCTTCCCGGCGCCGGGCCGGTGTCAGATCTGCCAGGAGCGGATGCGGTCGGCCGCGTCGTACCCGTCGGCGCGGCCGGCGTCGATGTCCCGAGCGAGGTCGATCAACGCGCCGTACGGCGGGTCGACGGCCTCACCCGCCGCGTCCATGTAGGACACGACGATCGCGGCGCCGTACAGGGCGTTGCGGGCCGGGAGCGGGCGCAACCGGATGACGGCGTGCATCAGCGCGGCCGCGCGCCAGGCGTTGTCCACGGTGGCGCCGACCTGCGGGGTGTTGACGCGGTGCCGGGCGATGGCGGCCACGAGATTGGAGAAGTCGTGGACCTCAGGGTGCTTGGGCAGCACCTCCGCCTGGCGCTCCAGCAGCCAGCGGATGTCGATGTGGAGTTCCACCTCAGGCCGCCCGCCCCGGGGCCTCGGCAGCGTCCCGGCGGGCGGGGGCGTCGTCGGGGAACGCCGCGTCGAACGCGTCCGCGTTATTGGCGACGAACTGGCGGAAGACGTCCGCGGCACCTTCGAGACGGGGGTCGCGGACCGCGTTACGCGCGGCCTCGGTGATAAGGGCGGTGACCGTGGTGCCCTCGGCCTCGGCCCGCTCCTGCAGCTGCGCGTGGAGGTCCTCGGGGACCCGGATCGTCACTGACTTCGACATACCCCGAACGTACAGCAGGGCGTACAGCACGGGTACGGATTCCGCAGAATCACTCCGAAAGAGACTGCCCCGAGCCAACGCGGACCCAGGGGCCAGCCGCCCAGCCGGACCGCGTCGACCAGGGAAATCACCGGACCCAGGCCCCAGGCCCGCCCCCCAGTGCTGGGTCTCACTGGCGGACATGACACAGATCGGCTGATCAGTGACACAGAAGGCGTGTCCACCAGGCAGAACACGGGGTCGATGACACAGATCGCCGGACTGATCAGTGCCTGCCCCCTGCGGGAGCAGGACGTGAGGACCTTCACGGCCCCGGGCTGACTTCGTTCCGTATCGCACACGAGGACACGCGAAGCAAGATCACGAGTGTCAAGCTCCGTCCGCGAAATCCGCCCACAGAGGGGGTGTCCGGCTCGTCGTCGTGCTGACCCTGCTGGCCTTTGTTGACCAGTTGCTGTTGCGCGCGGGACGGGCCGGAGTGCTGCCATGGCGGAACAGCGGACGTCAGGGCCAGATATCAGCGACCGGGTTCGAGCAGCTGCACGCGAGCCTTTCGCCGGGCAAGCAGAACGAGCTGAAGGAGCGGCAGGCGGCCCTGGTCCTACCGGACAACAAGGATGACGGGGCTCCGCCGAACAGGACAACGGTCGATCTGGACGGAGGGACCGCGGTCGTCCGGATGCCTCGCTCCAGCCAGTAGAAGGCTCACTCAACCTCCGATGCCACAAACTCAAGGTTCGCTGCCACAGGACAGGGGGGTTCATCGGCCTGTAAGTCGGACATACGTGTCCTGTCTCACTCAACCGAGTCGTTTCCTCAACGAACCGAGTCGTTCGGGCTTCCGTCTCAGCGAACCTGGTCGCGCGGTTGAGCGCGCCGGGGGTGCTGGATGGCTGAACCGGCTGAGGTGGATCAGGCAGGGCCGCGCGTCGAGTTGTCGAACGTGGACGCGGCGCATGGGCGTCGCCGGCGTCCGCTGCGGGGCTGTGTGACGGGCCGGTTCGAGGATGTTGATCCTGTACGTACGTTTCGCTGGTCGCGCGGTGAGCGTCACTTCCCGGGCTGGTACTGGGCGGCGACGACCGGGCGGTACGTCGGCCTCGAGTCGCGGCTGGAGCGGGAGCGTCGGCGCGCCCCGGGTTACTTCGTGCGCTGCACGGAAAGCTCGGCGGTGGTGGTCGATGTTCGTGCGGACGAGCTGATCCGAAGGACGTCGAGGCGTTCGAGGTGACGCGCCTGCGCTGCGCCCAGGCCGGAGAGTCACACGGCGAGGGCACCGCCGACGAACGTACGCTCTGGCGGTGACGCCACGAGTTCGACCATGGTGCCGGCGCGCAGGTCATCACCGACAACGCGCGTAATCGCGTCGGTGAGCGCGGTGCCGAGGCGCACAGTGATCTGAGCGGCGTCGGGGCGTTCGAAGACGCCGGCGCGGACGCCCAAGATCACCGAGGCGTTTGTATCCACGGCCTTGCCACCCCGCGCGAAACGGCCCGCGGGGACTCCGGCCAGGCGGACACTTACGAGGTCGCGGGCCCATTCGCCATAGACGTCGACGACAGCGTCGGTCAATGCGGCGACGAGCATGGGTTCCTTACCGGTCAGCCTGTTCTCCGGAAGGTGGACGGTCAGATGCGGCATAGTTGACCTCGTTCCCTTTGAATCCAAAGCCTTTGCTTTTAAAGGTATCTGGAAGAGGTCGCCGATGTCCACGGAATCGGACGGTCCAGCCGTCAATGAGGCTGTCCGCACCCTGCTGTTGCTCATGCCACGGCTTGTCGGCCGCGCCAAGCGCCTGCCCATCCCTCCGGCGCTCCAGGGCCTGGACCTGGCACCGCGACATCTCGCGCTGCTGGCCCACCTGGAGTACGACGGCCCCACCAGCGTCAACGACCTGGCCGCCCGGCTGGAGGTGGCCCCGACAACCGTCAGCCTCATGGTCAGCGAGCTGTCGCGGCTGGGCGTCCTGCAGCGCACTGCCGATCCCGTCGACCGCCGCCGCCGCATCGTCGCCATCGCCCCCGCCTACGCCACACCGATCGGCGAATGGCTTTCCGGCAGCGCCTCTGCCTGGGAACGCGTCATGCGCGGTCTCGACCCCGCGGAACGCGCCACAGTCATCACCGCCCTGCACGCCTACGAGGCCGCCCTGGAGCAGGCGGGCGACCAGCATCGGAACGCGCAGCCGCGTTAGCGGGGTTGGCGGAGTCTGCATAGCATGGCCTGCCGACACAGCCGCTCTCGCTTCTCACCAACAACGGACTGATCACGCGAGTCCGTCCGTGACGACATGGACGGCTCAGAAGTCGCCAGCGACAGGACCTGACGGCCCGACCAGTACAGCGGAAGCCCGACCTGAGACCGGACAGCACTCAGCCTGTTCGGTCCCGGTCCCCGAGATTTGCCTCAACGAACCAAGTCCCCGCGTCTTACCCAATGCAGTCCACGCAGATCAGCGAGGTGCGGACGACTAACTTCACTGAGACAGGACAATACGCGGATGTATTCGAGGTAGCCTGGCACACTTTTTTCAGGGAGCGTGACAGGGCCTGTGCTGTGTCCGGATCTTGGTGCGGCGGGCGCTACCCCCGGCGCCGCAGCTTCCGCGTCAGCTCCTGATGCCACGCCGGACCGGTCGCTGACCGCTGAAGAGACAAGCGAGGTCCGAGGGCACCTCGCCGACCTGACCAGGAACCGTAGAAAGCTGGACCGCGAGCTCGTACGTCGTCTACTCGCCCATGTGTCGGACCCCTCTGCCAACAGCCCGGAGGATCCGCTTTCCTTTGGATCGCATGAGGCCGAGCGCGATCCGGAGGATGCCACGGACGTGAAACCAGCCACGCCGACGACGTGCTCGGGAGCGATGCGGAACGTGGCGGGTGACAACAAGCCTGCCTATGTGACAACTGCCGTGCCTCGGCTCAGAATCTTGTGACTGAGTGCTTCAGTTGGCCATTCTGAGCGTCGCAGGTGGCCGACCTGCCTTGTCCGCACGAGACGGCCCTCATCGCGCGCCCTGTGTACAGCCGCGGCAGGGTTCTTCCGGCGGCTCCCGTGTAACCACGAGGAGGCGGTGCTGTGCACCATGCGGTTCAGCGATACGCCCTGCCGCGTACGTAGGCGACGATGAGGGTGATCGCGGTGATGGCGCACACCAGCATGCCGAAGGTCAGAAAGGCGTAGCCTGCCTCGCTGATGCCCGGTTCGGTGCTCTGCACCATGGTCATGCCCTCACCGGCGGAGATCCGGTGTTCCTTGTCCGGGTGATCCGCGATGTAGAAGATCATCGCGGTGATCGCTGTCGCGCAGGCCGCGGCCCCTGCCAGCGGCCACCTGCCCGCCCGGCCGTACCAGGGGATCCGCGGCTTCAGAGCGACGTGCGGGCACTGCGTCAGCAGGGCGCGTCCCAGGTCGTCGGCGCGTTCGGTGAGCCCGTCAGCCCACAGCCGGGTCCCGTCGTCGAGGTCGATCTCAATGCGGTAGCCGTTGCCGAGTCGGGTCGCGAGGCCGTTCACCGCGTCGCCGTCGACGTGAAGCGAGGTGACGCGGTTCCAGGACCAGCCCGCGGCTCCCCGCTGGGATCCGTGGATCAGGCCCCCTTGGCGCACCTCGAAGTACTCGCCGCGCTCGCCGCGCAGGGCCCGCGCGATCTGGGTCGCCGCGATCGCTATGGCGCCCAGCGCAAGGCCGAGCAATAGACCGATCGCCTTGTTGCTGCCTGCCGACCCCTCGCCGGTTGCCGACCAGCCCCACACGCCCAGCCAGCCGGACGGGATGGCTATAAGCAGTGCGCGGCCTGCGTTCTCCCATCGCTTCCGGTGGTCCACCGCGTGCCGGCTGACCACCGGGCCGAGGTCGCTGAACATGTCTGCTCCTTCAGTCACGGGGGAAACCATGCAGCTGGGCCGTCGGCCCCACAAGATCGGCTATGGGGCCGGTACTTGGGGCTGGGATCGAAACAAGGGAACCGACGTGCTGGTGAAGACAGCCGTGGCGAAGCAGATTCCGGGCTCTGGGCCGGGGCGTCACTTCAGTTCCATGAGGATGTCGGCGCGGGCGTAATAGTCGGCCACCGGGAGACGGTTGCGGCTGATCCTGACAAACCCGGCTTCCTCGTAGAGGTGGATGGCGGCAGCCAGCTTGCTGTTCGTGCCGAGAAACAGCCGAGCCCCACCGAGTGCCTGGGCACGGTCGATCGCTGCGGCTATGAGCTGGCGGCCGATGCCGCGGCCCTGCGCGGCGGGGGCCACGGCCATCTTCGCCAACTCGAGCACGGCGTCCGGGTGGGCCAGAAGCGCGACGCATCCGACGACGGTGCCGCTGCCGGGCTCGTGGGCCAGGAGCACGTCGCCGCCCAGGCCCACGATGCGGCCGAACGGATCTCCGAGAACCGCCCGGTCCTCTTCCTGCAGGGCGAACAGGCGCGAGATCCATTCCTCGTTCAACGCGCGGAACGCGTCGGCATCACTCTGTGAGGCGATCGAGGAGACCACGGTCGGGGCAGATGTGCGCGGCATGAGGCGGGTTTCCTTTCGGGTGCAGCTTCCCGTGAGCAGCCTCCAGCCCCACTCACTCATATGTCCAATACAAGCGATAGCCTCTATTGATAAGTTTGAACTATGGATCAGCGCATCGAGCTCCGCCATCTGCGGTACTTTCTGGCCGTGGCTGAGGAACTCCACTTCGGCCGTGCCGCCCAGCGGCTGAACATCGCCCAGCCGGCTCTGTCCCAGCAGATCAGGCAGCTCGAGAAGGTTGTCGGGGTTGAGCTGTTCCGGCGGACCTCCCGAAGCGTCCGCCTCACAGAGGCGGGAGCGACGTTCCAGCCACGGGCGAGCGACCTTCTGGGCCGTCTGGCGGCCGACCTCGACGAGGCCGGCCGTGTCGGGCGCGGCGAGGCCGGCCGCCTGGATGTCGCCTTCATCACCTCCGCCACCGCGATCGTCAGCGAACGGCTCCGTGAATTCTCCCGCCGCCGCCCAGACGTCCAGATCAAGCTGCACGACGGCTTCACCGTCGACGTCCTGGCAGCCCTGGAGCGGGGCACAGCCGACGTCGGGATCGTGCGGGATGCCGAGGAGCGAGACGATATCGACCTTTCCCTGCTGACGACGGAACGGTTTGTCGCCGTCATCCCCACCGAGCACCCCGCCGCACGGGGTGACCATGTGGAAGCAACGGCGCTGGCCACTGACCCGCTGATCCTGTTCCCGCGTACAGCAGGAGCTCAGGCGTTCGACCTCAACACGCAGCCACTGCGGGATGCCGGCATCGACGTCCAGGTCGCGCAGGAGTGCTCGAACTGGCACACCATCATCATGTTCGTCGCCGCCGGCCTTGGCGTCACCATCGCCCCCTACAGCGTCACGACGCTGCTCCCCCCAGGCGCCCGACGTCTCGAACTCGACGGGCCTCCCACAGCGAGCCGGATCTTCATGGTCACCCGCCGAGGAGACAACCGTCCCCTGGTACGAGCCTTCATCGCAGCATCCGAGTCCGTGACAGGTCGCGGCCACGACCTGGCACGCGCACCGCGATGAACTACGCGCCGCCGGCAAGCTGCCCCACTCCGACTCGTAGCCCCGAAAGCCAGGGAGAGTCCCATGACGACCGAGGCCGACCAGCCCCACCACTCCTACCGGTCCGAAGTGACCGCTCTGCGCGAGCGCATCGATCGGGGCGACCCGGACGCCGCCGACGAGTTGATCGAACTGGCCACGGAACAGAACGACGTTCCTCGTCCGGGAGGGGACTCGATGTCGCGAGGGCGTTCTCCTGGCCGTTCGCCAGGCCGAGACGGACTTCATCGGCGACGGTGGGACGTCTCGGCGGGCAGCCGTGTCGGAACATGACGCGGGACGTGCCGCCGTCGTTCGAAGGCCCCGGCCGTCACCCTCCCCGGAGCTTCAGGGCGCGCCCCCCGGTCGTGGGCCGGTGCAGCCCGGCCGGGAGGAGGCATCGATGCCGACCTCGTAGTGGATGCGGGGGCTGGCCTTGTTGCCACTGACGTGGGCGCCGGTGGAGTGGATGGCGAGGCCGATGGCGGCGCCGAAGGTGTTGCCGGTGACGGTGGCGTGCTGGACGTCCTCGAACATCAGGGTCCGCGAGGCTTTCAGCGTCTCGCAGTAGTTGTCGCGGATGGTGAGGTCCGAGCTATGGCCGTGCCCGTCACCTTCGCCGTCGTGGGGGCTTTCCGCCATGAGGCACATGTTGTCGATGCCCTCGCACCGGTTGCCCTCGATCAGCACGCGGCGGCTGGGCGGAGTGTCGTCGGCGAAGGTCTGCATGCAGTCGGCGTGCCCGTAGCGGTTGGAGGTGCGGAGGATGGTGTTGTGCAGGATCTTCAGGTCGGTGCCGAAGAAGCGCAGGCCGTCGCCGCCGGGCGGGCGGGTGACGGTGTTGTTCTCTACGGTGATGTCGTGGCCGGTGATCTCTATGCCCGGTGCCGTCGGCCTGTCGAGTGTGTAGCCCTCGACGACGACGTGATCGGCCTCGACGGTGATGCCCGTGACCGTGCGGCTGTAGCCGCGGTAGACGGCGGAGTGGCCGGCGGTGCCGCCCCGGGTGATGACCAGTCGGGGGGATGCGGTCGCGCGGGAAGCCGAGGGTGTCCTGCAACAGATACCGGCGCGCGATCCGGTCCCCAGTCTTCGGTGTCACGAGTACCGCCACACTCCTCGCCCCACCACGTGCGCACGTGGTCCTGCAACGGTCACGCAGTGTACGCAGCGCCGAGCGTTGCGAGGGCGGCTTTCCAGGGGACCGGCACAGGATCCACCCACGACACGGCGGTTACCTCTCGGTACCGTCAACTGCCAGGCATCGCATGGCAGTTCAAGTCCCGAGTCCTCGACCCCGTCGGCGTGCGCGACTGCGGGCTATGTGTCCGCCTGCTCTCCGCTGGGCCATCCGGTGGTGCGCCATTCGTGATGCCCCTGCACCTGCTTCCCTTGTTCTGCGTGGTGTGTGGCGAGCGCGGCGGCGAGGTCGGCGTGCACGGGGATCGGCGGGCCGTCCCCGGTCGGGACGAGGGAGCCGTCGGCGGGGATGGCGGCCAGCTCCAGGCTACGGCCGGCCTCCGTCAGGCGGCGCGCGGCTTCAGCTATCGCCAGCTGGCCCTCGGCCGACCAGCCGCGCAGCTCGGTCAGGTCCACGATCACCGGTCCGGTGCCCCGTGCGAGGGTCCAGCCGACGGCGCCGGTGAAGCGGCGGACCGCGTCCGGGCCGAGGTGTCCGGCGACGGAGAGGATGCCGAGGTTCTCCTCGACGGTGTAGCGCCAGTCGATGGTCATGGGGGGAACTTCCTTGCGTGTGCGGCTCGTCGAAGTCAGAGGGGAAGGGTGATCCAGATGCTCTTGCCCCGGCCGTCGGCATCCGCGCGGACCACCGCGGTGCCGCCCAGGGCGAGGGTGAGCTCCATGACGGTTCCCAGGCCGCCGGTACTGGTGCCGGTGATCGCCCCGTACAGCGGGGGCTGGTAGGGGTGGCGGTCGTGGACGGCGAAGGCCAGGCAGTCCGGTCCCGACGCGTAGATCACGGTCACGGTCGGGGAGAGGACGGCGGCGTGCCGGACGCTGTTGGTGACGAGCTCGCTGAGGATCAGCAGGGCAGGGTCCACCGTGGGATGGCGTAACCCGATTCCCCACTCGACCAGGGCCTGCTCGGCCGTCTCTCGGGCTATGCGGACGGCGGACGGCTCGGTGGGCAGGGTCAGCACGTGCCGGAGGGGCAGGGCTTCGAGCTGCCTGGACATCACGCCTCCGCGCGGACGAGGCGGAATCCGGCAACGGTCTTGGGGTGCAGGCGCAGGAGGGTGTCGTGCGGGCCGTGGGACCAGCCGCCGGTCAGGGTGCGCCAGTAGTGGGCGGCCTCGTCAGCGTCCGTGACGACCTCGGCCGGGCCGCAGACGGTGACCGTCCAGCCGGTGCCGGTCACGGCGCGGATCTCCTCCGCGTGGTAGGTCGCCGTCGCGGTCACTGCTGCCGCCGCAGCAGGCGTACGAACGATCAGGCGGCCGTAATCCCACACGTGCCGGGCGGGCCGGATCACGGTCAGGTCCCGCTGCGCGTACACGAGCCGGCCCAGGCTGCTGCCTTCCAGCAGCCACAGGGCCTCCGCACCGGAGACCTCGACCATGCGGAGAGTTGCGGAGGGTGTGCTCATCGCAGGGCTTCCTCGGTGGCGGTGCCGGCGGTTCGGGGCCGCTGGACGGGAAGGGCGGGCAGGACTCCGGCCGTCTCCAGGTGGTCGCGGGCGGCGCGGATCGCCTCGGGCGTGGTGGCGTACTCCCGGCCCTCGGGGCGCAGCAGGTCCAGCGCGCCGACGGAGTCCAGGACCCGGCGCTGGCCAGGGCGTATACCGGAAGCGAGGACGGTGACGCCACGGCGCCGCAGCTTCTGAACCGCGTCCTTGAGGACGAGGGCACCGGTCGCGTCCATCGTCGACACCCGGGACATGCGCAGGATCACGACCCGAACGTCGGCCACCTCGGTCAGCTCCAGCAGGAAGCGGTGGGCGGCGGCGAAGAACAGCGGCCCGTCGATGCGGTAGGCGACGATGTGCTCGGCGAGCAGGGCGTGTTCCTCGGCGCTGTGGTCGCCCCGGTCGAGCGGTACCTGGTCGAAGCGGGCCTGCTTGGCGACGGCGCGCAGGGCGAGGGCGCCCGCCACGGCCAGGCCGATGACGACCGCGTACACGAGGTCGAGGGCGAGGGTCGCGGCGGCGGTCAGGACGAGGATCAGCGCGTCGGAGCGGGTGGCCTTCGCCATGGCTTTCAGCGAGCCGACCTCGACCATGCGGATCGCAGTGGCCAGCAGCACGCCCGCCAGGGCCGCGAGCGGGATCTTCGAGACCAGGGGCGCCGCTGCGAAGACGATCACGGCGAGGACGGCGGCGTGGGTGAGGGCGGCGAGCCGGGAGCTCGCTCCGGTGCGGACGTTGACCGCGGTGCGGGCGATCGCGCCGGTCGCCGGTACGCCACCGAACATCGGGGCGGCGATGTTGGCCAAGCCCTGGCCGAACAGCTCCCGGTCGGGGTCGTGCTGCTGCCCGACCGTCATGCCGTCGGCGACCGACGCGGACAGGAGGGACTCCAGGGCGGCCAGGGCGGCCACCGCGACGGCCGGGGCGAGCAGGGTGCCCAGGGAGCCGAGGTCGAGGAAGGCGAGCGAGGGCGCGGGCAGCCCTGAGGGCAGGTCGCCGATCGGCTTCGCCGCGTCCAGTCCGGCGGCCTGCGCGACGACCGTCGCGGCGATCACGGCCAGGATGGAGAACGGTACGGTCGGCCGCCAGCGGGCGCCGATCAGCATGAGGGCGGCCACGGCGACGGCGAGGCCGACGGCGGTCCAGTTCGGGGACTTGGCGAACTCCTGGACCGCCCGCCAGGTCACCACCAGTACCCGGTCACCCTCCGGTTTGGGTACGCCGAGGGCGTTCGGGATCTGCTGGAGGCCGATCACGCAGGCGATGCCGAGGGTGAAGCCCTCGACCACGGGGGCGGGGATGTACTGCATGTAGCGGCCGGCCTTCAGCGCGGCCAGCGCCATCAGCATCACGCCGGCCATGAGTCCGACGGTGAGGACGCCCGTCGGCCCGTACTTGCCCACGATGGGGACGAGGACCACCGTCATGGCGCCGGTCGGTCCCGAGACCTGGAGGTTGGATCCGCCGAAGAGTGCGGCGAGTGCGCCCGCGACGACGGCGGTCGCCAGACCCGCCTCGGCGCCGAGCCCGGAGGAGACGCCGAAGCCGAGCGCCAGGGGCAGGGCCACGATGGCCACGGTCAGCCCGGCGAGCAGATCCCGGCGCGGGTCGCGCCGTATCTCCGCCAGGTCGGCACGGGCAGGCAGCAGCGAGGTGATCCGGGACCTGGCCCGGCTGATCCGCGAGGTCATCGCGCGGCGACCTCGGCTTCCCGCAGCTCGGCCAGCAGCTCGTTCCGCCCGGCCAGCATCTCGGTCAGGATCCGCCGCGCGGCCCGCATCAGGTCGGCCACGTCCCCGCCGGCCAGCTCGTAGACGACGGTCGAGCCCTCGCGGGCCGAGGTGACGATCCCCGAGCGGCGCAGCACCGCCAGCTGCTGGGACAGGCCGGAGGGCTCCACCTCGATGGCCGCCAGCAGGTCCCGTACCGGCATCGGTCCGTCCTGGAGCAGCTCCAGCACCCGGATCCGGACGGGATGCCCCAGCATCCGGAAGAACTCGGCCTTGGCCTGGTACAGCGGAACGGACACAACCCCTCGGCTTCCCCTACAAGCTCCACCCTGAGGGGCGGAGCGCGACAGGCTGCGCCTGCGGCTACCTGCGAACACAGCCAGCACAGCATCTAACCAATTGCGAAATTTTGCAATTCAGCATCAGTCTGCTGCGGTGTTCCCGTCATGGACGGCGGCGGCGCAATCTCGCTCTGGGATCAGGCTTTCCTGACCACGCTGGACTTCAGCTGCATCGCCCCGAAACCGTCCACCTTGCAGTCGATGTCGTGCCCGTCGACGCCGTCGACCAGCCGGATGTTGCGCACCTTCGTACCGGCCTTGATCCCCGAAGGGCTGCCCTTGACCTTGAGCGCCTTCACGACGACCACGCTGTCGCCGTCCTGCAGCACATTGCCGACAGCGTCCTTGACGACACGCTCCCCGGCGGCGTCCCCGCCCTCGGCGACGTCCTCGGCCGGAACCCATTCGTGGCCGCATTCCGGGCACACGATCAGGGCGTTCATTTCGTACGTGTACTCACAGGAGCACTTCGGGCAGGGCGGAGGATTCTCGTTCATCACGTCAGGCTATCCGGCACCCGGCGGGGCGACCGGCCGTGGCTGGGTGACAACGGTCTGTGTTCCGGCCCGCGAACCGGGGGATCAATGCCTTCGCCTCATGGCGGAGGGAATGAGCAACTCGGCCGCGTGCCGCGAGGCAGGGATCAACCGCAGGAGGTCTCAAGGACCGCCACACCCAGTACGTCTCGCGCACAACGGGTGTCTCGCTCCGTTTGCGTGAATCGCGAGCGCGTCCGGGTGTCACGGTCGGTGCCTGTCCCCGTGCGTCCTCATCGTGGGTCCGGACCCGCTGATCAGTGCCTCGACCGCTCGTGTCCGGACCCGCCGTCCGGTGCCGGGCCCGCCGCGAAGGGGTTCGCCTGTGAAGACAAGCCGACGAGAACTACTGTGCACCGGAGCAGCCGTCGCGGCTTACGGGAGCCTGATCGGGCTGGGGGCCGGCATCGGTCGGGCCACCGCCAGCCCCCTCTCCCCGGCACCCGCCGCCCTACCGCCGTTCGCAGGCGCGGTTGTCGAACCGGGGGGCGTGGCGCGAACTGAGGCGGAGTCTCAGCCCGGCCGCCGCTCTGTATCGCCCGGGGGCCGCGCAGTACTCGGCGAAGGCGGCGCCCGATAACCAGCGTTACGCGTCCGTCCGGCAGGTGTCCTAGATTGTGCGAGCGAGGGCGATGTGGCCACAGCGATCCGGTGGTGCGACAGACACCAGGTGCCGTTCGCGGCTCGTTCCGGCGGCCACAACTACGCGGGCTACTCCACCACCCCCGGGCTCGTGATCGGTCTGCGCGCGCTGAACGCGGTGGTTCCACAGGGACGGCGGCTGCGCCTGGGCGGCGGCGCCACCAACTCGGACGTGTACGCGGCCCGTGCGGCCAACCTGTACTTCCCCGGCGGGCGCTACCCGGGAGTGGGCGTCGCCGGGCTCACCCTCGGCGGCGGACTCGGTTTCAACGATCGCAAGTGGGGCCTGACGTGCGACCGGCTCCCCGAGACCCGTGTCGTCCTCGCCGACGGACCCTGGTACGCGCAGCCGACGACGAGAACGCCGACCTTTTCTGGGCCTGCCGGGGCGGGGCGGGCGGCGAGGCACCTCTGCCGCAGGTCACAGTCCTGGGCATCGACGAGACCCGCCGCGGACGGCCTCGCTGGGAACAGGATGCGCAGACCGGCAAGTGGCGCCTGTTCCGGGACCGGTGGCACACCGGCTTCGTCGACGCCCTCGGCCACGGCGGGCTGCTCGGACAGGTTGAGGCCCGCACCGTCGCCGATGTCCTGGCCTGGCTCGCCTGTAGGAGGCCAGGACGTTAGTTACGCCATGGCGTAGCCGGGATGCCGGCGGTTGACCTTCGGCTGCGCCGTGGGGTCGGTGGTAGTTGTAGTGGATGTTCCAGACGGCGAGTGCTTCGCGGCGTTGGTCTTCGGACAGCCAGGTGCAGGCGTAGAGCAACCGCCATCCTCGACCGCCTCGACCACTACCGATACTTCCACTCCACCCGCGCCGGGCTCCTGCGTGGCGCCGGCCGCGACGACGAGGCCCACCACGCCTACCGTCGAGCGCTCGACCTCGCACGCCACGAATCCAAGAGAGAGCCCCCACATCGCTCTTCTTGACGGGTCCAATCAGCTCGCCGGCCTTGACAGCTGGGTGAGTTCCGCGGAGCCGACTCGGCCAGCGGGAGCACGACACGCTCAACGACGACCTGCTTCTCCCGCTCCATGCCGACCAAGGCGTCCCGGAGTTCGTCGGGCAGCAACGCGCAGCGTGTCGAACCCCCAAGTCCACACCCGCTGTTCCAGCTCAGCCACGAGCGCATTGCGCTGTCCGTCAGGGGCCTGGCGCTTCCACGGAACCTCGGGCGAACCGTCACCCAGGTCGGTCGAGACATGGCGGCCCGAATTTCAGCCATGACCCACCCAGGAACTGCACATGCAATTCCCAGAAAAGGCAAAGAAATGTCCCTGCTTCAACATCCACCTTGTTGACGTGATCGCGACATCCGTACAGTCTGCCCAGCCACGGCGCGCACCCCGCACCGAGGTCGTACCGCGCACCCCCCACAGCCCTTCCCGGTTCATCCACCACGTGGAGGACGTACGTTGCGCAGAATCGTTTCTCTCCCCGCCGTGGCGACACTCGCCACGGCCGCCCTCACCCTGGCCGCTCCCGCCGGCCAAGCGGCCCAGGCCACGGCCTTCCCCGCCCATGGCGTCACCGTCGCCCGCGCCTGCACCGCCCCGACGAAGAAAGACGAGATGGCCTGCAACGCCCTGCAGGTCACTGCGGGCACCCCGAAGTCGGCGCACGCCGAGAGCGCGCTGACCGCGGCCGCCGCCGCTCCTTCCGGATACGGCCCCGCCTCGCTCCAGTCGGCGTACAACCTGCCCTCCGCGAGTAGCGGTTCGGGCCAGACGGTGGCGATCGTCGACGCCTACGACGACCCCAACGCCGAGTCCGACCTCGCCGTCTACCGCTCCCAGTACGGCCTGTCCGCCTGCACCACGGCCAACGGCTGCTTCACGAAGGTCGACCAGAACGGCGGCACCAGCTACCCGCGCGGCGACTCCGGCTGGGCCGAGGAGATCTCCCTCGACCTCGACATGGTCAGTGCGGCCTGCCCGAACTGCAAGATCCTGCTGGTCGAGGCCAAGACCGCGTCCATGACCAACCTCGGAACGGCCGTGAACACCGCGGTCAGTCTGGGCGCGAAGTTCGTCTCCAACAGCTACGGCGGCTCCGAGTCCTCCAGCGACGCGACCTACGACTCCAGCTACTTCAACCACCCCGGCGTCGCCATCACCGTCTCCTCCGGTGACGGCGGCTACGGCGTGGAGTACCCGGCCGCGTCCAAGTACGTGACGGCGGTGGGCGGTACGTCCCTGAACACCGCCTCCAACTCCCGCGGCTGGACCGACACGGTGTGGAGCGGGGCGGGCTCCGGCTGCTCCAAGTACGACGCCAAACCCAGCTGGCAGAAGGACACCGGCTGTGCCGACCGCACCGTGGCGGACGTCTCCGCCGTCGCCGACCCGAACACCGGCGTCGCGGTCTACGACAGCTACCGCTCGGCCACCGGCTGGATGGTCTTCGGCGGCACCAGCGCCTCCTCACCGCTGATCGCGGCGACCTACGCGCTGGGCGGCGCCCCGTCCTCCGGCTCCTACCCGGCGTCCTTCCCGTACGCCCACACCTCGGCCCTGTACGACGTCATCAGCGGCTCCAACGGCAGCTGCGGCGGCTCCTACCTCTGCACCGGCACCACCGGATACGACGGCCCGTCCGGCCTCGGCGTCCCGAACGGCACTACCGCCTTCACCGGCTGAACAGCCTTATGAAGTAAGCCGGTTGGCTCTGTACACCGCGCGGAGGACCACCGCCTCGCCGCGGCACTGGCCGACCCGCGCCGCGCCACCGGGCCGGAGTCGGCGAACATGCCGACTCCGGCCTCCAGCGCGAACAGCACCTCCCGGACTGTCGGGCATCAGCTCGACCGCGGCAGTGCAGCGACAGCCGTGTGCCGTTCAGGGCGGAGAAGGCTCCGACGCCGGTCACGTTGTCGTTGTAGCCCGTGCCGCTGATGACGACCCGGCTTCTCGGGACGCTGGAGAACTGGGAGAGCCAGGAGGAGCAGACCGAGACCCACTGGCTCAGTGAGTAACCGTAGGGTTCGTTCAGCGGCTCGAAGTACACGTTGCCGTTGCTGCCGTAGGCACCGACCACGGTGGACCACATGGCCTTCCAGACCGTCATGTCGGTGACCGTCCCGACGCTGATCTTCTCGGTCCAGGCACTGATGACCACCTTCATGCCGTCGGCGAGCGCCGCATCGATAGCGCCCCTGTAGGCACCCCACCAGGACTGGCGCGACCGACCTGTGGAGCACGTCCGCGCCGAGAGTGGCGTCGGAACCCGCCGCCCGATGAACCGTGACCACCGACGTCCGCAAGCACGGCAATCCGCCCCGAGCGGCCAGCACGCGTCGAGCGGTCAGCCCGCGTCGAGTTCAAGCAGTCCGAGCCGGAGGGCCTCGCTGACCGTACCGGCCCGGTTCTCGGTGCCCAGCTTGCGGTAGATCCGGACCAGGTGGGACTTGACCGTGGCCTCGGTGAGGAACAAGCACGAGGCGATGGCCCGGTTGCTGTGGCCCTGGGCGAGCAGGCGTACGACCTCGGTCTCCCGCTTGCTGAGCGCCGGTCCCGGGTCGGCGGTCCGGCCGACGAGGCGGGCCGCCGCCTCGGGGGCCAGGCCCATGCCGCCGACCGCCGCCGCACGCACGGCGCGGAACAGTTCCTCGGGCGGGCCGGCCTTGAGGATATAGCCCCGGGCGCCGGCTTCCACGGCGCGGACGACATCGCCGCGGCCGCTGTAGCTGGTCAGGACGACGACACTGGCGCCCGGTACGACCGCGGTGATCCGGCGAGTGGCCTCGATGCCACCGAAGCCACCGTCCGGGGCGGCGGCGTCCGACAGACGCAGATCCATGAGCACCACGTCGGGCCTCAGGCGTTGGGCGAGGAGGACGGCATCCCGGCCGTCACCGGTCTCGGCGATCACGTCGAATCCGGGTTCTCCGTCCAACAGGGCGCGCAGGCCGGCCCGTACGACGGCGTGGTCATCGACGACCAGGATCCGCAGGGCGCCCCCGGTCACGGTGTCCTGGCCAATACGTGCTCGGCAGCGGGCAGTTCGGCCCGCACCCGGGTGCCGCGCCCGATTGCGCTGTCCAAGGTGAGCCTGCCGTCGAGGGCGCTCAGGCGGTCGTGGGCGGCGGCGAGCCCGAAACCCCGGTCGAGGCCGGTGGGTTGCGTGGCCCGCGGGTCGAAGCCCCGTCCGTCGTCACGAACTTCGACGATCACCTTGTCGTCCTGGTACGCCAGAGTGAGGTGGACGTGGGTTGCCCGGGCGTGTTCGAGGGCGTTGGCAAGGAGGCCCTGGGCCACACGCAGCAGGGTGACGGCCCGTTCGGTGGGCAGGGGGTACGGGTCTCCCTCGGTGCGGAAGGTGGTGTGCGCCGCACCGGCAAAGGGCTGGGGGCGGCTGCACAGGCCGCGCAGGGCAGATTCCAGGTCGTCCCGCTCCAGGGCGGGCGGGGTGAGGTCACCGATGATGGTGCGGGTCTCCTCCAGGTGGGCACCGAGGGCCTGGGAGACAGCGCGGACTTGGCGCAGGGCCACGTCCGGATCGCGCTCCCAGTCCCGCTCGGCGGCCTGCAAGAGCATGCGGCTGCCCGCGAGTTCCTGGGCGAGGGTGTCGTGCAGGTCCCGGGCGATCCGGGTCCGCTCGGCGAGCCGCCCGGCCTCGCGCTGACGCTTCGCCAACTCGTTCCGAGTTGCCGCTAGTTGCTCGTTGAGGCGCTGCTGGGAGCGGTAGAGGACCACTGTGCCGCAGAGAGCGGCGAGCGGGGGCGCCAGCACGTCGGCGTCGACTCCGCCACCGATCCGTACCAACGAGGCCAGCAGCCCGGCCGCGATCGCGCCGATCGCCGACACCGTCACCCGGCGCCCGGGCATCCGCAGCGCCAGCACTGCCAGCGGGACGGCCAGCCATGTGTAGGCGAAGGCGAGCGGTACCGGGAGCTTGAGGGACACCCAGGCCCACAGCAGCACCAGTAACCCCAGCCAGGCCGGTCGTCCCGCGACGCCGAAACGGTCCCAACGGCTCGGCCCGGCGAGGTAGAGCAGCCCGAGGGCGGCGATGGGCGGTGCGACCGCCCAGCACAGCTCGCTGTTCAGCTCGACGAGCCGCACGAGGGTACCCGCGACCGGGACCAGGAAGACCAGGTGGGGCAGCCGCCGCGTCGGCAGGGCCGGCCGACTTCGTACGACGGGGGTGGTGGGGGACACTCTGGCTCCCTGCGACGGGCCGGACGCAGTTGACAACGGTGCCAGAAGTGTAAGGCGTGCCCTGTACGTCCCCGGTAAACAGCGTTCTGCCGCCGTCACCGTCCCGGGTGCAGGCCCAGCCATCCCGGCGACGGGTCGCCCTTGACCTCGCCGAAGTACAGGGCGAAGGTCTGCTTCAGCCGCTCGACCTCGGCGCGGTCCTCCATGAACTTCGGGAAGCCGTCGACGTGGGCGTTCGGGAAGTCCCAGACAGGCTTGAGGCTCGCGTTCGGGGTGATGTCCTCTCGGACGGACCAGCCGTTGAAGGCGGCCTTCTGGCGGGCCTCGGACAGCTGCCAGTTCATGTAGAGCTTGGCCGCCGCCGGGTGGGCGGCCTGCTTCAGGATCGCGGCGCGCTGGCCCCAGGCCATGAAGGGGGCCTGCTCCGGGAGCACCCACTTCAGGGTGGTGGAGCTGGAGATCGCGCTGCCGGAGCCGCCGACGCCGATGGTCTTCTGCCTGCCCGTGACCGCGGCGCCGGGGGTGTTGGTGCCGCGGGCGAACTGCGGCTGTTGCGCGGCGAACTGAGCGACCCAGTCCCAGCCGTAGGTGCGCTGGTAGAGCGAGTAGAGGTAGAGGACCGCGTCGTCGTCGTTCGGGTAGGAGGACGCGATGGCGGTCTTCCACCGGGCGTCGACCAGGTCCGCCGGGGTCCTGGGCGCGTTCGCACCGGCGACCTGGATGTCGTACATGAAGCTGAAGGCAATGACCATCAACGCCGTCCACGCGCCTTCGGGATCCTTGAAGCCCTTGTGGACCTCGGAGAACCCGGCGGGCTTATAGCTCAGCAGCTTGCCCTGGCGCTTCCAGCGGGTGAAGTCCTGGAGGGTCTGCAGCTGCACGACGTCCGGGACCAGGGTGCCGGTCGCGAGCTGGTTGTCGACGCGGACATCGTGGTACTTGCTGTAGTCCACGACGACCGTGAGGTCGACCTCGGGGAAGGCGGCGGCCCAGGCGGCCCGAACGCCCACGGCCTGGCTGTCGACGTCACCACCCTGGTAGAGGACGAGCTTGCCGCCCTCGGCTACCGCGGCCTCGTACAGCTCCTCCAGCGACCGCGTCTCCTCGCGGGCGCCGAGCAGGGAAGCCCCGGAACTCCGGGCGCCCGGTGCGGCTGACGCCTGGCCGGCGGCAGCCCCGGCGATCGCGACGCCCGCGCCTGCGGCGAGCAGCCGACGCCTGCTGAAGTCCGTGGACATGGTGGGAATCCTCTCCTCGTGCCTCATCTGCGATGCCGTCGGCGACTCGGGCGCCACGGCCCGCCAAGTCTCGCCGGGCGCAGTCCTGTTCCGCGTCGCCCGTACGCCGAGACCGGATTCAACCGTTCGATGGACTCAGAGGCTCACAGACGTTACAGCCGTAACCGGTAGTGACTGTGTCTGCGACGGTCCGGCGCCTTCGGCATTCGTGCGCCATCAGCCGGTCACCGGAAGGGCAAAAGTACCGAGACCAAGCAGACCTCACCCGGGCACTGGCCGCTGCCCGAGCGCCGGTCGAACGCGGCGTCGCGCGCTTGAAGTCCTGGCGCATCTTCCGCAGGTCCCGATGCAGCCCGAATCGAATGACGTCATCCATGAAGGGGCGGGGCCGGTCAAGTGCGGTGCTTGTCCGGGTCCTTCCTGCTGCTCGTTGGGATGCGGGCGTGCTCGGCCGGGG
>NZ_JBIBKW010000029.1:0-99667 GCF_042959465.1 Streptomyces sp. NPDC007901 | reverse complement strand
CTGTAGGGGAGTTGGGGAGTGCTTCGCACTCCCGGGGGCGGGTCCGCTGCGCTCCCCCGCCTGACGGTCCGTCCGGCTTCGCCTCCCGAACCTTGGGGCCCGCTGTCGCGGGCCGGGCTGGTTGTGAGGGTGGGGGTGTCCCTCGTTCGTGTCGGGTTTCAGGATAGCAGCTGCATCAGGTTGATGCAGCATGTACCGTTGGCGGAAACACGAGACACCCCCCAACCAACCCGGGCGGGACGCGGGAAGCGAGGACTCATTGAATTCGCTGGGCTTCGAAAGGCGCTTTGAGGCGCGGAAGGAAATTCACCGTGAGGTTACCGGAATGACGGTGGAGCAGATTCACGAACTCTGGGTGGCCGCTGGCGGCCTGGAGAATCGAGAGGACCAGCCCCAACCGTTCAGCACGGAGGACCAGCTGGCAGCGGTCCGGCGCAACGAGCTGAAGCGCATCTGGACCCTCATGACCGAGGACTGCTGGCAGTCCTACTCCCCTGACAGCGACCCGGACGTACAGCGCTGGCTACAGGCGCACCAGGAGCGTCAGGCGCGCGCGAGCGGCGTGGCCCCGGACCCTGAGCTGATCCGCTACCGCATCGTGGCGCAGCGGACCGATCCGGAGCACCCGGGCGCTGTCCGGCTGACGAACTACGCCTATGGGCGGTCGGTCGAGGAGGCCCTCACGAAGGTCCGGAAGGCGCTGGAGAAGCCCGACAGTCTGTACGGGGACCAGGGCATGTACCGCGTGGTGGAGGTGGTGGAGGAGAGCCCGTCCAGCGAGCTCCGGCAGCAGGAAGAAGCCCGCCGGCGGTACCTGACCACCATCCTGGAGAACGCCACCGCCACCGTGCGCGGTCGCGAGCCGGAGGCCCCGGACGCGGACTTGGTCAGCCGCCTGGACGACTTCTTCACCCGCGCCGTCACCTTTCCCGACCCGCATACCCCCGGCGTACACCCAAGGCCCCACCAGGCCACGTTCGGCTGGACCAGCGAACAGCCCTACATCGAGCACGCCAGCGACCCCGGCCGCGCCCTGGCCCTGTTCCTCCTGGCCTACTTGGACCACTACGGCCTGAACCTGGAAGCGGCCGTCCGCGCCGGTGACCAGTCCGTTCCGTCGCCGGTGAGCGAAGGCCGGCCTTCCCGCGAAGCAGAGGGCGGCGAGGCACCGGCGGAACTTGTCGAGCGCGTCCTGGACATCTGCGGACAGCACTACGCGGCCGTGACCTGCACCAGCTCCGACCAGTGGGACCAGGAGTCGGCCCAGGAGGTCGTCGGCATCGCCCTGCGGACCGTGCGCATGGCGGAGCGGGACGCCTACCCGCAGACCCTGGACACGTACCTGCACGAGCGCCGGGCACGGCTGGAGCGGCTCTGGCAGCGCTACGGGCCCGACGGCATGTTCGCGGGCGAGGTCGTGATGATCGACCTGCCCGGCTGCTTCGCGCTGTGCGAGAGGATCGAGACGACCCCGCTCTGGCTCGAAGGGATCTGGACGAAGCAGGGCCAGGAGGAAACCGCGCTGGAAAGGCTTCAGAACAGCTGGCTGTACGACACGGGAGAGGAGGACGGGCGATGAGCAGGATTCCACTCAAGAAACACCAGATCGACCAGAAGTCGAGTTTCCGTAAGTGGGTCGGATTCCCTGCAAGGTCATCCGTGCCCCCTCAGGGCGCCCGTGGCACGATCGTGTCAGCAACCGGGTCAGGCAAAACGATCATGGCCTCTGCGTGCGCGCTGGAGTGCTTCCCCGAGGGCCGGATCCTCGTGACCGTGCCGACCCTGGACCTGCTCGTGCAGACCGCCCAAGCGTGGCGCGCGGTCGGTCACCGCTCCCCCATGGTCGCGGTGTGCTCGCTGGACAACGACCCGGTGCTGGAAGAGCTGGGGGTGCGCACCACCACCAACCCGATCCAGCTCGCCCTGTGGGCCGCCCACGGGCCGGTCATCGTATTCGCCACGTACGCCTCTCTCGTGGACCGCGAGGACTTCGACGACCCGATGGGCCAGGGGAAGGTTCGCGGGCCTCTGGAGGCCGCTCTGGCGGGCGGAGAGCGCCTGTACGGCCAGCGCATGGACGGTTTTTCGCTCGCCATCGTGGACGAAGCCCATGGTACGGCGGGTGATCTTGGCAGGCCGTGGGCGGCGATCCACGACAACGCCCGCATCCCCGCCGACTTCCGGCTCTACCTGACCGCGACCCCGCGCATCCTCGCCGCGGCCCGCCCGCAGAAGGGCGCGGACGGCCAGGAGCTGGAGATCGCGAGCATGGCCGACGACCCGGACGGCACCTACGGGTCGTGGCTGGCCGAACTCGGGCTGAGCGAGGCGATCGAGCGCGAAATCCTCGCGGGGTTCGAGATCGACGTCCTGGAGATCCGCGACCCCTCCCCCGTCCTCGGGGAGTCCGAGGACGCTCAGCGCGGCCGGCGCCTGGCCCTGCTGCAGACCGCCCTCCTGGAGCACGCCGCGGCGTACAACCTGTGTACGGTCATGACCTTCCATCAGAAGGTGGAGGAGGCCGCGGCTTTCGCGGAGGCGCTGCCGAAGACCGCTGCCGAGCTGTACCTCACCGACACCGATGACGAGACCATGGTCACGGCGGAGACGACACTGCCCAAGTCGTCGATCGACGCGGAGTTCTACGGCCTGGAGGCCGGCCGCCACGTCCCCCCGGACCGGGTGTGGTCGGCGTGGCTGTGCGGCGACCACACCGTCGCCGAACGGCGCGAGAAGATCCGCCAGTTCGCCAACGGCATCAACGCCAACAACCGGCGCGTACACAGGGCGTTCCTCGCCTCCGTACGGGTCCTCGGAGAAGGCGTCGACATCACAGGCGAGCGCGGAGTAGAAGCCATCTGCTTCGCCGACACCCGCGGCTCCCAGGTCGAGATCGTGCAGAACATCGGCCGCGCATTGAGGCTGAACCGCGACGGCAGCACGAAAATTGCCAGGATCATCGTGCCGATCTTCCTGGAGCCGAACGAGGACCCGAACGACATGGTCGCCTCCGCCTCGTTCCGCCCCCTTGTCGCGATCCTTCAAGGGCTCCGCAGTCATGATGAACGACTCGTCGAGCAGCTCGCCTCCCGCGCGCTCACCAGCGGGAAGCGCAAGGTGCACGTTCAGCGCGATGAGGAAGGCCGGATCGTCGGCGCCGACGGCACGGGTGACGGCGAGGACCAGGAGCACGACGACACCCAGGCCGCCGCCGAATCAGCCCTGCTCCACTTCAGCACCCCCCGGGACGCGGCGACCATCGCCGCATTCCTGCGCACCCGCGTGTACCGGCCGGAGTCGCTGGTGTGGCTGGAGGGCTACCAGGCCCTGCTCCGCTGGCGGGCCGAGAACGAAATCACCGGTGTGTACGCCGTTCCCTACGACGTTGAGGTCGAAGTGGGGGTGACGAAAGATTTTCCGCTTGGGCGCTGGGTCCATCAGCAGCGGAAGGCGTTGCGGGCCGGGGAGCTGGAGGAGCGGCGCAAGGAGCTGCTGGACGCGCCCGAGGCCGGGATGGTGTGGGAGCCGGGCGAAGAGGCGTGGGAGACCAAGCTCGCCGCGCTGCGGTCGTACCGGCAGGCCACCGGGCACCTTGCCCCGCGCCAGGACGCGGTCTGGGGCGAGGGCGAAGCGATGGTGCCGGTCGGGCAGCATGTCGCCAATCTCCGGCGCAAGGGCGGCCTCGGAAAGGACCCGGCCCGGGCAGCGGAGCGCGCGCAGCAGCTGGCGGCGGTCGACCCGGACTGGGACTGCCCGTGGCCGCTGGACTGGCAGCGGCACTACCGGGTGCTCGCGGACCTGGTCGACGCCGACGGCGTCCTGCCGGCCATCCAGCCGGGCGTGCTGTTCGAGGGCGACGACCTGGGCAAGTGGCTGGAGCGGCAGAAGCACCCGGGCACCTGGGCGCAGCTCTCCATCGAACAGCAGGAGCGGCTGTCCCGTCTGGGCGTCACGCCCGCTGAGGCACCGTCTCCCGCCCCGGCCCCTAGGGGTGCGACGAAGAGCCACGGCAAGGCGCAGCAGGCGTTTCAGCGAGGCCTGACGGCCCTCGCGCAGTGGGTGGAACGGGAGGGCTCGGACCGGCCGGTGCCGAGGAGCCACAGCGAAGAGATCGCGGTCGACGGCGAGGCGGAGCCGGTGGCCGTGAAACTGGGCGTGTGGGTCTCGAACACCAAATCGAGGCGCGACAAGCTCGCCCAGGACCAGCTGGCCGCGCTGCGGGAGCTGGGCGTGGAGTGGGCGTAAGACATAGCAAGAGGAAGCCGGTCGTGGAGCGCCGCGGCCTGCCCCTCCTTGTCCAGATGTGGCCGTCAGCTCTCGGGTTCACCGATGTAGGTGTTCGGCATAATGATCTGTTCGATGCCAGGGGAAAGGCGTGGTACTGGTACAGCCTGCGTGGAGATCACCTGTGCGCCTGTGGCTTGGGCGGCATCGGCAATGTCACGGAGAACTTCGTGAACGACGTCGCTTGCGATTCCCTGCTGGAAGGGGTTGTCGAGCATGAGGAGTCCCGGGTACGGGCAGTCTTCCCCAAGATCCCTGGCCAGGAACAGCAGGGCCCTGCTGTAGGCGAGGAAGAACAGCACTCGGGCCTCGGCCCCGAGAACATGATTCCAGGGGCGGGTCCCGACGTAGAAGGTTAGGTCGTCCTCGCTGATCATCACATTCCCTGCCACCCAGACATCATCGCGGTGGCGGTTGAGGAATTCGTTCATCCGGTCAGCGAACAGGGCGCAGCGGTCGATGGTAGTTCTCCCTGTGGTGGGGGTTTCATCGAGTTGCTGCTTCAGTCGGTTCAATCTGTCTTGGGCCGCCTGGCTCGTCTGCGTGGCGGCAGTCTTGCGGGTGAGCATCTGCTCGATGGCGGGCAGCGCCATGAGTTTTTGTTCCAGGGCGGCGGTCTGGGCGGCCATCTCTTCGAGTCTGGCCATGAACGGTGCGAGGCGGGCGGCCCGGTCGACGTTCAGCTGCCTGGCGATGTCTTGATGGGTGCTCTGGGCGTGCCGGTGGTCGGCTTTTGCTTGGTCGAGGTCGCGGCTGGTTCGGGCGATGACTTCCTGGAGGTCGTCGGCCTCTGCGGCCAGGGACCGCTTCTCCAGTTCTCCGCGTCGTCTGCGCTGGTCCTCTGTCACTGGCTGGGTGCATACGTAGCAGGTGCCCTCTGGGTGATCGCGATGGATGTCGATCTTCTGCTCGCAGGCAGGACACAGGCGCACCGGCAGGCTGTCGAAGATGTCGACGGAGGCTAGAAGGCGTTCCATGCGGGCGATCTCTGCCCGGACCGTGTTGTGGGACTGCATGTGGGCAGTCAGGACCTGCTCGAGGCCGGCGACGGTCTCGGCGGTGCTCGTGAGGTTCTGGGTCGCCTGCTCGTACTGCTGCGACAGGGTGGCGTCGTAGCCATGGCTCACTGCCCCGGCATCGCCTTCTTGGCGTCGTCCGGCAACAAGCTGCTCCACTTCGCTGGTCAGCTGGGAACGTTGCCTGACAACCGCGTCGAGCTCGGCCCGCAAGTCGGTTCTGATGGAGTTGACCTGCTGTTCGCTCCTGGGTGTGGGCAGCTGCAGGTTCTCGCAGACGGCTGCGACGGCTCGGTCTGTGCTGTCATGCACCTCTCGTTCGGCCGCCTGCGCCTGTGCGAGTCGGCGTTGTGCTGCCGCAACCTCGAAGTCGTGGTTGCTGTACCTGGTCGGGGCGAAGCCCAAGAGGTAGCTGATGACGGCTCGCCTCAGAAAGTCTTGTTCCTGGTCAGCGAACTGAGTCCACGAGTCCTCGTTGCGGTAGATGTGGCGCAGCACGCTGCGGAACGTCAGAGGTGTGAGCTCGGTGGCGGTGGTGGCCTGGATGCCTTTGGGAATATTAAGGATCGGCCAGCCAAGCTTGTGCAGGATGCGGTCGGAGAACTCGCCGACAGGGAATTCGTCGCCGTCCAGTACGACCTTGTTCTGGCGCCCGTACTGGAGGCTGCGCCGGATCTCCGTTGGAGCGCCGTCTAGGGTCAGTTCGATGCTGACCTCTACGTACTCGTCGGCTACGGCCGCCTTGAGGGCCTTGGTCGGGCTGTCCCGGTTGCCCAGACAGTAGTCGATGGCCTTGAGCGTGGTGGTCTTCGAGCTGTTCCTGACGCCAGACAGAACGCTGAGGCCGACGGTGTTGAACGCGTACGTGTCCATCTCGCCCGACATGTGCACCAGCGTGACCGACTCGACTCTCAGCCCTTTGCGGGAGGGTGTCGGGGGCGTCGTCATGGCCTGATCTCCTGGTTGTAGGCGAGGTCCGCCACTTCCTCGGGGAAGAGTTGGTAGACAAGGTTCTTCAGGTCGGTCCCGGACCACTGCGCCAGGTTGTCCTTCATGGCGCGGCATCGAGTGACGATGGGCTGGAATTCGTCCATGTCTGCCAGTGCTGCGGCCGCTCGCTTTCCGCCCGAGGTCAAGCGGACGCGCTCTGGTCTGTGACTGGAGGTGATGGTGATGAGACCGCGGGCCATGAGGAAGGCCAGAAACTGGCGGTAGCGAGGGTCCCAGGGGCCGAACCGGTACCGGATCATCGGAGCCTCTACTTCCTCGGGCATCGATGCACGAAAAGCGCCCTGTCCCCTCAGGGTGTCGGCTAGTTCCGTGTGCGCTCGCTCGAGGAAAGCCGGGTAGCGCAGGAAGAAGTCGAGCTTCGCGAGCTTGGTACGGCCGGCGATATGAGGACCGGGGGCGCTGCCGCACTCGGCAACCAGGAGCAGTAGCCGCGAGGCGTGAAAGTCTGGCGAGTCGTCGGGGTCCCATGGCCGGTGAGGCGGCGGGACGGCACTCGCGCCGATGTTATGAAGCATCGGCGTACCGGTTCTGACAGCGGGCGGTGATGTCCGCAAGGACGGCGTGAGCTCGGGCGAGGGACACGGTGCCGCTACTCACCGCGGGGAGGCCTTCTACGCGGGTCAGGGTCTCGAAGTATGCCTCTGAGCCGGCGGGGATGCGTCCGGCGCGTCGTTCTGCCATGACGCGTGAGCAGATGGCGTGGACTTCGTCGGCGAAGGCGTCCATCGCCTCGCGGGCTGGACCGAGGCTGGCACGCCAGGCCCGACGGTACTTCAGCGCGTTGTCCAGGTGCCCTACCGCCTCGTCTGCCGGGATTCCGGCGACCGCGAGCTTGTCAGTGAGCTTCGTGAGAGGCGCAGTGCTTCCGTCCGGCCTACGCCCGGTGGCCCGTGTGATCGCTTCGTGGAGCATGTCTTGGAAGTCGCTGGGGCGCACTTTGCGTGGCACTGGAGCAAGCGCGTCGCGTGCGATGCGAACTCCGAGCCAGACCAGGACGTCTTCGATGTCAGTGGTCAAGGGCGGCTCCCCCAGAACCTTCGTCACGATCGGTCCGAGCCGACGTAGGGCCCTGTCCTCAACCTGCTCGATCGTGCGGCCCTCAACAAGGACCTCTAGACGGTCGACGCACCAGCCGATGTCGCGGGCATCGGGAAGACCCACGCCTTTGAGCCGAACAATGATGTCGTCACGAATCTTCGACGGGACAGGCCCACGCTGCTGTCCGCGATCGACGACGAACGCATGGAAGTCGGCCTGCGGACTCTCGTTGACGATGAAGGTGAACCGAGTCTCGGGTGGGAGAGGTTTCCCGAGGAAGAGCTTTCCCAAGTAGCTCGTCTCTGGCTTCTTCGGAATGTCCGGTGTACACACGTTGGCGACACTGTGCCGCTTGCCGGCTTCTTCGATGGTCTTCACCTGACGGTACGCGGGCGCGTCACCGTTTCTACAGACGATGTCTTCCAGGTCCTCCCAGGAGACCTGAGTCCACATGCCCTCATGCATGTCGAGGCAGTCCAGAAGCGTCACCGCGTCTTGGTAGGCGAAGCCGCGCCGACTTCGGCGTCCGCCGTCAGCCGGCGCTGCAGACATCGGCGTTCCGATGAGTCAGGCACCCGTAAGGCGACACAGAACTGGCTGACGACCCTGTGGCTCGCACCCACACCCCCTAGATCATCCAAGGCGGCCAAGTACACCACCGAGTAACAGAGTGTGGCAATACGCTTGACGTTCAGCGACAGGGTTACCCATCCCGCCGCCCCTTGATGGGGCTCGACGCCGGGAGGACAGCACCGAGGCGTCGGCGACTTCCGTCCCGGCCTCCACCGCCGCGGCTGACGGCGGCACAGGCGCGGCGGCCCCGGCGACGCGCAACCGGCTGAGCGCGTCCCGATCCCCGGCCGCGGCCGCACCGCCCATCCCGCCCGTCCCTTCCTCCTTCACACCACTCAGCAGCCGCAACGGGGATGTCAGCGGGCCGACCACGGAAAAACCGCGTGGTGACCTGCACGGACACGGGGACGGTCCTGCAGGCTGCGCAACCCTTGGCGCAACCTCCAGCGCAACAGATAGGCGCAACCCTTGGCGCAACCCCGTGCTCCTGGTCGACCGAGGCGCGGTCACGCCGCCTGGACGGCCCGCTGGACGCGGGCCAGCTGCCGCAGCTCGGAGCGCGCCGCCGGCACCGAGGGGACGGTCTCCCAGTAGGGGTGCCACCACAGCCGGACGGACAGCGGGACGCCGCCAGTCCAGCACGTTCGCGGAAGGCGGCGGAGACATCAACGTCATCACGGCGCAGATTGACCGGGCCTGTTCGGGATGTGAGCGGCTGTGTCGGATCAGCGAAGCTCGGAACCCGGGTGCCGGTTGCCGCGGCAGTCGTAGACCGCGAGTGACAGATCCTTCACCGCGGCCCGAGCACGTTCGGCGTCCAGGCCGTCGTCAAGGGCCTCCAACGCGGCGGCCGCCGACACCCGAACGGAACGGGGCAGGCCGTCATAGGCGGAGAGCCGGTACGCGACGGTGCGGCGGGCCTCCTGTTCCTCATCGCTCGCCCCGTCGGAGGTCAGCGGGAAGACCGCGGCCTCGTACATCGCGATGCTCAGCAGGACCGTGTCGGCGATCCCTTCCGCATAGCCGTCGCCGCTGACGGCCTGGACGGAAGTCACCGCGGGCCGGGGGCGGGCGAGCATGCCGAATCCCGCGCCCAGGGCGGTGGTAGTCGCGCCCACCACGGCCCCCGACCAGTTGTCCAGGACAAAGCCGAAGCAGGCTCCGCTACTCACCACGCACACCAGCAGCGCGACGGTCATCATGTACACACGGGTGCCGAGCGGGGACGTCATGGCCAGCAGTATGCACACGCCCTCGGGGGCTGAGGCCGGGGCCTCGTGAACTGGGATGGCACCGCTGACCAGGGCCCTGTTGTCAGTGGTGCCCGGGACACTGGTGGCAAGCCTCAGCGCCGCAGCCTGAGGGTCAGCGTTCCCGGACTCGAAGGACTGGTACATGCTCACCGAAGCACTCATGGCCGTGGCCGGAGCAGGCGGCACCGCCGTCGTCCAAGCCGCCGGCACCGACGCATGGACCGGTCTGCGGCAACGCGTAGCCCGTCTCCTGGGGCGCGGAGACACTCAGCGCGAGCGAGCGGAGCTGGAGCGCCTGGACCGGACCGCGCAGGCGCTGGAGGAAGCCGATGCCGCCGGCGAGACGGAGCGGGCGCGCCTTCGCCAGGAGGCATCGTGGCAGACCCGTTTCGAGTCGCTCCTGGAGAACCTGGAGAACTCCGAGCGGCAGCAGGCCGCGACCGAACTTCAGGCGCTGGTGGCAGAGCAGCAGGCGTTCGCGGCCCGACAGGGCGTGGTCGGCAACACCTTCAACGGCCCCGCCGCTCTGCAGGTCGGAAACCACAACCAGCAGGAGAACCGCTTCCACATCGCGAGCTACCTGCCCGCTCCCATAGGCCCCCGGGTCCTCGTCAAGGTCTCCTACTCCATCCCGGTCTACGACCTGCCCGACGGCAGTCAGGACCTGGGCGACGATTTCGTCAGCGTGGAGGCGGTCAACACCGGAGACCAACCGATTGCCATCACCAGCTGGGGCATCGAGCTCCCCGGTGACCGGCGCATGTTCGTCACGCGAGGCGAGAACTGGGCAACGCCGCTCCCGCATGTACTCGCCCCCGGCGCCCCTCCCGCGCAGTTCTGGGTCCGAGTCGATGAGCTGCGGCGGGTAGAGCGAGAGCAGCGCATCCCGTACGCGCAGATGCGGCCCTACGTGAAGCTGGCCGACGGGACGGTCGTCCACGCCGACCGCAGCGTGCCGTTGGCCTGACGCGCGGAAGTCGTGACGAAGGGGCGGGCTGCCGGTGCTGGCAGCCCGCCCCTTCGTCGTGGCGCAGCGGGTGAAGGCCGTCGCAGCTGCTGTGGTGCCGGATATCCGACCGCGTGCTGAAGTCGGCCCGGCCCGGAGGACCCGCTGCGCTCCCCACGACGCCGTCATGGCGGCTTGTCCGCCCGTCGTCGCGCGCGGCCCCGCCGTCGCGCGCGAGGAACACCGGCGGCGCCCGATCCCCTCGCCCGCCGCCCGGGCCTGTCCCACCCACCCACTTCTCTTTTCTTCCTGCTGTGGGGCGTGGATTCGGGGGCGTAGAGGGGATGTCGGCCTCCCGACCGCGGGAAGGTCAGCGTGGTGACCTGCGGATTCACGGACGGGGCGGCAGAGGGCGCGGGCGGTTGTCGGACGGGTTGTCGGCGGGGATGTGGGTCTGGTCCACGGGGGTGTTGTCGCTTCGTGACCGTGGTCGGGTCTTCGTGGTCGGGGCTCTGGTCGGGGCCGGCTGCTGCTGTGACCGGGACGCGCGGCGCCGGGCAGGCCGGTGCCGCACCGGACGGGAAGCGAGCGGTCCGTGATGATCGGCGTGGACGTGGGCAGCGGGGACCGGCTGGCGCTGGGTGTGCTGGCGCAGTACCGGATGGCCACCACCGAGCAACTGCACCGGGTGATCGCGCCCGAGGTGCGTGTCGAGCAGACGCGGCGGCGGCTGGCCCGGCTGCGGGAGGAGGGGCTGGTCGGCCGCATCACCTTGCCGCAGGCCGGGCGGACCCGGGTGTGGTTCCCGACCGCGTACGGCGTGCAACTCGCCTGTGAGTGGCCCGAGCTGCGTGGGCGCCGACCGTCCAGGACTGTGTCCGATCCGACCGCCGTGCGGCTGAAGGCTGGCCACACGCTGACGGTGACCGAGACCGCGCTCGTCTTCCTCGAGGACGCCCGCCGCCGCGGCGATGTGTGCGAGCCGCTGGACTGGATCCCCGAAGTGCACCACCCGATCGGGAACCGCGAAGCCGTCGTCCCCGACGCCCTCCTGTACTACCGGCGCGGTTCCGTCGGCGGCGAGGGCGGGTCGATGCTGCGGGCGTTCGTGGAAGTCGACCGGGCCACCATGGGTCCCGAACGCCTCGCTGCCAAACTCACCGCGTACGAACGCCTCCACCGCTACGTGCCCGTGGTCCCGGGACGCCGGCCGACCCTCCGGGAACCGGCGGTGGAGGACTGGCGGCGGCGCTACCCGCTCTTCCCCCGCATCCTGTTCGTCCTTGACGGCACCGGGCCCGCCGGTGTCGAGAACCGGATCACGGCTCTGCGCGCGGCCGCCAGGCCGCTGGCGCCGTTCCTGCGGGACGTCCCCGTGCTCGCGGCGCCGCTGGCCGACCTGCTCCACCACGGCCCCTCCGCACCCGTGTGGCGCCCCGTTCACGAGCCCGGTCAGCGAGTCGGCTGGACCGAGCCCGGGCGCGGGCAGGCGTAGCCCGCTGACCAGCCGTGGTCGGGGTGAGCGGTGCCTGGTTTGGCCCCGTGGTCGGGCTCATGGTCGGGGCGCGCGCGGTCAAGAAGGGCCAGCGCTCCCCGCTCGCGGCGCTGGCGAAGCAGGCCGCCGCGGCGTGACGCCGACAGGCCTCGTTCGTTGAACGGGTCTGCGGAGCAAGGGACAAGCCTCCGGGGGCCGGTTGCCTGGAGGCTTCATCGTTCCCTCACGGGTGGTCAGGAGGCGCGCCGGGTGGCGCCGGCCGGGCCGATCGCGTGGGGCCCGAACTTGGCGCGGACCCGGTCGGCCGCCTCCTCCATGACCAGCCGGGCTTCGCGCCGGGGATCGAGGCTGAGCTGCTCGGCCACGGCATCGGCCGCGACCGCATCGTCGCCCTTCAGCACGATCCCCCTCAGCCGCCCGCGCTGGAGACCGGCCGCATCCATCAGCTGAAAGACCGCCGTGCGCAGGTCATCCTCGTGCGCGGACGGCTCCCGCAGACGGCGGCTCTTCTCCCACCGCGCACCGCCCGCGAAGTGCAGGGTGAGCGTGACAGCTCGGGCGGCCTGGCCCCGGCCGCGCAGCGTGACACCGAGCCGCACGACCAGCTCCAGCAGCCGGGCCCGTACCTCCGCCCCGTCCAGCAGGTCCCGCTCGAAACGGGCCCGGACGCTCGCGGACACCGGCAAGGCGGCGGGGGTGACGGGGCGGGGATCCCAGCCGCGGGCCCGCTCCGAGGCGATCCGCCCGGCACGCGCGCCCAGGATCTGCTGCACCGTCCCCGTCGGCAGCGCGGCCAGCCGTGCCACCGTGTCGATGCCGTACCGGCGCAGCACTGCTGCGTGTCGGGGACCGATCCCGTGCAGCGCCTCCACCTCCAGCACGCCCAGCCACTGCACGGTGTTCTCCGGGGCCACCGCCACGATGCCTCCCGACACCGGCGCCTGCGCCGAAGCCGTCGCCGCGACCGTCCAGGAGCTCGCGACCCCGATCTGCAGATCCACCCCCAGCCGCGCCACCGACCGCAACCGGGCCACCTCCGCCAGCCGGCGCCCGTCGGCCCCGTGATAGCGCACTGCCCCCTTCAGCTCGACCAGAGCCGCGGCGGGCGGCAGGGCCTGCACGACTGCGGACAGATCCGCGAGCAGCTCCAGGACCTGTCGGTACGTCTCCTCCCGCACCCTCTGCGGACAGCGCACATGCATCACCGTCGCCGCCCGACCGGCATGCCCGTTCACGCTCACGGCACCCACCTCCCAGGCCAGACATTACCGAACACTTATTCGAACACGCGAGGCGCGAGGCGCGATCCGAGGGCATAGACTCGCAAATGTGTTCGATGATCTTCCGCCTGACCTGGAGCGACTGCAGACCCTGCGGATCTGGACGGCCCGGTGCCTCGAACAGATCGACCGCAAGATCGCCCAGCTCCGGCAGCGACAGGCGGAAGAGGAGCACGGACGGCGCAACCGGCCCCGGCCCCCGGACTGGATCGTCGAACTCACCAACGACAAAGGCGAGCCGTTCCAGGTCCACGACGGCCAGTGCGGCATGACCGGCAGACGGCACCGCGCGATCGGCCGCGACGAAGCCCGCCGGCTCCTCACCGCAGACGGAGTACCGGCCTGCCCGATCTGCCACCCCGACACCCAACTGCACATCATCGACTGAGTCCCGGGACGGCATCACCCGCCGGAGCGAAGCACAGGGTTATCCACAGGCCGGAGCCGGGTCGTCGGTTCCTCCGTACGCTGCTGCCCTAGTCGATCACACGGGGGTGTGCGGGATGCGGTACGGCGTGGTGGTGGAGGAACTCGCGGTGGAGGTCATGGCGCAGCTGCCCGACGACCGGGCCCGGCGGGAGGTGATGGCACTGGTGGAGGTCGCGCGGCTGGATCCACGGGCTTGGCCCGATGTCCGCGACCCGGGCTCGGTGGAGGAGATCCGGGAGGCGTTCGGCCGGCGGTGCTGGATTCAGTACCTGCCGCACGCCGGAGCGATCGAGGTCCGTGACATCGGGTGGGCGGGCTGATCACTCCCCGGCCCGGTCGGCCTTCGTGGGATGCCGCGCGGACCGTGCCTCATCGACGCTCTGCTGCAGCGCGGACATCAGGTCGACGGCGGGCGGGGGCTGAGGGGGTTCTTCCTGCTCGCTTCCGGTGACGACGGCGTCAACCAGCTGCTCCAGGGCGAGGGCGTACCCGTCGTGGTCCACGCTGTCGTCCACGCCGATCATCTCCTCCACCAGCACCTCCGCCAGCCGCCGTTCACGGTCGCTGAGCGGGACGTCGGGAACCAGGTGGGCGAGGTCGCCGGGATCACGGATCTCATCGCCCCATCGCAGCGTCTGCAACAGCAACAGACCGCGATACGGCCGGACCACCGCCCTGCGCTCGCGGCTGCGGATCGCGACCTTGGCCATGGCCACCAGCTTGGTCCGGGCTAGGACCTCCACCAGCAGCGCGTATGGCCGGCCTCCATCCCGTGATGCGGGAGCGACGTAGTACGGCCGGTCGTAGCTGATCGGGACCACGCCGTGCGGGTCGATGAAGCCCACCACCGTAATCGTGCGCTTGGTCGGCAGCGGCAGGCGGGCCAGGTCGTCCTCGGTGAGCGGCAGCATGCGGCCGTCCGGGAGGGCGACACCGCGCCCGACCTCGGAATAGGGGATCTCGCGACCCTCCGCAGCGCAGAAGCGGCGGTGCTGGACACGGCTGCCGTCGGCCGTATGGATCTCGTGGAGCCGCACGGTGTGCTCTTCCGTAGCCGCGTAGAGCTGGACCGGAATCGAGACCATCCCGAAAGCGATGGTGCCCGACCAGGTAGCGGTGGCCCTCATTCTTCCAGCGTCGGCGGCCGTGGCTCCCCTCGCATCCGGGAGGAAAGCCACGTCCGCGTGACGGCAGGGGGTCTGCTCAGCGGTGGCGGAGTTCCTCAGCCCAGATGCGGAGCTGGACTTCGAGGACCAGGTTGTCGCCGCGGGCCACGGTCTGGAGCAGCTGGGCGCACACGGTCGCTTCGGCGGCGAGGCCAGCCGCGCTGCCGAGCACGGGGAAGGCGTCGCGGACGCGGGTGGCGGTGTCCGGCTGGAGCAGCGAGTAGGCGTAGAGCGTGGCGCCGTCGAACCCCTCTGGAGCTCGCCCCCAGCCCTCCCAGTCCAACACCTTCAGCGGTGCGGTGACGTTCGCCCAGTGCAGGTCGGCGTGGGCGGAGGTCCAGCAGGTCACGGCCGGGGCCGGGATGCCGAGGAACTCGGGGATGGCCCGGTCCATGTACTGCTGCCGTACGGCAACACGCTCGGTGGCGACCACCGACACCTTCTCCAGCGTCCCTGCGAGGTCGGCCCACCAGGAGTCCGGCAGCTGGAGGGCGTGCTGGAGGATCGGATCGTCTGACAGGACCGGCTGGTCGACGCGGGCCGACAGCTCCGCCCGGTAGGCGGTGGTGTCGTCGAAGGCGTCGTGCACGCCCAGGAGGGCGGGCCGGTGCCCGTCGAGGTCGCCGAAGGCGTGCTGTGCGTCCAGTGCGCCGTCCCACAGCTTCCCCGACGCTTTGTTCTCCGGGGCCGACACCAGCCGGAGCCAGGCCGGGGCGCCGGCGGCGGTGCGGGCCGGGGTGCCCAGGGTGCGCCCGGCCCACCCCCAGAACTCCCCGCCGGGCTCGGTCTGCACGTCCAGGGCCTGCGCGGCGTGGGCGTGGTGGGCGCGCATGCGCTCTTCGGTGTCCGGGTCAGGGGGAGGCGAGTACACCAGTGATCTCCCGCAACTTGGCGGCGGTCAGGGAGGGTTGCGCAACGGCATCAGCCGCTTCCCTCCAGTGTGGCGCACCGGAGGCGGCCAGAAGGACGTCCGTCACTCCTGGGCAGGACGCGACCGCGAGAAGGCACGCCTGTGCGGAGGTCAGGCCCGGACGGATGAGGTCGGCGAGCTCCTGGTCGACCATGGCGGGCAGTTCCCCGCCATGCAGCGGCGCGGAGGCCATCACCCGCAGGCCCGCGCCTGCGGCGGCCGGGAGCGGCCCCCGGCCGTTAAGGGCTTGGACGATCGGCGTCATCATTACCAGGCTGACCGGCAGCTGGACCGCGACCAGGTGGTGCCGGCCGCCCGCGGCTTCGGCGGCCAGGGCGAGCAACTCCCCCACCGTGAACGCCTCCTCCTCCAAGCCCGCCCACGTGGCGATGCCGTACCCGTCCACGTGCCCGGCCGCCACGGCATCCTCCAGGACGACGAAGGCCTCCCGGATCGCGCACTGCAGGCCGAAGCGGTCGCCGGGGTGGGCGCGCTCGGGGTTGTGCAGCAGGACCAGGTCCAGCCGCTCACGCCCGAGCTGCTCGCAGTTGCGGCCGGTCTGCCAGCGCACGTAGCCGGGGGCGAGGCTGTGCCCGGCGGCGACCTGGTCCTCGGTGAGGGCGCCGTCGTTCACGGCGGCGGCGCCGGTGGCCGCGGTGAAGAACCCGGTCTTCGTGGCGATGCGCATGTGCGGGTGGGCGGCCAGGACCGGGGACAGGAGGGTCTGCGCCTGGCCAGCGTGGTAGTTGGGGGCGGTGTCGATCCACTGCGCGCCGGAGGCGGCCGCGCGGACGGCCGCCTCCGGGATCGCCTGGCACCGGTAGGTGCCCAGCGCGAGCTGTGCTGTCACAGCAGGCTCCCCACGGTCGCGGCCTGCCCGGCAACGAGCTCCTGGACCAGGGCGGCGACGTCCTCCAGGGCGAGGCCGGCCGTGTCGGCGAGCGCGGCCAGGTCCATGGTCCGGCCGTCGACCAGCGGGCGCAGCACCGCTTCCGCCTCGGGCGCGAACTCGTACACGGTGCCGGCGGCGGACAGCGTCACCGTGTCCTCGCCGACGTTCAGCACCGCGCGGGCGGTGGTCAGCCGCACCCGCAGACCGCCGTCGGCGGGGACGGTGTCGATGTACGGCAGGCTCGGCACCATCCGGCCGACGGCCTGCCCGTCCATCGACCTGCGGTAGCGGGCGAGCAGCGTGGGGTCGTCCAGCAGTTCGGCGAGCCGCTTGCGCATCCCGTCCACGGCGTCGGCCTGGACGTCCGGCGTGGCGAGCAGCGGCAGGTCGCGCCGCCAGTCCTCGTGCGTGAGCAGCTGCTCGGACACCCACGCCATCAGGTCGGTCGCGGTGTGGGTCTGCAGGCCGCAGGTGACGTGCAGCGAGCGGGTGCCCCGGTCGGCGGAGACCGCGTGCCACACGCCGCGCGGCACGTACAGGACGTCGCCCGGCCACAGGACCAGGTCGGCGACCGGCTCGGTGGGCGCCTCGCCTGGGTCCTCGATGTCGCGGTACAGCGGGAACGGGCGGGTGGTGCCGTAGATCCGCCACCTCTTCGCGCCGTCCAGCTGGACCACGATCGTGTCGTGGTCGTCCCAGTGGACACCGAAGCCCTCGGTGCTGGTCCACGAGGCGTAGAGGTTCGCCTGCACGCGGGTGCGCAGTTCGCGCTCGATCGTTTCGCAGAGGCGGGCGAGGGGCGGGTGGAGTTCGTCGATGCTGTCCAGGGCGAGGGAGGCGCCCTCGATAAGGCGGGTGTGCAGTTCGGCCGGGTGGAGGCGGTGCCAGACCGTGTGGCGGCGGGTGGCGACCGGGGTGGTGTAGCCGCCGACCAGCAGCGTCTCGCCGTCGCGGGACAGCCGCATCCGGGGCGGTTCCAGGCGGTGGGCGGCGAGGATCTGGTTGAGGCCATCCCAGGTCATGATCCCGGCGACGTCGAGGGCGCCGGGTGCGTGGCGGTGTTCGCGGTGCAGTGCCTGGGCGAGGAAGTCCTCGCCCAGGCACGCCGCGATGGACGTGTGCGTCATCGCGTCAGGGCTCCCGATCGTCAGTCGTTGCCGTCGCTCTTGCCGGTGCCGCCGCCGTCCGAGGGGATGGCGTTGCGGCCCCGGGCGGCGACGATCAGCCGACGGGAGCGGACCAGGCCGCCCGTCGACGGCACGGCGGGCGGGGGCGTGGCGGGACTCTGCATGAGGACCCTCCTCCTGATCGGTCGGCCGGGCCCTGTCGGCACGGCCGCGAACACCGCCAGTACAGCCGCGGACCACGCGGGCGATAACCCCGTGACGGGGCCCCCACGGTGGGTATGGTCGTTGGGCTGACGCACTGTCATTCCACGAGAGTTCTGGGGGACTTGTGGACGACTTACCGCCGTCACCCGCCCAAGTGCCGCACCGCCTGCTGACCGACCCGGCGTTCGTCCGGGCCCTGCACCAGCGGGACTTCAGCACGGTGTTCGCCATGACCCACGACGCGGGGATCTCCTTCAACCGGATCGCCGAAGCCTGCGCGCTCAAAGCCGAGCGGGTCAGCCAGATCGCCCGGGGCACCACAGCTGTCACCGCGCTCACGACGGTCGAGCGAATCGCCGCCGGACTGCGCATTCCCGGTGCCCTCCTGGGGCTGGCTGCGCAACCCTGGGAGGACACCGCCGTTCACAGCACGGAGTCCGACCATGGAGAAGATCCGATGAAGCGCCGCAACCTGCTGCGTGGCGCGCTGGCCGCCGGCCTCACCGCTCCGGCCCTCGCCGCGCTCACCGCCGCCCGGACCGACGTCGACCAGACCCTCTCCCCCGGCGCTCCCCAGGACCTGGCCGACCTCGAGGCCGCAGCCGAGAGCTACGGATACGGCTACCACGGCCAGGCACCCACCCGTGTTCTGGCCGACCTGGTCACCGACTTCACGACCCTGCGCCCGCTGCTCACCGTCCCTCAGCCCGCACCCGTCCGGGCCCGGCTGTGCCGGACGGCCGGGCAGATGGCCGGGATGACCGCGATCGTCCTGCACGACCTGGGCAGCCGCCGGGAGTCCCGCGCCTGGTTCGCCACCGCCGCCCGGGCCGCCGCCGAATCCGGCGACCAGCAGCTGCACGCGTGGGTCCTCGCCCGGGAGGCGATGGTGCCGCTCAACTACGGCGCTCCGAGGGCAGCGGCCGACCTCGCCGACCAGGCCCGGCAGGCGGCCGGCTCCCGGCCGACCGCCGCCGCGGTGCTGGCGGCCGCCGTCGCCGCCCGCGCCTACGCCCTCAACCACGAGAGCGAACAGGCCCGCGCCGCGCTCACCGCAGCCGACGCCCTCATGAGCCGGCTCCCCGAGTCCGAGCGGTCGGACACGTGGCTGACGTACGGCGAGCAGAAGCATCACGTCCACCTCAGCCACGCCTTCACCACCCTCGGGGACACCGGCCGCGCCCGGGAGAGCCAGCAGCGCGCCCTGGAGCTGTCCGCGCCGACCAGCACCATGACGCGCACCCTGCTGACCATCGACGGCGCCGCCTGTGCCCATCACGACGGCGACACCGAGCAGGCGTGCCGCCGCACCATCGCCGCCCTGACAGCGCTGCCCGTCGACTACCGCACCGGCCTGGTCCGCCGCCGCGCCCTGGACCTGTTCGAGGCGATCCCCGCCCAGCACCACCGCGAGCGCGCTGTACGGGAACTACGCGACGTCGTGGCCATCTGACAGAGGTGGCTCCCACAGCGAGCGGGCAAGCCCAGTCCCGTCGCAGTGGAGACACCGGCCTCCCCCCGGCGTGCTGCGGGCACCAATAGTGCCGACGGCGTTCTGGAAGAGCCGGGTGAGGCCGACAGTGTGGAACGCGTGCAGCGGGAGTTCCTGCCGCTTGCCGAGCGTGACTTCCAGCGCGACGTCAGGGCCGGTGTAACGGGTGTCCCAGGAGGAGCCGTGGGTCAGCGTGCGAATCGTCTCGTGCAGGTCGTGCATGGTCTCCGCGCCGGACACGTGTATGCGAGCTGAGAGCACGATGTCGGTGACGGGGGCGAAGGACACCAGCGCGGCCGGCCTGACGAGCGGACCGATCCGGCCCACGGGTTCGGGATGGGTGCGCTGGAGCCGGGCCAGGGCGTGCCACAGGTCGCCCGGCAGATCCTGGGGTGCGGTCTCTTCTCGGCTGCGTCTCATACGGCCTGTGTAGGGCCTCCGGTGGGCTGTCGCCGTCGGATGGGCCCGTCCGTCCCGCCTGCTGGTGCGGTGACTTCGGGGGCGGTCCCGCTGTGCGGCCTGGCGGCTCCCGACCGCACAGCGGGCTTGTGAGGTCAGGTCCGCCGGCGGAACCAGCCGCGGCCTCGGTCCGGTTCGGGTTCGTCCTCCGGCTCCGGCGGTGCGGTGGCCTGGAGGCGGGCGGCTTCGGCGGCGGCTTCCTCGCGGGTGACGTCGTCGGCGTGGCAGACGCCGCACACGGACACGTTCCCGGCGTTCCAGGCCGTCCGGTGCGCGGTGGTCTCCTCCCAGCGCTGGTCGGTGAACTTCTGCCCGCACCGCTTGCACACGGGACGCTGCGCCTCCCGCTCAGCAGCACGGCGCTGCTCCTCCTCAGCGTCGGCGCGGGCCTCCTGGTCGCGGAAGAGGACGTCGCCGTCGGGGTTGTCCAGCGCGGCCGTCAGCGTCTGCTCGCCCTTACGTCCCAGCCGCCGCCACACCGCCGCGTCCGCGCCGTGCTCCTGGAGCTGCTCCAGGGTGGTGACGACGACGGGCACCGCCTGGCCGTAGTCCTTCGCCGTGATCCCCCGGTGGAGGGTCCGGTACCGGCGCGGTGCCCAGTAGCGGCGGCCAGCCTCCTCCAGCACGGCGACCGTGTTGGCCACCTTCGCCTCGGTGGTGTCCGCGAACACGAACGCCACAGGCACCAGACCCTCCCGGTCGGTCGGCGGGTAGACCCGGCGCCACAGCCGCTTCTCGTGGTTGACGTGGTCGATCGCGTCCGGCCGTGAGCGGACCAGGTCCACGGTGTGCTTGTCCGCGTCCCTCGGCAGCAGCCGGCTCCACTCCCAGTACCGGCGCAGCTTGGCGACCAGGTCGTGCGCGTCCTCGGTTCGGCGGTCGATCTCCAGCAGCAGCACCGGCACCCCGGCCTCCGGCGCCCGCACTACCAGGTCGGCCCGCTGCACGTAGCTGTTGCTGAGCCGGTGCCCGATCTCGGTCTGGAAGCCGAGCCGGTGGCCGATCCCGGCGCGATGAAGTTCGGCGGCCGTCGAGGTGACCGCCGCGGCGTGGTCGTCGTAGCTGGTGCCGAGCAGTTCCCCCGTGACCGGGTCGTACTTCTCTTCGCGCAGTACCGAGACCCGTATGCCCTTCGGCTCCAGCAGCTGCTTCGCCTCGCCGTGTCCGCGCTTGGTCAGCACCCACACCTGCCGCTGGTCCTCGCGTACCAACTCGATCCTCACCAGGTGGTGGTCCTCCAGATCCAGGAGGTTGTCCCGCGTGAGCTTGTCGTGCTTGTTGTCCGGACGGGTCAGCTTCCACAACTGATCGGGCGTAGCCCTCTGGAAGATCCCCAGTGCTTGCAGGAGCTCCCGGCGTCGAGGCTCGGTCGAAGTCCTCCTGTGCTGTGGCTTCCTCGGTACATGAGGGTTGTCGGACCTGCGACGGCCCCCTGTTCGCCGGTCCTGGCCTGCGGAAACTCCGGGCCGTTGGCGACGGGGCGCGGAGGGGGTGATGGAGGGGTCCACGGAGGGGGCCTCTCCGGTCCGGTCAAGGGGCTGCTCGGGCTCGTCAGCGGTGCTCGCCACAGGGTGCTCCTGGAGGTGGGGCGGGCCTATCCCGCCATTCACCCCGTACAGGTGTGGAATTCGGGCTCCGTGTGACGCCGGTCCGGGAAAACCCCTCCGCCGTGACCGCATCGTGATCAAACCGGAGGGGGGAGAGTTCTCCCCCCTCAACGACCGGACTCTGTCCACAGGGCCGCGGTTCGAGGGTGGTGCTCGAGGCCGCCGCGATCAGCGGGGCGGCCCGTACGTTCAGGAGCCCACCATGCCCGACATCACGCCGCTCGCCCCGATGACCCCGCACGCGGCCATCAGCACCTTCAACTACCTCCGGGCCATCCAGGCCGACGACGTCGACGCCGCCCGCGAGTTCGCCGACACCGAACCGCAGATGCCCGAGCTGCTCGTCGACGTCGCCACCCGGATCGTCGTCCCGGTCACCGCGCTGCCCGGCCCGGACCTTGGCGAGCCATGCGCGGACACCTTCGCCCTGGAGGCCCTGGGGCGCGTCTTCGTGACCTCGCTCCGGATCTGGGCACAGGCCGGGCCGGACGCGGCGGAGGGCATCGCCCGCGCGGTCATCGACTTCGCCGCGCAGTTCCTCACCGAGGACCACGAGGACGTCGCCGACACCCTGCGCCAACTGGAGGCCGTCGGCGTGGGCCAAGCCCTCGATGCGCACCCCGCACCGGCCGGCTCGCTTCCGGTGCGCCTGACCGTCGCGTAGACGCACCGGGACAGCGGTGGTGCGGCGCGGCGCGCATCAGGCCCGCACCACTGCCGCCCGCACCGCACCGTGGCGCGCTCCATCGGCATCGCCGCACCGCACCGACCGCGCGCCGGAGCCGGGCGGGCTCCCCTATCACACACCCCCTTGACCGCGACCTGATCGCCAGCCGAAACCGCCTGCGTCAAGGGAAAACGTCCTCGGTAGCAGACCTGGACAAGGGGGTGTAGCGGAGCTGGACAAGGGGTCGCGCGCCTCCGGCCGCACCTGGTCAAGGGGCGGCCGGCGATAGGCGCACCGGCGCGGTGCGGGACATCGGATGCGGCGCACCGGGCACGTGCGAGAGAGTGCCGGGCATCGCCAGGCGCGGCGCACCGGGTGCGGTGGCGCACCATCGCGGCGCACAGCACGGTGGCATCCATCGTCATCCGGCGCACCGGAGTGGAGTCCACCCGACATCGTGCATCGCCATTGGATGCTGAACATCCTGGGCTCCACGCGGTGACGATGCCCGGCATCGTCACCACAGCCAAGCGGTGGAGTGCCGCACCCGGGACAGGGCGCGGGCGTCGCGGCGCGCGGCCGCGTTGCCGATCCGGTTCTGCCGGGAGCGGGGCCGGCGCGACTGCGCGGCGGCGAGGCGACGCTTCCCAGCTTCCTGGAGTCGCTTCCGCTGCATGCGCAGCTCCTTCTTCCTGTCCGCCTTCGACTTCGGCTTCCGGGGCCGCTTCCAGATCTGCTGCCACCCCAGCGGCTCATCGGGCTCGGGCTCCTGGTCCTCGTTGAGCGCGGCGGCCATCTTCGCGCGGGCCGCGTGGGCACGTGCGAGTGCGTCGTCGGCGTTGGGGCGTTCTTCCGGGATGCTCACGCGACTCCTCCTGTGGTCCGGCCCGGTGGGTGCTGGGTGCCGGGCTGCTGGGTGTGCGACGGCCGGGCCGTCGCCGGGGCGGGCTGTGGCCGGGGGCCGTGAGCAACGGCGCGCTCCCGCTTGCCGTCCTGGAGCCTGGCGGCCAACTGCACGGCGGCTTCGAAGGTCCGGCGGGTCTGCTCCACCGTGTCGACGCCGGTCTCTGGCTCCAGGAGGCGGCCGTCCTTCCGGCCGGAGCGGAACGGCCGCGGGTGCGACCTCGAGGCGGCGGGCACGGCGACGGCATACGGCCGGGGGCTGGAGCCCAGGCGCTCCGCACGACGCGCGGCGCGGACCCGGGCGGCCAGGGCGCCGGCGGCGAGGCGGGCCCGCTCGTACGGTGCCGCGGTGCGGTTGCGAGTCAGCGGGCGCAGCGCGGCCTGGTCCTCGGTGTCGCGCGGGTACAGGGCGCGCAGGTCGGCGGTCATCATCCGGCCGCGCCCGACGGGACGGACGTAGTCGTCGACGACCGCCTGCACGATCTGGTCGTCCAGGCCCGGCTCATGGGGTCGGCCGCGCAGGACGTAGGCGAGGTGGCGGCGTGCTTCGGCGAGCAGATGGTGGCGCTTGAACGCGCCGCGCAGCACGTACACCACGGCGGTGATGTCGACGGCCGCCAACACGATGTCGACGACCGGCCGCACCCGCGCCCACACCGCCGCGGCCGCCGCCCGCGCCCGCTCTGCCAGCCGGTACACCGTGCAGGCGCCGAACGCCCGGATCGCCGACTTCCGCCAGCCCTCGCGCAGCTCTGACAGCGAGCGCGCCACCTTGCGCTTCGGCGGGCGGGTCCGGTCGGCGGCCTGCCGGTCCAGCGCCTTGGCGGCCCGCTCCCCCGGCGCGTGGCCATGTGCCTCTTCGTAGTCGGCCGTGAAGATGGGCAGCGCGTCCGCGATCTGCTGACGGCGGGTCGACTGCCAGCCGATGAGCCGCTGGTCGATCCCCGCGATCTCAAGGACCGGCCTTCTGCCGGGCGTCACCTCGCGGGGCTCCCACGCCCACCCGAGCCGGGCGGACACCTCCTCCATGAAGTAGAGGGTGTAGAGGGTGTCGGCCACGACGATGTGCTCCAGCATCGAGTCCGCGGACCAGTTGCCCCATGTGCCTTTGCCGTCCGGGCGCCGGGCACGGATGGAAATCACTGCATGATCGTGAAGTAGCGGTTTTCCGGCTCTGGACTCGTAGTGCCGGAACACCGCGACGATCAGCCCGTCCTTCACCGGCTTGCGGTGCTTGCCGTCGCTCCCCCAGCGGATCTCCGCGACCGAGTCCTCCAGCCACGCCAGTGCCTTGTCCCGGGCGATGTCCTGGCACAGCTCCAGCACACTGCGAATCACGTCGTCCAGCAGCGCCCACGCGATGTGAACGGTCGACGGCGCCCGGAACGTCAGATCCATGGCCAGCCAGGGCGACCGTTCCTTCGCCTTCTCGGTCTTGGGCGACTTGTTGTGCTCGATGGGCCTGCCCAGCACCGTCGCCCGCCGCGCCTTCGCCGGGCTCTTGCCCTCCTGAAGGTGCTCGCGCTCGATCCGGTCGGCGTCCGGGTGCCGGCCTTCCCCCAGGAGCAGTTCGGCCTGCCGCTCGGTCACCACGTCGCCGGCCGCCAGACCGAGCGCAGCCAGGCCTCGGCCCGTCCAGAACCCGGGCGGGACACCCGCTTCGTCCTGGGCATCCCGCAGCGGCTTGCCCGCCGGGCGGTGGCCGTCGCCGACCATCACGCCGTTGCAGTAGTACGGCCACCCTCCCGGGCCGATCTTCGCTTTGCTGATTGTCACCCGGCCATGGAAACCCGCCCGTGACCTGCATAAAAGCGGGATCCGGCGTGCTTCCCGCCGGGCGGGAGGGCATCACCAGATTTTTACCGCCACGCCCGCCAGGCGGGCCGTCGCTCCAGCCCGCGACAGTAAGCCACGGGTCTGTGCACAGTCCGCCGCGTGAACCTCGAACCGCTCTACGGAGCCCCCTGCCCGCCGTGCCGCCGACCGCTCCGGATCGAGTACGGGCGCACCCGCCCCTCCGCCCAACAGGACCACCCGGCCCGCGTGTGGGTTACCGGGTACCGCTGCGTCAGCTGCGAGGCCGCCCGGCCCGAGCAGTGGGCGGAGGTGATGCGGCGGCTGTACGAGGACGTCTGACGACGTCGTGCGAATACTGCGGGGCATTCAGGCACCTACATCTCAACCCGCCACGCCGCCCCGCAGGAGTCGACTCCACCGCCGATCAGCACGCACTCTGTCGTCGGAGTTGGGGTACGCGTCAACACGCGTTGCGGCAGGGCCATTTCGGGTGTTGACCTGTCGTTGGCTGTTCCTCGCTTCCCCAGCGGTACGCCCGCTGCACGAGCCTCAACAGGTGATGCCTGAGTCAGTCTCCCTCTCAGCTCGCAGCGGACCTAGTAAAGTTCGGCCGCATGAGCATCCCTAGCCCCAGAGGAGAGCGAGAGAAGCTAATTACTGCTCTCACTCCGAAGCTACGCAGGCACCTGAAGATCCGCGCCTTTGAGCACGGAATGGACATCCAGGACGCGACCGAGCACGCCATCAAGGCCTGGTACGAAGCCGAAGACGTCCCCGAAGTCGACACCGATGGAGCCAAGACCTGGGGGACGTTCCTGCCCGTCGGCGGCCCTGACGAATTCAAGACGGTCTGCTCGCAGCGCGGCATCACCTACGTGCAGGGGCTCGCACAGGCACTGACTCTGTGGCTCGGCAACCATCCCTCCCCCACGACCCCGTTGGTGTCACAGCCGGTCCTGCGGGTCATAGTGGCCAACCAGAAGGGCGGCGTCGGCAAGACGTTCATCTCCTCCGGCATTGCCCAGGCTCTCGCAGAGGCCGGCCATCGCGTCCTGATCATCGACTACGACCCGCAGGGACACCTCACTGCCGAGCTCGGCTTCGAAGACCTCATGTACGAGGACGATGTTGAGACGCTGATGATGCACATGGACGGCACCGCGAAGGGTGACATCCACGACCTGCTGGTCGCCTTGGACCAGGAGCGCTTCGGTGAGCGGCTGCACCTGCTTCCCGCGTCGGACGACGCGTTCCTCCGGGACGTCGCGTTGTCGAAGGTGAGTTTCAGCGAGGCTGCCCTGGAACGCGCTCTGGAGCCGCTGGAGGAGGACTACGACGTCATCATCATCGACGGCCCGCCCAGCCTCGGTCTGAACATGGACACCGCCCTGTACTACGTCCGCCGCCGCGAAGGTGAACTTGCGGACCGATCAGGTCTCATCACCCCGGTCTGGGCCAACAAGGCGTCTCACCGTGCCTTCCGCCTGCTGAAGTCCCAGAAGGACGACCTGTGCAAGAAGGGCCGGATCCAGGTCGACTACCTGGGGCTGATCATCAACGCGTACGACAGCCGCCGCGGCAAGCTCGTCAAGGAGAACAAGGATGAGTGGGAGAAGAGCAGTTCCCCGCCCGTTCTGGCCGTGATCGGCGACCTGAAGGAAGGCCGCGAGGCCGCGGACGGCGAGATCCCGCTGCTTGAGTACGCACCGGACAGTGAACATGCGCAGGCGATGCGCGAGCTGGCGAAGGAACTGGCGGTATGAGGAACACCAACAAGAAGGACGGCCAGCCGCGTGTGACCCGCGGCTTCAGCATTGACGAGAACGGGGAAGACGGAGAGAAGGAAGCTCCCCGTCGCGTCCGGACTCGCTCGCAGATCATGAACGGGGAAGGCAAGAGGCCCCCGGCCTCGGTGGCGCTGAAGCTGTTGGCGCACAATCCGTTCAACCCTCGCGAAGAGCTCACCAACCTCGAGGAGACCGCAGCTTCCTTGCGGGCCAAGGGACAGATCCAACCGGTCACCGTGGCGCGGCGAGCTGCCTTCCTGACGGCGCACCCCGGGCAGGAAGAGGCGCTCGGGGAAGCCGAGTACGTCGTCATCGACGGCAACCGGCGTCTGGCTGCCGCCCATCTGGCCGGCCTCGAAGAGCTGCGGATCGACGTCAACGACGACCTCGCAGCAAGCGCGGCGGACCTCCTGGAGTCCGCGCTGATCGCCAACATTCACCGCGAGGATGTGGCTCCCCTGGACCAGGCGAGGGCGATCCAGGATCTCGTGAAGGTACATGGGTCTCAGGGCGAGGTGGCCAGGCGACTGGGGAAGACACCTCCCTGGGTGTCTCAGCGCCTGGCGCTCCTGGAGCTCACGCCCGAGCTCCAGGAACAGGTGGAGACCGGTGAGCTGAAGGTGGAACCGGCACGTCGAATCGGTCGGCTCCCCAAGGCTCAGCAGGCAGGCGAGGCGAAGAAGGCCATCGAGGCCGCCAAGGCTCCACGCCAGCGGCGCAAGCCCGCAGCGGAACAGACAAGCGAGACCTCAACCGTTAACGCCGTTAATACCCCCGAGGGCGAGGCGTCGACAGGCTCTCCCGCACCGCCGGCCGTTAACGCCGTTAATACCCAGGAGGCTCAGGGGCCGGAGATCGCGGCGCAGTCCAAGGCCGGACAGCCGAGGCAACTGCCGTACGACGATGCCTTCTCGGTGGTCACCCACCTGCATCTGAAGATGGAGCCAGCGGTCTTCGCTGACGGCGCTCGCGTGTGGCTGAGGATCCTGCGCGAACAGCACCCTGCCGCGTACGGCGCGCTGCTCCAGGAGCTGACCCAGCAAGAGCAGCAGCCTGCCTGAGTTCCCACGGCCCTGAAACGCAAGAAGGCCCGTATCCCCGCGATCGGCGGGGGTACGGGCCTTCTTGGTGTGGCGGGCGATCCTGATCAAGGGGCCCAAGTTGCTGGCACGGCTCCGTGGTCCGGGTTGGGGAGGTCTGCCGCGGTCCTCGGTGCGGCCGGATGACGCATCGCGGTGATCGGGACCGCGCCGGGTTCGGTCTCAGGTGCCCAGACCACGCGCCAGGTGTCCTCCCACTCACAGCCGCACGGGTGGTCCTGATGCGGGTGCCGTAAGAAGACGCCGTGTGTGAGGACCGCGCGCGGGATGCGAGGGATGAGCACCTCTGGGTCGTCACCGGGGTAGAGGTGGAGGTTGCGCCAGCCGTGGACGCGGTCCATGTACGCGGCGGCGGCCTCGATGATGTGTGCCCACCGGTGGTGACCGAGGACGACGAACCTGTCCGGGTAAAGGCTGTCGTCGTCCGGTGCTCCGATGCCAGCGATGTACAACTCGCCGTGGGCGATGAATCCGTTGTCGGCCGCGTCCTCACTGCTGGGGGTCCAGATGCCTTCAGCAGGGACAGTCGTGCCGTCGTCGGCTTCGCTGGTCTCGATCTCGTACAGGGCCGTGGTCACCATGGGGCGTTCACGTCCTCGAGGAGGGCCGCCAGGAGTTCGCAGGCGTCGGCCTCGTGCGGGTCGCTGTAGGAGGCGTGGTCGCTGACGTGGAAGACCGTGTCCTTCGCGGTGACCGTGTACCCGGGCATGACGGTGGCCGCCCTGCCCTCCAGCAGGGTGTTGAGGCGTTCCGCGTCACGGGAAGCGAGCCAGGTCTGGGTGTAGGGGCCCATGCGGAGCAGGATGCGGCCGGAGTTGTCCTTCCGGCGGGCTTCGACGTGGACGGCGTAGTGCGCAGGCTTCATGCCGACGTCGTCGGGGATGTCGAGGCCCGCCGCGGCGTGGGTGAGCGGTGTGAGGGCCGGGTGCCACAGTCCGAGGATCTTGTCTGTCTCGCAGCGCAGCCAGCCCTTGCCGGTGTAGCCGAGCTGGTGGCCGTGGAGGTAGGCCGCGGCGTGGCCGGTGTCGGGGTGGACCAGGGAGACTGCGATCAGGTCGGGGCCGTGGTCGTCGCCCGGGCGGGGGTGGGCTCGTTCCACGAACGGGCCGACGCGTACGGCGATGTCCCGGTAGAGGCCGGGCGTCCAGGTCTCCATGTCGCGCAGTGCGGCGAGCAGCGCGCGGAACTGGTCGACGGCGGCCTGGTCCTCGGGGGCGAGGGTGCCAGGCGCGTGGCCGCAGCGGCGGAAGAGACGCTTCATCGTGTGGGCTCCTGCTCGGGACTGGTGGCGGGTGTTTTCAGCACGCGGGGCAGGTGGGCGTGGAGGTGCCGGATGGTGACCGGGACGCCGTGCTCCAGGAGGCGTGGGGCGAGCAGTTCGACCAGTGCGCATGCGCGGTGCTTTCCGCCGGCGCACCCGATCGCGATGCGGCGGGGTCCGGCGGGGAGCAGGGCGTAGGCGGTGAGGTTGTCGAGCAACTCGGGGGCGCCGGGGGTGGCGAGGACGACGGCCTGGACGTCGGGGTGGCGGCCGTCCAGGTCCAGGATGTTGCGGGCGGCGGCGGGATCGCGCAGGCGCTCGCGGATGTCCTCGGTGCGGTCGGCGGTGGGCGGCACGGGCTGTCCGTCTGTGCCGGTCGGCTGGTGGAGGTAGCCGAACGAGGTCAGCTCGATGGGGGTCGGTGGCACGGGTTTCCCTTCGTGGTGCCGGTGGGCGCCGGGGCGGCCGGACTCGATGTCGACGGCCGCCCCGGGCGTTCACTGGGTGGTGGAGGTGTTCGTGTCGGTCGTCGCCGACTGGGCGGCGCGCGCCTCCAGTTCGGAGTGGCGCTGCTGGACGTACTCGGTGGCCTGGTGGTCGGCCAGCAGCGTTTTGATCAGGTTGGCCTGGTAGTCCATGCCGACGCTGACGCCCTTGTGGAAGCGGCAGGAGTCCTGGGCTTCGGTGCAGGCCGGGCAGTCCTCCCAGCTCTGTTCGTCGTATGGGGCGGTCTCCGGTCCGGGGAGCTGCGGCTTGGCCGGGCCGTTGGGGGCGGGGAAGAGGTAGGTGCGGGTGAACAGGTCCTCGTGCCAGGTGGGCGGCAGTCCGGTGAGGAAGGCGGCCAGGGCTTGCGCGATGGCGGGGTAGTGGTCGTACAGCGATGCCCACAGCCGTTTCGCCTCGGTGTCGGGGTCGGTCCCCGTGTTCAGCCAGTCGGCTTCGCGCGCGTAGTCGCGGATCTTGTCGCGGCGTTCCTCCCAGTGGCTGGTGTCGATCCCGGCCTGAATGGCCGCGCCCAGGACCCGGGTGTCGTTGAGGAAGTCCGGGTCCATCTGGCGGTGTGCAAGGTCTTCGGCGGCAGCCGGGTCGCGGTCGGCGAGGGCGGCCAGGGCCTGGTCGGTGAGGAGCGCCGAGCGCTGCGTCCAGAAGTCCGCGTTGGCGTAGGCCGCGCTCAGCAGCCGGGTGCGCAGGCGGGTGAGGCGGGTGGTGGTGTCCGTCATGAGGGCTCTTTCAGTGAGTGGGCTGGCTCTGCGGGGCGGGGCGTGTGCTCAGACGGTGGTGTTGGTGCGGGCGATGGTGTCGGCGAGGTGCAGCAGCGCCGCGGTGTTGCCGTGGATGGCGTTCGCGATCGCTTCGACGCCGGCGTGGTTGAGGCTGTCGGCGTTGAGACGCTCCATCGCACCGATCGCCTCGCGGCGGTAGTCGCACCGGGGCTCGGGGAACGTGGGCCATTCGCGGCGGGCGGCGGCGACGTCGGCGAGCGAGTTCAGCAGACTGACGCGGCCGAACTGGGGGTGGTCGGCCTCCCAGTCGGCGGTGTGGAGTTCGACTTCCTTGTCGTCCTCGCTCCAGGCCGCGCGCACCTCGTAGTAGGCGTAGGGCTCGTACTCGGGCTGGGTCAGCCGGGCGGGCCGCAGGTCGCCGTGGTCGTCGATGCCGGCGGCCTCGAGCGGCTCGATGCCGAGTTCGGCGAGGCGGGCGTTGATCAGGTCGGCGTGGCGCTGTGCGCGCTGCAGTTTCTGGGCCACGGTGTCGATCTGCTGTTCCTGGTGGGCGGCTTCGGCGGCGGCGAGCCAGTCCGGCACGGTGGGCTGGCCGGCGGCGGGGGAGGCGGTCATGGGCTTCTCGGGTTCCTTCCGGATGGGGTGGTGCTGCGGGGCGGCCGGAGTCGGTGTCGGCGGCCGCCCGACAGGCATTGCTGAAAGGGGGAGCGCCGGGGCCCCCCCCGGGGGGGGGGGGGGGCCCGGGGGGGGGGGGCGGCGGGGGGGGGGGGGGGGGGGGGGGGGGGGGGGGGGGGGGGGGGGCCCGGCGCCGGGGGGGGGGCGGGGGGGGCCCCCCCCCCCCCCGGGGGGGGGGCCCCCCCCGCTCCGGGGTGTGGCTGCTACTTGGTGGTGGTGTGTACGGGGGTGTGTGCGGTGGAGGCGAGGAAGGTGGCCAGGGCTCGTGGGTGGTCGGTGACTTCGAGCGTCCACAGCCGGATGGGTATCTGGCCGACGGTTGTGTCGATGAACGTCATCCGCCACCACATCCACTCGGGCAGGCCGGCCTGTTGGCGGGGCTCGGTGGTGCCGTAGGCGCTGGTGCCCGTGTACCGGGCGGTCGTGTTCAGGGCCTGCGCCCAGGCCCTCAGGGCGGACTTGTTCTCGACCTGGATCAGGGCGGCCGGGCCGAGGCCGCGCACGTGGGCGACGTCCACCGACGTGGCGGAGAGGTCGGGGTGTGTGGCGAGCAGGGCGTCGGCGGCCTTGGAGGCCGTGGTGTAGGGGCTTGGATGGGTGGTGGTCATGGGTTCCTCGGGTGCGGTGGGCCTGGGCTGTTGGCGCCGCGTGGGCGCCGGGGGCGTGGGGTGGGTGCGCCGTCGTCCGGGATGCTGCGGGTGAGGCCCCGGAATGGCCTGACGGCGATCGATCCGTCGGTGCGGCGGATCGCCACGTTGCGTGGCCCGGCGGCGGGTCGCGGGCCGGGCCAGTGGAAGTGCAGCCAGTCGCCGGTGATGTCGGGAACGCGGCGGGCGCAGTACGCGATGAGCACGGTGACGGGCTGGCCGCGCTCGAGGTACACCCGGCCGGTCATTCCGCTCACCGGGCCGGGAAGCCGTCGTGGTGCCGGCCGTCCAGGAGCCGTCCGGCCCGCGTCTTGCCCACGCGGCGCATGCGGACCGTGTCCTGTGGGGCGGGTGCTTCCCGCTCCGTCCAGCTCCGGCCTTGGGTGTCGATGAGGGCGACGCGGCCGCGGTCGTGTCCGTGGTCCTCGGGTGCGAACTCCCCCCACTGTTTGAGGAAGAACGGCACCCCGGCCCATGCGCACTGATCACGCAGGTGGCGGGCCCACTGCGGGTGCATGGGTCGTGCCCGGGGTCCGCTCTCTCCTCCCGCGATCACCCAGTCGATGCCGTGCAGGCCGTTCTGGCAGCATCCGCTGGCGTGCACGAAGGAGGCGGTGAGACCGTGACCGTGCTCCCTGCCCATGGTGATGACGGCCCGCTTGAGGTCGACGGGCGCCACCAGCGGTTCGCAGGAGAGGAACCGCACGGCGGCCGGGGTGCCCAGCAGGGCGGGGATGCGGATGTCGGCCCACTTCTGGTCTTCGACCGAGACGCCCAGCCACACGTTGGGCAGCGGCTTCCCGTCCAGCATCGCGCCGACGGCGAGCCAGTCCTGCTGACAGCCGATGAGGTGCTCACGGCCCTGCTCAGCCACGAGATGCCAGAAGGCCGGGCTGGACAGCAGTGTCTTCATGCGGCCGTGCCGCTTGGTGAGGACCTGGTAGGTGTGCTGCGGGGTGAGCGCCATGACGGCGAACACCTGGGCGATGTAGTGGTCGGGGATGTCGGTGTGGAACAGGTCGGACATGCTGTTGAGGAAGACGCGGCGCGGTGTGCGCCACGTCATCGGCAGCCGCAGGCGCTCCGGCCTCAGGGTGATGTCGAAGCCGTTCTCGAAGTGGTGGCCGGCGGTGCCGCGCCACCGTTCGGCGAAGGTTTCGGCGTAGCAACCGTCGCAGCCGGGGCTGACCTTGGTACAGCCGGTGACCGGGTTCCAGGTGCTGTCGGTCCACTCGATGGACGTGCTGTCAGCCACGGCCGTCCTCGCCGCCCACGGGGTGGGTGTAGCGGATGGGCTTGCCGAGGCTGCGGGCGTACTCGATCTCGCGGCGGGTGCTCTGGCCGATGTATCCGCCGGGGTTGACCACGAGGACGTCGTCGGCGAGGTCGATCTTCCGCAGGTGCAGGTCGTCCAGGACCTCCTTGAGGCGGTCGGCCTGGGTGGGGTCGGCCCACAGCGGGTGGGGTTGCTTGAGGTTGCAGCCGGGCGCGAGGACGATCCGGCCGGCCGCGGTCTCGTAGCCGTTGGCTTCGGCGAGTTCATCCCAGTACCGGGTCGATCCGCACAGCACGACGATCTTCGGACGGAGGGCGTCCTCCTGGTCGCGTATGTATCCGTCGGTACCGAGGGCGGTGAGACGGTGGACGGTCTTCCAGAATGCGCGGGCCTTCATGCGCTTCCTCATCTCCGGGATGTTGGGGTCAGACGTGCTGGGACGGGTGGTGCTGCGGGGCGGCCGGAGCGGTGTCGACTGCCGCCCCGCAGCCAGGGTGGCGCCCGTGGTCCGGGCGGGTGGTTCAGCCGCTGATGCTGGTGAGGCGGATCGGCATGATCAGGCCCCGGAACGTGTCGGCCTGCTCGGGGGCGTGCAGCAGGACGGGCTTGGTCGGGGTGGTGAAGTTGAACTGCGTGAAGGGCGCGTCGATCTGCTGGAGGGTCCTGAGCAGAAGCCCGGGGTTGAAGGCGATGGTCAGCGGGGCGCCTTCGAGGTCGGCGTGGACCTGGTCGCGGCCGCGGCCCTTGTCGTCGGTGCCGGCGCGCACGGTGATCTGGCCGTCGGCGACTTCGAGGAGCATCGGGTCGGCTTTGCCCAGCAGCGGCTGGATGTGCTTGATGGCGTCGATCAGGGCCTCGGTGCCGGTGGTGGCGACGGACTCGAACTCGGTGGGGAACAGGGTGGCGTACTTGGGGAGTCCGCCTTCGAGCAGGCTGCTGGTGGCCCATCGGCCGGGGACGCTGATGGCGAACTGGGAGTCGGTGATGGTGAGTTCCGCGGTGTCGGCGTCGGCGAGGATGCGGGCTGCGTCGCGCACGGCGTCGGCCGGTACGAGCGTGTTGCCCGCGACGCGGGGCCTGTTCTTGCCTTTGCCCTTGAGATCCGGGTTGGGGGTCCAGGGCATGTCGGCGACGTGGAACGTGTACCGGTCGGTCGCGGACAGCGTGATCGTGGTGTCGCTGAGGCCGAACTGGACGCCGGTCAGGTTGACGAGGGTCTCGTCAGTGGAGGAGGCCGCCGCAACCCGGGCGCCGGCTGCGGCCAGGGTGGCGCCGTCGACCGTGCCGCTCGCGGCGGAGATCGTCGGCAGGGTCGGGTAGTCGTCCAGCGGCAGGGTCGGCAGGAGGATGTGCGCCGTGCCGCAGGACAGGGCGAGGTCAGTTCCGTCCAGGGCCAGAGTGGTGGGCTTGCCCTTGGGGAAGGCCTTGACGAGGTCGGTGAAGACACGGCCGGGGACCAGGAGCGTGCCGGGCTCGGACACCTCGCAGTCCTCAGCCGCGCGGGCGGAGCGGTAGTGGTCGTACCCGGCCAGGGTCAGGGTGTTGTCGTCGGCGGCTTCGAGCCGCATGCCGGCCATCACCGGGATGGGCGGGGTGCCGGGGACGGCGCGCAGCGCCCACTGGGCGGCGTCGGCGAGCTTGTCGGTGTCGATGGTGAGTTTCATCAGGGCCTTTTCATCGTGGCTGCGGGGGCGTGAAAGGGCCTGGGCGGGCCGCCTCGAGGTGGAGGCGGCCCGCCCAGGCCGGTGAAGCTGGTGTTCGGGACCGCGGGCGGCGGTCTACTGGTCGTTGTCGTCGATGCCGGTGACGGGGATGTCGCCGAACAGGTCGTCCAGGGCGCGGGTGACCGCGAGCCGGTCCTCGGGCCGGGTCTCATCGAGGACGGCCCGGGTGAGTTCGGTGAGGTCCAGGTCGTCGAAGTAGTCGGTGAGTTCTGCGATGGTCAGCGGGTCCAGGCTGATTGCGTCCTGCGGGGGCAGGCTGGCGAGCATGGCGGTCATCGCGGTGACCGCGCGGGCGAGTTCGTGGGTGGTGGCCGGGGTGATGTCGATGATGTGGCCGTGGGTGAGGTCCAGGGCGTTGTCGTCGACGGGGCCGATGACGAGGCGTATTCCTGGCTGGTCTCCGGGCTGGTGGGGGAGCGCGGTGAGGGCTTCGGCCAGGGCCTGGACTGCTGCGGGCCGGCCGCTGTGGTCTGCGGTCTCCGGTGCGTCCGGCTCGGCGTCGTCTTCTTCCGGCAGAGGCTGCTCCAGTTCCAGCGCCACCTCCCACAGGACCTCAAGGGTGTCGACGTCCAGCCGGATGTAGCCGTCGGCGGTGTCGGGGAGGGTGAGGTGTCCGCTGACGCGCAGCAGGTCACCGGTCTGGCACCTGAGCACCCTGTCCGCGAGGGCCGGGTCGCTGGTGGTGCACGGGATGATCGCTTCTTGTTCCTCGGTGCAGTCGTGGGGGGATGAGGTCAGCCGCCAGGCCGCCGTGCCGGGGCGGGTGCAGGAGACGACGCCGCGGTCCAGGTAGCCGGTGAGCGCGTACGGGATGGGTTCCATCAGCGTGCCGCCGTCCGGTGTGCGGTGCGGCGGGTGGCCTGCCTCTGCAGGGATCGGGGCAGGGAGCCGAGGGACTTGCGGTGCCGGGCGCGGGCGCGGGCCTGGTCGCGGCCGTCGGCGAGGCTGCACCCGTCGCACGGTTCGGTGTCGGCGGCCTCGTGGCAGCGGTGGCCTTCCACCGTGCCGTGCGGGGCGGTGATGTGGTGGGTGGCGGCGAGCGGGTACAGGGTGTCGGCGGTGACGCCGGTGCGCTGGGTGATGCTGCGTTCGCGGTAGCCCTCACGCAGCAGGACCAGTGCCACGGCCTGGCTGGCCGTGAGCGGGGTGAGCGTGACGGTGGCGTCGGGGGTCGCCATGGGGCGGGTCCTTCCGGGGGTGTTCTGGCCGGGAAGCAGGGGCGAGGTGGTGCTGGCCGCGAAGGTGCCGGGCGGGATCCCGGCTTCGGGCCTGGCCGGGCCGGACAGTGCGGCCTTGATGTGCGGGGCGCTCAGATTGCTCAGTGCGCGCCGGTGGAGGATCTGGGCGGCGTGCCCGGAGCGGTTCATACGGCGGCCGACCTCGGCGAACGGCAGGTCGTGCCACCACCGCAGCCGCAGGCACTCCTGCTGGTCGGGGGTCAGCCCGGTGATCGCCTTGCGGAGTTCACCGACGACGGGCGCCAGGGCGAGCCTGTCCGTGACCTGGTCGACGGCGTCGGTGACGGCCTGGTCGTGGTCGCGCATGTCCGCGGTCGGCCACTCACGGCGGAACCGGGAGCTCCTGAAGTAGTCGAACAGCAGGTTGCGGGCGATCGTGTTCAGCCAGGCGCCGATGTCGCTGCCGCGCCAGGTGAAGGTGCCGATGCGGGTCAGGGCCCGTACGAACACGTCGCCGGTCAGGTCCTCGCTCAGCTGCCGGTCGCCGGTACGGCGCAGCAGGTAGGCGTAGATCTGCGGCTGGTAGCGGGCGTACAGGACGCCGAACGCCTCGCGGTCGCCGCCGCGGGCCCGGTCGACGATGGCAGCCACCGGCTGCTCCGCCTCGGAGGCCGGCCGCGTTGTCGTGTCGGTGATGGTCACGCGCCGACCCCCGCGTTCGCGTCGGCGAGCCGGCCGCGCAGGTGCGGGTTGGCGTCGCCGATCCTCCGCAGCAGCTTCGGCGTGGGTTTCCACAGTCGCTGGGCGCCGCGGGCCCCGATGGGCGTGGTCAGCCGCTGTACCCGGGCGAGCTCGAAGTGGAAGCAGCCCTGCTGGGACCAGCGGGTGCACTCGCCGTCGTCGGCGTGGACGCCGACAAGGTCGGCGACGGCGACCACGGACCCGCGCACCAGCTCGTAGTCGTCGTCCAGCGTCTCCCGTACGGCGGCCAGGGCCAGGGCCTGCATGTCGACTTCGGATCCGGCGTGGATGAGCAGGGTGCCGCGCCACCGGGTGCTCCACACCCTGTTCTCGATGCGTTTGGCGACCTGGTCGTCGACGAACGCGATCAGGTCCGACCAGGGCGGCCTGATGGTCAGGCACCGGATCGGGGTGAGGTCGTGGTCCGGGGCCGTCTGCGGCCGGCTGGAGACCGTGGCGAGCGCCTCGTAGTTGGTGCGCTGCTGCTGGGGGGTCAGCGGCAGCGTCCCGGACGGGGTGCGGGTACGGAAGTAGGTGCCGGTGGGGATGGCTTCGCGGGACAACCGGGCCAGCAGGGCGGTGTCCGCGACGGGGGAGAGGGTCATCGCGGGTCCTCCGAGGCGAGAGGGTGGGCGGTGGTGCCCCTGCGGCCGAGGCGCCGACCGTTGACCGTCGGCTCGTTGGCGTGCTTCGCGGTGCCGATGCGGTACAGGCCGGTGCCCTCCCGCTTGTGCTCGTACATCGCCCCTTCGGCGCTGCGCAGCACGTAGGTGTAGTCACGGGAGTGCAGGTAGCTGGGGCTGGACGCGCCGATCGACACGGCGACGTCGACCGCCTGGCCGTCGACGTCGACCGGCTGGTGGAGCACGTGGTGCAGCTGCGCCAGGCGCCGGTCGCGGTCAGCCACGGGGCAGGTGAGAGCTGCGGCGAACTCGTCACCGTGCAGGCGCGCGGCGATGCCGTCGTCGCCGACCCACTGCTCCAGGCGTGAGGCGATGGCGATGATCAGGGCGTTGCCGACGTCGTGCCCGAGGGTGTCGTTGATGGCCTTGAAGCCGACCGCGTCCAGGAACACGAGCATCGTCTTGTCGCCGTGGCGGTTCAGACGGCGGGTCGCGTGCTGGACGTAGCCGGGGCGGGCGTGGAGGCCGGTGAGCTGGTCGCGGTGGGCCGTTTCCAGGCGCCGGTGCAGCGCGATGGCGTGCACGGTCCAGCCGGTCAACGGAACCGCGGCGGTGGTCAGTAAGAGTGCGCGCTGCCCGAACAGGGCCTGCACGCGCAGGGCTGAGCCCATAATGAGGATCTCCCTCTCGTCTCGTACGGGGTGGGTTGGGCCCGGGGCAGTCGTCCGGCCGGCAAGCAGAGCGGCTGTCCCGGGGCGTAGTTACAGGTCGAAGTCGCCATCGTTGTCGGCGCGGATCCAGCTGTACGGGTTGTTCCAGCGGCCGGCCGTGGCGGAGAGCCAGTCGGCCTCCCAGCCGGGCCGGTATCCGCGTGCTCCCCAGCCGTCCGGCCGCTTGCCGGGGATCTCGAGTCCGGCCTCTTGTGCGGCGCGTGCTGCGGCGTAGGCCTCGTGCGCGATCCGCAGGGCGGCGCTGCGGCTGTCGGCGGGGCCGGTGAAGACGTGCACCCCGCTCAGGCCGGGCAGGGTAATGCTCCTGATCGGGACGTCGACCTCGTACACGGGCAGGCCCATGACGTCCATCTCCCTTCGTGCATCTCGTGGTTGAGGGGCCACTGCGACCGCCCCGGCCCCCGACGGTTGCCGGGGGCCGGGGCGGCACAGAGTGCGCTCAACGCGCGGTGTCAGCGGGTGGTCTCGATGGCGTACCGCAGATGTGTGCGCGCCCGGGCCAGCCGGTCGCGCTGGTCGGCCCCGGTGAGGGTCAGCGCGTCGATGAGGTGACTGCGTGCGTAGTCGAGTTCCTCGCCGGCGCGCTGCAGGTGGTCGCGGTTCGCTGAGCTGAAGACGTGCATGGCGCGCTCTACGAGGTCGACGAAGCCGGTCGGGGTGATGGCGGCCGGCGGTTCCTCGTTGGTGAGCACGGCGAGGTCCGTGGTGAAGCACTGGCTGAGCGCGGCGAAGGTGTCGGTGTTACTGCGGGTCTGGGTGGCCATGGGCGACGTCCTTACAGGTAGTCGAGGTGGATCGTGCAGGGCCGCCGTGCCGCCCCCGGCCCGCGTGGTGAGCGGGCCGCGGGCGGCGTGGTGAGCGGGTGTGGGTGCGGCCCGGGTGCGGCACGGTTCACGCGCGGACCGCTTCCGCGTACTGCGCCTCGAGGTCGGCGCGGCCTTCGGGGTCGTCGTCCTGGTCGTGGTCGTCGGCCTCCTGGTCGACGTCGTCGAAGCTGCCGTGCACGGTGCAGACGATGTCCGGGTCCTGGTCGCGGTCGCCGGTGAGCGCGCCCCACAGGTCGGTGACCGTGTAGGCCGGCGCCCATGCCTCGCCCTCGCATTCGTCGTCGAAGGGGCAGGGCAGCAGGACCTCGAAGCCGATGCTGCCCTCGCCGTCGATGTCCGTACGCAGGGCGAGGGTGAGGTATTGCTGGCCGATGCGGATCTCCGCGACGCGGTCGTCTCCGGCGAGGCGGGAGCCGTCCTGCCACCGCCACAGCGGCATGAGTTCGGGGCCGAAGAACCGGCGCGGCACGATGAGGTCGCCCAGGCCGTCGTCGCCTCCCTGTCCGAGCTCCAGGACCCGGGTGTTGCTGATCTGCTCCAGGAGCGGCTCCAGCCGGTACAGGCTGTCGGAGAAGAAGACCTCGTTGAAGCCCTCCGAGCGCAGGTTCGGGTGGGAGGCGACCATGGCCCGGTGCTGGTTGGCGACCACATTGTCGGGCACGGCCCGGTTGGCGGGCCGGGTCTGCTGCCGCGCGATGCACACCGGCAGCGGGGTGGCGACGATGACCGCGATGACCGGCATGTTGTGCTTCTTCGCCGCGTCGACCAGCAGGGCCCTGTCTTTTGCGAGGACGGACGTGGCGTCCACGACCGTGTTCAGGCCGCGGGCCATCCTGCGGTGCACGATCAGGAGCATCGCGTCGACCGCGTCGGCCGTGGCGCTCTGATCACCGCAGTCGTCGGCCATCACGCCCCTCAGGCTGTCGAGGCTGACGACCTGGCTGGGCGGCCAGGTCGCGGCGAGTACGGACTTCCCGGCGCCGGAGGCACCGATCAGCACCACGAGCGCGTTCTTCGGCAGGTCCGGGTAGAGGAGGGCGGTCACTTTTGGTGGCTCCTTGGGGGGGCAAGGGCGCGGGCAGCCCAGATCAGGAGCTGCCCGGCGTTGTCGGTGATCAGGTCGGCGGCCTCGTGCAGCGGGCAGGAGGCGTCGCCGTCGCGGTCGGGCTCGATCTGCGCAGCCCGGCGCGCGGCGGCGGTGACCAGCTGCGCGAGGGACGCCATGAGGCCGCCGGGCGGGTCGGTGTCCTCGATGAGCTCGCGCAGGATCGCGGCGAGCTCCGCCTGGTCGACGTCGTCGGCGCTCAGGTCGTCCTCGATCTGCTGGAGGGCGAGCTGGGCGATGCCGACCGAGGCGCGTACGCGTTCCAGGCGGGTACGGCTCACCGGCGGGAGCCGGGGCGGGTGGTGAGCCAGGTGGTGACGGCGGCGGCACCGACGCCGATCGCGCGGTGCAGGGCCGCGTCCAGCTCCATCCACGCACTGCCCGGCCCGGTCAACTCGGAGATGATCTGGTCCTTGTCGTCGACGCGGACGGCCTTGCAGTGCTCGATGTAGCCGGTCTTGCCGCTCTTGCGGGCGAGCCACATCAGTAAGGCGCCGCGGTCGATCGCGGCGTGCGTCCCGGCGTTGATGACCGTGCCAGCGAGCAGCGCCCCGGGGGTGACGCGGTAGCCGAACGCCCGGGTGACCGCGACGGTCGCGGCCACCTGTACGGCGGTGTAGGAGGCGACGTGAAAAGCCACGGCACGCCTGCCGAGCTGGCTTTCGGTCATGGTCGGATGGGGGGAGTCCGGGTCGGCCGGGGAGCCGTCGGCGTGGACCAGGTCCTCGCCGTACAGGCGCTTCCGGGACGCCGACTTCGAGCCCTGCACCCAGTGGTCGCAGAACGGGTGCAGTTCACCGAACGTGGCCAGCAGCGTGGCGAACAGCGCCAGGCGCTCGGTGGTGAGGGGCAGACGGGGCATGCTGGTGTTCTCCTGATCTCGCAATGAGTGATGGGGCGTTGGGGCGGCTGGCGCGGTTCGAGCGCGCCAGCCGCCCCTTTCGTGCTGTCACGGCCGGACGTCGCTCCAGGCGCGCAGACGGTGCTGGCTGTCGCAGTCGAGGTCGTCGCCGTGGTGCGGGAAGCGGCCTTCGGTGGCGCGCAGCTCGGTGAGGACCTGCAGCAGGTCCGACTCGCCGTCCAGGACGGTGTCGATGTAGCCGCGTCCGCAGGTGCAGGGCGCGATGAGGGTGAGGACGCCGTGCTCGCGGTCTCCGTCGCTGGAGTGGTGCAGCCACAGGCCGCCGTCCAGGTAGGCGACGGCGCACGGCTGGAGTCCGGCCCCGGCCAGGGCGGGCCGGCCGCTCCAGTCCTCTGCGTGCAAGACCTTGCCGAGGGTGTCGGGGTAGACGTTCCAGATGTGGTCCAGGGCGGCGGTTTCGGCGTCGTCACGCTGTTCGTCTTCGCCCACCGTGCCGATCTCACGGGCGATGTCGAAGAGGAGGGCGAGCGGCGAGTCCGCACCGGCGGCGACGGTGGGCGCGGTGAGGGTCTCGGTCATGTGCAGCTCCTTCGGGGTTCCGGAGCGACCGGGCTGTCCGGTCCTCCGCACTGCCCCGGCCAGCGCTTGTCGCTGGTCGGGACGGCACGGGGATCCGTCAGAACGGGGGTTCGTCCGGCCAGGGGTCCCGTCGCGGCAGGAGCCGGAGGGTCCGTGTCGGCCGGTCCCAGCACCAGCACAGTTCGCCGCCCGGGTAGAGACCCTCGCTCCACCAGCCGCCCTCGCCTCGGCAGTCGGGGCAGTCCGGCCGGGGCCGGGGAGAAAGCCGGATCTCGTGCCGGTTGGCGACCAGTTCCCAGGAGCCGGCCTTGAGTGCGACGGAGGCCGCCGTGACCGTGAGCGGAACGGCGGCCGCGAGCAGCAGGGCTGTTCGGGTGCGCACTGGTCAGCTCCGGTCATCGGGATGGCGGAGGATGTGCAGAACCAGGGCCCCGCTGTACTCGCAGCGGCTGGCGTGCAGCACGTCGGGCTCGGCGGCGGCCAGGAGCTCCAGCTCGGTCTCGATCCAGGTGCGGGTGCGCTGGAGGGTCAGGCGCCCCAGGTCGAAGTCGCAGAGGTGGAAGGTGACGTCCTCCTTCCGGCTGCGGCTGCCGTGCACCCACTTGTGAAGCAGGTCGCGGGCGTCGTTGTCGTCCGGGCGAGGGAGCAGCGGGCGGGGCAGTGCCCGGCACGTGGAAGCGTGCTCGTTGGCGACCTTCGCCGCGTCGGCCAGCGAGTAGAGGGAGCGGTAGGCGCTCCGGCCGTTGCTCATGGTCTGGTAGTGGCAGCCCAGGCAGGCGACCGCGCAGGAGGAACCGTTCGCGTCGGTGGTGTACACGAGGACGACGGCCAGGACCTGGTTGTGATAGCGCTCGGTGACCATGACGCCGTCGGGCGCCCAGTTCTCCGGCCACGGCTCCGGCTCGGGGGCCGACGGTTCGGCGATCGTGCTGCGGTTGCGGGTGAACAGGCGGAACATGGGGGCTCTCCTTCAGGGCTGGTCGTTGGTCAGGCGGCGAGCCGGTGTGTGTCCGGGGCCGGGATCATGACGGTGTCGGGGCTGGGCTCGAAGCCCTTTTCGCAGGCGTCGCATCGGCCCTGGGTGCGCAGCGGGAGGCACGCGTAGTACCGCCTGCGGCACTCGGGGCACGTCTGCCTCGCCGCCATCGCCCGGTCCAGGGCCATCTCCTGGGCGAGGGTGGGTGTCCGCTTCGGAACCGCCAGTTCGATGCGGTAGAACCAGGCCTTTCGCAGCCCGTTGCGCCACGTGAGTCCCGCTATGGGCTCCTGGCCGCCGGGGCTCAAGCCCAGCGCGCGCAGCTGGCGGCGGGTCACGAGTCCCGTCTCGGGTATGGGCCCGGTCCCGCGTAACGCTGCGAACACCGCGACAGCACCCGGGGCTTGAAGGAAGCCGTACTCCGGGAAGCTGCCGTCGTCGTAGAGGTCGACGTCGACCAGGTCGTCTTCGTTCGGGCGGTCCATCACGCCCTCCAGGCGCCGGGAAGCCGGGCGGGGCGCTGCGGGTAGCGAAGACCGGGACGAAGGGGCCGGGGCCGGCCGATCCGGCGGCGCGGTCGGGGGATGAGCACGGGCGGGTCCTCCAGACGTCGGTGGGCAGCAAGCAGCACGCCCCGCCGACGCGGCATGTGTCGGCGGGGCGCGGGGTGGTGCTGGCGGCCGGTCGGCCTGTCCGGTCCTCGCCCACCGCGCCGGGGCGGGTGGACGAGGACCAGGCGGAACGACCGGAGCTCGGGCGAAGGTCAGCCGCGGGCGGGGCCGGTCGGCTGGATGCTGCTCGCCCACGGGTCGGCTGGGTCATTGCGGCGCAGGCCGGTGAGGAAATCGAGCACGACCCACATCCACTCGCCGGCGGTCCCGTACTCGGGGGCGACGATCGAGAGGTACGTGCCGGTGCTGACCTCGAGGTAGAGGTCGCGGTCCAGGCCGGGCCACTGAATGGCCATGTCCGCGCGGCTGATTCGTCCGCCGAACGCGGTGACGGCCTCGCCGTCGCGGGTGGTGACGACGACGGGCTGCTCCTGGGCACCGCCACCGGGACGGTAGTCGTTGATCCGGACGATCAACCCAGCGGCGTACGCGGCGTCGACCAGGCGGTGGAACAGCTTCGGGTCGGTGACCACCAGCTCGACTGCGGCACGCTGCTCCCACCACAGGCCGTCCGCACCGGTGCCGACAAGTCCGGGCTGCGAGCAGGTCGTGACGTATCCGGCCCGGCACAGGGCAGCGAGAGTGGGCACCAGGTGCGCAGTCTCATCGTCGGGGCCGTACCGCGGCTGGTAGCCGGGGCGGGAAGCAATCTTCCCTTCCAGCCAGAGGGCCATCAGCTCCCCGAGGTCGCTGATGGTCCGGGCGGACCGCCAGCGGCGCCGGTCGGAGCGGCTCATCCACGGGACTTTGAGTTCCACGGCTGTCACCGCCCGGTCGTCGTGGCTGACGGGCTCGGGGCGGGGGTGGCGGGCTGGCCGTCCGCGTTGGCGTGGGAGCCGAGCACGATCGCGAGGACGGCCGCGGCGGCCAGCGCGAGGCGCTTCAGCAGCGGCATCTTCGGCTTGGCCGGGGCGGTGGGCTGCGCGGGGATGAACCAGCCCTGCACCGGCTTCGGGGTCTGGGTGTTGGTCGGCATGGCGATCTCCTTGCGGGCGGTGGGGACAGGGACGGTGGTGCGTGAGGCCGGACGGCCTGTCCGGTCCTCGCCCACCGCGCCGGGGCGGGTGGGCGAGGACCAGGCGGAGCGTCCGGAGGTCAGTCCCGGAAAGGGCAGCAGCCGTTGTGCTGGTCGGCGGGCGCGGCCGGGGGCTGCACCGGAATGTGGATCTCGGGCTTGACGGTGACTTCCGCCGGGCGGCCGACGACGACGCGGCGGCGCAGGGTCAGGCCGCGCATCGCGAACGCAGACAGGAATGTCCAGGCGAGAACGGCGAGGGCGGCCGCGACAGGGCGGCTGGTGTCCGGGGTGGCCGTCCAGACCATCCACGCGGTGGCCGCGCCGTGTGCCGCCCACGTCGCGCGCACTCCGTTGTTCTTGGAGAGGAAGCCGAGGACCAGGGCGACGATGCCGGTGAGCAGCCACAGCGTGTAGACGGTGGAGGCCGCGACGGGCAGGCCGGCGGCGTGCTGCGCGATGTACGTGCGCACCGGCTGGTCGACGACGGCGAACACACCGCCGGAGGTGTCGACGCCGACCTGCACCTTGGGCACGGTGGTGAGTAGCTGGTGCAGCGCGTCCAGGACGACTTCGCTGGCGGTCTTGGCCATCAGCACGACGAAGGAGACTCCGGCCACCATCAGGACGGCGCGGAGCCAGGGGGCCATGTGCCGGAAGCCGACCACGGGGGCGCGCAGCACGTCCTCCCACATGTTGTGCAGGACGCCGTCTTCGTCCCACGCGGTGTCCCACCAGGCGCGTAGCGCGGCGAACCGCGGCTGCTTGGGCGGCGCCTTCGTGAAGGGCACCGGGAGGTAGGTGAGCTCCTGGTGGTTCTGGCCGGGGGTGTTGTCGTGGGACTGCACGGGGCAACTCCAAGGTGTCGGTGGGGTGTTCACGGAGCGTGCGAAAAGGGGCCACGCGGTGAGCGGCGGGCCCGGAGGCGACGGCGGCGGTCGGCAAGCAGATCCGGGGTGCCGAGGTCGATGACCATGGCCGCGTCTGGATCGGCTGCGACTGGCCGCGAGGCCGGACGGTCTGTCCCGCACCCGAAGCCCTGCTCGTGCGGCGGGGTGTCGGATGCGAGGCAGGGCGGCCGGGGTCAGCGAACGTCGTTGCGAGTGCGGGAGAACATCCCACGCTGGTTGCTGGTGTTGTTGATCTCGGTGTTCTGGGTGACCGGACCCTCGTACACGTTCTTGGTGACGGCGCTGCGGGCCTTGCTGATCGCGCCGCCGATCGCGGTGACGGCCATGGCGAAACCCCCGAAGGGCAGGGTCACCATCAGCACGCTGTTGAGCGTGACCGAGGCGAGGCCGTTGAGGACCAGCCAGGCGCAGCAGCCGAGTCCGACGGAGCCGGCGCCGACCCCGATGGACGCGACGGCGATCCCGGCCGCCCAGGCGGGCACGATCCGCTTGTCGTCCTGATGGACGGGCGGGGTGTCGCCGTAGGCGGGCAGCGGGGTGTCGTCGCGGAACGACGTCGGCATGTGCCGTACAGCGGGCGCCTCTGGCCCGTAGTACGACCGGGCGATGATCCGCTCGGCTTCGGCCTTGGCTTCGTCGTCGGTCAGCGGGCGGGTGATGTGCTCGAAGTTCACGGTGTTCTCCGTCCGTGCAGATGCGGGGGCGCCCTCCCTGCCGTGGTGGCGGGGAGGGCGCAGAGGGTGGGGGAGCGGGGCGGTTCAGCCGAGGCTGCTGAGCATTCCGGCGATGCTGCTGATGGCGTTGGTGATGGCGGGGGCGATGCCGGTGGAGGCGAGGGTGAAGCCGAACAGGCCGGCGGCGAGGGCGGGCCAGATACGCAGGTAGCCGGTGCGGAGCAGGATCAGCACGGCGACTCCGGCGAGGACGACCAGGGAGACGGTCAGCGCCACGGTAGGGAACTCCTTCGGGAAGGTCGGCGGCCCCGTACGCCTCAGCGACGGGCTGGCCGCCTTTGAGGCCGGCGTTGATGACGGAGATGCGGAGCGCCCTCCCGCCGTGGTGGCGAGGAGGGCGCGGGGGCGCCTCGAGGTCGGCGCCGGGGGCGCCCGTGATCACATGGGCAGGCTGATCAGGCCGGAGGCGTCCTTCGGGGCAAGCTTTTCCTCGCCCCGAAGGGTGCTGACCGTGGTGCGCACGGAGCCGCGTTTGGCGTCCTTCCCGCCGTCCTCATCGAGGGCCGCGAGGAGGTCTGCCTCGGACAGGGGGCCGGACTCAAGTGCGGCGAGAATCCGTTCCTTCAGCGTCCTCGGCATCGCTGGCAGCGATTCATCTTCGTCGCCGTCGCCGTACTCCAGGTCGTAGCTGTCCTCTGCGGCCTGGCCTCCCTTGCCGTCCTTGGGCGGCGGGAAGATCAGCTTCAGGGGCTTACCCGGGGGCGGTGCGTCGCCGTACAGCTCCCGGATCACCGGGTCGAACCCCTCGTGCGGCGAGAGCGAGCCGACCAGGAAGTAGCGCGCCATCGACGTCGGCCGGGCCGACGTCAGGTGGTAGCACATGCCCTGGCTGTTCGGCTTCTCCTTGCTGCGGTCGACGGGCGCTCCCCAGCGCTGGATGCTGCGGGTGGCTCCGAGGATCTTCGGGATGGGCTGAAGGTTCTCACCGGTCGGCAGCAGGCCGTCGCCGACGAGTGAGGCCATCATCTGCGAGCTCCACCTGAGGAGGACGACCTCGCCTTCCTTCAACATGGCCCTCAATGTGTCGCTGCCGCCGAGTTCGTCAAGGTGCCCGGCCTGCGCGGCGAGCACGATGCCGATGCCGACGCTGCGCCCGGTCCGTCCGATCTCCTTGATCAGCCGGGCCGCCTCGGCCCGGAACGGGCTGCCCTTTTCGAGCAGGCGGTTGGCTTCGTCGATGACGACGTATTCGAGCGGGTCCGGGTTGTTGATCAGGAACCCGGAGCGGCCCATGTCGGCGTACCGGTTGAACCGCGCTTCGGCCTTCGCGACGGCGGCCCGCAGCAGGCCCATCGCCTCTTCCAGCGTCCGCACGTGCGTGGCGACGTTGCCCTTCGCCTCGGGTACGGACTGGCCGCCCTTGAGGTCGGCGAGGTGCACGACGATCCCGTTGCGCTTGCACGCGGCGAGGAACGCCTGGAGGGCACGGCTCTTACCAGCGCCGGTCGTGCCGAAGATGATGATGCGCTGGGCGTTGCCGGTCTCGGGGTCGTGCACCCGCATCCGCAGCGGCTCGCCGTCGTAGTACGAGCCGATCCGGATGCAGCCGTTCTCATCCAACTGGAGGTCTTCGAGGGTGATCGCGCGCATCTTCGCGAGCGGGTTCACGGGGAAGACGCGGACGACGGCCTGGCGGCCCCGCCCCTGCTCGAAGATCACGCGGCTGGGGTCGTCGACCTCCAGCAGGTCGCACAGGGCGTCGTGGTCGGCGCCCTTCACGCCGCCCGGCCGGGTGCGCAGCATGTACTCGCGCATCACCTGCTGTTTTTCCTCAACGTGCTGCTTCGCGAGGGCTGCCGGCGTCACGGGTTGAACTCCTTCGACATGTCGTACTCGTTGATCTCGGTGAGGGTCACGCCGGGCAGCGCGGACCGGCCGATCTCCGACCAGACGTCCTCATCAGGCGCCGGGCCCGCCTCGGGCTTGGGGCCGATCAGCAGCATCGCGAATCCGGCGCCGTGCCCGGGGATCTCCTGTATCTCCAGCAGTTCCACAGGCACGTTCATCAGGGCCGACAGGCGCTTGATCTTGATGTCGGGCACCGGCTCACCCTTCTCGATCGCGGTGAGCGCGACGGCGACGCGGCGCCGGTCCTCGATCGCCCGCACGTCGATCACGCGCGTGCCCTCGGCAACGCCGCCCTCCCTGGCCGCGTTCAGGGCCCACCACCGGCCAGCCGGATCGTCGGGAAGCGCGACGGCAGTCTCGGCTTCGGTACCCGCGCCGTCCTGGCCGCCCTCGGCGTCGTCGGTCTCGACAACCGGCTCGGGCCACTTCGCGACGCGCTTGGCGAGCTTCCCGGGACGCAGCCACCACACCCCAGCCGTCCACAGCACGGCGACGCCGCCCTGGACCAGGCGGCCCTCGGTCGCGTCCCACGCGAGCTCGGTGATGAGGTTCGCGGCGAGCACGGTGTGCGGCGTCAGGTAGATCGTGTACGCGATCGGCTTCTTCATCGGGTGGGCGAGCTGGAACCGGGGCGACAGGAACGCCCCGCCCAGCCCGGCCGCGATCGTTGCGAGGATCGCGGGCAAGGTGCCGGCGTCGGTGAACAGCCCCGCCGTCATGGCGGTGCCGCCCGCGAGGGTCGCAAGCCGGCCGACGCCGCTGACTGCGGCCGACCCGGCACGGCTTACGACCGACCCGGCACGGGTGGTTTCGATGTACGTGCGCAGCGGCATCATCGCCGGCACTCCTTTCAGGTATGCGGAAGGCGCCCGGCCCCTCGTGCGGGGGGCCGGGCGCCTTCGGGGCCGGATTGGGTCAGCGGTTGCTGTACCACTCGCGTTCGGCGACGTCGGCGGTGCCGGACTGCATCGCCTCGTTGACGTCGCCGTAGTCGCTCGCGTGGTCTCGGGCCGCGTTGTCGAACTCGGTCGACATCTCGGCCGCCTCGGCGGAGAGTGCGTCGGCCAGTTCGAGGGACTCGCGCATCGTGGCTGCCGCGTCGTGGTGCGAAGAGGTGACCGAGTCGTCGACGGCCAGCGACGCGGCGACGTCGGCGAGCCCGTCAACGGTCTGTGCGCAGTCCTCAACGTACGAGTACGCGCCCTTCACGGCCTGCGAGAGCAGCCTCATCGCCGCAGCCGCGATCCCGAGACGGGCGATGACGAGCATGAACGTGAGGGCGTCCGCGATGACGTCGACGATCCGGCCGCTGTTCAGCGGGGCAAGCTCGCCGCCGCCGTCCGAACCCTCTCCGGGGGCCGGCAGGTCGGACGCACCGGACGCGGTGACCTCCGAGCTGGTCTGTACGTTGGTCGGCTCGATCGCGCCGCCGCTCCCGGCGGAGGCTTCGGCTTCAGTGCTCATGGTCACACCCCGCTTCGGTCGTGGTATTCGCGCTCAGCCGGTGCCACGTGCCCGGCTTCCTTCACCCGGTCGGCGCGCAGCTTGTCGGCTTCGACGGCGGTGTCTCGCGCCGTCAGGATCGCCTCGGAGGCGCGGGGCAGGGAGTCCCGCAGCGCCTCAGCCTTGTCCTGCACGCTGCCGGCCCGCTCTATGAGGCGGATGCACCACTTCGTGAGGACCCCGGGCACCTTTTTCTCGAGGCACATCGCGTAGAGCGATTCGAGCCCGGACTTCAGGCCCTCGCACTTCGCGGCAACGAGGTTCATGTGCTCAACGCCCTGAAGGATCTGCTCGCTCATCTCTTCGTCGGAGTCGATCAGGTCGTACACGGTCAGCTCGGCGTCGACGAACTGGGTGTCGCCGACCTCGCCGACTGCAGCGGCTGTACCCATGACGATCGGGCTCTCTTTCGGTACGGATCGGGTGGGCGTGACCTGACCGGAGGATCCGGCGGGCAGGCCCTTGCGACCTGTGGTGATGCTCCCAGCGGGCTGTCGTCGCCGCTGTTCGGCCCGGATGTCCTCAACCTTGTATTCGACGTCCCAGCCGGGCGGGGGGCGCAGCCACTCGCCATCAGCACCGGGCATCGATCCGGGGTCGGTCGTGGTGCGGCCCCTCCTGCGCCGCCGACCCGTCCTCGGTCCCGTCGTACTTCCCTTCGGCTTCCGGCGCCCGGTGCGGGGCTTCTTCTTCCGGGGCGGCTTCGGCTTCTTCTTCGTCCCGCCCTTCGAGCCGTCGGGCCTGGGCTTCTTGGTCAGGTCGACCTTCTCGGTGTCGTCCTTCTTCGCCTCCGTGCCGTCACCGGCCTTGGGCTTCTTCGTGAGGTCGACCTTCTCGGTGTCCTCCTTCTTCGTCCCAGTGCCGTCATCAGCTTTCGGCTTCTTGGTCAGGTCGACCGTCTCGTCGGGCTTGCCCTTGCCGGTCTCCTTCGGGCTGGTGCCGCCGGCCTTCTCCCGTTCCCGCTGCCGCTCGCGCTTCGCCTGCCGCTTCTCGGCCTTGCGCTTGCGCCGGTCGGCGGCCTCGGCCGCCGCTTCCTTCCGGGCCGCCGCGCGGTCGTCCAGGTCAGCCTTGCGATGGTCGGCCGCGGCCTGGCGCTGCGCCTTCGCTTCGTCGTTCTTGCGCTGCTGACGGCCCGTCGCGAGCTTCCCGAGCGCGCCGGGGGACTTCTTCGCCCCGCTCGGTGAGCCCTTGCCCGATCCCGAGCCGGAGCCCGACGACCCAGTGCCGCCCCCGGCCGCGCCCTTCGAGCCCTTGCCCGATGAGCCAGGCCCGGAGGAGCGCGAGCCGCCACCGGCAGCTCCGTTCGATCCCTTCGGCCCCGTGCCGCGGCCGCCGGCCCCGGTGGAGCCGTTGGCTGAGCTGCCCCGGCCGCCTGTCTTCGGGGAGGGCTTCTGCTGCTGCCCGAAGGTGCCACGCCCCGAGCCGCCGCCGGCGCCGGACCCGCCCGAGCGACCGCCGCCGCCCTTGCCGGTCGCGCCGCGTCCGAACTCGGGCCCGGACTGCACCTTGCCCGCCTTCGCAGCGTTGGCGACCTTCTGCTTGTCGGCCGCCCCGCGCGCCTTGTCGGCGACGGCGTCGTGATGCTCGCGCCGCGCCTTCAGGTAGTTCGCCACCGACCACGTGCCGCGCAGCGCCGCGACGGCGATCGCCGCCATCGTGACCATGGCCATCGAGGCCGTCGCGCGGGCGGGTGTTCCGGTTCCGCTTGAGGCGTTGGCGATCATCTGCGGGGCGACGTCGTCGGGGTCGACGGTGCTCGAATCGTCGTCGTCGCCGGGGGTCAGGAACGGCAGGAAGAAGTCGGGGGGCGGAGCCAGGTCACCGGCTTCCGGAGGGGGCGGCGTCCCGTCGTCGGAAGTGCCGCCGGGGGGCGACAGATTGAGCATGGGGAGCGTGATGACGTCCGCGCCCCGACCGTCGTCGGCCATCTTTTCGTCCTCACTTGACGTAACCGCTCGCCTCGCGTAAGCGCGCGCGTGACGCGCGCGTGTGGCGACAGCCTCAGCGGCCGGATTCCTTAATTTGAACGTTGATTTTGAACGCGGAGAGTTACGAGCCGAAGCCCTTCTCCTTCAGGTACTTGCCGAGCTGTTCGTCCAGCGCCGCCCACATCGGATCGTCGTCCGGAAGGTGTGCCCGGGCCGCGTCGACGAGGACGACGACGCGGTCGCGAGGGGTGGTCGCCCCGTGGATCCGGGGCGACCACAGCTCGAAGGTGAGGCGCTTCGACCGGGCGGGATCTTTGCCCGTCATCACGCGCCCTTGTTGAGGTGCGCGAAGAACGGGTTCGTGTCCTCAGCGGATTCCGCTTTCGGCGCGGGCGCGTCGATCTGCGGCTGCCCACCGCCTGCCTTCAGCTCCTTCAGACGCTGCTTCTCAGCCTCCTTCGCGGCCCGCTTCTCGGGCAGTTCCTCGTAGCTGCGCCGGTACCGCGCGCTGTACGTGGTGAGCTGGACGATCACGTCCTCCAGGTCCTCGATGACCTTCGCGAGCGGCCGGACCGTGTGGTGGGCCCGCAGCTTCGCCTGAAACGGCAGGTCACCGGGCAGCTTGTCGACTTCCCCCAGGTCGGCCTCGATCTCGGCGAGCAGAGCCTTCGACTCGGCGAGCAGGGGAGCCAGGAACGCCCTGCGCTGCTCGATGAACACACGGCGCTTCTCGGGGCCTTCGGCGAGCAAGTCGGGGGTCCACCGCGGCTGGTTGTTGCTGCTCATCAGGGGTTTTCTCCTCTGCGGGGGTGATGCGATCGGTCGGCACCGATGCGGGTCGGGGGCCGTTCCTGCTCGGGGCGGGAACGGGAAATCGGCCTGCCGGCCGTGGCCGTCACCAGTCCGCGCTCACGCTCACGCGTGGGCTCGGGCCGGTGGCGACCATGAGCGGCAGGGCATCGCGCCAGGGGGTGGGCGCTCAGGCGCTCACCGGGCGCTCACTGCCCGCCCGGTGCGGCCCCTTCGACCTGAGCGCGCAGCCGCTGAGCGGTCGGGCGGGAGACCGGTCCGTCGGGGGACAGACCTGCGTCGGTGAGCGCGTCACGGATCTCCGTCCACTCGGGTCGGCGCCCGAGCTCGGTGTAGAGGAGACGGACACGTGCGTGGCGACGCTCGGTCAGCGCCTCCGTCTCACTGCGCGTACGAGCGCCCTCCGCTCGCTGAGCGCCACCGCCCCCCGTACTGCGCTCACCCGTGTGAGCGCCGGAGGTGAGCGCCGGGCGCTCACGCTCCCCGCGAACCTCGCCCGACGTGAGCGCGCTCGCGTCGGGGTGAGCGTGCTCGGTCTCCTCCACGCGCTCGATCGTGTGAGCGTCGTCCGGGGTGAGCGTGTCGGCGAGCGCGGCGGGCGCGCTGCCGAGCTTGAGCGCCATCCGCTGCTCCAGCGGAGCCTTCCACCGCCACAGCAGACCGTGCTCCTCACGCAGCTGCGCGCGCAGCCAGGTCTCCTGCTGGAGCCGGGTGAGCGCGTCCTCGTAGGAGGTGATCTCCCACAGGATCATCCGGCGGCGAAGCCGAGCGGTGGGGATCGGAGCGAGGATCCAGCGGGAGCGGCGCACCGTCTCCATCCGCACCTTGCCGGTGACCGCGCCGATCCTCGTGGCGTACACGTGGGAGGCGATCTCCGAGAAGATCACCCACAGCAGCGTGAGGGCGGCGTGGCCGATCCGGCCCGAGGCGGAGTGCGAGGCGTTCCAGTTCAGGTAGACGGTCACCGCCGTCAACGCCCGGGGCACCCAACGGATCCAGCGCAGTTCCATGCCCATGCGGATCAGGAACAGGTTGGCGCCGGTGAAGGCCGGGATCGCGACGTCGATGCCGACCGGCAGCAGCCACGGCCAGTCCCAGCCCCACCCCGAAGCCTTGGTCTCCAGCGCGGTGTAGGAGGACAGCAGCCCGAGGGTGGAAACGGCCGCGGCGGCCAGCACGATCGCGACGGCCCCGAGCAGTTCCTGCCCGGACAGCGGCGGGACACCGCCGACGGGCCGGGCGTCGTGGCGTGCCTTGCGGCGGGCGGCACGGGCATCGGTGCGAATCTGGCGGCGCCGGGCCCGCTGAACGGTGCGCTGCGTCGCCTCTTCCAGGATGCGTTCGGCGGTGGCCTGGTCGGCGACGGCCTTCGCCGCTGCATCCCGGGCCGTCTTCGCGTCCGTCTCCGCCTGCTCCCGCAGCCGGACGACGTCCTTTTCTGCAGCGGCCCGCAGCTCATCAGCGGAAGTGCGGGCGCCGGCCAGGGCCCGGTCGGCGTCCTGGCGGAGACCCGCGGCGACCTTCTCGGCTCCGGCCCTCACCTGCGCGGCCTGGTCGTCCGCGCTCTCGCGCATCCGGTCGGCGTCTGCGCGGGCCCGCTGAAGGACCTGGTCGCCATCCTGGGTGGCCCGGGCGCGGATCTCGGTCGCGGCACGGTCCGCGTCAGCCAGCAGCTCGGTGCGCCGGGCCTCGGCATCCGCGCGGACCGTAGCCGCGTCCCGGTCGGCGGCCGCCCGCAGTTCGCGGGCCGCCTCCCTCGCCTCGGTGACGACGTCCTGCGCCTGACGGCGCGCGTCGGCGAGGACCTGGTCGGCCTTGCCGGTCGCAGCCGCGGCGAGGGCGCCGGCCTCCGAGCGGGCGTCGGCGAGCAGCTGCTCCGCCTTCGCTTCGGCGGTCGTGCGCACCTGGTCGGCGTCGGCGGCCGCGCTGGTCGCGGTGTCCGCACGGACCTGGTCGGCGGACACCTGGGCGTCGGCGAGGATCCGGGCCTGCTCGGTGATGGCCGCCTCGGTGATCGAGGCCGCCTCCTCGCGGGCCGCGTCCAGCAGTTCACCGGCGCGCTCCTGGCCGTCGGCGAGGATCCGGTGAGCGTCGGCGGCGGCCAGGGCCCGGAGGTCGGCGGCACGGTCGACCGCGTCGGCCAGCTGCGGGTCGGCCTCGGGGTACACCACCGGAGCAGCAGCGGTCTCGGGCTCGGGTGCGGTGGCCTGCACGGGAACGGCCACCGCCGTCGTCGTCGTGGTGCGCCCACCGCGGGGCTTCGGTGTCGTCGCGGGCTGGCGCCGGCGGCGGGTTGTCTTGGTGGTGGCCACGGGGGTGTCCTTTCTTCCGGGCGCCTCCGTGCAGAAGGGGCACCGTGGATCACTGGCGGTCGGTAGGGTCGTGACCAGGCCCTCCGAGGCCCCAGCAGCGCTAATGCCGAGGACTCGGAGGGCCGTTCTGTCGAGGCAGTGGTCAGCGCGGGGCGGGCAGCGTGCGGCTGTCCTTCGCGAGGTGCTGGGTCAGCCAGGCGACGGCGGCCGGGGTCATCGCGCCGCTGTCCGGCTCGGTGAGCGGCGCGGTGTCGATGTCGCGCATCGCATCGACCGGCGGGAGCAGCCGCATGTAGGCGGGGTCGATCCCGGCGCGGGCCCGGTTGCTGCTCAGCTCGGTCAGGTCGTAGAGGACCTTGCCGGTGTCGGCGTGCCGCCAGTCCCGCTCCACCCGGCCGACGAACGTGTGGCCGGGCAGCCCGAGCCAGAAGCGTTCGACGTCGCGGAACAGGACCATGTCGCCCTTGGTGTAGGTGGTCTGCGACTGGGTGGCCTGCGTCTGTGACTGCTGGGTCACGTGCTCTCCTCGCATCGCGAGCACCGGCCCGAAGGCCAGCGGGTCCGGACTGTCCGGCTCCCAGTCACCGCCCGACCCAGCCGCCGGAGGATCGGCGGTCGGTGCGGGCGGATCAGGCAGCCGTCAGGCCACGACCGTGAGGTGACGGTGCGGGGCGACGACCCGGCCGTCGGGGAGCAGCTCGCCGGTGTCGTCGAAGATCAGGACGCCGTTGCACAGCAAGCTCCAGCCCTGTTCCGGGTGGCTGGCCACGGCGTGCGCGGCCTCCCGGTCGGGGCTGTCGGCCGACGGGCACTTCGGCGTGTGCGTGCACAGCGAGTCCGGCAGCGTGGTGGTGCCGGTCGCCGTCGTCGCGGTGTCGAGCTGGGCGGTGCTGTCCATGGGGACTCCTGCGGGGAGGACGATCCCGGGACCTTCCCGGGCGGAAGACGTGCGAAAAGCCGGCCGCCCGTGGTGCGGGCGGCCGGCCTGGTGGAACAGCGTCGCGCGGGCAGGGAGTTGGGGTTCCGTCCCGTCCTGCGGGTCAGATCCGCTTCTTCTGCTGAGCGAGGTAGGCGTCCTGGAGTCGCTCGAACGACTCCTGCAGACGCTGGCCGACCTCGCACCGCACGTCCGGCGAGCACTCAGTGCAGGTCTCACCGTGCGCGCGGTTGGCAGTGTCGGCCCTCATGTAGCGGGCAAGTAGATCGTCGGGCACGACGATCACCCGCGGTTCCGGCAGGCGTCGCAAACGCCCCCCGACCAGCCCTCGAATCGTCCACCGCACTCGGAGCACTGGCCGGTCACGGCCAGGACCAGGCGCAAGACGGCGGCTAAGCGCCCACGGGTGGCCCTCTTCATACCGTCACCCCGCGTTCCGGGCGCGGTCACGGGCGGCGCGGCGCTTCATCGAGCGCCGTTCGTTCTCGGAGCGCCCGCCCCAGACGCCGTCGTTCTGTCCGGACTCCAGCGCCCACTGGAGGCACTGGTCCATGACCGGGCAGCGGCGGCAGACGGACTTGGCCTCCTCGATCTGCAGGAGCGCCGGCCCCACGTTGCCGATCGGGAAGAACAGCTCGGGGTCCTCTTCGCGGCAGACCGCGTTGTGACGCCAGTCCATTACTTCACCTCTCCGGTTGCCGCAGCGTCGTGGACCAGGTGGTCCGACGTCGTCCACGCGGAGCCGATCGCGAAGGGCTCGGCACCGGGCCGCAGCACGTCCTTCACGACCAGGGCCCACTGCGCGCCCCGGCGCCCCAGCAACTCACGAGCACGCTGCGGGTCGCGGATCACCGCGAGGACCTCGAAGGCGCCGTCGACGTTCTGGTAGATGGAGCCGGGCGTGCGGGGGCCGATCTGGTCGTCGACGACCCGGCGCAGGGCTTCGAGGATCATCGGGTCGGATTCGGCGGCGGGCGCCGGGAGTGTCATGCTGGTCTGCACAGGTCCTCCAGTCAGGTCCTGGACAGCCCCGGGGGGTTCCAAGTCGCCGGGGCTGTCGCGTTCACTCCCCCGTTGGGGAGTCGGCTGGTCGTACGAGCAGCCACGGCCCGGCCGACCCGAGGTAATCGGGTCGGCCGGGCCGTGGTCGTTCGTGCGGGTGGGTTACAGGCGGTGCAACTGCTCCAGCTTCGTCGCGAGCGTTGTGATCGCGCTTGCGAGGTCGGCCCGCTCCCAGTCGTTCAGCTTTTCGCTGTGCTGCTTGAGCGTCATCTCCAGCGCATCGTGAACACGCTGGATGTCGGCCCCTCGTACCGCGTCTGCGGTCAGCTCCCACTGGCGCTCACGCAGGCCGGGCTCACGCTGCTCCGCCTCGATCTCCTGCCGTTTGATCATTTCTTCGCGCTCTTCCGTGGTGCGCAGCTGGTGCACGTGGAAGCGGGCGAGGCGGTCTCCCTCGATGCAGTGGGACTGGCCTGACGTGCAGGTCGGGCAGGCCTTGAGGTGTGTCTGCAGCGCCTTCAGCGTGTCCTTCTGGTCCAGCGCCACCTGAATCTGGGCGACGGCCGGGGCCACCGCGACCTTCGGCTTACGCGTGACGCGGTTCGAGCGACGCCCGTCGGTCTCCGCGGTCCCTTCCACCAGGCGCTGCCGCCAATGCTCGATCTCTACGTCGATGATGACGCGCCGGTGGCTGCCGCCCTTGCAGGAGACCGGAGCGGCCGTGCCGGCCTTCTCCGTGTGATGGGGCACCAGTCGCGTACGTCCGGGCTGCCCGTTCGGCCGGTTGATCGGAACCCAGGTGCGGCAGGAGGGGCACACCAGCGAGACGCAGGCCGGGTCCAGGTCGTACTCGTGCACGGCGAGCTCGGAAACACGCAGCGGGGCGAGTTCGTTGCGGCCGCGGGAACGGGTGCGACGGACACGTTCCTTGGCGGTGCGCTCGGTGGTGGCAGCAGACATGTGGACTCCTCACGTACGGAGCGGGCGGGGTACGGCATCGCGGGTGCTCTCTCCGCCACCGCAGGACGCTCGGCTAGGCCGGCGTCCCGCAGGACGGACAACGCATCAGCGCTGCTCACGCAGCAGCCCCTAAGCCAAAGGGCTCAGGTCCCGGAGGAGTTAGTGGTGCCTCGTGGTGCAAAGACTCCGGGGCCACCGAGGTGGCGATTACTGCGGTCTTGCGGTGGTGCTCACTCGGTGCTCCCGGAGGATCACCGACGTCTTACATACATCAGGTTGCATCAGGTACCCTCAGGTGTCAAGCGGTATAGTGAGGCACCCAGAGGTAAAACGAAGGAGGCGAAGGCACATGTCAGGGCCACCCCGAGCCGACAATCGGCCGCCGTATGCGCGCATCGCGGGCCACTACCGCGAGCTGATCAGCTCTGGGGAGCTCTCGCCGGGCGACCTCCTGCCCAGCATCAAGACGCTGGCGAACGAGTGGGAGGTCAGCACAGCCACCGCCGACCGGGCCATGCGACTGCTGCGCGAAGAAAAGCTCGTGCAGGGCATCCCGGGCGTCGGGACTGAGGTGATGGCACGCCCCATCTCGCTGTCCTCCGGGGCGGAGCGCCACGACCGCAGCAGCAAGACAAAGTCGTCGTGGGGCGTGGGTGAGAAGTCGTCCGGCCACACCGCCGGCATAGTCGAAGCTCCCGAGGACGTCGCTGACGTGCTGGGTATTTCGCCTGGTGACGACGTGATTCGCCGTAGCCGTGTCTACCGGGACGGTCATGGCATCGTCTCCCACTCAACTTCGTGGATCCCGGCCGAATTCGCCCAGGTCGTACCCGAGTTGGCGCGAAGCGAGCGACTCAAGGGCGGGTTGTCGCTCGACTTGATCGCTCGGGCGACCGGGCGGCACGTCGATAAGCGCGTGGATGAGGAGACTGCTCGCATCGCGACGGAACGCGACCTCGAGCTCCTAGAGCTGGAGGCCGACACCGTCGCGGCGATCCTTGTGCTGACCGCACGCTTCCTGGACGCCGACGGCGAGCTGCTGGAGTACGGCGTGGACTTGGGCGCCCCGGGCCGCACCCGTCGCACGACGTCAGAGGTGCGGCGGTGACCAGGTGCGACGCCGCCGTACTGGACGACACGCTCGTCTCCTGCCTCGAAGCCCGCCTCGGTCAGCTCCTTCGAGCCGAACACACCGACACCCTCACACTGGAAGGACGATTCGAGATCACGCGCATCTCCGCCGCTATGTCCGGCAGACCGGGCCCCGCGCCTCGCGCGATTCTTATGTCCGGTCTCCAGGGCGCTGGCAAAACCACCCTTGCCCGCGCCTTGGAGGAGGCCGGGTTTCGGCGCCTCTGCCCTGATGAGGAGATGTTCCGCCGCTACGGCCACTACGGCAGGGACTTTCCCCGCGGCCAGTTCAGGATCAGGGAGGCGCCCGTACTTAAGGACATCGCCCTTGAGCTCCAGGGACTCCTGGCGGCTGGACACGACACCGTGGTCGACCACGGCTTCTGGACTCCGGAAGAGCGGGCACAGTGGGCAGCAACCGTGATGGAGGCCGGCGGCGAGCCCGTTCTCATCTACTTGCCTGTACCGCATGAAGAACGCTGGGACCGGATCCGGAAGCGCAACGAGCAATCGCTGGTCGACGCGAACAGCATCGAGTTCAGCGAGGAAGATCTGCTCAGGCATGCGGGCCGTTTCTCCCCGCCGACCGACGATGAGCCGCACATCGTGTACGACGGAAACCCGGAGAGCGTGCTGGCCACGCTCCGCCGTGCACGTCCCTCCATGGATGGCGGACCGCATTGACCCCTACCTCCCGCACGCAACTCCTGGCACCTGATGACCATGACCGTGCTCGGGTCCTGCGGCTACGGAAAGTGACAGCAGTCGGTGACATTCAGAATGTCACCGCCACTTGTCACCTCCGCGCGATCAAGGGGGCGTGCCATGCTCGGCCGCAGAAGGGCCGGCTTCCGCTCCGCGGGCATCACCCTGTCGGGGCGCAGGCTGCGCTGCGGGACCGCACGGGGAAGGGGATTGGCGATGACTGCTGACGAGCGTCCTGACTGGGCACGCCGGATGGTTGAGGAGCGGGCGGCGCGGGAGTGGTCGCAGACCGACGCGGTGCGCGCCATGATGGCCCGCCTCCCCGAGGACCAGGCCGTGAGCGAGCAGGACCTGTTGCGTCAGTGGAAGCGGTGGGAGGCCGGTGAGGCTCAGCCCTCGAAGTATCGGTCGGTGATCGCTCAGACCTTCGGCACGACCACGGGCGCGTTCTTCCCCGAGAAGGGCCGGCGTGACGGACGTTCCGAGGTCTTGCAGGTCAGCGGCATGGACACCGTGGACATCATCGCCCGGCTGCGCGCGTCCGACGTGGACGTGGCGACGTTGGACGCGCTACGGATCACGGCCGATCGGCTGTGCTGCGAGTACGCGTACATGCCCGCCGACCAGCTGCTCGTTGAAGGCAAGGCGTGGCTGGCCCGGGTCGTAGGTCTCCAGCACCAGCGGGTCAGCCTGGCTCAGCACCGCGAGCTCATCGCGCTCGCCGGGAAGCTGTCGCTCCTGGTGGGCTGTGTGGAGTACGACTCGGGACGACCGCGCGACGCGGAGGCAACCAGGCAGGCCGCGCTGATGCTCGGTCAGGAGGCCGGGGAGCTGAGTGTGCAGGGTTGGGCGCACGAGATGCGTGCCTGGTTCGCACTGACGCGCGGCGACTACCGCGGTGTCATCGCCGCCGCGGACGCCGGCATCTCAGTCGCGCCAAACGAGAGCGTCGCCGCGCAGCTGTATGCGCAGAAGGCCAAGGCGTGGGCGCGGCTGGGGGATCGATCCCAGACGGAGGTCGCGCTCGATCAGGGACGGCAGCTCCTGGAGCGCCTCCCGTACCCGGAGAACATCGAGAATCACTTCGTCGTTGACCCGGGCAAGTACGACTTCTACCGCATGGACGCGCTGAGGAAGTCGGGCGAGAACCGGCTCGCGGAGCAGCTGGCGAATGAGGTGATCCGGGCCGGGACTGACTTCGACGGTACGGAACGCTCACCTATGCGGAACGCGGAGGCGCGAGTGACTCTCGGTGTCGTCGCGGCCCGTGAGGGCGATCTCGACACCGCCCTCGCATATGGGGAGAAGGCACTGGCCGGGGACCGGAAGTCTCTGCCGTCGCTCGCGATGGTGGCCGCCGACCTCGGGCAGGCGCTCCAGTCCCGCTACGCGCACGCCTCCGAGGCGCAGGCTTTCGTCGCTCACCTTCGCGAACTTCGGGGTGGCCAGTGACGTCAACCCGACGGTCCGATGCATCGGCTCTGCAGCCTCCAGGCAGGATCGACCAAAGCATTTGTACGTTCCTACCGGAAGCCCCTCTTCCTGGTGCATCGGGCGTTGATCGTGAATGCTGTTCTGGTCCTCTGCTTCCCGTCAGGCGGGCGGCCAACTGGGAAAGTTGCCCGCTGGACGGGAGATCCGGCGAATCCGGCATAACCCTCTTGGCGAATCCGGAAAAGTCTGCTCGGATCATGGGCACTACAAGCGCGACCTGCACGTTCTTAGTCGACAACAGGTCGACGACGTCATCGGGGAGGTGCGGCGAACGGATGGGCCAGGTGCGGGGGAGTGTCGTCGTGCATCTTCTCCGTGTCGGTGCGGCGTGGCCGCAGTGCGCGGAGGGCGGCCTGGAGAGTCGGCTCGTAGTCCTTCGGGTCCCAGCCGGCCGGAGCAGTGACCTTCGTGCGGAGTCGTTCTGGCGTGCCGACACGGTGGATCTTGCAGTCGACGAACGGGATGAGGCCGTACCGGCGGGCGTGCAGGAGGACCGGCTTGCCGGTCTTGACGATGTCGATGACCTCGAGGCGGGCGACTTCACCGAGAAGGTAGACGTGACCGTTCGCGCCTCGCTTGGTGGGACCGACGACGACCAGGCCGTCGAAGGTCGGTGCGAGCTCCGGCCACTTCTGCGCGTAGTTCTCCGGGGTGAAGACGTCGTCGAACTGCAGCAGCTCCACGCCGGGGAGGCGGTGGCGGATCTTCGCGACTCGTTCGTCCCACTGCGGGCGTCGCGCGATGTGCGGCGAGGCGCAGATGTAGACGCGGATGGGATCGCCGGGCTTCCGAGCTGCGCGGATCTTCTCCATGGTGGCGATGTACGTGCGCTGCTGCGCGGCCGTCGCGTACGTGGTTGGAAGGATGTCCGCGGGGGAGTCAGGCATGCCGCTCATCTTGCCCTGAGCCACCGTCAGCCCACGTTCCAGCACCGCGAGATGCCCCTTTCACACACGTCTCACCGACTCGCCCACGCCCCCCTCTACGCGAAGCGTGATCAGCGGAGTATGGTGGCTGCGATCAAGATCTATCTGAATATGGAAAACCCCGGCGCCTTGGTAAGCACCGGGGGTGTAGAGAACCTGGTTTGGAGGTCCTCGGTGTTCATGGCACCACTGTACCCGTGGGCCTTCGCCCGCACACAAGATCCCCGCCGTATCCGCGATCACTCGCGATGCACGTCAGCGGGGCTTTCTCGCGTTCCCGCGCACCCCGACCAGCCCTCCGCAGAGGGGGTTGAGATGACCTAGGTCTGGGGCGGCTTCGCCGCCGGGACGCTCAGCTACCCAGGTGACTCGCAATCACCCCGGCTGGCGCCCCATCTGTCTCCGGAGGGTTTCGCACGCCCTCCGAAGGGATTGTCCGTCCGGTTCGCACCCGGTCGAACAGTTCGATCTCTGGTTCTCGCCGAACCACGAAGCGCCACGAGGGGCTTCGCCATTTCCACCCTCATAGAAGGAGGACGTCGTCATTCTGCACGACCGCGCGGGCTTTCGCCAGCCCGCTTATGCCTGTTTCGTGCGCTTTTGCTCGCCCACGACATCCCGTGTGACGCAATCTCACAGCCCGATTCGCCCGGTACGTCCTGTTGTTCGGGGCGGCTTTGCGATCTCGCGCACGTTCGGTGTCACACGGGACGCGATCTCGACACCCGTAGAAGGTGTGCACCTCTCCCCGGCTCCCGTCGCATCCGCGTCCGGAACCGTCATCCACAGGCCTGCTGCCGCTCAGCAGATTCTGTCCACAGGTGACCTGGTCCATGGTCGCCGAATGGATCATGCCCTGACGTCCTTCCGGGCGGACCGGTGAGCACCGTGGCGGCACCGGCCGTCGCGATGATTCCCGCCGCGCGTTCGTCGTCCGACGACGTCGCGGTCGCTGTGCTGCCCGCGCTGTACGTGCCGGAGGCGGATCAGTGGCTGTCGACGTCGACGGGCCGGATCGCGCCGGAGGGCTACTCGTGGATGCAGGCGGTCCACTGGGTCGCCGGATCCGGGCTGTACAAGCCGCGGCGGTACCGGTCGCACGGGCCGCGCTCGTTCGGGCCGACGACGGTGCGGGTAGCCCAGGAGCTCGCGCAGCTGTTCCCGTGCCGTCCGGGCGTCGGGTACCTGGTGCGCCGCACCGGTCTGTCCGAGCGCTCGGTGGAGTACCACCTGGGGATGCTGCGGGAGGCCGGGCTGCTCGCGTACATCGTGCGCGGGACCCGTATCTCCGGGGAGACGGCGCAGGCGAGCGAGTTCACGCGGATGGTCCCGGTGGAGTTCGACCAGGCGCTGGGGATCCGCACGGTGCTGCGCGATGAGGACGCGCCCGCGTACACGCGCGCGGCGTGCGGGATCGCGGAGGCCGGCCGGGAGCTGATGGCGAAGCTCGCGAAGAAGGCGGCCCGCAAGGTCCGCAAGCCGCGCTCGAAGACGTCGTCGAAGGCCCCGGCGAAGGGTGCCCGCAGGGGTGCTGAGCAGAGGGTTGTGACGGCTGTTTCGGATGAGGTCCGTTGCACCCCAATGCAGGTCGGTACCTCAGGTCTTTCCACTGCGGGTTCTACTTCCCTCCCCCCTGAGAGCAAGCTCGCAAGCGGGGTCAGCAAGTCCCCCACCCCGAAGAAGTCCAAGGCCAAGGCCGGCGGTCGCCGGAAGCTGAACACCGTCGGTCGTCGCTTCCAGCTGGCGAGGGAGCTCACCCAGGAGCTGGGCTGGCTGCGCGGCTACTCGGTGCCCCGGATCGCCTGGGTCGCCCGTACCGTCGCCGATGCCGGATGGACCCTCACCGATGTGAAGGCCTGGCTGCACTTCCGCGGCGAGGCGGCGCACGTCCGTCGGGGCTCCGGCCTGCTCGCCGTGCTGCTGGCCAACGCGGAGAACGTCCTGGACACCCCCGCCAAGCGCACCGCTGCGATCGAGCAGTGGCGCGGCACCCAGGAGGCCGCCCGCCGTGACCGCATCCGGCAGGTCCGGGCCCGCACCGAGCGGTACGAGGGCGACTGGCAGGCCCCGGTCAGCCGCTCCGTCCGCCTCGAGGTGGAGGCTGCGTTCGCCCAGGTCAGGGAACTGGATCACGGTGGTCGGCGCCAGGACCCGGGCGACGTCGGCGACGGCCAGGACGCGGGCCTGGAGCTGGGCGCCGAAGAGCTCGCCGCGCTGATCGCCACAGCCGAGGGCGAGCTGATGCAGGGCGAGACGACGCTGATCACGGGCTTCGGCAAGGAGACGGCGCTGCGGATCTTCGGCGCGGACCTGGTGCGACGCGCCCAGCAGATCGAGCGCCTCGCCCACAGCTCGCTGACGACCATCCGATACCGGTAGGAGGACCACGTGACCGAGACGATCAACCTTGCCGAGCAGACCAGCGGCACCGCCCCGGCGGTGTCCGGCGTCGACCTCGCGCGGGTCGCCCTGCACCAGGCCCGCGAGGCCGCCAAGAAGCGCGGCGACAGCGAGGCCCGCACCCCGCGCCGCCGCCAGCAGACCGCCGTACGGCGCGACGGGCGGGAACCGAGCGGGTTCGCCGCCGTGCTCCAGGGCCTGATGGCCGACCGGGCCTGGGAGGTTCCGGCCGCCGGCGGCACCGTGCTGGACCGCTGGCCCGACATCGCGGCCGGCATCTCGCCACAGCTGCCCAGCCACGTCAGCGCCGTCGCCTACAACCCGGCGACCCGGCAGCTGGACCTGCTCCCCGACTCGCCCGCCTACGCCACCCAGCTCCGGCTCATCACCGCCCGGATCATCGCCATGGCGAACCACACGGCCGACACCGACGCCGTGCACACGATCCGCGTCCTGCCCGCCGGCGCCGCGCCAGAGCGTCGTACAACGCAGCCCGCCCCGGCGGCCGCGGCCGCCCTCGATGTGCCGGTGGAGCCCCGGAGGCCAGCGCCCGAGGGCTACCACCAGGCCGTTGCCGCGCACCGGTCCGCCGCGCCGCCCAGCCGGATCGACCCGGGCATCGCGGAGGCCGTCGCCCGTCAGACCCGCGCGATGCGTGCGCTCAGCCGCCGCGCCTTCCCCGAGCCGCCGGACGACGCTCCGGCCGCGATCGAGACGGCCCGTGCCGAGCGCCGCCGCCAGGCCGCGGCGACCGAGGCCGCCGCCCTGCGCCGGGCCCGGAAGGAGCGTGCGGCCCGGAAGGCCGGGACGGCGGCCGCCGTCCGGGAGGCGGGTGCGCTGCGGACCACGGCGTGAGCCCAACTCATAGATCAGCACCCCCTGTTACTGGTAGTTGTCCCGGCGTAGCGTTACGGGTACATGGCTGGTACGCCGTGCGTCGCGTTGCGCACCGAGAAGGGGGAGCCGTGCAGGCAGGGACCGTGCTGGACGGCCGCTACCGGCTGATCGAGCCCGTCGGTGCGGGCGGCTTCGGGCAGGTCTGGCGAGCGCACGATCCGCGGGTCGACCGCCTGGTGGCGGTCAAGGTCCTCACCAGTGACGGCAGCGCGGACCACGACCGGCAGGTGGCCCGGTTCGCCCGCGAGGCCGCGGTCGCCGGCGGCCTGTCCCATCCGCACATCGTCACCGTGCACGACTTCGGCTCCGCGGTGCACCGAGGACGGCCGTACGCGTACCTGGTGATGCAGCTGCTTTCCGGCAAGTCCCTCAGCTCCGTCCTGGAAGCCGGCCGACTGCCCCTGCCGACGGCCCTGTACACGGCGTCGTGTGTCGCCGACGCCCTGGGCGCCGCGCACGAGGCGGGCCTCACCCACCGGGACATCAAGCCGTCCAACATCATGGTCCTGGACGACGACGGTGAGGCGACGGTGGTGGACTTCGGCATCACCAAGGGCAGCGACGCGCGGCACGACATCACCACCACCGGTGTCCTGATCGGTACCCCGGCCTACATGGCGCCCGAGGCGCTGTCAGGCTCCTTCGACCACCGCTCCGACCTGTACTCGCTCGGATGCGTGCTCTTCGAGGCGGTCACCGGACGCCGGCCCTTCACCGGCACGTCCTGGCAGCTGATCAACCAGCACCTCAAGGAACCGCCCGCCCCGCTGCGCACCCTGCGCCCGGACGCGCCTGCGGAACTGGAACGGCTGGTCAGCCAGCTCCTGGCCAAGGACCCCGCCCAGCGGCTGGACAGCGCCGATGAGGTCTACGACCGCCTCGAGGACATCAGCGACAGCTACTTCGGTGAGACGCGGCCCATCGGTGACCCTCCAGCCAGCCGCGGCGCCGACATCACTTCCGAGGTCCACCTCCGCCCGGACGAAGCCACCGACGGTGTGGTCATTCCCCTGCGCATGACCTCCCATGAGAACTGCCGTGACTGCGCCCCCAGAGGTGACGAGACGAGGGTGCTGGCCTGCACCACGTGCAAGGGGGAGGGCCGGGTCGTCCGCGATCGGCGCACCTTCAAGGTCCGTATCCCCGCCGGCGTCAAGGACGGGCAGAAGGTCCGGCTCAGGGAGCTGGGTGCGCCGGGGCAGCACGGCGGAATGCCCGGGGACCTGTACGTCACCGTGCACGTCACCGACTGATCGTGTAACCGGTCTCTCCCGACGGTCGTCAGCTGGGCAGCGAACCGTGCTGACCGTTCGCGGAGTGTGTCAGCGGGGCAATGTCCGGGGCGCTGGTCTGACAGGATGGTGAGCATGGCGAATGAGGCGGGGACGTACGACGGACGGCTGCGGGACCTGGAAGCGGAAGCGTTCCGCACCGGTCGCACGCTCGCGGACCACAGCGAAGAGCTGGCGGCGATCCGTGAGCAGCAGCGCACGGCGTTCGGGAACATCGACTCCCTCGCCAACGCCATCGGCGCGCCGGGGGACCGGCCGATCGCGCAACGTCTGGACTCGATCGAACGGGTCCTGTTCGCTCTCGCCCGTGCGCAGGGTATCGACCCGGACGCCGTCTGAGCCTTCCCGCATATACGGCTGCGGCCCTGAACACCTCTCCGGTGTTCAGGGCCGCAGCCGTTGTGCCTGGTCAGACGGTCTGTGGATGCGGTGCCGTAGCGGCGGCGTTGAGCGCCTGGCGGTAGCGGCGGGCGACGGTGTCTGTCCCGAGCAGGAGTGCGTCAGGGGTGTAGTGGGGCGGGGTGAGGTGGCGTTCGAAGACGGGTAGGTAGTTCCACCGCACACCGGGGCAGGCGGAGTGTGCGTAGTGGTGGAGGTCGCCGTAGGGGAGCCAGGTGGTGGTGGCGACGGCTGCCAGGGCACGGCTTCGCGGGTACAGACGGAGGCAGCGGCTGGCCTCGATGTGCGCGGGGGTGCCGGTGCGGTGCTCGGGGTCGACGGTGGGTTATCGCGGGCGGGCGTCGGTGTCCGGGTGCCATTCGGCGAGGAGGATGGTGGCGTCGTCCTGTAGGTGGCCGTGGTGGTGGTCGAGGATGGCGTGGATGAGGCGGCGCAGGGCTTCGGGGGCGGGTTCGCCGGCGGCGAGCGCGCGGGTGACGAAGTCGACCAGCTGGTCCTCGCCGAAGAGCCGGCCGGCTCCGGAGCGGGCCTCGGTGACTCCGTCGGTGTGGATCAGGACGCGGTCGCCGGGTTCCAGGTAGGCCTGGTGCACGGTCCGGGACGGATGGTAGCCCGGGCCGAGGCCGAGCGGCAGCTCGCCGCGGGCTTCCAGCGCTCCGGGGACAATGTGGTGGGCGCGGATCAGGAGCGGCGGCGGATGGCCGGCGTTGATCCAGTCCAGTTGTCCGGTGTCGAGGTCGAGGTGCGCGAAGACGCCGGTGAGCAGGCCGCCGGGCCGCCATCGGTGCAGGTCTTCGTCGATCCGGTCGGTGATGTCGGTCAGGGTGCCGCCCGCGCGGCGGGTGGACCGGCAGCCGCCCAGGGCGACGGCGGAGGCCAGTCCCGCGGCCAGGTCGTGGCCCATCGCGTCGACCACGGTCAGGTGCAGGCGTCCGTCGTCCAGGCCGTGGTCGAAAGCATCCCCGCCGACCTCGTAGGCGGGCTCCAGCACGGCGCTGGAGGTGACCTTGTCCGTGCCCAGGGTGCGCGGCGGCAGGAACGCCCACACCATCTCCGCCGCGGTGGTCATCGGGCGCTGGCGGGAGGTTCGGCTGAACAGGTCGCTGAATCCGCTCTTGGACACGATGGTCAGCGCGGTCACCGCGGCCAGCTGCGTGGCGCCGTCCAGCACTGCGGGGGTGAGCTGGTCGGCGGTGACGCGCAGCACTCCGATCCGCGCGATGCCGTCGACCAGCGGCAGCCACACCGCCAGCGGCCGGCGGCGGGAGAGCCGCAGCGACATGGTCCGGTACGCCCATCCCGCCACCGTCCCCTCCACCGGCAGAGCGACGTCGCCCTGCCGGTCGCTGCTGGGCAGGGGCACCAGCTGGTCCTCCTGCACGTCCGCCAGGTAGACGACTGCCGACAACATGCCCAGCCGGCGGGCCGCCTCGTCGACCAGCTGCGCTACCTGCAGCGGCGAGGCAGTGTGCGACCGCTCCAGGAACAGGGACAGCGCGGCCCCCATCTCCTCCGCCATCACGCACCGGCCTCTCGCCATCTCGGCCCCCTGCCTCAAGTCTGAGTCCGGTCGGTTCGGTGTGCTGACCCGCCCTGTTCCAGCGCAATGCGAATGATCTCGGCGGCCTGGCCCGGGTCGCAGGCAGAGGAGTGGGCAGTGAGTCGAGCTCGCCGCCGAAGGAGAGGATCTCGGGATCCTGATCACCGTCAGCTGATACTGCCAGGCGGGTCACCGGTCAGAACTGCCCGGCAGGTCACCGGTCAGATATGAAGATCGGGTCCTGCAGTCGGTTAGCGCCTCACGTACTAGTTTTTGAGTCCCTGCTGGTGTCCGGAGCCACGGAGGAAACCTCCTGTCTTGGGCCGGGCGGTGTCACTCCCCGGGGTGAAAAGGCTGCGTTTCAGGAACCCCGTCGCGGGTTCGGGAGTCCGAACAGGCATGTAGAGGGTGTTGTTGTTGAGCCGGGGGTGCGAGAGGTTCACCGATTGCCGGTTCCGCATTCTTGAGCGCACGCGTGCCGGGAGTCCGGGAGCTATAGATTGTGCTTCCGTCCGTGCGTGGCTGTCACGCGGGGCCGATGGCGTGACGACGTGCGGATGGGCAAAGACGATCAGAGGATCGCCGCAGGCGGTGCCCGATGCGGATGCGTTCTGCCTGTGACCGGGGGCTGGTTTGCTGCTCGGTGCGGTGGGGGCGGCTCACGCTGCTTCATGTTGGTGTGTATCAGTCAGGAGTTCCCGGTGCCCGATCCTGTTCCCACGGCATCAGGGATGCCTGAGTCCGGTTCCGGAACGTCGGATATTCCCTCGCAGAACGGGGCCCGCCCGAATGGACGCCGCGGTTCAGGGCGGGACGGCACGGGACGCCCCTCTTCTGCGGATGCTGCACATATCTATAGCCGGGGAACGGGAACGCCAAATGACCGTTCCGGTACCCCGCCTGAAAGCTTTCTGGATTTTCTGGACCGATTTTCGGAACGGGTCTTCACGAAAAATGACACGGCGTGGCCTGCCGTGTTCCAGCTCGCCCTGCTCGTGCTGCTGCTGCCAGCATCACTGATCGCAACCGTGATGGCCGCTCACGCCGCGGGCGTCCCCGGCTGGGCAATCGCCTCGGGAACGGCGACATCGGTTGGCGGAGTGGGCGTGGCAACCGTGAGCCGCCGCCGCAGCACCAGCCACTCCGGAAAGCGCGGGGGGCCGGGACGGCGCGGAGGCGGCCGCAGTTCTAGCCGGGGCCAGGGATCGCACCGCCGCCGTTGACGGCCGTGCCCTGATACTCGCCCGCGGCCGCCCAGGTAACGCCGGACGAAGTATCTGAAGCACGGCGTGTGCGGCGCAGCAGTCCCAGGATCACTGCCAGGAAGGTCGCCGCAGCCTGTACGGCCAGAAACACCGCCGTACGCTCATGACGGGGCGCGGCCAGAACCGCCGCGGCGGCCACGGCGAGCCCGAAGACCGTGCATGCGGCTATGAACACAGCGGACGACAGAGCCCGGCCGCCATCGGACCGCGGACGCCGGTGCGCTCCGCCCAGGTGCTGCTCGGAGGAACAGCGCGGAGGGAAGTCCCCCGCGTGATCGGTCTCCTGCGTGGTCATCGTAGCCCCCACAGCATCGCCTCTCTTCACTTTCCGTCACCGGCTAGTTACCCATCATCCAGGGTTCAGGACGTGCTCCGCTGGATATCGCCGCATGCAACAACGCAACTTTTGTCCAATGGGTTCTCCCGTGCACGCGCACGCCGACAACACCTTGCACTTCGGCCCCGGTGTGAGCGCGGCGGCCAACTGGACCTCCAGTGCGGCAGCCGGATACCGCCAGAAACTCGCTGTCGCGCCCGGCTGTGGCCCCTGGACAGGCAACAGGTTCAGCCTGCGCGAAGGGCGACGCGCCAACCTACTCTTTCTGGCCGCGCGACAGCCGCCGCAGTCATGGGTGTGGAGGTCCGTATGGGGCATGGTGCCTGTTGCGCACTTTCGGGTGACGGCCAAGACGGCGGAGACTGCGTACAGGAGTGGCGACCCCCGGAGAAGCCGTAGGCCCCAAAGGATTCATCGGTGAGCCTCCGTCAACATCACGCATTCGACGCATACATGGATGTTGCATGTGAGAGTCATGGAAATATGACGGAACTGTCATGACGTTCGCTTGTCCATCACATTTCCTCCGCACCGTGGGCAGTGTGTGGGTGCACGGCCGACCGGCCGCCGAACCGTACAACGCACCCCAAGTGGCCTGCGACTTTCCGTCGCCTTCCCAGGAGTGTCCGGCCCCGAGAAGGGGGACCTCGTGTCCGTATCCGTTTCCGCCCGTCGTCTGACCGCCGCCGCTGCCGTGGCCGCCGCCGTTATGGGGACGTTCGCGCTGCCCGCCGCGGCCGTGGGCCAGCACCCGGCCCGCCCGCACCACGACGTGGTCATCAGCGCCGTGCAGTACGACTCCCCGGGACGCGACGACCGCTCCAACCGCTCGCTGAACAAGGAGTGGTTGGACATCACCAACTCCACCCGCCGGGCGGTGAACCTGGACGACTGGACGCTGACCGACGAGGCAGGCCACACCTTCACCTTCCGCCACTTCCGCCTGGAGGGCCGGGCGACGGTCCGCGTCCACACCGGTGAGGGCCGCGACAGCGCCACCGACGTGTACCAGGACCGCCGCGCCTACGTGTGGAACAACGACGCCGACACCGCGATCCTGCGCAACAACCACGACCGTGTCGTCGACGAGGTCACCTGGGGCCAGCACCGCGGGGAACACCGCAACGGCGGCGCCACGCGCCGCTGACCCACCCGGCGGTGCCGGCGACCGGTGACCCCGGGCCCGGCTTACGGCACACCGGTCCGGCGACGCTCCCTGCTCCAGGGGGCGCCGCCGGATCCGGAGCGATCGGTGTCCGCCGCCGACCGGGCGAGACAACTGCCACCCGATCGCCAGCAACCCGGCGCCTGCTCTAGCCCGTACGTCCACGCCAGCACGGTGAGGCCCGTGTCCGTGCCGGTGCAGGTCCCTCGCTCTGAGCTCTGCGGGCGGGTGTACGCCGGGTGTGCGTCCGCGCGCCCCACCCCGTGCGCTACGGCGCCGGCCTGGTAGGGCAGCATCTGGGCAGCTGTCGCCCGACCATGAGGGGCTGTCATGTCATTCACCCGCCGCGCCACGATGACCGTGGTGCTGTCCTGTCTGCTGCTCGCGGGCTGCAAGTCCGCTTCGCTGGGCGGCTCGTCGCCGTCCGGGACCACGAGCGCGCCGGGAGCGGCGTCGGGGGCGAAGGGAGCGGGCCGGGCGATCGCGGTGGGGGCCGGTCCGCAGAAGAAGTACACGGTCCAGCAGCAGCCGGCGGCGGGGTCGTGCCACTACCGGTACGAGAAGGGCGAGCCCCTGGAGGACCCGGCGTGCACGCCGGGCGCGGTCTCCCCGGCCGTCACCCAGGCGAACCTGGCGTCGACGATCTGCCGCAAGGGCGGCTACACCTCCGGGGTGCGCCCTTCCACCTACGTGACGGGCAAGGAGAAGAAACTGAACGCGGCCTCCTACGGGTTCACCGGGAGCATGCGGGACGCCGAGTACGACCATCTGATCAGCCTTCAGCTCGGCGGCGACCCTAACGACTACCGCAATCTGTGGGTGGAGCCGACCGACCCCGGCCACAAGAAGGGATCCGGGGTGAACAACCTCAAGGACCCGGTCGAGACGAAGCTGCACACCGCGGTCTGCTCCGGCAAGGTCACCCTCGCCGCCGCGCAGCAGGCCATCGTCACCGACTGGACGACCGCGCTCACCCGCCTCGGCCTCAGCTGACCGGGCGGCCAGTGACCCGGCCGAGGCCGGCCGGGAATGCAGGATGCGAAGGCCGTGCGCCGGCGGCGGTGGTGTGGGAGCGTGGCAGAAGTCCGGGCCCGTCGCTTTCCCCCGTAGCGGCGGGCCCGGACGTGTGTCTAGTGGGCGAGGGTGACGGTGATGGGCTGGTCGGGGCAGGCGGTGAGGCGCTCGGCGAGCGCGGCCTGCTCGGCGGGATCGATGCTCAGCTGGTAGCGGGTCTTGTCGGCGACCCAGTCGGTGACGTAGGTGCACCAGTAGGGGCTGTAGGGGGGCAGCCACTGGGCCGGGTCCTTGTCGAGTTTCGACCGGTTGGAGGCCGCCGAGACCGCGATCAGTGCACGCGGGTCGTCGAGGTCGTTGGCGTAGGCCTCGCGCTCCTTGGCCGTCCAGGCGGAGGCGCCGGAGTCCCAGGCCTCGGCGAGCGGGACCAGGTGGTCGACATCCAGCTTGCTCGCGCTGTCGAAGTAGCGGTCGTCGTACGCCGAATACCAGCTGCCGCCGGTCAGCGCGCACTTCGCGCCGACCTCGGGGGCGGTAACGGCTTCCTCCAGGAGGACTTCGGCGCGGGCGTTGCAGCCGTCCTTGTCCGCGTCCGTCCAGTGCTTGAACTTGTCCCGGGAGTAGCCGGCGCGGCTCTCGTCCGCGACGGTCAGCGCGGCCAGCGCGTCCCGGACCGGCAGGGTGACCGTCTCGCCCGGCACGTGGCGCACGGGCTGGTGCGCGGGCGCCTCGGCGGCGTGGGCGGCGGTGCTGGTGGTGGGGATGAGCAGGGCGAGCGGCGCGAACAGCGCGGCGATCAGGGTGCGTCGGGTACGGGCGAGGCGCACGGCCGGGTCTCCGTTTCGAAGATCACGAACAGGTTGTGATCTTCGTAGCGGCCGGGGCAGCAGTATGACGGCCAGTCGCATGCGGGTTCACCCGCCTGGCGAACTAATCACACCGCCTGGGCGCGGCGGCCTGATTCTCCTGTCGTCATGTCGGCGGTGCCGCACGCTCGTACCCGGCGTCCGGGAGCAGGCGGTCGCGACGCGATTCAGATGCCGTGGAGAACACGCTCTACGGGAGGGTGGGGCGCCCGACGACGGCGCCGCCGTTCGCCGGACTCGCCGTCGACTCCGCAGTGCCGCTGGTCTGTTGCTCCCCGGGGTGCGGGCCGGACCTGTTTCGGCGGGGCGAAGGCGACGATGCCGGGCTGATCACACGGTAGTGCTGACGGACCCGCATGATCTGCGACCGGGGGTAGTGCGCCGGGGCGCATGGAGGCTCTGGGGGCACAGGCGGGGTGCGCTGTCAGTGGGGTCGGCTACGGTCGGATCTGTCTCGTGTAGACCGCTCCGCTCCCGCCTGACCCATTCGCCGGGTCAGGCGGGAGCGGATGCTGCTCGCCCCCTGGTTGAGTCTCGGCACGGGGGCGGGCCCTTCCGGATGGAAGGCCGACACCGAGGGTGCCTTGTCTCCCATTGACGTTGGTGCAGCGCCGGATTGCAAGGAAAACTGGGAACTTCTCACCACACGGCGTACGGGGTGCTCGTCTTGGGGCCACGGGCCGATCAGGTGTGGGCGGTGGGCGGGCGGGATCGAAGTTCATTGTTCCGTGAATGTGTGATCACGTGGCGTAGCAACTTGTGGGCGCGTAATGCTGGTTGACCTTCCCGCTGGACGGATTCGGCACCCGTCCGGGCCGGGGAACCTGCCAGCTTCCGGATGGGCTGGCGGGCGGGGAGCGACTGGCTCTCCGGGCCGACCACCTTGAGGAGATACGTCTGTGGAGTTTCGACCGATAGGGCGCGTGATCATCGCCGTCGCACTGACGGTGTTCGCGTGGAGCGTGGTGATGGCCGTGGCGGGCCAGGTCGCGGCGGTCGCGACGCTGGCGCCCGCGCTCGGGGTGACGGTGCAGCAGATCGCCAGCGCGCTCCGCCCGCAGGCCGGCGCGTCCTCGGAGCGGCGGGTGGAGGAAGCAGTGGACCGTGAGGAGGACAGTGCGCCGTGACACCCCCCGACCCGCCCCAGGCCCCTGACGGTCCGCCCGATGACCCGTCCGTCCGGCCCGCCGGCGCATCGCGCGACGATCTTCCCTCTTCCCGGCCGGGCCGGGCCGGCCGGCCGCTGGGACCGATCGTGGAGGGCTGCGACACGGCTCACCGCGCGTGGCTGGAGCCGCTGCGCGAGGCCTATCTGGAGTCCCCGCTGACGATGAGCGTGCTCAGCCGGCATCTGCTCATGGCCAAGTCGAAGATCTCCGAGCTGATGAGCGGTCGCCTGTATCCCCGCTGGGAACTGCTGGGGGCGCTCGCTACCGAACTCGGGGTTCCGGCCGGGCCGTTGTACCGGTTGTGGCGGCAGGCCGCCCCGGAGCTCCGCCGCAAGTCCCGGTCGTGGCACGACGAGCGTTCCTCCGAGGCCGTCGCGGTCCGGCCCGCCCCGCCCATGGATCACACCGCGTTCCGCGCTCTGACGGAGACCGGGTACGACTTCTACGCCGGTGTCTTCCTGACCGACCCGCAGCGCGAGGCCGCCGTACGGGACACCTACGACCAGCTCTGGCTGTCGTGGACGAAGGCGCTGGCGAGCGCCGACACCCGCCGCCACGCCTGGAACGTGCTGCGCGCCACGGTGATGTCCCGTACACCTCTCATCGACGGCCGTCCCCAGTTCATGCACACCGCGTTCGACACCGTTGCCCTGCGCAGCCTGACGGGCCCCGAGAACGTCGAGGCCGCCGTGGAACAGCTCACCGAGACCGAGGCCCTGTTCCGGGCGATGAGCCGGCTACCCGGCCACCAGCTCGATGTCGTCGTCCTGCGCTCCCTGGGCGGGATGGCTGAAGAGGAGGTCAGCGACCTGCTCGGTGTCCCGCTGGCTACCGTGCGTTCCGACGAGCGCCACGCGATCCGCTTCCTCGACAGCATCCTGTGCTGCCCGCCGACCGACCCGGAAGGGACCCTCTCGTGACCTGCATCGAAGACATCCTGTCGCGTGCCTTGCTGGCACGCGACCGCATCGTGCCCCCCGACGTCGTCCCGGCCGCCTCGACCCCGCTGCCCGCGCCGGATGCGGCCGGGGACGGGTGCGGGGCAGCCGAGGCGGCCAAAGACCTGCGTGCTCTGTGCGAGACCGTCCTGTCGCACACCTCGCCGGCCGACGTCGCCGACTTCGTGACTGACCAGGTCCCCGGTCCCCGCAGCGCCCTCGCGCTGGCCTGCGTCCTGCAGCTCACCGACACCGCCGACGGCGCCCGCTTCTGGTGGCAGTACGCGGCCGGCGCAGGCCAGAGCGCGGCCGCCTACTGCCTCCACCTGCACCACCTGTCCAACGGGGAGGATGACATCGCGGACTGGTGGCAGCAGCAGACCGATGCCATCGCCGCACCCGTGCCCACCGACGACACCTCCGCCCAGACACCCGCCTGTGAAAGGGAATGGGCACCTGCCAGCCATCCTCTCGGCGAGTTCCCCACCACCATGCTGCGTGTCCTGCGCCAGCTGGCCAGAAGCCACCACCGGGCGAGTGCCGTCACCGACCTGATGGCCTATCTGCCGACCGCCGTCGACATCGGCTACCTCCGTCACGACTTCGAGATTCCCCTGCCTGGCCCGGGCTTCGCCCGCCACGTGAGCGCATTGCTCCGCGACGACCCCCAAGCCGGTCCCGAGGTCCTGGAAGTGCCCGACGGGCAGACGTGTTCGCGCTGAGGAACCGACGGCGCCACCGGCATGAAACTGTCCGGTCGGCTTGCCGAGCATGGGGCGAGGACCGGCACGCCGGCATCCGCGAGCGGCGGCGCACGGCGGTGACCGCGGACTGCGCGTTGCCGTCTGCCCTGCCCTCAATGAGCCGGCCCCAGTGGGGTGGGGCCCGGGCACCCACCGAGCCGGAGCCCGGCACCTCCCTTCATCCGCCACGGCTACTGCCCTTGGCGAGCACGCCTCCGCGCGGGAGCCGCGCTCGTCCCGGGCGCCCAACGGGCTGCCGGGCGGTCCGTGATCCGGTCACGGACCGCTCGCCTGCTACCACCCTGCTACCATGCCGTATGGCCTCTGACCGGAAGCAGACCCAGCTCCGCCTGTCCCCTGACGTCCTCGCCACCGGCAAGGACGCCGCGAAGGCCCGCGGACTCGATTTCAACAAGTACGTCGAGCGGCTGATCGTGGAAGACACGACCGGGGCGCGGGCCGCCGGCATGGAGGCCGCGCAGCGCCTCATCGACCAGCACGGCGGCTTCCTCGATGACCTGGAGCGTCAGTTCGACGAGCCGGGCGGCGACGTGCGTCCGGGGGCCGCGGCGTGATCGTGCACGTCGACGAGTCCTGGATCCTGGAAGTTGCGGAACGGGCCGGTCATCGCGATCCGGGCGTGGACGACTACGGCGTTCCGGTCGCGGCCGTCGCCCGTCACCGCGGCGAGTTCTTCGACCGCTCCGTCTACGACGGCCCCTACGCACGCGCCGCCGCCCTGGTACACACCCTGGGACGCTGCCGGTGGCTGGAGCGCTCCAACCTCACCGTCGCCTGCGCGGTCGCCGTCATGTACCTTGCGGCGTCGAACATCCCGGTCGACCCCACCCGGGAACAGCTCTCAGCGCTGGCCCGCGAACTGAACAGCCCTCGCTGCACCGCCGAACAGATCGCCGTCCTCCTGCGCACGTGGAAGCCCTGACCCGCTGTCCGGACGGTCTGACCGTCCAGGGCGTTCATGCCGGGGTGGGACCGTTGCAAGGAGTTCCTGGCGGGCGGGGACCAGGGCACGCCAGTGGGCAAGGACGGCGTGTTCCTCGGGCCAGTGGATGGCGAGTCCGTGGGGCTGGGGTCGGTCGGCCATGGCGGCCGCTCGCCGCCCGCGTCGTCGACGTCACCTTCACCCTGCACGAGGTCCCCGACCGGGCCGACCGAGACTGGCGCGCAGACTTGGCCCGGCCCGGGCACAACGCCTTCGTCGCAGCCGCGGTCGCGCTCGTACGTGCCTGAGCGGGGCTACTGGGGAGGCTCGAACGCAGCGGCTAGGCGGCTGGTCAGAAGGTCGTCGTTGAGTATGTTGCGGGCGGCTTTCTCGAACTCGTAAACGGCGGTGGTCACGCTGTTGCGGTAGTCCTCGAGTCCTTCGCCCTGGTCAAACTCGAAGAAGGTCTCGATCGGCCACAGGAAATCATGGAGGTAGGCCTCGATGACCCGGGTCGGGGAGAGCATCGACTCGGGGCCCTCCACCCGGACCCTGGCATACAGGGGAGCGAAGGCCTTCAGCTTCTCCTCTATCTGCTGGACGACGGCCGGGTACTGGGCACTGTCGTTCGCCTCCATGCAGCCAAGGGCCCGCTCCAGCAGTTGTTGGACCTCGGCAGCGAGGGTGAGGACGGCCGTGTACGCCTGTGCCCGGGGCTCATGACGCTGGTTGAGGTACTCCAGGCGGAGTTGCCAGTGGGCTTGTGCCAGTTGGGCCTGGGTCTGGATTCGTGTCTGCTGCTCCGCCTTGCGGCCGGTGATGTACGCCGACGCCGTTGCGCCGATCGCTCCCACAGCTGCCCCGATCACACCACCGAGAAGACCTGCCAGTCCGGCATCCATGGGTCACCGCCTGGCGTGCAGAAAGTCGCGCCGGGCGGTGACGAGGTTGTGCCACCGTGCGCGAGTGGCCGGTTCGCCGTCGAGCCATTGCGGGGCGGTGTGGTCGGCGGGGAGCGGGAGGCCGGCCATGAAGTGGGCGATGTCGACGAAGTAGGCGTGATCTTCGTCGGACGTCTGTTCTCGTAGCCGGATGAGGGTGGCGTTCAGTGCGATGCGGTCGTCGAGGACGGCCTGGTGGAAGGCCCCGGCCAGCTCGAGCGCAGGTGTCAGCGAGGCGAGGCCCGCGATATCGAGTTCGGTGCGCAGCGTGGCGATCCGGTCGTCGACACTGTCGCTGCCGGCATCGCGGATGAGTTCGGCCCGGCGGACGTTGATGGTGGTGGCGCGCAGATTGAGGCCGGCCAAGAGCTGGTGGGCGAGGTCGATTTCCGCGGTGGCCTGGTCGGGGGCGTAGAGCGCGATGGCGAATGCGCGCAGGGCCTGGCTGTGGGCTGCCTCGCCGGCCTTGCCATGCCGTTCGGCTTCGGTGCGTCCGGCGAGGTAGGCCGCGGCGGCGCGCTCGGGTTGGCCTTGGAGCCAGTACACGTCGCCCATCACTCGGTGGTGGCGGCCTTCCCAGCCGAGGTTCTGGGCGGCGGCGAGGGCGGTGGGGAAGTCGCCGGCCAGGCGTGCGGCGTGGGCCAGGCCGCGGCGGGCGGCCGGGGCGAGGCGGCCGCCCTGGTCGGCGACCTGTTGGTAGTCGCGGCGGGATGGGGTGGCCTGGCCGGTGTCGCGCAGGGACTTGGCCCGGTAGTAGAGCGCCATCTCTTGCAGGTCGGCGGGCAGCAGTTCGGCGACGAGGACGGCGGTGAGCCGGCTGACGGTGCGAGCCCGGTGTTCGTGTTGGCGCCGGGCGAGCGCGCTGAGGAGTTCGACCAGGGCGTCTGCAGCGGTGTCGAGGCCTGCTGCGGTGTCGGTGTCGGGTGGGGCGAGCGGCTCCCACACGGAGTCGCTGACATAGGTCCAGGCGGCTTCGGTGAGCCAGTCGAGGTCCAGGCGGTGGTCACGGGCCAGGCGCAGGCCCTGGCGCAGGCAGGCGATCAGCAGTAGCCGGCCGGGGCCGGAGGGATTGTGGTGCTGTTCGCCCAGGGCGGTGAAGGCGCGCTGGGCGGCCTGCCGCCAATCTGCCTCACTCCAGCGGTCGTCTGTGGTGTCGTCGGCGTTGCGTACGGCGGAGCAGATCAGGCCGTGCAGGTGGAAGGGCCACAGGCCGAAGGGGTCTTCGCGGATGAAGGGGCGCTCGGTCAGCCGCAGGGCGGGTCCTTCGTGGGTGAGGCCGGCGGCGCGGGTGGCGAGGGGGACATCGAAGGCGTCCAGCAGGCTGATCGAGCGCAGGACGTGGCGTTCGTCGGGGGTGAGGTCGGTCAGGGTGCGGGCGACCAGGGCGGGGAAGTCGTGGTCGAAATCGCTGGGCTGCGGGCTGCTGCCGGTGCGGCGCAGCTCCAGGAAGCGGGCGACGGACAGATCGAGATAGAGGGGCAGGCCGTGCGAGCGGGCGGTGATGACCTGCCGGATGTTCTCGCCGATGAGGGGTTGTCCCTCGCGGGTGAGGCGTTGGGCGAGGTAGTCGTCGCAGTCTTCGAGGGAGAAGTCGCCGACCAGCACCTGCCGTCCGGCGGCAGGTCGGCCCGGGGTGCGGGCGGCGGGCACGGTGGTGTGGGCGAGGCCGGGCCAGGCGGCGGGGCCGGTGTAGTCGAGCTGGCCCTGCAGGGCGGGGTCGGCCCACTGCAGGCGTGAGCGGCCGGTGATCACCCAGAAGGCGTTCGGCAGCAGCCACACTGTCCGCTGGATGAGCCGCTCCAGGTCCCGGCGGGTGCGGTCGCCGGTGTCCTCGAACGTGTCGAGCAGCACGACCGGGACGACGCGCTTGCCGTCGGGGAGGCGGGCGAGCTCCCACGCCAGCAGGTGCGGGGAGAAGGACAGCGTGTCCAGGTCGGGTTCGGCCTCCAGCAGGTCCGCCAGCCGTGCACAGCCCGCCAGGGCGCGTACGGTCCGGTGGTGTTCGCGCAGCGCGCTGACGAGGGCGCCGGTGAGCTGGCCGACGGCGGAGCCGATGGTGCCGGGCAGCATGAGGGTCTGGGCGACGTCGGCGAGCGCGGACTGCATCTGTTGCGGCAGTGCCTGCCCGAAGCGGGCGCCGAGCCCGCCGCGGCGCAGGTACTCCTCCAGCGGCTCGCCGGGATGGTTGGCCTCCCAGTAGCGGCGCAGCGCCAGGTCGAAGGCGGGCAGCGGCCGTCCGATCCTCGTGAGGGCGGCGCGGATGGTCAGCACGATCTGCTCGAAGTCGGTGCCGGCGGAGCGGGCGAGGTCGATGCGTACGGGCAGGATCCGGTCGGCCGGCCAGCCCGGCGCGCCCCACTGGGAGGGGCGGCGCCCGGCGTCCGCGAGCGTCGCCTCCAGCATCCGGGACAAGGTCGTCTTGCCGATGCCGCCCACGCCGTGGAAGACGAGCACGTGGTTGCGGGGCGCCTCCAGGTCTTCCGGGTCGAAGCCGGAGGCGCCGACGTGCTGGAGGTGCTCGGTGAGCGCGGCCGCGACCGTGTCCCATTGCGAGGACCGGTTCGTGAACGCCTCGGCGGCCTCCACGCTGCGGTCGTTCATGCTGAACAGGGCCCTCAGATCCCGGCCTGCCACACCCACCCCCGATGGTGATCACCTGCGGGCTCCAACTTATGCCCGACACGCTCCGGTTGGGGAGGCCGCCCTGCTCCGGGCCGCGGACTGCCGAGGCAGTAGGGCATTCTTCAGCGATGAAGCCCGATCCCGAGCCGTGGTACAGCACCACGCTCAACCTCTGGACCCTGGCGGGCGTCCTAGTCGCCACCTGGACCCTCACCAAGACACTGACCGAGGGATGGCGCCGTACGGTCGGCCGCCGGCGCTACGTCACCACCCGGCTCCGCAAGATTGCTCCGGGTGTCCGGCACGACTATGTCGAGTCCATGCTCGGTGAGCCGAAGTGGCAGTCGACGATGCACTGCACACGGCTCCCTCCGATCGAGCCCGAAGAGGCCGGTGACGAGGAACGGAAGGTCGATCTCACGGTCCGGACCTGGCTCCTGTCGAACCTCTGCTACCTGGTCACCTGGTGTGAGGGCGACATCGTGGTCATGTACGGGATCACCACGACCAGTTGGTGGTTCCGGCCCTGGATGCGCGTCCACGAGACGCGGGTCCGGCTGGGGAAGAGCACCTTCGCGAGCCTCGGCGAGGGCGCTGTCATCCATCGGGCCTGGCTCGGCAACCGCCGCTACGGATACTTCGAGGAGCACTACTTCGGCAACGTCGGCGGCTACCGCTCGTGGTACGTCGGAGTCAACGACTTCGGCTACAACGCCTTTCCCGTGGCCCCCGACTGGTTCGACGACTCGGACATCCGTCACACCCAGTTGCTGCCCGGCGCACGCGAGGCGTACCGGACGATCGCGCCGATCAACACGGTCGTCGTCAGCGGAGTCGTCTTGTACGAGGAAGTCCAGGACGGCACATTCTTCGGCATCTCCCTGGGCGTCGACCAGGACCTGGTCCGCCTGGCCGGTCCCGAGTATCACGTGCTCGACAGCCGGGTCGGTCGCGCCCACCGGCGTATCCGGGCGTGGCGCTGGCGCTGGAGAAGCTGGCGCTGGGACTGGAGATACCGCCGCTTGGAGAAGTTGCAACAAGCTCGGCAGGGCTAGTGGCCCTGCCGAGCGAGGCCGCCGTGCGGAGGGGACAATGTCCGCCCAATCAAGATCAAAGGGAGTTTGCCGTGTCCGGCACATCAAACGAGCCCGACTTCTCCGGCCTGGGCGGGGGCGAGGACCAGCAGGCCGACGACATCGTGCGGGAGGTGGTGGGCTGGTACAACTCTCAGATCGTCGCGGCACGCCGCGCACCGGTGCCCGACGATGAACGGATCGAGACGCTGAAGGCCGGCCGCGAGGCCGCGCTCGCCGATCAGGCGCAGCTGGCGACCGCCGATTCGGAGGAGGCGGCCCGGATCGCCGCCGCCTACGCGGCCCGGCTGAGCGAGCTCAAGAAGTCGTAGCCGGAGGCCTCCCGCCGAACGGGCAGGGGCCACACCGGTGGGTGCGGCCGGTCGATGCGGGCCGGCTGCATCCGAGGGGGCATCAGGGGCCGGGCGAGCGCGGCGATGTCGTCCAGTTCGCCGCGGTGGCGGGGTAGCGCCCGGCGCAGCGCATGGTGGAGCTGGAGGAAGGACAGAGCCTCCTGCTCGGTGTACGGGCGCAGCCGTTCCGCGGCGAGCGCCCACGATGCCCGGCCGGAGCCGCCGGCCTCGTGGCGCAGCAGGGCCTGCCCGTCACGGCGGATCACGGTGATGGCCGCGATCTGCGGGTGCCGCTCGGCAGCAGCGACGATATCGGTGAGCGCCTTGAAACAGGTGTCGTGCCCGGAGCGGGTGGTGAACCGGCCGGTGCCGCCGAGCTGCAGCGCCCGGGCGTAACGCAGTGCGGTGGCGAGCCGGCTGTCGGCTGCACGTACGGCCAGGACGACGAGCTCCACCGGATATCCGTCGGCCGCGAAGGGCAGTGCACTGTCGAGGAACTCCTCCACGCTGCCGGGAGCGGCCTCGATCAGGACGCCGCCGCGGCGGCCCCGCACGTATGCCTCGGCCCTCGAGAACCAGGCGCGGTAGTCGGGGCGGATCGCCGCCCCCGCGCCGCGGGGATCGTCGCGCAACAGCTGGAAGTAGTCGGGGTGGGAGGCTTTGAAGTCGTCGCCGACCAGCCTGGTTGTGCCGGCCCGCATCGCGCGCAGGATCATCCTGGCAACCGACAGCTTGCCCGCCCCGGGCTGGCCCAGGACGTACACGGCGCGCGGGTCGTCCTGGGGGGTCACGCCCGCCAGGACCGTCGGGGTGATCAGTTCGTCGAAGATCCACCGGTGCTCATCGGCCGACAGCCGGTGATATGCGACCCCGGGCGGTGCTGCGGTGGGCTGGGCGATGCGGCGGACCGGCTCGGACCAGGCGGCCGCGCGTTCGCTGTCACGTTGCACGGCCAGGCGCCGGTCCTCATCGGCCAGCTCGGTGTGCACGCGCCGGTCGCTGCGGGCCAGTTCACGACGGAAAACGGCGGTCTCGGGCGCAGTCCAGGGCCGCGCCCGTTCCAACCGCACCGCCCGGTCCGCTGCGGGGCGCCAACGCCAACCGCCCTCGGCCGTCAGCTCGTTGGTGTACAGCAGCGTGCCGTCGCGCCGTACGACGGTGACACGGTCGGCGAGCTGCTCGGCCTCGATGACGGACAGGGTATTGAGCAGCTTCTTCGCGCACGTGTCGTGGTTCTCCCAGGACACGTACCGGCCGCCACCGGCGGCGGCCTCGGCGAGGAAGCGGTCCACGATGCCCAGCTGACTCAATGCCTCCGGGGTGGCCACGGCGACCACCTCGATCCGGTGACCGGCCGTGCGGTAGGCGCCGGAGGAGGCGCGGAAGCCGTCCGGGTCGTCAAGCGCCGACTCCACCACGGCGTCGAAGCCCATCTCGCGGACGTGGGCTTCGACGCCGCCCTGCCAGCGGACGGTGTCGGGCCGCACCAGAGCGCCGGCCGTACGGACGTCTGCCGCCAGGGCGCGGCTGTAGTGACGGTGGAGTCGCTTGTACGGGTCCCGGCCGACCCGCACAGCGCCGCCGCGGCGGTCCAGCGCCGCCTGCACGACATCGGCGATCCAGGTCTTCCCGGAGCCGGGCTGTCCGGTAACCACGACCACGACCGGCCGGTCCTGCCGGACGGCTGCCCGTGCTGCGCCTGGGAGGATCACTCGATGGAGAACCTCGAAGCTCTCCTGCGCGGGCAGCAAGCCCGGACTGCTGCTTTGCTCGGTCACTGATGTCCCTGAGGCGCTTCCGGGGCGGACTCTGTTCTGGCCGGATCTGTCTTGCGGGGGCGACCGCGCGGCTTCTTGTCAGGCCAGTGCTCACTGAGCTCTCCCAGGAACCCTTCGGGGTCGGCCAGCAGAGCGTTGAAGCAGGCAACGACGAAGGCCTGCACCTCGAGGTTCCGCTCGTTCAGCTCCCCCGACACGGCCTTTCTCAGGTCTGTCGGCGGCCGGATGGTAAGGGCCGGTTCTCGATGCTGACTGCTCATGGAGAGATCATCACATAAGTGGCTTGCCACTTTCAAGAGTTGGGGCTACTTTAGTGGCAAGCCACTTTTCTTCGGGATGGGAGAGCACCATGCAGCAGGCGACTGGCACCTCCAGCACCACGAAGACGACCGCCCCCGCCGATGAGGTGGCCCGCGCCGCCGACCAAGAGGCTGCCGAGGACTTCGCGTGGTGGCTGCGCGCGGTGCTCGCGCTCACCCCCGACATGCCCCGGTTTCACCAGGGCCGCGACCAGCACCGCCTCACCTACCAGGTCATCCGCCTCGCCCGCGAGCGCGTCCGGGACCAGGCCGCGCTGGACGGCGACGACGTCATCGCGGCCGGCTACACCGCGGCGGTCGCCTGGCACCGGTTCATCTACCTGGAGAAGGCCACCGGGGCCGCCCTGGAGTACGTGCAGGCCCTGAGCCCCTGGGCGTTCTGCCGGTTCCTCGGTGACCTGATGGTGGCCGGCGTCAAGACCGGCACCGCGCAGGACCGGTACTTCTGCGAGCTCGCCACCCGCGTGACCACCGCGGCCCGGATCCGGTCCGAGGTCGCGCCCGGCGAGCGGCTCGCCCAGCAGCACATCGAGATTCTGCGCCTTGCGGATCGGCCGCACCTGGCCGACCCGACCTTCGACCTGCGGGTTGCCCCGTACGTCGCGTGGATCACCTACCGGCGCGAGGCCGGCGCCACGGAGACCACCTGGGAGGCCGCCGTCTCCGGCCACCGCGTCCTGCCCAACGGCGTCGTCGACATGGACGCCCGTACCGTCACGCTGCGCAGCGGGATCGACGAGGACGTGACCCCCGCCTGGCTGATGGGCCTGATCGAGAAGTACGCGCCGAACTCCTGGTAGTCCCGCCCGAACCCCCGGCCGCGCGCCGGGGGTTCGCCGTTTGCCCGCCCACCTCGTTCCGCACCGGGGAGACATGACCATGGAACTGGCTTCGTCCGCCGTCGCCGCTCTGATAGCACTGCTGGCGACCGTGCTCGGTTTCCGTCTGCAGGAGCGGTCTGCCGCCCGCCGCGACCGGCTCGCCCAGCAGGTCCAGCAGCGCCAGGAGCTGCGGCAGGCGTTCGTGCGCTTCCTTTCCCGGCTCGCCGCGATGCGCCGCCTGCAGCACGAGCGCTCCGTCCTGCGGGAGGGCGGCGCCTCCGAGGGCGACCAGGCGGCGGCCAAGACGGCCGCGCTCGAAGCGCGCACCGCCGTGGGCGAGGCCCTGACCGAGCTCCAGCTGCTGACCGATGACCCGCGCGTCCTGGCGCTCGCCGACCGGGTCGTCGACGTCACCTTCACCCTGCACGAGGCCCCCGACCGGGCCGACCGCGACCGGCGCGCAGGCCTCGCCCGGGCCGCACACAACGCCTTCGTCGCCGCAGCGGGCCCGCTCGTACGGGCCTGACCGGCCGGGGCGGTTGACTCCCTAGCGGCACGATCACGCAATATGTTCGCGATCCGTACGCATTTGGTACGCGATCCGTACGGTTACCTCTATACTTGAGAGACAGGAGGTGTTCCATGTCCGAGTTGTTCGACCGGGTCGATGCACTGGTCGCGTCCCGGTCCCCGCTGCCGCCGCCGGCGGAGCGCAAGCGGCTGCGTACCGCGCACGGCCTGACCCTGGATGAGGTGGCCGAAGCGCTGGAGGTGCGCCGGGCGACCGTCAGCGGCTGGGAGTCCAGCACCAAGGCCACCGAGCCGCGGGGCAAGGAGCGCGAGGCGTACGCCCGTCTGCTGAAGCAGCTCGCGGAGCTCTACCCCGCTGAGGCCAACGCCGGAACTCCCGTCCAGGAAACGGCCGTTCCCGCGACGTTCGCGAGCACTCCCGCCCCGGCGCCGGAAGCACAGCCTCTGTCCACAGGCCCGGGCTCCGAGGCTGCGGTCATGAAGACTGAACAGAACGCCCAGCCCACCCCCGCCCCTGAGCCCGCTCCGGGCGCCGCGTCGCGTCCGGCCCGCACCGCCAGGCCGACGTCGACGTCGCGGCGCCCGGCCGCGCGGAAGGCGGCCCCGGCGAACACCCCGGCCGGTGTCGACTCGCGCTTCGTCAACGGCCCGCTCGCCGTCGTCGATGTCGACGAGGACGGCCAGGTCCTCGCGTACTGCGTCGGCGGCCTGATCCTGGACGTGCCCGCCAAGTCCCTCCCGTCCCTGGTCGACTGGACACTGAAGGAGGCCCGCCTCGGCCAGCCGAAGCTCTCCGGGCCGGGCAAGGACGCCGACCCGCTGATCGTCCTGACCCGGTCCGCGCTGGAACGCTACGGCCTGCCCGCCGCCCTCACGGAGCAGGAGCGGCACGCCGGACGGATCCCCGAGGGCCACAAGGTCGTCAAGCAGCTGGCCCGCGCGGAGTGGCAGCTCACGAAGCGCGGGTTCGGGCCATGGGCGCGGATCTACCGTCCGGCGCAGGGTTCGGAGCGCAACTGCGTGCAGCTGTGCATCCCGTCCTGGCAGGCGCTCGATCCCCGCGTCTGGGGCAACGCCGCGGAGCTTGCGCCGGCGGACCTGGCCCGGGTCCTGGGCGTGTACGCGTCCCGGGTGATGACGCCGCGCGGCTCTGCCGCCGTCACCAGCCTGGAGCTGATGACCGCATTCCACCCGCCGACCCGCGCCTCCGAGCCCGACGCCGACGGCAAGCGGCACTCCGAGCACAACCCCGGCTCGCTGGGCAAGGACCCGGTGGACTGCGCGCCGTGCGAGGCGCCGGACGGGCACCCGCTGCTGAAGGACCTGCCGCGTTTCCACGTCCGCGGCCCCGGCGAGATGATGTTCGAGGAGTCGTTCGACTGGGCGCGCCCGCTCACCGACGCCGAATGCACCAAGAGGCATCTGGTGGGCATCGACGTGAACATGGCCTTCGCGGCCGGGGCGAACGGGTTGGTGGTCGGCCTCGGTGCGCCGACGTACGTCAAAGCGCCGGTGTTCGATGCGAAGCTGCCCGGTGCGTGGCTGGTCGACCTGTCCCACGTCGACCTGTCGCGGGTGAAGGTCGCCAAGGACAAGTGGGTGGAGCTGGACGGCAGCCTGCTGCCGAGCCCGTTCACCCCGAACGGCGACCGCCCCACGGGCCCGGCCTGGTACGCGACGCCCTCCGTGGCGTACGCGGTGGAGCTCGGCTACGACGTGAAGCCGATCGAGGCCTACGTGCGGTACGACAACGGCCGCTTCCTGGACTCCTGGTACAACCGGCTCCGCGACGCCTTCCTCGCCACCATGGCCGACCTCGGCGTCCACGCGGACATGGCGCCGACCGACTTCCTCGAGGCGATGAACGGCTACAAGGGCCGCGACCCGGAGATGGCGATCGTCGTAAACGCGGTCAAGGCGACCGTCAAGGGCGGCATCGGCAAGATGCGCGAGCGGCCCCGGGGCGAAGGCTGGAAGTCCGGTGAGCCGTGGCGGGCGCTGTCCCGGCCGACGTGGCGGCCGGACATCCGCGCGGCGGTCATCTCCCGCACCCGCGTCAACCTCCACCGCAAGATCATCAAGCATGCGGCGTTCACCGGGCAGTACCCGGTGGCGATCCTCACCGACTGCGTCGTGTACGCGGTCGACGGAGCCTCGCCGCTGGACTTCCTGCCGTACCGGGACGGCAAGCCGCTGCCCGGCGGCTTCAAGCTCGGCATCAACCCGGGCCTGGTGAAGTGGGAGGGCACCCAGGAGGTGCTGTGGGGCGAGGGCGTGCGCGAGCAGTTCAAGGCCCCGGAGCTCAACCTCGCCCGGTACATCAAGGACGGCACCGTCACCAACGTCGACAACGGAGAGTAGGAGACATGCGAGGCAGGGACGGAACCATGCACTCTGGCACGTGCTCCTGGGCGGCCCGCTGGTCGTTCACCACGCCATCCGGCGTCACCACCGGCACCGCTCGCGTCGCCTCCTTCGAAGACGTCGTGTCCGCCGTCTCCAGGGCGGCCGAGCAGTCGGTGGCCGGCCTCACCGAGGACGAAGCCGACGCCCTGGACCTCCCCTGGAACCGGCTCCTGGCCAGCCTGGAGCTTCACGCCGAACACGGCGCCCGGAATGCCGGGAACTGGCACTACGCCGCCGACGGATGGGTCGACATCGAGATCACCTACACCACCGACCACCAGAGCAGCGGGGAGTAGACCGCGATGAGCCTGTTCGGGGACGGCCTGGATGCCGCGGTACAGAAGGCGTTCACCCGCCCGGCGCCCAAGAGCGCGGGCGCGCAGATGCGGTACCTGGTCAAGCAGCTCAAGGGCACCAAGGCCGTCGCCCAGATGCTGCGCGTCTCCCAGCGCACCGTCGAACGGTACGTGAAGGAGCAGATCAAGAAGCCCCGCCCGGACCTCGCCGCGCGCCTGGAGCGCGAGGTGAAGGCCCGGTGGCAGCCGCAGATCCGGGCGCAGGCCCGGCAGAAGGCGGCGACCACGGGCGGCATCGTCATCGACACCCGTGCCCGCATGGGGTACACGGCGCCGATCGGGTCGACGGACCAGGACCGTGTTCGGCACCTGACCGTCGCGCTGCCGCCCCGCTACGCCGCCCGCCTCTTCGAAGCCCAGGAAGCCGGCGCAACGGAGCAGCAGCTCAAGGAGATCGCGGCCGAGGCGCTCAAGGAGGTGTACTTCCAGGACAGCGGCCGCCGCGCCGGCCAGCTGGAGGAGGTCCGCTTCACCGACATCGAACACCTCGAGTTCGACCTGTAGCAGCACGGCCCACGAACAGCCCGCGAGCCCGGACCAGTTGGCCCGGGCTCGCGCGCGTATCCGCCCCGGCGCCGGGGCCGGCCGCGTCACACTCCGGTGAGTCCGAGGCGGCGGGTCAGTTCGTCCACAGCGGCGCGATCCTGGTCGGACAAGTTGGAGCGCAGCCCCAGGGAGATCCCCACGTCCGGGTCGTCGGCCGACGGAACCATCACGGCAACACCCACGAACGGGGTGGTGTCGGGCAGCAGCGTCTCCAGTCGCTGCGCCCAGACCCTCGGGGAGCGTATGTAGGCGGAACCCGTGCGGGCCACGTCGACCAGAAGGATGGTGGGCATGGCCTGAGCCTGTCGGATCTTCTGCTCGTCATGCAGGGCGGCCAGTACCTGTGCCTCCGTGTCCAGCATGTGGGGGCCCGGCTCGCTGTCCCAGAAGCCGTTCACGACGGTGACCAGGGACCCGTTTGGCAAGTTGTCCGCCTCATGGATGGAGATCTTGAGCAGGAGGCGCTTACGGGCCGACCAAGGTTGCTCCACCTCGGTCACCGCACTGCCCAGACTCCCGCTGCGCACCCGTTGGATGGTGTCTGCGACGACCTTGGCCCGCACGTCGGCCTTGATGATGAGCGGCTGGGAGTCGGGGCAGACGGTGACGAGGACCTTGGTGTCGACTTCGGCGAGCGCGACGGCGAGTTCGTCGCGCAGGTCCTCCAGGCCGTCCAGGCGGCGGGCCTTGACCTCGATGCCCAGGTTCATCTCCCGCAGCACCAGGTCCGGGTCGGTCGCGCCGTTACGCCGGCCGAAGTCGAAGAGGATCCCGGCCCGCGCGAGCTTGGCTCCGGCGACCATCTCGGCCCGCACGATCAGCAGGTCGTTGTTGAAGGTGCGGGCGTTGCGGAAGTCGCGGCGTACCCCCGCGAGACGCTCGGGCCGCGCCTTCTCCAGGGCCTCGATGATGTTCTCGAAGGCCGCGACGGTGGCGAAGGCGAAGTTGTCCGCGGGGCTGTTCCCGGTGGCCTCGGTGATCAGGTCGGCCAGCGGGTGGTCCTGCGGGGCCTTGTCCATCCAGTCCTGCAGGAAGGGGAATGACGTGGTCACGTGAAGTCCTTCAGGGTTGTGCCGGGCGGGATGTCGTCACGCCTGCGGCACGGCCAGCGTACGCGCGGGCGGAAACGAGGCGCACCGGGTTTCCGCTGGGGACGCCGATGCCGTGCAACGACCCTGCTCATCCTGCTTGTTCGCGATGTGTGGAGCCTCTGACCGCGCCGCTGTTCCCGGGCTACTCCCCGGTGCCGAGGCCGCGGCCGAACGGGCTGAGCGCGGGGTCCAGCTCAGCAGCGGCACGCACAGGGCACACAGCCGGACACCACACCCGCGTGTTCCGCGGCGTCGAGCGGGTCTGCCGCACAAATCCGCGCTGTACGGTTTCCGCAGACCGGCAGAAGAAGGCGGGGCAGATGGACGCGGCGCGGTGGCGTACGGCGGTCGCGAGGGCGGCCACGATCACGGAGCCGACCCTTCATCTGGCGGGCACGTGGGACGAACGGGCAGTGCGCGGCGTGCTGGCCGTCGCCGTCGCCGGAATCGCTGAGCGCGATGACCGCCCCGTCGACCTGGTGGGTGCGGACGACCTGGTCGAACTCCTGGAACAGGGACCGCAGGCGGTGCACGCACTGGGACAGGTCCTCGGGCTGGCGGATCCGGGCGCGCCGGGGGAGGCAGCCGCGGAGTGGGCGTGGCTGACGCGTCGCTGGCCCACCACCTCGCCGACCGCCAACTCGGGCGGGCTGGCGCGGGGCATCGGCCGGATGTCCGAGCTGCCCGCGGTCGACGTGTGCACCCAATGGGCCCTGGAAGCCGTCTACACCACGGGCCCGGCGTCATGACGGCGGCCGACATGACCCAGGAGGAGATCCTCGCCGCCGTCGCCTACCTCCAGGCAGTCTGGGACGGCGACGACACCGCCGTCGACGTGCTCTCCCGCCGTGAAGACTCCGAGCGGGACATCATCGACGTGGTCATCGACCTCGCCGACCGCTTCGGGCAGATCTACATGCTCATCCGCCTCGGGATCGGCGAGGACCTGGCCGACGACCAGAAGGCCGAGGCCTTCGCGAAGGTGGACGCCGACCACGCCGCAGCCGTCACCGCGGTGCTGATCGACGCCTACCGGCAGTGGGCCAAGACCGCCGAAGGGTCCGCGATCAGGGAGCTCAGCTTGTCCGTGATCGGGTACCTGGCGATGTCGGCGAAGGCCACCAAGGAGGAGATCCCCGCTCTGTTCGAGATGCTCCGGACCGCCGCCATCACCCACAACCGGTGACGGCCAACCCGCGACGCCCAGGCCGGTGCCCGGCCGGCAGCTCGGGCGGGGTGACCGCCACGGCTACGCGGCCTCCTGGCCCTCGCCGTCCCCGCGTTCGAGGGCGTGCCTGAGCTGGGAGCGGGCATCGGGCCGCTGAGGCTCGGCGACCTCGTTCCAGAACGCGTGCGTGACGATCGCGGCGGCGAGGTCACGTTCACGCTCGCGCAGTGCCGCGACGTCCTTCTGCTCCTGGTCCGACCAGCCCGGCGAGGCCGGGTACGAAGGGGAGGCGGAGAGCCAGTAGCCCTCGGGACGCTGCCAGGCCTCCATGGGCACCACGGAGTACGGCAGGGTCTTGACCAGGGCTTCGAGGCTTGCACGTACCTCGTTGAGGTCCTGCTGCGCCTTGAGGAGATCGTCGGGGTAGTGGTACGTCGTCACGGCCCCAACAGTAGTTCGACCCGCCGACACCGCCTGTGACTTCCAGCGATAGCTGGCCAGCCTGCGCCTGCGGTCATCCGGCGGCGCGCCGATCGTCGGGTGCGGGCGTAACCAGCCGGAGCGCGCGTAGCCTGGAAACGCGGAGGTCAGGAACGGTGATGTGGTCCGGACCTCCCTGGTGAGCCCGGCTGGCCGTGGCCGGCCGGGTTTACTGCGTGCGAGCGCCCCGGGATCGGTCAGGCGATCGCAGGCGGTTCGGTCAGCAGGTCGTCCGCCTGCTCACCCGTGACGAGGAAAACCACGCGGCGGGCCACCGCCACAGCATGGTCGCCGAAGCGTTCGTAATAGCGGCCTATGAGCGTGGCATCCACGGCCGTCTCGACCCCGTGGTGCCACCGGTCGTCCATGAGGTGCTGGAAGATCGCACGGTGCAGTTCGTCCATGCGGTCGTCGTCCCGCTCCATCTGAAGCGCCGCGTCAACGTCGCGGGTCATGAGCACCTCGGCGGTCTGGGCCATCAGACGCTGCGCGAGCTGGCCCATTTCCAGGATCGTGCGGCGCAAGTCGCGCGGAATCGCTTGTTCGGGATAGCGCAGCCGCGCCAGCTTGGCCACGTGCTGGGCGAGATCTCCCGACCGTTCGAGATCGGCACTCATCCGCAGTGAGGTGACCACGATCCGTAGGTCCGTGGCGACCGGCTGTTGCCGTGCCAACAGCGCGATCGCGCGGTCCTCCAAGTCACGCTGTAGATCATCGATCTCCGCATCGCCTGAGATCACGTTCTCGGCGACTTGTAGATCGGCATCGAGGAGTGCGGTGGTGGCTCGGCCGATGGCCGAGCCGACGAGGTTCGCCATCTCTATGAGGCCATCAGTGATCGAATCCAGTTCATCGTGGTAGTGCTCACGCATCGCGTGCCTCCCGCGTCGTCACCCGTTCCCCAGCCTCTGCCGCCAGTCAGATTTGCACACCTTATGCAGGGGGCGGCCGACGGTCGGCCCCTCACCATCGGGCACCTCCAAGGGCAGCGACTCCGAGTGTCACGGGGCGACTGGGTTGCTCAGCCGCACTTGCGCTGCCGGAGCGCGCCAGGCCGCCGCGGTCCACCGCGGCCCGGCCATTCATCCGCACGACAAGACATCACCCGTTCGGCCTACACGGGCCTCGTCCCCATGTGCGGTGTCCCCCGTTCGGCCGCACGGTGAACGTGGCCGGCTTGCCGCCAAGTAACAGCCGTGATCGCTAGTTCGCGGGAGGCGCCGTGATCGTGATAGCTCTGCTCGGCCCAGCGGTGCCGCTTCTCATGCTGTTCGGGCTACCCGCCCTGGAAGACCACCTGTTCCCGCCATCACCGCCCCTGCCGGAACAGGCGAACCCGGAACAGGTCGAACGGGACTGACGCTCCCGCCCAGGAACAGACACAACTACGATCCAGACCTCGCCCGGGGTCTCGGGCTTCCAGGGCCAAGACGACCGCCCAGGACGCCGTTGCGGCCAGATAGCACTGCGAGTGGCGAACTATCCTGCGAGTCACCACCGCCGCCGGTTCGACACCAGGGCCGGGCTCGCCGGAACCTGTCCACAGGCGACCTGCCTGAGGCTGTCCTCATGAATGATCAGCACGAATCGCAGCAGCCGGCCGCGCGCGGCGGCAAGGTCCTGGACGCCCTCACCCGGGCGGAGCGCAAGGTGTTCACCCGGCCCGCGCCGAAATCCGCGAAGGCTCAGATGAAATTCCTCCTCACGCGCGCGAAGGGGTCGACGAAGGCCCTGGCCGAACGTCTGGGCATCTCCCAGCGCACGGTGCAGCGCTACCGCACCGGGCAGTTGAAGAAGCCTCAGAAGCGGCTCCAGGCAGCCCTGGTGGAGGAGACAGCCACGGAGTGGCAACCACAGGTCAGGGCACAGGCGAGGGAGCGCGCAGCCACGTCCGGCGGCATGCATGTGAAGGTGTACGCCTACTTTGGGTTCGAGGCCTCCGGCAGCTCCGACGACGGCCGTGAACGGTTCATCACCACGGCGATCCCGCCCACCCACGCCGCCGAGATCCTCCGTCTCCAGGAGGCAGGGGCGACGGAGGAGGACCTGCATCCGGTCGTCGCGGAGGCCATCACCGAGTCCTATTTCACGAATTGGGGCAGCCGCTGCCCCGGGCTGCGAGCGGATTTCACACACGTGAAGTCGATAGAGATAGAGTTCTGACCCCGCGTAATTCAAGGCCTGCTATAAAACATATTCTGCGGGCCGTCGCACAGCGCTCTGGCGGCGGCCCGCTCCTTACTCCGCACCCCGAAGGCGAGGCCTTGATGAGCAGCCCCTGGCCGCCCCGGCACACTGTCCGCCGTCCCGTTCCCCGCGCGGCTGCGCCCCGCGAACCGGGCGACCACGCGCGGATCGGCCGGAGGGTGGTACGACGCCGGGCGAGGGGGATGACCGCGGCCGCCGTCACGGCGGCCCTCGAGGAAGCCCGCTTCGACGTTCGGCAGGACTCCCGCCACAAGCACCTCGCCGACGACGAACGCGGCCGGGCGGAGCTCGCGGAGTGGGAGCGCATCGACCAGCTGCTCGCCGCCGCGGCCCCGGACACGGTCTACGACCCGGACATCGACCCGCCCGTCCGGGACGAGCTCGCCGCCGAAGCCGCGGCCGCCGCCGCCCGGGAAGCCGAACTGCGCGAAGCCGCCCGGATCGCTGCCCGCGCCGATGAGCTCCAGGCGCTGCGCGAGCTCGGCACGCTGGAGCAGGCCGAGCCCCGCGAGGGCGACGAAGCCGTCCGGAACGAACTCACCCGCCGCGCCGGGTCCGTACATCCAGTCCGACGTCGACGCCTGGCTCGCCCGCGCCCTGGCCGCGCACCTCGGGCACTACCGCGACCCTGCCGCGCGCACGGCCGCCGGCGGCCTCCTGCCCCCACCTGTTCTTGCCCACGCCGCGCTGCTCGCCGAACTCGCCCGCCTGGTCCCGTCCGCGGACATGGGCCAGCTGGCGTTCGCGGCCCGGCTCGCCACCGCCGAACCCGAGGCCGCCGCCGACCTCGCCGCATTCCTCGCCCGCGCTATCGGGACGGCCAGCACCGACCACAGTCACGGAAGGTGACTGTCACGCTGTCACCCCCAGGGGTGTCACGCAGCTGTCACGCCGGGTGTCACGCAGACTGTTCGGCCGACGATGACAGGGATCAGCCCCTGCCCTGGGCACCTTGCCGATCAGCGTGACACGGGCCGGTCCCGACTACGGTCCGTGTCGGTGCCAGACCGGCTGTGTCCCGTGACACTGAACCTTGACCGGTTGCCACTGAAGGTTGACCAACGCCGTTTTGTGACACTGAAGATCGATCGTCGCAGCGGACATAGGCTGACTCGGCTATCAACCGGAGGAGCGTCACTCCATGGAGCCGACCGTCGACAGGCCAGCGCCGCAGGTTACCGTCACAGACATCCGTACCCTTTTGGACTCTTCCGCTGAGCTCCCCGTTCTGTACATCAACTACGGTCCTGGCAACGAGGGCACCGAAGCGGAGTTGGACGTGTGGGCCGCAGGCCTGGTCTACCAGGCCGACATCGTCCTCACCCGCGTGACCGCTCTGGAACTGCTCGGTGAGGAACCCACCAACGAGACCATCACGGCGTTCCTGCCGAAGCTTCAGCAGTCCGTAGACCAGATGATCTCGGTCCGAGGCATGTGAAGCAGATCTGCCGCTCGAGGGACCGTCTCATTCGGCTGTAGACCCGGCACCGTGCCACCTCCCCGATCTGCGGCGATCAACCTTCAGTGGCGACCGGTCAAGGTTCAGTGTCAGAGGACAGGCTGCATGGCGTCGTGCTCGTTGGCCGGGTTCAGTTATCCGAGCTGCGGAAGGATGCCCGGCGTGGAATTGATGCCAATGGATCTCAAGTTGCTGCCCCAGATCGCTCACGTCTTCGCGGACGGTGGCCGGCCACCGCGCCCGGACACATTCGAGGACGTCAGCAATCTGGAGAACAGCAACAGGCCGGCACGGGGTACCTGGTGCTCCCCGGTCACCCGAACAGGAACAGCCTGGACCGACTGGTGCGCGAACCCGGGCGACTTGACCGGGAAGCCGTCCTCGTTGCACGGCTCCTACACCTGGACCATCGTCGTGGAACCACTACCCGAGGCGCGGATCTACGCCATCGACACCGAAGACGATCTGAACCGACTGGTTGCCGCCTTCCCGCTTCCGCTTGATCACCTGATGGGCCTCTCCGCGCCCGACTGGGAAGCGATGGCGGCAGCGGACTGGGACGCGGTGTACGTGTCCAAAGACGGGTTCGCGGCGAACAAGGACCGGTACCTGGGCAAGGAACCCTCACTCGCTGGGTGGGAGTGCGCCAGCGTGCTGTGGCTGCACCCGGCCTACCGGCTGCCCAGCAGGGAGCGGCGCCTGGAGGGCAGCAGCCTGCGGTGAGCGGTAGGAGTGATGAACAGTCCGGCCGACCTGTGTCATCACCCCCCTGTTTGCCCAGGTGGACGTGCCTGTCTGTGTCACTGTTCAGCTGATCTGTGTCATCACCGACGGCCAGACCCACCGGCCAGGCAGCTGGGCCCCTGTGCTGGGTGCGGGCGGGTTCGTCCGGAGTGGTCCCCAGGAGGCGGGGCGGCCGATACCTTTGGGGGATACGCCAGTTCCGCGCCCTACGGAGCCCTCGATGAGCGAACAGCCGGCCACCGCCGACCACGCCCGGCAGCAGCTGGAGCCCGCGGCCGCCGACGCGGTGCGCGCGTACGCGGCAAAGACCCGCGAGGACGCCGACCAGTTCGCCGCCGTCCTGGAGGACATCGCGGCCAACGGACTGCCTTCAGTGGAGGACTGCACGCCGTGGGAGGAGCTGCGCGAGGCCCACCTCGCGCGGCTCGCTCGCCAGCGCCCGGCCGTCGCCTGATGGCCCCGCAGCACGGCCCGCGCCGCGCCCGGATCGCCTTCTCCGACTCCGCGGCCAAGCAGCTGGAGAACATCACCAGCGAGGCGGAGATCCACGCCCTGGACCGCGCCCTGGTCGTCGTCTCCGTCGACCCGGACGTCGGCGAACCGCTCCCTGGTGGCACCGCCGGCCCCCAGCTGCGCCAGTACACCGATGAAGTCGAGCGCGTACGCCTCCTGTACTGGGTGACCGCCCTGCGGACCGTCGTGGTCGTCGCCTACATCGAGGTTTAGCCGCCGAAGGAGCCCGTGTGCCCTCCCTCGTTCAGCAGCTGTCCGCCCACCGCCAGCTCACTGCGCTGCGCACCGTCGTGGAGTGCAAGGCGAAGTCGACGGTCCTCCGGGAAGGCCCGGCCGCAGGCGACGGGCCCGGCACGGCCTGGGTTGCGTTCCTGTGCCCCGCGCACTCCGATGGCCTGCCCGGGTGGCCGGCCACCCAGACCCACGCCGCCCAGGACTCGATGCCGTGCGGGACGGTCCTCGATTTCCGGCCGGCCGAGCAGGTGCTCCAGTCGCACGCGGATCTGTGGCTGACGGCCCTGACCGGCGTCGACCCGACCGCGTACGGCGGTGTGTGGTCCGACGTCCTGGACCAGGCCGACCGCGTGCTGCGCGAGCGCCTGGAGCAAGGCGCCGACGCCGATGAGGACGGGCCAGAGCACAGCATGCTGACGATGATGTGGCTGGCGCGCCGGGCCGCGGCGGAGGGCGACCTCACGCAAACGGCGTCAGCCCTGGGCTACTGCGAGACGATCGCCGACGGCATGGAGTGGCGTGACACCGATCTTGCACCCCATTAGTGGTTAGTACAGATAGCGGTTCTCTGCGGGTTGTAGATCCTTCCCCCCTGAGAGCAGAGCTCGCAGAACGGGACCCGGTGATCTGCCCTCGCCGGTGACGACGGCCTGTGTCCTGTCTCACTGAAGGTTGACCGTTCTCACCGGAGTTTGACTGGTCGGAACTCGTGATGCCCTACCGCAGGCCAGCGCTCAGGGGCCACGATGGGAGCCAGTCGGCATTAGGTCCGCCGACGGCGACCACTCGTAGGGGGCAGAGTGCGAAACCCGAATGCCATCCGGCATGAATGTGACGACTGCGGTGCAAAGACAAAGATCAACATTCAGACGGGGCGGCTCTACTCCCACCAGGTCCCAGGTGAACTCGCTGCATGCTCAGCTTCAGGAGACGTCGTGGCAGCCCCGCAGGGCGGTGAACCCCTTCTGATGCCATCGCTGACAACTCCGCGGAAGCCCTCTCCTCCTGCGGCCCAACGGCACGCCACCGACGAATCCTCTAGCAGCGTTCGCACGGTGCCTGGCGGACTGCCCGGACTCGGTAAGCGGCGCTGACCAGGCGGTCAATCTTCAGTGAGAACGATCAGCCTTCGGTGAGACAGGACAGCCTGCCAGCGCCCCGCGTACATGATCCTTCCCGGCCCCGTACGGCCGTCTGTGGCGCTCTGAGGCCCTCCGAGCCCCGAGGGGGCGATCAAGGCCGTCAGGGGCGCTCACAGCGCCGTACAGCGCCGGGGGACCGATGGGCCGTTGATCCCCTCGGTGCGGCTCCACGATCGTCTCGCCGTCGTCGTCACGTCGCGCGGTGGCTCTCGGCTGCTCCCGGACCGAGCTCTGCTCTCAGGGGGAAGGATCTACAACCCGCAGAGAACCGTTGTCTGCACTAACCACTAATGGGGTGCAAGATCCGCCGTCGCTCAGCCCCCGTCCGGGCAGGGCTCCACTACTCCTGGTGAAGTCCGCCGTTGCTGCGTGCTGCACGTTGCAGTGCCCTTGCACCCTTCCCGGCCTGCAGCGTGCAGCAGCGTTGGGCAACCGGCTGCTGCTCCTGGTGGTGAAGGGTGCAAGGACGGTTGCTGCCCGGGGTCGGGGACTGTGGCGCAGTATTCGCACGACCCGTGTGGCACAAGGGTGCTGCACGAGCAGCAGGCCGGCCTCGGTCGGGCAGCAACAGGTCCCGGCACGGCGCTGCTCGCGCGCTGCAGCGGGACCGCTGGCCGCCGCGCCCGGAAAATGGTTGTGCTGCTCCGCTGCACCGGAACCGCTCGCCCCGCTGCTTCCGGTTGCTGCACGGCCCGCCGTGTCGTGCAGATGCACCGCTCGCCGTCCAGGCCGCACTCGTTCGCGGCCGTGAGTTCGGCCAGGGCGGTCAGCCCGCGTACGAGTCGGGTGTCCAGGGGCACGGTGCCGACGTCCCGGCCGATCGACACCGTCAGGTAGCTGGGTTCCGGTCCGTACCTCGCGAGTTCCGCCTCGGTGATCGCGGGGAGCTCCGCGGCGAGCAGCTGCGTGAGCAGGGCCTCGGCGAGCCGGCGCCCGGCGAGCGGGACGCGGGTGCGGTGCCCGAGGTCGTCGGCGTCCGGATGTACCGCCCTGGAAGCACACGAGAAAGGCGCTGCACCGTGGATCTGGTGCAGCGCCGTGGTGCCGGCCGGGCGCGGTCAGGCCACGTGAAGCTTCTTGCGGCGGTCGCGGGCGAGCTGGTCGCGGTAGTCCTGGCCGGCCTGGTGGTAGCGGGCGACGAAGTGCGGGTCGTCCAGCCGGTCCGCGGGGTCCATGGCGTCGATGGCGGCCCGGGCGTCGGCCGGCGTCTCGTACGAAGCGAGCATCGCGTTAAGGCGGTAGACGCCGTTGCGCTGCTTCTTCACCAGCCGAGCGAGTATCAGCTCGCGCAGGCCGGACGTGACGCTGGGACGGCTCAGCCCGAGCAGGACGGCGATCTGGTTCTGGCCCATCTCCACGCGGCCGCCGGGCTCGCTCCGCGACCGCAGGGTCAGCAGGACGCGGTAGGCCGGCCCCGGCAGGTCCAGGGCCGCGACGACGCCCTCCGCGTTGACCGGCGCGAACAACATGCCCCTGCTCACCGATCGCCCTCCTTGTCCGTCGTCATGGCCTCGAACCGCTCCCGGCGCTCCCTACGCTTCTGTGCCCGCTCCTTGCGGAACTCATCGATCGCCTCACGCATGTGCTGCAACGAGGGGAACCTGACGAGGTCCGGCAGCTTCGCGGCCCGCAGCTCCGCAAGAGCGTCGGCCTGGTCCACCTGAACATACTCGGTGCTCCCGTCGGACAGCCGGACCAGTTCGGCCGCGACGTAGGAGTACGGCGGGTTGAACTGGTAGACCCCGCGCCCGAGTTTGATCACAATGCCGTGGCTCATGATCTCCTTCATCCCCAGGTTGATCTTCTGGCGAGGGACGTCCAGGATCTGCGCCATGTCGTCCTGGGTGAGGGGGATCCGCCCGCCGGCCCTCTGTCCGGCAATCAGCAGCAGGATCAGCCGCAGCGGCAGCGCTTCGCGGTAGTACTGGGCGATCACCAGGAAGAACTCCAGCGCCACCATCGCAAAGGCGTTAGGCCGGTCCGGGTCGGAGTAGAACTCCAACTGCTGCCGCTGGCGACCGACCGTGATCTCGCGGCCCGGGTACGACCGTGCCAGGTCGTCCAGGCCGTCGATCTTCCGGAGCCGCTCGCCGAATGCCCGCAGGGGATCGTCCGGCGCCAGCCCCGGGTTCGGCGCGGGCCTGGCAGCACTACGGCGGCGCTGTGACTCGGACACGAGCAGCTCTCCAAAACTCCAAGATCCCGGGCGTCCAGCAACGTAGCAGAAGGTCAGTAGTTCTGACCTCCAGGTCGGCATTTCTGACTTCCGGCGAGTCTTGTGTCCCCCCAGGGGTGACACATCTCCTGCACGAACTCCTGCTCGCCGGGGCATCCATGAGGGTGTGGCACCGACAGCTCGACTTCCGGCACGGAAAGTCAGCATTGCTGACCTTCCGTGCGCCAAGAGGTCGGCATTCCTGACCTTCCGCGCGTCCGCACGTCAGGTATGCCGACTTTTCAAGGCCGATCTGTCTACCCAGAAGGGACGTAAGAAGGGCCCCGTGTCCGTTGTCAGGAGTCACAAGCGACCCACGTGCAGCGTCGTGACCAGCAGAAACGTAAGCTCTGCCCCTATCTGATGTCGGATGAGAAGCCGCGGGCCGGGCACCGTCGGGGCTGAGGCGGCTTCGCGTGCAGCTCCGTGAGCCAGCTGCGGACCGTAGGCGGCGCCAGCGGCTCTGAGTCTCGGGTGGTGCCGGCCGTGACGACACAAGCACCAGCAAGGCGTTGCTGGTGCCGGAACTCGGTTGCGCCGCCCGGCCCGAGGGGCCGTTCGGCTCCGGTACCTCCGCACGCCGTAATTCAGCCTTTGCGTTAGCCGGGGTTCCGTTCTTCGGCTGAGGTCCGCGACTTCCCAATTCTTGATTCCTCGCGTGAATTGATGGACCGAAACATCGGCCTGACGCTTTCTCACAAATGCGCCCCGGCTCTGTCTGGTTGGGGGGTGTCTCGTGTTTCCGCCAACGGTACATGCCGCATCAACCTGATGCACCTGCTATCGTGAAACCCGACACGAACGAGGGACACCCCTACCCTCACAACCAGCCCGGCCCGCGACAGCGGGCCTCAAGGTTCGGGAGGCGAAGCCGGACGGACCGTCAGGCGGGGGAGCGCAGCGGACCCGCCCCCGGGAGTGCGAAGCACTCCCCAACTCCCCTACAG
>NZ_JBIBKW010000028.1:0-104762 GCF_042959465.1 Streptomyces sp. NPDC007901 | reverse complement strand
GCTGGACCGGCATCTGCACCACCTGCCAACAGCCGCTGCCCAGCAGGACACACAGAACACCGAGATCAAGAACGACCTAACGGAGTCCTACTAAGGGCTTGCAGATCATTAACACGTCGTCTTGATCTTGCTGTTGGGGTCGCCGGTCTGGGCTCGAACCCGAGCCTGGAGGGCTGTGAGGGCGGAGGGTGGAGTGGCCGCTGGCGGGATGACGATGCTGTGCGTCTTAAGTAGCCTCCTGATCTTCAGCAGGGTGCGGTGCATGGCGGTCCGACTGCTGTCGAACAGCACCGCGAGGGGTTCCGCGGCCAGATTGACCCGCAGGTGAAGGACGGCCGCCAGGACCTGGTCGGAGAAGGCGAGCCGGGGCGGGCGGCCGCGCTTGACGTCGCCGTCGACGGCCAAAGTGTCGGTGAGATCGCTCAGTTGCTGCCGGGACATGCCGGTCAGGCCGGGGTCGGACAGGAGAGCATGGTCCCACTCTGGGGCCGGCTTTTGCGGAGCCCGCGGCGCTGGGACGGCGGAGCACGACTGGGGGTGCACGGCATAGTTCCAGTCGCCGTGGAAGGCATGTCGGGTCAGTGGCAGGGCCGCCATCTCCGCGTCGCCGATCTGGACTCCGGTGGGGTAGGTGTTGGTGTCCAGCTCGGCCGTGACGCGCAGTCCGGTGCGGGTGGTGGTCGCGGCGATGGACTGGACGATGACTTCGTGGCTGGTCAGCGGGCGGCCGCGCCAGTTCATGGTGATGTGCGAGAAGAGCCGATGCTCGATCCGGTTCCACTTCGAAGTCCCGGGACAATGCCGTTGCTTGAGCTTGTCAAACAGTTCGTAACATTGGAGCAGGGGCGGTCGTTGAGCCCGGCATGCATCCTTGGGTGGGGTTGTCTGATCGGGTGCGGCTGGGTGTGGTGACCCGGTGGGTGACTCCGGAACTGGTCGCCGCGGTGCTGGGCAGGTGCGGGGTCCGGGACAAGAAGCCCGGCGCGCTGCCGGCCGGGTTCATGGTCTACTACACCCCCGCCCTGGCGTTGTTCCAGCAGGACTCCTATGACGATGTCGCCGAGCAACTGGTCGGCAGCATGTCGGAGTTGAGCGCCAGCGTTCCGAACAAGTCCTCGTTCGCGCGGGCGCGCACGCGCTTGGGGCCGCAGGTTCTGGAGACCTTGTTCCGTGAGCTGGCTGGCCCGTTGGCGCCGGTCGGTCTGGAGGCTTCCTTCTATCAGGGGATGCGGCTGGCCGCGGTGGACGGGTTCGTCTTGGACGCGCCGGACACGAAGGCCAACCGGGCCGCGTTCGGAGGTCCGACCAAGAACGGCCTGCCCGCGGGGTTTCCCCAGGTGAGGGTGGTCACGCTGACCGAGTGCGGCACGCACGCCCAGATCGACGCGGTAGTGGGCGGCTTCAACGGCGGCGAACGCGACCTGGCCGTCGCCATGGCGGTCTCGGCCGCCGGGATACTTGTGATCATGGACCGTGGCTTTCCTGGAGTGGATCTGTGGAAGACCTACACCGCCGCCGGCGCGCACCTGCTGCTGCGGGCGCGCTCCTGCGTCGCGTGTCGTCCGGTGCAGCACCTGCCCGACGGCACCTACCTGGCGAGGATCAGCCTGGCGGGGCAACGAGCCTCGCACCCGGGCGGGGTGACGGTACGGGTGGTCGAGTACCGCGTCGACGGCGGCGAGGTGGTCAGGCTGCTGACGGATCTGCTGGACCCGGACGCGTATCCGGCGGCGGAGCTGGCCCGGCTCTATCACGCCAGGTGGGAGGCGGAATCAGCATTCCGGCAGATCAAGACCTTCCAGCGCGGGCCCGCCGAGGTCCTACGCTCGGCGGCCCCGGAACTGGTGCGGCAGGAGGTCTGGGCGCACATGGTGGTGCACCACTGCCTCACACGGATCATCATGTCCCTCGCCGATGACAACGGCATCGACCCGGACCGGATCTCGTTCGTGAAGGTCCTCAAGCACACCCGGCGCAGCGTGGTTCGTCAGTGCGCCGACACACCCATGAAAGTCAAGAAGTTCCTGGCCGTACTGGCGGCGAAGGTTCGCCGGAAGCTCGACAACGGCGCCCGGCGCCTGCGCGAGGCAGACCGGCACCTCAAACGGCCGGACTCGAAGTACTCCTCGAAGCTCTCCTACCGGATCAACACCCGCGACCGGCAGCCGACCAGACGCATCGCCCCCAAGGTCATCACTCTCCATCGGGCAATAGTTGACTAGCTCAAGCAACGGCATTGTGTGCCTGGCGGCAGGTGGCAAACGGTGATCGTCAGTCCTGTTTCGGCGGCGAGCCGGGCGAGTTCGAGCTTCCAGGCCCGGGTCCGGTAGCCGTTCGAGCCGCCCGCGTCGGCGGTGATGAGCAGTCGTGTCGCCTGCGGGTAGGCGGCCCGGCCCTGGCCGGACCACCAGCGGCGGATCGATTCCACTGCGAACGCGGCGGTGTCGTGATCGGTGCCCACGTTGACCCAGCCGGTGTCCGCCGCGAGATCGTAGATCCCGTACGGGACGGCCTTGCCCAGCTGCGGGTCTGCGAAGTCATGGACGTTCACCGGCACCGGATCAGCCGCAGGCCGCCACTGACGGCCGTTGTTCTTGAACTCGCCGACGAGCTCCTTCTTCTTGGTGTCCACGCTGATCACCGGCTGGCCGGTGTCCCGGTGATCGCGGGCCTGCTCGTTGAGATAACGGAACTGGGCATCCCGGTCCGGATGCTGGCTGCCCTCGATGGTCTTGGCGTTGGCCTGCAGACTGAAGCCTTCCTCCCGCAGCAGGTCCGCGACGGTGTCCGCACTGACTTTGTGCCCGGTCCGAGCCAGCTCCCGCGCTAACGTGCGGGTCGACTTCACCGTCCACCGCAGCGGTGACATGGGATCACCGCGCTCGTCCGGCTCGACCAGCGCCAGCAGCGTCGGCCGCAGCCCCGCATCGAGATCTGCGACCCTCTTGCGGCCTCCGCCTGGCCGCCGCACCCGCCCCAGAGGCTCCTCACCGGTCTCCAGCTCGAACACGCCCTTGCGGACCGTGGTCTCACTCACCGAGGCCGCCCGCGCGACGGACCGAACACCACCGTGTCCCAGGACACGGGCCTCTGCGGCCATCAGCAGCCGTCGCTGACGTTCATCCAGATGCGGGAACAACACTGAGAATTTCATGGCGAGTTGGGTACGGATCTCGTCCGGGATGCGCATACCACACCAACGAGCCTTGGGACGGGAAGCAACACCTTGATGATCTGCAAGCCCTTAGGTGACGTGTGCTTCGCCGCGCATCACGGCGAAGGCCACCCTTGTGGAGGAGTAGACACGGAATGGTCCAGCGTTGGACGGTACGGGCGTGCCGTGAGTCACATGGCGGGCGTGGCAGGCTTGCGGCTCTTGCAACCGAGGAGCTCCTCGCCGCGGGCGACCGTCCGGAGGCGGTGCAGGTCTGTGATGACCAGGCGCCGACGACCGAGTATGAGGATGCCGGCGGACTGGAGCTCTCCCAGGGCCGCAAGTACTGATGAGCGACGCATCGCCGCCATGGTGGCCAGTTCTGTGCGCGGCATGCCTAGTTCCACGAGTAGACCTCTGGTCCCCTGGGCACGGCCGATTTCGTCAGCGAGGAGCATCACTACTCTGGCCACACGCGCTGTGGAGGGTAGGTTTACCAGGTCTGCTCGCAGGCGTTCGTGGCTGTTCAGCCGTTCCACGGTCAGTTGGTAGATGACCGTCTCCAGACGATGGCGCTCCACGTAGCCCCGGAAGGCATGAGCGGCCAGGACGACTGTGGTGCAGCGGCGGGTCGCTGTGACGGTGGCCGAGCGCGGACGATCAAGTAAGGCTCCCATTTCTCCGAGGACTTCACCCGGACCACGGAGCATTAATGTCAGGTGGTCTCCGCCCTCATTGCTCTGCGTGACCTTCACGAGGCCGTCGACCAATGCGATCACGCAGTCGGGCGACTCGCCCTGGGCGAGGAGCACAGACTTGTATGGGTACGTTTGCGGGCGACCGCGGTCAATCAAGTCCCGCCATACGTCGGTGGATACCAAGGAGCGGAAGTTCATCGCGATGCCCTCCGTCTGTGTCATCCGACGACTGTCGCGAGGCCGAAGGCGGCACAACCGGCGGTCGCCAAAATTAGCGACCACTGCACCCGGCGGTGCTTGTTCCAGGCGATCTCACTCATCACCACCACCTGCCGGGACAGCGACGGCAACGGGTCCTTATCCCGGAGCGCTGCTTCCAGGACTGCCGGATCCAAGTGTCGAACATGCCCGAAATACAGGAAGTCGTCGTCGCTCTCCGGCCCGCGTCGCTCCTTGCGGAGGTTCGGCGAGATCGCCCAAGTTGCAAAGCTCACTCCAGCCACCATGAGCACTACGCCGATCCACAACAACAGTTGCGGCACCGTGGAGTCGAAATCACCAGCAGATCGTTTGGAAGTCGCCAGCAGCCCAAGAACAGCCAACGCTGTGGACTGCATCGTCAGGGCAAATGACGCTTTCGAGTCCGCCTTGGCCGTCCAATCCGCAACAGCTGCCTGAATCCGCCACGCTGTCTCCGCTGGCTCAACCGCCATCAAGCCGTCCCCCTAGCTGTAATCCAGGCGTTCGCCCGCCTGTCCCGGGCTGAAGTCTGGTCACAGCAACTAGGTGGAAAACCCACTTATGGCACTTTGGCCGAGAACGGACTCTCTGGAGCGTCTTGTGCTGAGGCCCCGGCGACATCACCTGCCAGGACGACACACCCGCCATGTGATTCAGCGCACGCTCGTACCGTCCAATCCTGGACCATCTCGTCCCTGCTGCTCCGCGAAGGTCGTGTTCGCCGTGATTCGCGGCACAGCACCCGACGAGAGGAGCGGCACATGTTGCCGTCATGGGAACCGTTGTGGCCCTACCGGGCGGTACTGGCCGTGGACGCCCGCAACTTCAGCGCGCTGGACAGCAAGGCCATGCAGCAAGTGAATGCCGACATCCTGCCGTTGCTGTCCGAGGCGCTCAGCGCCAGCGACGTGAGCGCTCAGTGGCAGCGGCGGATGTTTGGCCAGCATGCCGGAGACAGTTACGTCGCCGGCATGGACCCAGAGGTGTTGCCGGCGCTGGTGGGCTGCTTTCCCGGTGCCCTTAGGCAGGTCCTGGCCCGCCGACGCGCCGATGCCCCCGCCAGTACACCCCTGCAGCTCAGGGTCAGCATCCACGTCGGCCCGCTGCCGCACACCGGACTGGGCGTACCGATGGTGCACACCCACCGGCTCTTAGACGACGACGCACTGCGCACCCTGCTGAACCGCGCGAACCCGGAGATCACGAACACAGCGGTAATCATCTCGCAACGCGTCTACGAGGACGTTTTCGAAAGTGGCTGTGTCAACGGCGACGTCCTGCCCGACCAGTTCACGCGGCACCTGGTGAAGGTGAAGAAGTTCCAGCAGCCAGCCTACATCCACGTCCCCGGCTTCGACTGGCGGCTCGCGGACCCGGACATCTTCGAACCCGTCGACGCCACGGATGCGGCCACGGAGCAGCCGGTCCCTGCACCTGGAGCAGCACCTCAGGCTGTTCCCTCGGCCCCGGGCGCGGTGAGCTTCAGCCACTCCGGCAAGCACGGCATCCAGTCCTACAACCACTACGGCGCTGGACGGGGGCAGTGATGATCGACCACGAGCACGATCAGCAAGACCGTACGGGCTCCACGGCACCCACAGCGGAACTCACGGCACCGAAGGAGCCCGCAGGTAACCCTCCACTACCGCAAGGCGGCGAGTCGAACGGTCATTCGCATCCCGACTCGGTGAACTTCACGCACTCCGGCAAGCACGGCATCCAGGCCTACAACCTGCACTTGAACCGTGATCAGGTCACCCCTGTCCCGATCACCGAGAGCGACGCCGACTACAAGGCAAGCCAGGAGGGACGGTTCGTCCCGCCGCGCAACTCCGACCAGTGGGTAGCCGCTTCCAAACAGCTGGACGTACACGGAATCGTCGTGCTGTGCGCAGCCCAAGGCAGTGGTCGACGCACCGCTGCCATGCGCCTGCTGCGTACGGTGACCAACCCTGCGCCGGCGATCTTCGACCTCGACCCGGAATGGTCCAAGCCTTCAGTCCGTCCGCTGCCGGAAGAGGCAGCGGCGGGATACGTTCTCGACCTCTCAGACCTGCCGGAGCGGCCCGATGGCCGACTGGGCACTGACCTGGTCGCTTATGGGGAGGACTTGCGCAAGAAGAACTCCTTCCTCGTCATCCTTGCCACGCCTGCCGACTGGTACGGCCACTGGGCCGAACCCACGCTGCCTTTCACTGTTCGACTGGAGTCTCCGGACGCCAGGCCCCTCGTCACGGCCGAACTGCGAGCGCACCATCGCGGTGATCGTGTGGCCTGGTTGGAGGAGAAGTTCGGTGACATCTGGAAGGCCAATCCCTCTGCACGTGCGGCGTGGCGTCTGGCCGGCCGTCTTATCCGGGCATCCGGCCCCGAGGAGATCCCGGAGATCGTCAAGGACTTCGGCGACTGGCACTTCGAAATCGAGAACCTTCTCAGCGAGGACCGGGTCCAGGGGAGCGAGGCGCAGCTGCTGTCCACCCGGGTCATGGTCTGGGCCGGCGCCTTGCTGCACGGAGGGCAGAGCAGGTCCGTCATCAAGGCAGCCGACGACCTTCTGGCCCAGCTCGACTTCGCACGCGAACCGGCCAACGTCCTGACCGACGCCACGACATCGAGCCGACTGGAAGCCGCGAAAATCACCCGCAGTGGGGACCGGGCGCTCCACGACGAGACGATGGAAGGCCTGCCCGCAGCCATCCTGCGCCACCTGTGGGACGAGTTCCCCACCCAACGCGACCTTCTACGCACATGGGCCATCGGCATTGCCGCAGACCGCACGATTCCAGAAGAGGATGCCCGCCGTGTCACCAGCGCGTTGCTGGCGCTGGCAGTGCACCGCCACGACCGGGCCATCATCGACGGGCTGGCCAGTGACCTCTCTGGTCCCCGACGGGTTCTGGCCGTGGAAACCCTGACCAAAGCAGCCGGGAACCCCGAGTTCGGCCGCTACGCCAGTAATCGTCTGCGTCAATGGGTGGATGCCAAGACTCCCTCGGCCAACAAAGTTGACCTTGTCATCGAGATCTGCGCAGGTGCCTGGGGCATCGACCAGCCAGTCCTCGCGCTGACACGGCTGGGCAAGGCGGCAGGCCACAAGGAATTCGGCTCCGCGACCGTCGTCCATGCCTTCCAGCAACTCGCCCTGCAGCGGCCGAACGAGGTGCGCAAGGCGGTCGACCAATGGCTCAGCGACGTCGAAAGCGGACAAGCCGATGCGACTGTGCGCCGCCAGACTCTGGGGGCCTTCCTCGCCCTCGTCTCCAGCGACGAGGGAACAGACCTGGTCCTTAGCGAAGTGCCTACGCCCGAGGCCCGGCTGCGGCTCGTCCGTGCCTGGCAGAGGCTGTTGTCCACCGACGCCGCTGTGAAGGCCGTTGACAGGCAACTGAGGCGGTGGCAAGAGCGTTTCCAAGACGACCCTGAGCGCCGGGAACCGGTGCTGGACCTCCTCACAGACATCTTCGCCCCACCCAGCCGCCGCTCCGGCCTCGACGGGCTCATGGTTACGGAGGAGGCGATCGATCCGTTCTGGCGGGGGGTCTTGGAACGGGCTGTCGGCCGCTACCGGGCGTCCGAGGAGGCATCGATCTGTTGAGGATCGACGGACCTAGCCCGTGGTGGAGCCGCCGGCGCAGTCGGATCCGGGCCCAGTGGCCAACCTGTCTGCCCGGTATCCGCTTCTGCGCCCACGGCACCCTCTCCTACCGAGCGCACGTCTCTCTCCAGACTGGTGGCTCAGCCACGGCTCGAGCCGCCGCACGGCTCGCCCTGGACGAGCTCGGCCGGGGCATCACCGGGCGTCACTTCCCCGAACAGCTCACCACCGCGCAGGAATGCCTCACGCTCGCCGCGGCACGCTGGCACACACCCGAAGACACCCCCGGCCTCTGGCTGAAGGCGCACATCAACCTGATGCTGTCCGGGAAAGACGCCGAGCGGGCTCAGAGATACCAAGACGCCCTCCGCGAGGTAACACTCCAACTCGCGCAGGAAGACGAACGCCGAGAACGGTTCAGACAAGCAGTCTTCGAGACGCCGGACGCCACGCGTATCTGGTGGCTCGACCGCCATCTGGACGATCTCGGCTCCCTCGACTGGGGCGTCTTCAAGGAGAAGATCCTCCCGCTTGTCGGGGCGGCCGACGACATCCAGTCCAAGGCCGAACGCATCTCCCGAACCCTTCTCTACGCGTGGGAGAAACTCGGCGACAACCCAGGACAACATGCACGTTTCACCGCCACCGTCCGCACCGTCCTGGATCAGATGGGGTGGAACGATGCGCTCGACTGGCTGACGCCGGGCGAACCATCGGCCGGTGATTCGGTGGTAGGTGTCGGGAGCGACGGGGGAGAGCCACGCTCCGTCACTGAGGCGGGCACGGCCCGGTGAAGTTACCTGCCCTGCGCTGGCTGCTCGACCCGGCAACCAGCGTCCTGGCCATGCGGCTTCGTGCTCAAGAACGCGGCCGCATGTCCTACGATGCGGCCTGGCGGCTGGCACGAGTGACACGCCACCCCGACGAAATGGTGTACCGCCACCACGGACACCTCGCCGAAGACTCCCATGACGACCCGCGTTGATCAGGCGAGACGGAATCAGCACACGAGGGAACAGCTATTCGCGCGTAATACAGAGCGTCTTGGGCCGGACGCGACCGCCTCCAGGAGCAGGGGTCGCGTCCGACTGCCGCCGCCTCGTGTGCTGGCTCCGACAGCGATTCGGAAACGGCATGGCGGTTACTCCTGCGGTCGGTGGCAATGTGCGAGTGATCAGCCGCGATGAGATCGACGACATGGCCGCCACGCTCGGGGTCCACGTCTCTAACGGCCAACGGGACTATGTCTTCGGCTGGTCGCGAGGAGGGCAAAACGCTCCGCAACGCGATCACGTCTGCTCGCACTCGGGTACCCAGCCTGTTCTGACGCTGGGATAGGGCTCAATGTCCAAGCCTTTTTTCCTGTCATCACGGAGTATGGCCACAAGAGTCCTGGACCGTGCTGCACCAATGCGGAGTCGCTTGCGCAGAGTCTCAGCGGAGATCGGCCGTCGGTGTAGTTCCCAGTGTTCGGCATCCTCTCTCCGGGCCCTTTCCAGGAGGGCGTCATGTGGGGTCCGTATCGGTCGTGGCCCGTACTGCACCGCTTCTTGGTCCGGTGGCCCCTGCGTCGCCGTCAGGTTCGTGCCGTCCTGTTCTGCCACGCCATTCATCGCCTGGAGCAGGCCGGGGCCCACTTCGGCCCAGCCGATCAACAGTAGAGGGCCTACTGAGTCGAATGCGGCTTTGCCGGTGTGGCCAGCGAGGAGTGGGTCTGTGACGTTGAGGGCCAGGGTCATCAGGCTGGACACCATCAGCAACCGGCGTGCCGGGCGCAGGTGTTCGGAGGGCGCGCCCTGCAAGGTGAGGTAGCGGATGGCGAGGAGGAGGCCGAGGACTGAGAGGTCGACCGCGGGTGCAACCAGTGGTGCGACGAGGCCGGGGACGCCGAGGCGTGTGGCCAGGGCCCATACGTTACCGAAGCCGAACAGGAAGGTCAGGCCGACGACGGTGCCCATGATCACGGTGACGGAACGGAAGGCTGTTGCCTGTTCACGAGACCGTCGAGGTTCGAGCAAGGTCCGCGGTGGCGGCTGCGGTCGGCTCCTCATGTTGCCCTGCCCCGCGGGTCAATCGGGTCGTCCGGGAGGGACGGTTTTGGTCGATCCTGCGGTGCGGACTCGGGGGCCTCTTCCGCTCCGTTGCTTCCCCGACCGTTCCGCTGGAGTTGAAGATCGGCCCGCAGCACGACTGGGTGGGTTTTTGGTTCAACTCCGACCTCGGACACATCATTGCCCCCTGAGGCCCGTTTTGCGGGCAGGGCAGACTGGCACCCGCCTCCGGCTCCCGGCCGGGCGCGGGTGCTCTGTCGTCTCGGCAGGCTTGTGACTTCCTCCTTTATGAGCTTGCGTGTGCTGCTGCGGTGCCGGTCAGCCGATGGCGATCCTTTCTCCTTGTGGAGTGTCTGCGGTCAGGGTCCGGGTGGCCGGGTCGAAGATCACGGATATCGATTCGGTGCGGAGGTATTCCACGGCGGCGGCCGGTGAGGGCGGAGCCGTCGTTCCGCTCAGGTCGGTCTTGTGGTCGGTGAGGCGGATGACCAGTGCGGGCAGGTGGGGCAGGACGTGGTCTTCGCGGACGTAGGCGTTGGGCGTCCGGTGGGGCAGGGGCGGGGCGGCGCTGGAGTGGCCGTGCCGGCACCGGTAGGCGGGGCGGCGGGTCCAGTGGGAATCCATCCGGCGCCCGCACATTCCGCAGCGCAGGAGTCCCGCCAGGGCGTATGTCCGTCCCGGGGCCGTGAGCCGGTCGGCGTGAGTGTGCTGGACCGTGACGAAGTCGGCTTCGCTGACCAGTGCCGGGTGTGCCGGTTTCGTTGAGATGATCCAGTCGGTGGGGGTGTTCCAGCGCATCACGTCGCGGTGGCCGAGGCTGGTGTTGGCCGGGTCGATGAGGTCGTGGTCGGTGCGCTGCCGGTTCCAGACCTGGCGGCCGGTGTAGCGGGGGTTGGCCAGGATGGTGCGCACCGTGGTGAGGACCCATCGCCGGCTGGTCGGGTGCGGGTTGCGGTGGGGGTCGGCGGCGGACGGGCTGGGGATGCCGACATCGTTGAGGGCGCGGGTGATGCGGGCGACGCTGTGCCCGGCGAGGCGTTGGGTGAAGATCCAGGACACGATGGGGCCGCATTCCGGATCGATGTCCAGGCGTTGGATGCGGACACCGCGGCGGGCGAAAGTCCGGTTGGGGTGCGGGCCTGCGTCGGCGAGCCGGTATCCGTACGGGGGCCGGCCGCCGAGGTAGCGGCCCTGGTCGCGGGTCTGCACGGTCATCGCGCCGCGGACCCGGATACGGGCGCGGGCGATCTCCCGTTTGGAGAGGATGCCGAGGAGGATCATGAGTTCTTCCTGGCCGGCGATCTGCGGGTCGATCGCGCCGCCCAGTTCCGGCACCCACACCTCCACCCCGTAATGCTCAAACAGCGGGGCCATGGTGGCGAACTGGTTGCCGTAGAAGGCGCGTTCGCTGGAGCCGACGATGACTGCGTCGAAGTCCCGGTCCGGGTCGGCCATCGCGGCGAGCAGCGCAGCTGCTTCCGGACGGCGGGCCCGGGGCACGGTCCGGCTGCGGCCGACATCGAAGTACTCGGCCACGATCCGCCCGTGCCCGGACGCCAGTGCCTGGGCGCCCAGCAGCTGCCAGGCTCGTGACGTGGCCGGGTCCTGGTGGTCCTCGGTGGAGACCCGTCCATAGAACGCGAACCGCAGGCCACCCATGTGCGGGCAGTCGTTGGGGACAGCGTGCAGGGTGGAATCGTGAGCCCACCGGGTCAGGACCCCGTGGCCCGCCGACGGGCCAGGCGCCTGTCGGGGTACGGCACTATGCGCTGCCATGTTCGACGCCTCCTGTCGGTCGCCGAGTTGCCCCGCACTGAGGACATGCCCGCAGGGTGTCAAAGTGCGCGAGGACCAGGAGCGATTCACCCGAAGAAGTGAAGATCGGAACGTCCCGCGGTCACGGAACGGCCTTGACATGCTGAAACTTCGAAGCGGTCCGCGTGGAGATCGAGAAGGCCAATGCTGTGCCAGATGAACAGCCAGGTTCGGAACACGTTGTTCGGGGAGGAACCGCATCGGGTGGCGTCGCGGAAGCTCCCTTTGTGTCGGTGCCGTGGAGGACGGAACTGGGCGTACGCCCGACTCGTCTGCCATCGTTGCTCTGGCCCGGCCTCTTGGCCTGGTGGGCCCCTTTTCCCTGGCGGGGCACATCCCGCTTCTACTTGGGAGTTCCCGCGAGTTCCCGTGGAAGTGCGCACGCGTTGTGCGCCGGCGCGGACCGTCGGCGGTGGGCTCGGTGGCTGTGGGCACCGGGACCGATCAAGGGGGCAGCGAGATGAATGGCCTCGGTCCGGCAGGACAGGCACAAGCCGAGATCGGCGCCTACGTGCGGCTTTCGCCCGACCTGGCTCACTGCGAATCCGGCGGCCGGGACTGCATCACGCTCCCGTCCCGGTGGGCCGAGACGCTGACCGCGCCCAGGACCAGGCAGGAAGTCCATGACCTCCTGACGGGCGAGTGGTCGGACAGAGCAGTGAGATTCTGCTCAGCCACCTCATTCGGCCTGCAGGGCGCGAAGCTGGACACGGCGATCCGCGAGCAGATCGATCGGCTCGCCAAACTAAAGATCGCCATCGTGCCGTGCCGGTGGTCTCTCATCTGCCGAAGGACCAGCCTCCCATTGTCGATGACCTTTTCCGCCGTCCCCGCGGGCGGCCCGTCGGTTCCCGTTGCCGAACAGGGGAGACGCGCCGGACTGACGATGACATTGCGCCACACGTGAGAAAAGAGCCCAGATGGGCTGGCGCATCCCTTTACGGTGCCAGCTATGAGTGATCTGGGCGGGGAACCCGACCCGCTGGCCGACGAGGGCCTCACGCGCAGACTGAAGGCCCTCGCCTGCACGGCACCGCTGCACGATCTGGAGGTCCGCAAGGCCAACCAGCCCTGGCTCGAGGAGAGTATCCGCGACCGCTACCAAATGGCCGAAGTCGCCCTGGACATGATCGACCAGGTGGCCATCGCGATGGACTTCGAATCAGGGGCACGCCACGCCCAGGTCCTGTCGAGGGCCGAGCGTTTCATCGCCCGGCAGGCTTCCGACCGTCCCAGCGCAGAACACGCCCGGATCGCGGTGTGGGTGCTGGAAAGCCTGATCAACGTCCGCGACGTCGACCGCGGATTCACCCGCAAATACGGATGGATCAACACCGAGGGCCGATACTCGCTGAAGACCTTCGACTTCAAGATCCTCGAGGAACGCAGCGACAGCAGAGGCGATCTCTATCTGCGGGCCTCCAACGAAGCACTCAACGTCCTGGTCGGAGCACTCGACACGGACGTGGAGTCCGCGCAGATCGCCGCCGAGGTACGGCTGCGCAACCTGATCGCCCGCGGCCGGCTGGCCGACGCCAAAGCAGTCGCCGAACAGGCACGGCTGCGCACCATCCAGTACGGAGAGACCATCCGTACCCAACTCGAGGCGACCGAGCGCAACGTCGCCGCCGTCGACTGGCTCAACCACGTTCCCGACCTGCTCAACGAGGCACTCGCCCACGTGGAGTCACGGCAGAAGGAGGAACAGGCGATCGCCCAGTCGATCACCGACGACCGTGACAAGGCACAGGACGCGGCGAACAAGCGCAGAGCCGCCGAACTCGTCGACATCGTCGAAGACTGCATCCGCCGGCACACCGCCTTGCACCGGCGACTGCTGGGCGCACGGGAGAAGTTCCGGCAGGAACAGGACCGGCAACTGTTCGCCCCGGCCACACGCCGAGCAGCCGTGGACCTCCACCGCGATCTCCTGCAGCCGATCCTCGCCGAAACGGGGACCGCCGCCACCCCACCCCTGTCGGTGTTCGTCGAACACTCCGCCGGGCCGACCAGCACCGACCAGCCCGGGCTGGCCACCCTCATACCCGCCCTGCTCGCACCCCCGGTGCAGCGAAGCCGGTTCGCCGACGAGGAAGAAGAACCCGAGCCGACACCCGCCGAGCAGGAGGGCGGCTTCAGCGACGAACAGTGGCGCGCGGCCCACGCGCTCCTCGACCTGCCCGACGCCGCCCGACGCCTGTCCCACCTGCTACAGGAAGCCGCCCTGATCGATCCCCCGCTTCCCGAACTCGTCGCCCTGCTGGTCCTGCGCGCCTTCAGCCCCCAGATCGGCCCCGCACTGCGCCACGGCCAGGACCACGTCCTGATCGCCGTGCCGGCCAGCACCACATTCGCACAGGCCGGGTTCGCCGGAGACGACCTGCTCGTCACCGCCGCACAGCTCACACCGAACGCCGCGATCACCGACGAGCCCGAACAGGAGCCCGGATCGTGACCGACGAAATCCTCGGAGACGACACCGAAGCCGCAGCTCGGCTCATCGGCTACGGATTCCGCCCCAAGCACACTCCCGCACGAGACGACTCCTACCAGGCACTCATCAGGCGCTACCAGGAAGACCCCGACTTCGCGTGCCTGGTCAAGCGGTGCGCTGCCGGCATGGGCCTCCAGGTCGTCGGCGTCTCCGCACGCTCCGGCATGGTCCACGCCGCGCTGCCCGGATCGGTGTTCGAGACGAAAATGGACCAGTTCGCACGCCAGGTCCGCATGCGGGAACACCGGGAGACCGAGCGCGTCCTGTACGGCATCATCCACCTGGCCATCGCCGCACTGGCCTTCCCCCGGCGTGAAGACCTCGGCGACGACGGCTACGTCGGCCGCGTCGCCGCATCGGAAGTCACCCAGTACGTCCGCTCGGTGTGCGACTTGCTGAGCGAACGCGCCACGGCAGCCGACGAGGAGGAAGACCCTCCCGCCGACGCGCCGGAACTCGACCGCGCCTGGCGCGTGTATCTCAAACGCCCCGAGGTCGCCCCCACCCGCACCGGCAGGAGCGGCCCCGCCGCCACACGGACCATCGCGACGCGCGCCCTCACCATCCCTGGGCGGGGCGCGACCACGTCACCCTGGAGGACCTGAGCACGGACCGCGTCATCGTCATGGACGAACTGCACGGTGTGCGGCGGGTCCTGGACGAGGCGGTCGCCAAGGCGGGGCTGGGCTACAACGCCTCGTACGTGGCCAGGGCACCGGCCGTCGCGCAGGCGCTGGCGGCGGCGGGCAAGGGCGTGTGCGTCGTCTCCGACGACCCGCGCTTCGCCCTGCGGTCACTGCCGATCCGGCTCGCCGACGGGCCTCTGCACGTCACCCTCTTCGGAGCCTGGGACTCCACGCACTATGCCTCCGCCCAGATCCGTTCCTGCCTCGACCGGCTCACCGTCTTCTGCCGTGACCTGTTCGCCTCGCCTCCCGGTACCAAGAGCGGTCATACGCAGGTGACATGACGTCCGGTACCAACGGGCATTCGACAACCTCCCGTCACCGGGGCCACCTTCAGCGACATGAGACCCAGCCCGCGACTCCGCGTCGCCCTGTCCTGCCTGCTTCTGCTGGCCGGGCTGACCGCCACGGCGACCACCGCCTCCGCCGACACCCTCACCGCAGTCTCCGACGACCCCCTGACCGGCAGCGGCGCGGTCAGCCGCACCCTGCTGACCCGGACGGACCTCACCACCGGAACCTCCACCGCCCCGGTCAGCGACTCCGCCTTCGCGCTTCCCGCCGGCGCGGCGGCGCCGTCGCACACCTTCCAGGGCACGCTGACGCTCAGCGGGACGTCCACGGGCGGCGGGTTCAGCGAGCTCGTGGACACCTACAACCGGACGTCGAACGCCGACTCGGCGTGGAAGCACCTGCCGTCGTTCTCGGTCACCTTCGTCCAGAACGGCAGTCACCTCATCCCGACCGTTCGGGGACTGCAGTACACCGGCTCGACCGTCTGGAACCTGGAGGTCGGCGCCGGCCGGGCCTGGGACGAGACCTCCGACAACGGTATGACCCGCGCGTCCTTCCCCTTCGCGCTCGTCGAGCGCAACGCCAACCGCGTCCACAACGGGGAGATGACCTTCCTGTTCGACGCCGGCAGCATCAGCAAGGTGCGCTACCAGATCACTCAGGAGACCTGCGACTACCAGAAGTTCAACATGTGGGGCCAGCTGTCCGGCACCTACACCCCGCAGACCGTCAGCGACGCCACCAGCATCGAGAACGCCTACGCCGCCGAGGTGGCGGGCCGCCTCCCCACCAAGTCCATCAGCGCCCTGGCCACCGACTATCCCAACTCGGGCGTCGACACCAGCAAGTTCGGCTCCGGTGTCACCGCTTCCAGCATGACTGCCTACGGCGTCTACATCAACGGTGTGAACTACACCTCCGGCTGTACGACCCGCTACGGCAGCTACGCGTTCTGCTCCGACATGCTGCTGCCGTCGTACTCCACGGCCAAGAGCGCCTTCACCAGCATCGCCGCCATGCGGCTGGAACAGCTCTACGGTACGAGCGTCGCCGGTGAACTCGTCAAGAACTGGGTGTCCGAGACGTCCTCGTCCTCGGGCGACTGGTCCAGCGTCACCCTCAACAACGCGCTGGACATGGCGACCGGCAACTACTCCTCATCCGGCTTCGAGGCGGACGAGGACGGCACCACCATGTCCAACTTCTTCACCGCCGAGTCGTACAGCTCCAAGGTGTCCACGGCGCTGTCCTATCCCCACAGGTCGACCTCGGGCAGCCAGTGGGTCTACCACACCTCCGACTACTTCCTCGCCGCCCGCGCGGAGAACAACTACCTTCAGTCGAAGGCGGGAAGCAGCGCGGACATCTTCAACCTGGTGCGTGACGACGTCTACAAACCCCTCGGCGTCGGCCCCGACTCACTGACCACCGAGCGCACCGACAACTCCGCGACCGGTGTGCCCCTCGGCGGCTACGGGCTGTTCTGTACCCAGGACTCCATCGCCAAAGTGGCGAAGCTGCTGAACAACGACGGCGGCGCCATCAACGGCACCCAGGTGCTCAACTCCACGGCTCTGGCGGCCACGATGCAGAAGACCTCCTCGGACCGGGGCGTCACCACCACCGGCACCACCGCCTTCAAGTACAACAACGGCCTGTGGGCGCTCCAGTTCACCCCGTCGTCCTACCCGCAGTACTCCTGCTCCTTCTACGTCCCGTTCATGTCCGGCTACGGCGGCATCACCGTGGCCATGGCACCCAACGGCGCGACCTACTACTACTTCAGCGACAACGACGAGTTCTCGTGGGCCGACGCCGTCAACGAAACCAACAAGATCAACCCGATGTGCTCATGACCTGAGGCCCCGGCACGGCTGCTGACGGAGCCTGCGGCCGCTCCTCCCGGTGCCCCACGCGGCACCGGGAGGAGCGTGTTCGGACGAGTCTCCTGGCTGCTCGGGAGTCCACGCGCACACCCATGCGTACGAGCAGTTCGGCGCTGTGATGCCGGCCGCACCCGAGCTGGCGAGCCGCTCAGTGAGGGATCCCCAGCTGGGTGGTGTGGCAGGGCTGATGCGTTCTCAGCAGGTGATCTTGAGGAGTGCGGTGGCGTAGTCGGGGCGTGAACGATAGTGGTCTGCTGCGCGGCGATGTTGGTCCAGCCGGCCTGGCGCATCAGGCCGATGGCGAGGTTGCGCAGGGTGGCCATGGCGCGGGGCGCGCTGCCGGTGCGGATCTTGGAGGCGTCCTCGGCGAACGTCACGTCTCTCACGTGGTGCAGGGCCTCCACGGATCAGTGGCCCTGGACAAGTTCGGCCAGGCGGGCGGGGTCGGCCTGGCCGGGGGTGAGGCTGGTGACGGCGTAGACCGTCTTCGTCTGGACCTTGCCGGTCTTGGTGTTGACGCGGCGTCGCTTGATCTCGATGGCCTGGACGGCGTGCGGGAACAGCAGCCCGGCTTCGACGGTGCACACCTTCAGCCGCCGGACCTCGCGACGTCCGTGCCCGGTGGTGCGGGTGCGGTCCAGCAGCGGCATCTGCCGCCAGGGCAGGCGGCGCAGTTGCCGGCGCAGCTTCTTCTGGTTGCCCTTGACGACCAGGAGACAGTGCCCGCCGGCGGTATCCCGGAGCGCAGTTGCGTTTCACCGACGCCGACGGGATGCTGCTGACCTGCTTCGCGACGAACACCCAGCGCACGCCGATCGCGCGGCTGGAGTTGCGGCACCGCCAGCGGGCCCGGGCCGAGGACCGCATCCGGGCTGCCCGTGACACCGGCCTGCGCAACCTGCCCCTGCACGGCACCGCGCAGAACCAGATCTGGCTGGAGATCGTCCAGATCGCGCTCCATCTGCCGGCCTGGCTGCCCATGCTCGCCCTGACCGGGCCCGCCCGCCGCTGGGAACCCAAGAAGCTCCACTTCCTGCGACGACCTGACCGACCTGCCGGAGAGTGGAACCCGGCGCCCACCCGATCGAGGCATCAAGGCCGACCCGCCTACTTCAACCGCCACCCACTCAGACATGCCCTGGGCGGTGGCACCGACAATTCGTACAGCCGGATTGAAACATCGATTTTACGACGTCCCGACATGCTGGCATTGAGACGTAACACATCGCCCTTAGCCTCATGCCAATCGTTTGGTGAACAGTTCGGGGCACCGGCCGGTCCCGGCCCTGCCGAGCAGCAAAGGGAAGAACGTGAACCATGAGAATCGTGACTTCGTCACAGACGCGGCGAAGAGCAACGTGTCGCGACGAAAGTTCATTGGTGGCGCCACGGCCGGGATCTCGGTACTGACGCTCGGCGGCTTCCTCACCGCGTGCAGTTCGGAGAGCGGCGAGACGTCGACAGCCGGGGGCACAGGCAAGCCCCGTAAGGGCGGAACCCTTCGCACTGCCATCGGCGACGTCAGCACGAAGGACAGCACGGACCCGGCGGTGGGCTTCTCCTCGACGGCAGGCTGGCTGGCGAGCATGCTGTACAGCACTCTCGTCCGAACCGGTCTCGACTTCACACTCCAGCCGCAGCTCGCGAAGAGCTGGGAGATCAACAAGGACGGTGCCGAGTGGGTCTTCCATCTGCGTTCCGGCGTCAAGTTCCACGACGGCACGCCGCTGACGGCCAAAGACGTCGCCTGGACGATCACTCGGCTCCTCGACAAGGGCGTCGGATCGCCGCTCAGGGCACGGCTTGTCGGCAGCCTCGACCCCGACGGCATCAAGGTGGTGGATGACACCACGCTCAAGCTGTCCCTCAAGACCCCCAACGTATTCCTCGGTGAGGCGCTCGCCGGCTACGCCGCCGGCGTCGTCAAGGAGAAGCAGTCGTCGTTCGGCACCAGCAATGCGATCGGCACCGGCCCGTTCAAGTTGAAGTCCTTCAAGCCTGGCGAGTCCTTCGAGGTCGTCCGCAACGAGAACTACTTTGAGGCCGGCCTGCCGTACCTGGACGGCATTCAGAACACCCACGTCGACGCGTCGACGGTGCTGCAGGCACTCGGTGCCGGCACCATCGACTGGACGGACTCCTTGGATCCCAAGTCCGTGGGGCAGTTGAAGGGTGACTCTCGTTTCACGTCCCCGGCCCTGACGGGTGACCAGCGCGCTGTTCGAACCTACTTCCTGCACATGAAGCTCGACAAGAAGCCGTTCAACGATCCCCGTGTCGTGATGGCCTTCAAGCTGGCGGCGGACCGCGATGCGATACGCAAGGCCGTGCTGGGCGAGTTGGGAACGATCACCGGAGACGTGCCGGTCCCGCTGGACGACGCGACCTATCCCAGGTCGATCGGGGAAAGACCGCAGAACATAGCCAAGGCGAAGCAGCTGCTCGCGGAGGCCGGCTACGCGAACGGAGTCGACGTCGAACTTCCGACAGCCGAGTTCCAGCCCGGCATGACAGCCTTCAGTCAGGCCTACGCGGAGGTCGTCAAGCCCGCGGGCATCCGAGTGAAGGTGCAACAGGTCCCTGTCGACACCTACTTCGACCGCGTGTTCGGTCAGGTGCCGATGTTCCACGACTATGCCCAGCGGGTGTCGGCTTACTCGGTCCTGAACAACTTCTTCCAGAAGGGTGGCGCCTACAACGGAACCGGCTTCGACAATGACGGCAAGCTGACCGCATACCTCGACCGGGTGCTGTCCGAGCCCGTTGACAGCAAGCGCAACGCCATCCTCACGGAAGCTCTGGCGTATACGGCGAACCACTCGGGCAGCATCATCGACTTCTTCGTGCCCATCGTCCAGACATCCCGCGCTCGGGTACAGGGCGACCTCTACAGCCCGATGTACGCATGGGAGCGAATGTGGCTCAAGGCCTAACGGGGCCGCACACCCTGCCCGAGCCGGCACCTGGACCCGCCGTTCGGCCCTCGACTGTCATGGCGGGACATGCGGCGCCGGCAGCCCACTGCACTTGGAGGCCCGGTCATGCGGACGGCCACTAGGCTCGCGGCGAGGATCGGCTGGACGCTGTTGGCTCTCGGAGTCCTGTCGGTCCTCATCTTCATCGCGATGAACTACAAGTCCCCCGAGGAGATCGCGCGCGCAGCCGTCGGACGGACGGCGACCCGTGACCAGTTGGACGCGTACGCGACGGCTCACGGGCTCTACGACCCGCTTCCCACGAGGTATCTGTCCTGGCTCGGGCATGCCGTGACCGGGGATCTGGGAGTTTCACCGATCACCAATCGGCCGGTCGCCGGAGTGATCCTGCCTGAACTCGCCCGCACATTGACGCTTGCCGGACTGGGGGTCGTCATCGGCATTCCCTCGTCCATCGCGCTCGGCACCTTCATGGCGCGACGCAAGGGGAGCCGGAGCGATATCGGGTTCCTGATGGCCAGTGTGGCTCTGGCGGCGACACCCGAATTCGTCATCGGACTCGGGCTGCTCATGATCTTCGGTGTGTGGCTGGGCTGGTTGCCCATCGAGAGTGGCTCGGCGTTCGCGTTCGGCACCGGCACCCAGCAGATCATGGCCTACGTCCTGCCGGCGCTCACGGTCGCTGTCGCGATCATCCCTCACATGTACCGTTTCGTGCGCACGGCCGTTCACGAGGGACTTCAGGCTCCATTCGTGGAGGCGGCGCGACTTCGCGGTCTCCCATCCCGAACGATCCATTGGGACTTTGTGATGCGCAACTCCGCCGCTCCCATCATCAACGCCGCTGCCTTCAACATCGTGTTCGCCGTCAGTGGACTTGTCGCCATCGAGACAGTGACGTCCTTTCCCGGAATCGGTGATCACCTCGTCCAGGCCATCGCCCAGGGTGACGCGATCACGGTCCAGGCGATCGCGCTGATCCTCGCCACGGTGGTCCTCGTGGTCTTTCTCCTCGCTGATCTGTTGACGCTCGCTCTCAATCCGCGACTGAGGCTGAGCCGATGACCACCACGCCAACGCCGCTGGACACGCAAGAGCTCTCGCTCGCACCGCGCGTCGGCCTGATACGGGGGACACTCTCGTCGGTCGCGGGGAAGATCGGTGTCGGGCTCGGCGGTGTCATTCTCACGGTGATCGTCTTTGGTCGCTTCGTGGCGCCCTATGACCCACGTGCGATCAATCTGGCGCCTCCGTTCAGCAAGCCGTCCGGCGCTCACCTCCTCGGCACGGACGAACTGGGCCGCGACGTGTTGAGCAGGCTCCTGGAAGGCGGCGGACAAGTCCTTCTCATTCCGCTCGTCGCGGTCGTGATCAGCGTTCTCATCGGGGGCGGACTCGGCGCGGTCGCCGCGTATCGGGGTGGACGCCTCGACGGGTTTCTTCGGCGCTCCTTCGATCTGGTGATCTCGATGCCGGTGCTTCTCCTGTCGCTGATCGCCGTTGCCGCTCTCAAGCCCTCCTTCTGGGTCCTCGTCCTGGTCGTGGTGGTCGCGGATGCCCCGCGCGCCGGGCGTACCGTTCGCACGCTGGTCAACGATCAGATCAGCGCGGACTACGTCCTGGCGGCACGGGCGCGGGGAGAGTCCATGTCCTCGGTGCTGCTGCGCGAGATCGCGCCCAACATCGTGGCGCCTGTGGCGGCTGACGTCGCGTTGCGGATCACGTACGGCATCATCGCGATCGCCACCCTCAGTTTCCTCGGTCTCGGCGCGCAGCCTCCGCACCCGGACTGGGGACTGATGATCAACGAGAATCGCGGGGGACTGACCTTCTCGCCCCTCGCGGTCCTGGCACCCGCAGCGGCGCTGGCGCTGGTGTCGGTCGCCTTCAATCTGACTGCGGAAGCCATTGCGCAGCACGTGGCCGGGGACGAGAAAGTGGTCGAGAAATGACGGTCGGCATGGATGATGCGGTGACGCTCGGAGTGCGTGCCCTTTCGGTCGGCTACGTCACCGCGGGCGGCGGTGTGAAGCGCGTTGTCGAGGGGGTCGACTTCTCGTTGCGGCCGGGCAGGGTCCTCGGGTTGGCCGGCGAGTCCGGGTCGGGCAAGTCCACCGCGGCGCTTGCCGCGCTGGGCTATGTCAAGCGGGGGGTCAGGGTCCTCGGTGGCCAATCGCTGCTGGACGGCGAGACCGATCTCCTGACACTGCGGATGGCTGACCGGCGCAAGCTCTGGGGCAGCCAGATCGCCTACGTTCCGCAGAGCGCCGCGATGTCGCTCAATCCGGGGACCACGGTCGGCAAGCAGCTCACCCAGGTACTGCGACAGCACACCGGTCTTCGGGGTGAGGCGCTGCGCGATCGCCAGATCGACCTGCTCACCGAGATGGGCCTTCCAGACCCCGCCCGAGCGTTGGAGAGGTATCCGTTTCAGTTCTCCGGCGGCCAGCAGCAGCGTCTCTCGCTCGCGATCGCGCTGGCAGGAGAGCCACGGGTCCTGTTGCTCGATGAACCGACCACCGGCTTGGACGTGACGACCCAGGCCCGGATGACCGAGCTGCTGCGGGGCCTTGTCGAGCAGCGCGAGCTGTCGGCTCTCTACATCAGCCACAACCTCGCCCTCCTGGGGCAAGTCGCCGACGACATCGCCGTCATGTACGCCGGGGAGATCGTCGAGCGCAGCGGCATGGCGAGTTTCGTCACCAGGCCGCGCCACCCCTACGCGCGCGCTCTGTGCGACGTCACGGCGGGCAGCGAGGAAGGCCGTCTCGTCCCGGGGATTCCGGGTACTCCGTCGGGCTCCGTCGTTCTTGACGCCTGCGCTTTCGCTCCGCGGTGTTCCTCGGCGAGTGACCAGTGCACCACGACCCATCCGCCGGTCGTCGAGGTCAGCTCATCGCACACGGTCCGGTGCCTGCGGGTCGCCGAACTCGATGATCACCGTGTCCTCGGCCGTCCCCGGCCGGCACTCACCTCGGGCACGGGACAAGCGGCGCGTCCGCTGCTCAGCGCCGACGCCATCTGGTTCACGTATCGCGGCGCGTCCGTCCCCTCGCTCCGCGGGGTGCGACTGCGGGTGGGTCCGGGGGAACGCGTCGGGATAGTCGGCGAGAGCGGCAGCGGCAAGTCGACGCTCCTGCGCGTCATCGCCGGCCTGGCCCCCGAGTGGGACGGCTACCTCGCCTTCGACGCCGAGCGGCTCGACCCGCAGATCGCGAACCGTCCCAAGGAGGTCCGCCGCGGGATCCAGATGATCTTCCAGAACCATGACTCGACGCTCAATCCCCGGCACACGATCGCAGAGATCCTGACCCGCCCGATCCGCCTCTTCCGTGACGACGTCGACCGAGGCGAGGAGGCCGCCACCGTCGCCGCGCTCCTCGACTCCGTGCGCCTGCCGACCTCGTTCGCGCACAGGTTTCCGCGCGAGCTTTCCGGAGGTCAGCGGCAGCGCGTCGCCATCGCTCGTGCCTTCGCCGCGAAGCCGCGCCTGCTGTTGTGCGACGAGGTGACCTCCGCGCTCGACGTGTCGGTTCAAGCGGCTGTGCTGGAGTTGCTCACCGATCTGTCGCAGCAGACGGGAACCGGGATCGTCTTCGTCGGCCACGACCTCGGCGTGGTCCGTACCATCGCCCACCGGGCGCTCGTCATGCGCGACGGCGAAGTGATCGAGGAAGGCTCGACCGACCAGCTCTTCAGCCTCCCGGCAGAGGACTACACCCGCGAACTCGTGTCGGCGTCGCCGAGGCTGGTCGCCAGCACGCCGCCGCAGACGATATGAAGGTCCCGGAGGACGGTGATCACCATTTCCGTCGGCCCGCACGACCAACGCCCAGGGAAAGGCGGATCGTGACGAAGCAGAACACCGATCGTGAGCTGCTCCTCAGGGAGGCGGACAACGCCCGCATCCGGCGCGTCGAACCGTTCTGGGTACCCCTCGACGACGGCACCCGGCTCAGCGCACGGTTGTGGCTCCCCGGTCATGCCGCCGCCCGGCCCGTCGGCGTCGTCCTTGAATATCTGCCGTATCGGACCCGTGACCTCACGCGTTCGCTCGACGACGAGACCGGCGACCGGCTCTCCGCCGGCGGCTTCGCCTTCATCCGGGTGGACATCCGCGGCACGGGCGAGTCCGCGGGCGTGGCAGGCGATGAATTCGAGGAATCACAGACCGACGACCTCGTCGAGATCATTGAGTGGCTCGCACGTCAACCGTGGTGCAACGGGTCAGTTGGTGTGCGCGGCTATTCCTGGGGCGGGAACGTGGGCCTGTACGCTGCGGCGCGCAACCCCGCCCCGCTCAAGGCCGTCGTCGTCTGTTGCGCCTGCGGAGACCGCTTCGCGCGTGACCTGCATTGGCACGGCGGCTCTCTCGGTCTGACCAACGTGCAGTGGGCAGCGGCCTTGAGAACCGTTCTCGGTATGCCCCCGGACCCGGCCGTGGTCGGCGAGCGGTGGCGGGACATGTGGCGGGAAAGGCTTGCGGCGGTCGACGCCGTCGGGGCGCTCTGGGTGACCCACCAGCGGGCCGACGACTACTGGGCGACCAGTTCCCCCGGAGCCGCGTACGGGGCGATCGACTGCCCGATCTACTTCGTCGGGGGCCAGCTCGACGGGTGGGTCGACGAGGCCGACTCCGTGCTGCGGAACACCGGCGGCCCGTGCAAGGCGATCATCGGCCCCTGGGGACACAGTTTCCCGCAGCACGGCGTGCCGGGACCCCGGATGGACTGGCTGGCCGAGGAACTGCGGTGGTGGCGGCATTGGCTGGCCGGCGACGAGTCGGAGCTCATGCGGGAGCCGGTGCTGCGGGTCTACGTCCAAGACGGCGCCGCCGCGCAATCGGGTCTCGGCTCCGATGCGCCGGGCCACTGGGCGAGCGTTGACTCGTGGCCGTCGGCCGGTGCCGGCCTGACCTACCACTTCGATGTGGACCGGCTCGTGCCGGAGACGGCAGATCCTGTGCGGCTCCCGGTACCCGACAAGGGTGTGGTCGGGCTGAGATGGCCGGAATGGGGCGCTCCCGACAAGGGCGCCGCCCATGTGGCAGGCGACCAGTCCGACGACGACGAGAAGAGCCTCACCTTCGACTCCGAACCGCTCGGCAACGACGTCGTCTTCATCGGGCGGCCCCGGGTCCGTCTTCGGGTGTCCGCCGACCAACCCGTCGCCATGCTGGGTGTTCGCCTTACCGAGGTCACGGCTGACGGCAGGTCCTGGCCAGTGAGCTTCGGCGTCCTGAACCTGACCCACCGCGACGGCTCCGAACGGCCGGCGCCACTCGTACCAGGCGAGTTCTACGACGTCGGGCTCGACCTTCGCTTCGTGGCCCGCCGCATCCGCACGGGTTCCCGCATCCGGGTGGCCGTCTCGTCGACGTTCTGGCCGGTGGCCGCCCTGCCCCCTCACAGGGTCGCCCTCACCCTGGAAACGGGTCCTACGAGTTCACTGTCGTTGACGCTGCTGGACAACGTCCCGCCGGCGCAAGCGGCGACGGCACCCGCCCTGAGAACGGACGCGGCACCCGACTGGACGGCGGTGCCGGAACCACGTGCTGCCGACAGCCGAGTCGCCCTGGTCACCGAGACCGCATACACCGAGGAGCCCATTGACGGCGTCGATGTCGTCGCCGGCTATGCCGACCGGTGTGTCGCCGAGACCGACAGCGTCCATCCCACCCGGGCACGCTGGCAGACGCAGGTGACGCGGACCCTGAACCGGCACACGACACGGGTCGAGGTCAGTGCCACGTGTGCGGTGACCTTCGATGCCGAGCAGTACCTCGTGGAGGAAGTGCTCAGAGCGACAGAGAACGGCGAGAACTTCTATGAACACCGCTCAGTCGCCGAGATCCCGCGTGAACTGACCTAGTCCAGGTTCACTGCCGGGCAGGTCGGTCGAGTCCATGCTCGGACAGCGTCTGGGCCCGGTCCGGATCGTCGGCCTGCCGGGCATGTCCCCCCTCGATCGTCCACGCGGTCCTGACCCGGTGCCGGATCAACCGGCGCTCCCGCGTCGACCGCGTCACCGGCGAGCCCGTCAGCAGCCACGAACACGATCATCCCGGCGTGATGCTCCGACCCGAGGAGGCCCGGACAACCAGAGTCGGCTCGATCAACAGCCCGGGTGCGGGATTCCCCTCGATCAGCCCGACCAGTTGCCGGACGGCTGACGTTCCCATGAGCGTCAGGTCGGTGCTCACGCTGCTCAGCGGTGTCTCCAAGAATGCCGCTTGGGGGATGTCGTTGTACCCCACCAGGGCGATGTCCTCGCCGATCTTCAGGGAGCGGTCCGCGATCGCGCGGCCGGCGCCAATCGCAGTGTGGTCGTTGGTGCAGAAGATCGCGGTCGGTCGTTCCGGACGGTCGAGCAACGCGTGCACGTACCGATGCCCGTCCTGGACCTCGAACCCGCCGTGCTCGGAAACCGACAGAGCGCCGACCGAGTGGCGGTGAAGCGCGGCAGTGAAACCCTGGAGCCGGTCATGGGCCGTCTGAGCGTCGAGGGGCCCGGGCACGGCCGCGATCGCCCGATGTCCCAGCTCCAGGAAGTGCTTGGCCACCAGGGCGCCACCACGGCGGTCGTCAGCCGCGACCGAGGCCGCGCTGGCCCCCCGACGCATCGCGTACATGTGCGGCACGTCGTTCAGGGCATGGGTCACGGGATCGTCATGGCCGATCTGTCCATCGCAGAGAACGAGCCCATCGACCTTCCGGTTGACGAGCCGCCCGACCGCTTGCCTGCGCAGCATCGGCTGGCCATGGGTGGCGACCACGGTGGACACATATCCCAGTTCTTCCGCGGCCTCTTCCATCGCGGTGACCAGTATTCCCATGACGATGTCACTCAGGGTCGGCACCACGAGTCCGAGCGTCCGCGAGCGACCACTACGCAGGCTTGAGGCAACCGCATGGGGCACATAGCCTTTCTCGGCCGCGAGCCGTTGAACGCGTTCGATGGTGGCGGCGGCAACCCTCTTGGTGTCTCCTCGGAGCGCGCGGGACACGGTCGAGACATCGACGCCGGCCAAATCGGCCAGCTCTTTCATCGTCATACCCCCCACACCGGCACCGCCCTCCCCCAGAACCGAACGTCGTCGCCACGCGAGTAACAAATTACAAGCGATGGCCAAGACTGCCTGGCTGATATGCCGTGCAAGTTTCGTTTCCGGTCCGTTTGTTAATTGCTCATGACCTACGTTGAACCGGCACAGAGCATGGTCCTACAGTTAAGCCAAACGATTGGCAACCAGGAGGACCACATTGGTGATTCGTCAGGGCCTGGGTAACCACCAAGAGGCGTTCTACTCACCGTCCGATGTCCCGCGCCCTCTCATTGTCAAGGCGGAAGGTCTCTACTACCTCACCGCCGACGGCACGAGGTACCTCGACGCCAACGCCGGTGCCGCAGTGGCCAACATCGGACTGGGGAATCAGCGGGTCGTCGACGCGATGGTGGAGCAGGGCCGCCGGATGTCGTTCTCCTACGTCCGCTTCAGCCGTCACGAGGCAAACTTCGAACTCACCGCACGCATTGCAGAGATGGCCGGCCCCGGCTTCGAACGGGTTCACCTCTCCAACGACGGCTCCGAGGCAAACGAGATGGCCATCAAACTGGCACGCCAGTGCGCCTACTTGGCGGGCAAGCCGGCCAAGCGGAAGGTCATCTCCCTGAACCCGGGCTACCACGGCGGCACCCTGGCCACAATGGGCTGGAGCGGCGACGCCGAGTACTCCGCTCTGTGGGGCGACATGACGGTGCCCTCGACCAAGGTGCCGGCGCCGTTGACCTACCGTCCGCCGACGGGGATGACGTCCGAGGAAGGCGCGCTGTGGGCTGCCGCGGAGCTGGAGCGAACGATCGTCGAGCTCGGGCCGGAGAACGTGCTCGCGTTCATCATGGAGCCTGTGGGAGGCACGGCGACCGGCGCCAACGTCGCACCGGACTCCTACCTGCGCGCGGTGCGTGACATCTGCGACCGTCATGACGTCTTCCTGGTCTTCGACGAGGTCATGTCCGCCACCCGAACCGGACGGTTCCTGGCCGCACACCATGTCCCGGACGCCCTCCCGGACATCGCCGTGATCGCCAAGGGCCTCGGTGCCGGATACGTTCCCCTGGCGGCCATCGCCTGTTCAGCCGACCTTGTCGCACGCCTTCGCGCGGTGGGCGGGTTCGATCTGTCCCACACCTACAACGCCAACCCCATCTCCTGCGCCGCCGGAATCGCCGTCCTCGACGAGATGCGTGAACACCACCTGATCGAGAACGGCGCCGAGATGGGTCACCTGCTTCGGTCCCGGCTCGACGATCTCGCCCGACGTTGGGAGATCATCGGCGACGTCCGCGGCCGGGGACTGATGTGCGGCATCGAGATCGTGGCCGATCGCCAGACCAAGCGGCCGTTCCCCGGAACAGCCAGAGCGGCGATCGAGTTCCGCCGCATCGCCATGGAGAACGGTCTGCTGATCGGTGGCCGGCGCATGAACAACGGCGCCTTCGGTGAGTACCTCATGCTCACGCCCGCCCTGATCATCACCCCCGAGCAGGTCGACAGCATCGTCAGCCGCATCGACAAGACCTTCGGGCTGCTCACCGACCAGCTCCACGCCCACGGCTTCCTCAAGGCATGAGCCCGCGAACCGCCACGCAGAATCGACATCACATGGATCTCGCCCACCTTCTCTTCCGCAGCGCCCAGCGACACCCGGACCGACCGCTGTGGGTGGCAACCCATCGCGAGACGGTCACCTACGCTCAAGGGGCGGCCCGAGTCGCAGCGCTCGCCAACGCGATCCTGAAGCGGACCGAACAGCGCTCCCGTGTCGTCATCCTCACCACCAACAGGTACGAGGGCATGGAGTCCTACTTCGGTGTCATCGCCGCCGGGTGCGGTGCCGTGACACTCAACCCGCGTGGCCACACCGACGACCACCGCCACGCCATCACCGACTCAGGTGCGAGCATCGTCATCGTCGACATCGACCTCGCCGACCGCATCGCCTACCTGCGCGGCACCCTGCCCACGGTCGAACACTGGGTCGCCTTCGGCGGCCGGGTCGAGGGCTATGAGGCGTGGGAGGACTGGATCTCGGCCGAGGAACCGACACGGCCCGACATCCTCATCGACCCGGATGACCCGGCCTGGGTCTTCTACACCTCCGGGACGACAGGCAAGCCGAAGGGGGCGATCGAGACCCATCGGAACCTGCTGGCGATGACGCAGCACTTCCTCGTCGAGCTCGGTCCGGACCTGGCCGCCACCGACGTGATCCTTCACCTCGCTCCGATCTCCCACGGCTCGACCAGCGTAGGGCTGCCCCACATCGCCGTCGGTGCCGCACATGCCTTCCCGGAGAACCTGTCTTTCGACCCGGCCGCCGTCTTCAGCACCATCGAGAAGCTCGGCGTCACGGCCACCATGCTCGCCCCGACGATGATCCGCATGCTCCTCGACGCGCCCGACGCAGGCGACTTCGACCTGTCCAGCCTGAAGTCGGTCGTCTACGGCGCGGCACCCATGCCCTTGAAGGACCTGGAAGAAGCCTTGCGCGTCTTCGGGCCCGTCTTCATCCAGTTCTACGGCCAGGCCGAGGCCGCTGCGACCATCACGTGTCTGCCCAAGGCGGCCCATCGGATCGATGGCGACCCGGCCGCCCTGAAACGACTGCGGTCCGCCGGACGGGAGACGATGGCCACCCGCATCCGCATCATGGATCCGGAAGGCAACGCTCTCCCGGCAGGCCAGACCGGGGAGATCTGCGTCCGCGGCGAACTGGTGATGGGCGGATACTGGAACCGCCCCGACGCCACCGCGGAGACGATCCGAGACGGCTGGCTCCACACCGGCGATGCCGGCTACCTGGACGAAGAGGGCTACCTGTTCATCACCGACCGCATCAAGGACATGATCATCAGCGGCGGCTCGAACATCTACGCCAAGGAAGTCGAGGACGTCCTCGGCAAGCTCGACGGCGTCCATGAGATCGCCATCATCGGCGTCCCTGACGCCATATGGGGGGAAGTCGTCGCCGCGGTGATCGTCCCGGTCCCCGGCGCGGACCTGACCGCCGAGAAGGTCATCGACTTCGCGCGCGCCAACATGGCTTCCTACAAGAAGCCCCGCCACGTCTGGTTCACCGACGCGCTGCCGACAAGCGCCTACGGGAAGATCCTCAAGCGCCGGCTTCGCGACACCTACGCGGCCGCGATCGATACGGCCACGACGGCGACGAAGAAATGAGTGAAGCCACCGGAACCACCGTGCCCCAGCCTCTCCGACACGTTCCCCTGGCCCAGGGCCACCGGAAACACCTGGGCGGCCATGACGGAGTCCGCCGGGTGGGACATGCCACTGCGCCACTCGTCGGAGACGGCCGGACATCACCCTGTACGCGAGACCACCGGCGTCTGACCGTCCATCCCATCGGGACCTGTGGGACGTCATTCCAGCCGGCCCGCACCGGCGATGACGGCTTCGAGATCTTCGTGCCAGTCGTCGATGCCGGAGGAATCCGGCGGGCTCTCCTTTGATCCGGCCCCGGCTTCGGTGCCGTGCCCTGCCGGACTCGCGTGTCGAGACACCCTCCGCCTGGAGGCGGGAATGCCGTACGGCCACGAGCTGACCGGGGACCTCACCCCTTTCGACGCGGGGCGGACCAGGCTCTCCGTCGGACTCGCCGGAGCAAGCCGCTCGCCGCGTGCCGGACAGGCAGTGGTCGACCGGGTGACGGGCGCCCAGGTCGGCACCGGCCCCGACGAGCGGCAGCCTGGTGGCGATGACCTACGTGAGCCCTGACCACGCGAGCAGGGGCACCCAACTCGCGGTCGGCGTCCCGCGGCATCAACGAGACGGTCGTCGTCGCGGAGCTGCCCTGCTACCGACGTCCGCAGTGAGACCGCAGGACCGAAGAGGAACAGAAGACATGACTCTCCCCAAGGAACCGCAGTACACCGCCGAACACGAGTGGTACTCGCTCTCAGGCGGTATCGCCGCAGTCGGCACACCACATGCGCGGCGGACGCGCTGGACGGCCTCGTCCACGACTAACTTTCCCCGGTCGGCGACGATCCTGACCGCAGCCGAGTGAGCGGCGCCGCCCGCCTCGCGGCGTAACCGGAATACCGCCCGACCTAACCGCTCCTGGATCCGAAACCGGCCAGGCCGACCGAAAGCTGCTGAGCGTGTGACTGCTTCGTCAACAAATCAAACCACCAGAGGGCCTTCGAGCGAGGACGTCCGCGCGCTCGCCACGGCGGTCGATGAGCATCGTCTGGGGAGGCTGATCAACGACCTGGCTGCCTTCGGCGCCCGCGACGACGGCGGCGTGAACCGGCAGGCCCTCACCAAGGACGACTTTCGGGGCCGCCGGTTTCTCATCGACCTCGCCCGAGGCTACGGTGCGACTGCCCACCAGGACACGATCGGCAACCTCTTCTTCCGGGTCGAAGGGTCAGACCCCCACGCCCTGCCTGTCGTCACAGGTTCCCACGCCGACAGTCAGCCGACCGGGGGGAAGCTGGACGGCGCCTACGGGGTATGCGCGGCCATCGAGGTGCTCGCTGCGCTCCGTGACAGCGGTGTGTCCCACCGTCGTCCGGTGGAGGCGGTGATCTGGACCAACGAGGAGGGCTGCCGCTTCCCTCCCGGATCGATGGGAGCTTCCGCGTTCACCGACCCAGGGCTGCTCGCAGGCTTCCTCGGGACCGCCGACAAGGACGGCATCACCGTCGAGGAGGAGCTGTCCGCTGTCGTCGCCGACTTCTCCGATGTCCCTTCACGTCCGTTGGGTGCTCCCTTGGCGGCCTTCGTCGAAGCCCACATCGAGCAGGGACCGATCCTCGAGGCGGTCGGCATCCCCGTCGGCGTCGTCCGGGGGATCCAGGGAACCCGATGGTTCGAGGTCGAGACCACCGGTGTCGCGGCACACGCCGGCAGCACCCCCAAAGGCGCACGCGACGACGCCCTGCGCAAGGCGACCGCCATCGCATCCGATGCCTACCGCCTGTTCGCCGCGGGTGACGACAACCTGCGGCTGACCATCGGCCGCATGAACGTCGCACCGGGATCGATCAACGTCATTCCCGAACGCGTCTCCTTCAGCGTCGACCTGCGGCATCCGGAAACCGCGACACTTGAGTCGGCCGAGTCCACGCTGCGCTCGATCGTGGCTTCACAGGACGGCGCGACGATCGCAAGGGTCATGGAGATGCCTCCGACCCCGTTCGACGAGGTCATCCAGCGGACTATCGCGGACGCTGCCCGGCTGCTCGGCATCCCGGCGGTGCCGATCGACTCCGGGGCCTTCCACGACTCGCTGCACCTGGCCGGGCACGCCCCGACCGGAATGGTGTTCGTACCCAGCCGCGGCGGTCTGAGCCACAACCCGAACGAGTACACCGACCTGACCGACTTGGCAACGGGAACGCGGGTCCTGGCGGCCACCGTCCTGGCTCTGGCCAACGACTGAACAACTGCACCCAAGGAGAAGGAAGATGACGAACCAGATCAATGACGTGGCCGCCGAGCTGGGACGCCGGTCCATCGCCCGCTTCGCCGGTCTCTCCACCTTCATGCGCCGGCCCTACAAGCCCGAACTCGACGGTGCGGAGATCGCCCTTGTCGGTCTGCCGTTCGAGTTCCAGAGCGGGCGGGGATCGGCGAAGCTCGGGCCCGCGCAGATCCGTGAGATGTCCGGTCTCATCCGCCAGCTCAGCTTCCATGGGGTAGCACCGTTCGAGCTCTGCGATGTGGTCGACGCCGGCAACGCACCGGTCAACCCGATGGACCCGAAGCTGAGCATCGACCTGGCCGCCGAGTTCGTCGCGAGCATCGCCGCGACCGGCGCCGCGGTTGTCGCCGCCGGTGGCGATCACGGTGTCACCTACTCCGCCATCAAGGGCCTGGTCGGCGACAACGGGCCGATCGCCCTCATCCACCTCGACGCGCATCCGGACGCCTACGACGACCCCTTCGGCGGGGACTACATCCACCACGGCAACGCCGTCCGTGCCGCCATCGAGCACGGCTACGTCGACGCGACCAAGACCATCAGCCTCGGTATCCACGGAACCCGGTTCATTCACGAGGACCGAAGCTGGCACAAGGACCATGGCATGACCCTGCTGACCATCGAGGACATCGACCGCATCGGGGTCGACGGGACGCTCGCCGAGGTGCGCCGCGTCGTCGGCGACTCGCCGGTGTACGTCACCTTCGACATCGACGTCCTCGATGTCCCCTACGCCTTCGGAACCGGAGCCCCCGAGCCCGACGGTCTGTCCATGAAGCAGGCCCTGGCGCTCGTGCGAGGATTCCAGGGTCTCGATGTCATCGGCGGCGACGTCATGGAGGTGTCACCGCCGTTCGACCCCAGTGGCCAGACAGCGCTCAACGCCGCCAACATCATGTTCGAGATCCTGTGTGCGACCGCGCTCGCATACGCCAAGAAGCGCGACGCGGCGGCCGAGTGACATGAGGTACGACGACTACGAGCATCTGTCCTTCGAGCGCCGCCCGAACGGCGTCCTCGTGATCATCATTGACCGGCCGGAACGGCTGAACGCCGCCAACGAACGACTCCACGACGAGTTCGCAGCTGTCTGGCGAACCTTCGACGAGGATCCCGACGCCTGCGTGGCCGTGATCACCGGGCGCGGGCGCGCGTTCTCGGCGGGCGGCGATCTGAAGCAGGACGCCGATCCCCGCGCAGCCCTGCGAAGCGAGCGCGTGCTGAGGTCGGGCCAGGTCGCGCTGGACATCGTCAACAACATGCTCGACTGCAAGAAGCCCATCATCTCCGCGATCAATGGAGTTGCTGTGGGCGCCGGCCTTGCCGTCGCGCTCACTGCCGACATCAGCATCATCGACGAGACGGTCCGCATCACAGACGGCCACATGCGTCTCGGTGTCGCATCCGGCGACCACGCCGTGATGCTCTGGCCATGGCTGTGCGGGATGGCCAAGTCGAAGTACTACCTCCTCACGTCGGACTTCGTCACCGGCGCGGAGGCCGAGCGCATCGGCTTGGTGAGCCTGGCGGTGCCGGGAGACGAAGTGCTGCAGCGGGCCTACGATCTGGCCGACCGGATCGGCGCGGGACCGCAACGAGCGGTGAGGTCCACCAAGCGGGCTCTCAACCACGTCCTTCGCCTGGCGGCACCTGCCTTCGAACTGTCCGTCGCCTTGGAGACCATCGACTTCTACCAGGAAGACGCGCTGGAGGGAATCACCGCGTTCCATGAGAAGCGCCCGCCGCGGTTCCCTTCCGCGTCCTCGGAACGGGACGCGTGAGTATCACGTGTTCGGATGACCGCGAGGGCGGATGCGAAACCTCCCCATCCGCCCTCGGGAGTACGGCTGGACTCGTGGCGGCTCAGGTCCTGACGGCGCACATGATCGCGGTGGTGGTACGACCCGGATGACGTTGGCGATCCGCCGCGGCGCCCCGGCGTACTGCTGCGGGGACTGCCGCCGGCTGCGTGTTGGCCTGTCCCCAGTCACCGCGGAAGTGAAGGGTGACAGGGCGCCGGAGCGTGGGAACCTGGTCGGACATGGGGGCGCCTCCTGGACGCGTGTGTGAGGGGGTGTCGTTCGGTTCGGTATCCGGACGGGATGGGGTTCGCTCCCGGTCAGCTCTGCAGCGCCTGCTCGGGGCGCTGCAGCCGCGGCATTCCCAGCGTCAGGAGGAAGCCGACGGCGACGAGGCCGGCGAGCACGAAGTAGGCGTTGCGGAAGCCGGCGTCCGCGTAGAACGTCACACCCCGCATCACCGTGGAGTGATCGTCCAACTGAAGGAACAGCAACTGGTATGTCAGCGCTCCCGATGCCTGATAGAGCAGGGAGGAGATGCCGCTGGCCGCCGGCTGGTCCTCCAGCGACACCACGGACACGATCATCGAGCCGACGGTGGACACGAGCATGCCGCCCCCCAGACCGATGACCACGCCCGTCAGGATGATCTCCACCTCGTCGCCGTGGTAGAGCCCGGCCAGCAGCAGGCCGACGGAGAGAGTGCCGGTACTGACGAACCACAGCAACCGGGGGCCCGTTCTGCGCAGCAGCCGACCCACGGCTACTCCCGCCAGGACGGTGACCACGCCGGCCGCGATACCGACGACCGCGGTGTGGGTGACACTCCACCCCAGGCCGTCGGAGACGTGCGGGATGGCCGGATACAGGGCGAGGAAGGTCAGGACCGTCGGCACGACGAAGAACACGCCCTGCACCAGTGACGGCACGATCACGGCTGCGGCGACCGCACGCCTGGCGAGGATCCGCACGTGGACGACCGGCTGCTGGACGCGCAGCTCCACCAGCACGAAGCCCACGAGGGCGGCCACGCCCGCCACCAGGCAGATCATGGTGCCGGCCGCGGTCCATCCCCAGCTGCCGCCCTTGCCGATTCCGAAGACGAGCAGGGCCACCCCACCGCCGAGCAGCAGACCGCCCGCCCAGTCGAAGTTCCTGACGGTGCCCTTGCGGGGTGTTTCGGGCATCGCCAGCAGGCATGCTCCCGCCACGAGGGTCGAGATCACCAGTGACCAAAGGGCCGCACGCCAGCCGAAGTCGTCGATGAGCCAACCGGCCAGCAGCGGACTGCCGACCTGCGCGATGCCGATCGACCCCGTGATGATCCCGTACACCGTGGACACCCATGCCCGGGGAAAGATCTCGCGTACGCTCGCCATGACCAGCGGCACCACCGGCCCGTAGAAGCCTCCCATGGCGCGGCCGATGAGCATGACCGTGAAGTTGGGGGCCACCGCCGCGACGATGTCACCGACCAGGCCGGCCGCGGTGAGGATGACCATGATGCGGCGTTTGCCGAAGACGGAGCCCAGTTTCATGGCGAACGGCACGGTCATCAGCGAGACCAGGACGAAGGTCACTGTGAACCAGGCGATGTGTGGGGTGCGCATGTGCTCGGCGATCTGTGGCATGGCGTTGCTGCCGATCGATCCCACGACGGTCAGCAGCTGGGCGGGCCAGACGAGAAGAAGTGCCACTGCGAGCGGTCGGGATACGGCGGGCCGGCTGTCGGCGGTCTCGGCCGCCGCAGCTGGCTGAAGGGAAGAGGACACGGCTCGTACTCCTCTGATGAGGTGAGGGACGGCAACGGGGCAACCGGCGGGGCGCAAGGACGCGGGGCCTGTGCGGGGTTGCGGCGCAGCAGGACACGAAAGGCCTTGGAAGGGCGGCGTGCTTGCGGCTCTGACTCGGGCGTGCGGCAGCAACAGGACGCGTAATGCTGCAAGGTGATGCGGCGGCCGTGGGTGAGCGGTCGGCGTTCCGGGAACGGCGTGGGCGACTACGGCGAGGGACACAGGTGGAGCACGGGCACATGCACGGGCCGTGCTCCACCCAGAGCTGGAGCGTTGTCAGGCGTCGGTGACGGCGGCCTCACGCATGGCGGCCTCGGCGGCCCGCACCGCGGTTGTCCGGCGGACCTGCCGTGGCCGGCCCCAACCCTCCACGGGGAAAGGACTGTTGACGTGACCGCACTCCTTGCACGTGCGGATCTCGTCCCTGTTGCGCAGTGCCGCGAACTGGGTGGAACCGACCATGGTCGGGAACTGACGGACCGCCTCGTCCGCCCCCTGGGCCGGTGGCGAGGCGTCGTACTCGTGGCGCAGAAGTTCGGAACGGCAATCCTCAACCGCGAGTTCACTCCGTGCAGGTTCTGCGTGGCGATGATCTGCCCGGGCGACAGAGGCGAGTTGTGGGCGCCGTAGCGGATCACGACGTCGCAGACAGTGTGCCAGTGGTAGAACTGCCCGTGCTCCTGCGCCGGGCCGCCCTGCAGAACGTTCCCGCAGGGGACGACGGCGCCGGCACGGGCCCATACCGGTGAGCCATGTGCCGTCGTCGCTGAAGTCGAGCACCCCGCGCCACAGCAGTCGCACTCGGTGGTCGGCCCACAGAGCCGCGAGCGGGTCCACGCGCAGCAAAACCTGCTGGCCGCCGTCCGCGGGCGGCTTGATGTTGTTCAGCAGCGAGTCCTGGGCCGGTTCGGCGGACCGAGCGCGCATCACGCTCACCGCTTTCTCGACCTCGTCAAGGCTGGGCTCAAGGGCAGACATACCGGGCTCCTTTGCGAAGATCGCAACGGACGGGAAGGCTCTTGTAGCGCTATGCGGAACACTGGCCGTCAGTGTGATACCAAATACGCGGCTCGGCAACCGTCGTGCCGGAGGTATTGCGTTTCGGCATGCGTAGAGCGGCCGGACTCCCTGGGGAGTTCCGGCCGCTCGTGGGGATGCGCGATCAGCCGACGCGGTCGCTCAGCTCCTTGGCCATGCGTACGACCGTGTCGGCGAAGTCGTGATGGGCGCGGCGCGCGGACGGCCTCGCTTGTCCCGGACGAGGGCGGCGATCTCGCTGGCGTCGCCGGGTGTGTTCATGGCGGCGTATCCGCGTTCGCGCACCTCGGCCAGCTGTGCCCGCGGTTCGGTGTTGTGTGCGGGCAGGGTCCAGCCGATCCGACCGCCCGTGCGCACGGCTTGGCTGCTCTCCACGCTGTTGAGGTGACCATGCGTCGGCCGGCGCAGGAACTCGACACCGGGCCGGCCTCGCTGCACGTCCACGTGCGCAATACCGCCGAGCCGCACGCGGCCGTCCTGGACGAGTTGCTGGGCCGTGCGCGACTGAGCGGGACGTCGAGGGACGAGACCGGGCGCTGACGGGGACCCGGGGCCGAGCCCTGCTGGTGCGCCCGACCCCGCGGTTACTGGATCACTTCCAGATGACCGAGCCGTCGTCCGCCGTGAGGTCGGCGTCGGCCAGGTCGGCATACGCGCGTGCCGCGGCCGGGTGCAACGGCAGAGGGGTGCGCGCCATCGCGGCCGGGTCGAGGGGGTAGCCGACGGGGGAGTAGTCGGCGGGGATGTGCTTGTACTGGCCCTCCAGGGCCGCCTTGGTGCGGACCATGCACCAGGTGACCAGGTAGGCGAGGTCGTCGGCCAGGTCCTCGCGGCACAGCACTCCGAAGTCGGAGAACTCGAGCGTGGTGAGGTCCTTCTCCAGTCCCGGGAGGTAGCCGGCGGGCACCACGGCCCGGCCCCACCCCTCGGCCTCGAACGCGTCCAGCACGGCGTCGCCCCAGGGCAGGTACTTCACCGGACGGACTCGGTCGATGCTCTGCCAGTGCGGAGTCATGATGGCTTCGTGGATGAGCACGTCCGCCTCGCCTGCCGCGAACCGGGCGATCGGCGGGAAGGGGCGCTCGTCGTAGAAGAACGAGAACCGGTCCAGGTCGAGGCCGGCCAGCCGCAGCGCCTTGTGCGTGGCCAGGCCGATCAGGTTCACCCCGTCGTCCTGGGAGGTCGCGATCGTCAGAGGGCGGTCGATGGAGGCCAGGTCGGCCACGGTGGACACGGGGAGTTCGGCATCCACCGCGACCACGAGCCTGTCCCGCTGGGGGATGACGCCCAGGGCGGCCAGCCCCTCCAGCTCGCCGGCCTGCTGCAGCATGCTCAGTGCCGCGGTCGGCGTGGCAATGGTGATGTCGCATTCCTTGGCGCGCAACGCCGCGATCTGGTCCGTGCCGCCCCGGCCGTTCCACACGGCGAACCGGGAGCCTTCAGGCGACCGGTCGCCGAGTTCCTGCGACAGCCAACCGCAGATCCGGTGGAAGTTCGCCTGCCCCCAGTCTGCGCGGAAGTGGACGGTGACCGGACGGTTCAGGCGCGGACTGTCACTCATGGGCTACTCCCTGGCCTACATACATGTGTCGTATTGCGGAACGGTGTCCCGCATTTTGCTACTGATGGCAGCTGGTCGCAAGACTGGACAGTGGGTGGCGCATAGTGTCAATGCGCGTTCTCGCAAGATCGACTTTCCTTTCGATCGCGAGTCCCGGAGGAACTCGCACCCGAGTCGGGCCGCTCGGGGCCTCGAAATCCCTCACTCCACCAGCATCGGCGCGGCGGGTCTCCGCGGCGCGTCCAGTCCCGTTCGGGATCACGCACGGACTGTCGGCCAAGTCGGTTCCTGCGGAAGGAGTTCGCACGCAGACCCGCGATCGCCGAGTCCAACTTCCTTGCTTGTCGCGCAGGTTGGAGCACGGGTGTGGAGGCCGCGCTGCCTCCTCTGCAGCGGGTGCCGCGGCGGCGGGCCGGGGCCGACCGGCTCGGTCGGCTACGCAGCGGCGATCGTGACCATGGCATGGTGGGGCGAACGGGACCGCGCATGATCCACGCCTCTTCGCCGCGTCCGGACCGGCGGCCGGAGCGCCTGCGCGGCGCCGACGCGCAAAACCGATCTGATGGAGGCAGCGATGGGCGGCACGATGACAGGGATCGTCGCGCAGGGAGGCCGCGGTGCCGCGGACCCGGACGCGTTCCTCACCCGCACCCTGCCGACGCCCGGGCTGCGACCGCGCGACCTGCTCGTGCGGGTCCACGCCGTCTCGACCAACCCCGTCGACGCGAAGCTGCATGCCCGCATGGGGCAGGGGGAGTCCAGGGTCCTGGGCTACGACGCCGCAGGGACTGTCGAGGCGATCGGAGCCGATGTCACCGAGTTCGCAGTGGGGGAGCGGGTCTACTACGCCGGCGACGTCACGCGTGACGGCACGAACGCCACCTACCATGCGGTGGACGCCCGGCTCGTGGGACGGATGCCGCGTGGTCTGACCTTCGCGGAAGCCGCGGCGTTGCCCTTGACGACCATCACCGCATGGGAAGCCCTGTTCGACCACTTCGGGCTCTCCGCCGAGAGCACGGGAACCCTGCTGGTACTCGCCGGGGCGGGTGGCGTCGGCTCGATCGCCCTCCAGCTCGCCAAGCGGCTGACGAACCTGCGAGTGATCGCGACGGCCTCCCGGCCCGAGTCCCGCGCGTGGGCACTGGCCCACGGCGCCGACCACGTCGTCGACCACCATGACCTGGTCAAGGAGGTGAAGAGGGCCGCGCCCCTGGGCGTGGACTACATCCTGGCTCCGCACACCGAGGGCAACGTGCAGGCTTTCGCGGAAATCGCCGTACCGTTCGGCCGGGTGGCCGCGCTTGATTCCCCCACGGCGCTCGACATCCTTCCCCTGAAGGACAAGTCGGTCACCTGGCACTGGGTCAAGATGTTCACCCGCCCCATGTTCGAGACACAGGACATGGCCGCGCACCGGCGGCTGCTCGACCGCACCGCCGAGCTCGTCGAGGCAGGGACGATCCGCACCACGATGGCCACCACTCTGCACGGGATCACGACGGACACCATCCGCCGGGCACACCTGGAGGTGCTGTCGGGAAGGACGGTCGGCAAGATCGTGCTCACCGCCACCTGGTGACCGCGGCGGTCCGAGGTGTTGACAAACTCCCACCCTCGTGCCACTAGCAGGTGATATGCTGACCGTTCCTGTACATACATGTTGCCGAAACGGGGGCCGCCATGTTGGACCGATCGAGCCCGACGCCGCTGCATGTACAGCTGGAAGAGGCGATCAAGGACAGAATCGCCGACGAGGAGTGGCTGCCGAACAAGCAGATCCCGTCCGAGAACGAGCTGAGCGCGACGTACGGACTGAGCCGGATGACCGCGCGGGCGGTGATCACGAGGCTCGTCCAGCAGGGGCTGGTCTACAGGGTTCCCGGCAAGGGGACCTTTGTGGCCGAACCCAAGATTGCCAACAGGGCGCACCTGCCGATCGGCATCCAGCGCCAGCTCGACGACCTGGGGATCTCCAGCAAGACCATTCTGCTGAACTCCTCCAAGGTGGAGGCGCCGGGGCGGGTGCGCAAGGAGCTGGGGCTCGGCGAAGGCGACACGGTGTACCGGATCGAGCGGCTGCGGACCGTGCACGGCGAACCGCTGAGCATCCACCTCTCCTACATCCCCGTGGGTGTGTGCCCGGACCTGGGTGACAAGGACCTGGAGGGTGTGCAGCTGCGCGACGTGCTGGAATCGGACTACGGTCTGAAGCCGGCGCGGGTCGTCGAGTCCGTCGAGACGGCGTTGGCCAGCGAGCGCGACGCCCAACTGCTCCAGGTGAAACCCGGCTTCACCCTCCTGCAGCTTGAGGAGACCAACTACGCGTCCTCGGGCGGGCCGTTCGAGTACTGCCACGTGCTCTTCCGTGGCGACAAGATGAAGGTGACCTTCGAGTTCCACCGCCCGCCGGAGTGAGCGTCGCACGCTCGAGTGACGCTGTCGGTGAGCCGTCCGGCGGCACCCGCCGGCTGCCCGGCGAGGGACGCTGCCGGGGCTTTGACAGGTCGTCACCGGGCGGTTAGGCGATCACCCGCGGCCGAGGGGTGGCGGCGTTCGGTGTGGTGAACCCTCATGGCGGTGCGGAACAGCCTGCATCACCGCCCCCGGCGCCCGGAAGCCGGGCTGCCGGCAGCCCGGAACCACTTCGTCCGTGCCTTCGAAGTCCCTGACCGATTGCCGTCGGGCGCCCCGCTCTCACGGCGCGTCCGATGCCGGCCATGCCGGACTTCGTGCTGCTGTGGTGGCCCGCTGTGGGCTGCTCGGCATCCCGCATCCGAAGCCTCCCGGGTGGGCCACATGGTGTCGGCCTTCTCGATGTGTGGACGCGTGCGTGCGCGAACGTCATGGATCCGATCGGTTGACATGCGGGGAGCGACCACCTAGCTTTCCCTGTATATACAGGTAATGCCTCAGTAACTCAGGTGTATCTACTTGTGGAGTGAGGCTCCCGCGTACTCCTCCTGTAGCGCAGGAAGGCGAGAAGATGCCCCATGTCAACTACCGGTCTGCCGGTGCCGGGCGCACCGGAGTGCACTACACGCTCGGCGCTCTGACCGCGGACGCGGCCCGCGGTCACGAGGGCGACGTCCGCCGGGTTCGCGACCTCCTTCTGGAGCGCCGGGACTTCGAAGCGCTCAACCGGTGCGCGAGCGCGGTGGCGGTGACGGACCGGTTCCGTGACGTCATCAGGACGTTCGCCGTGCCCGAGGGGGAAATCCCGGCAGGCTTCCGGATCGAGAGCTCACTGGAGCCCGACGGTCTGCTGTCGGTCGACCTCGTGCGCGACATCGGCTTCGACGGGAACGGCGTTCGCCGGCCGACCGGTGTCGTGTACTCCGCGGACTCCGCCAACCCGTACGAGGTCGCCCCCGTCGCGGGTCTGCTGGGCAACCTCACCTGCAACCCCGGGATCGTCTACGACCTGTTCATCAACAATCCCGAGGCGAACGTCGGGCGCAAGTTCCACACGCTGGAGGAGGTGATGACGGAGCTCGGCGACGTCCTCGGTCCCGGCTGTGACGTCAGCGTCGAGATCGAGAACCCCTTCGAGCCGGACTTCGACAAGATCCTTGACGAGATCGCGGTGTACCGCGAGATCCTCTCGCCGTACCGGCTCGTGGTGAAGGTCCCGCACACCGGCCCGGTGAACGCCGGCAACGTGCACGAGTTGATGAGCGGCGACCGGAAGCTGGGCGCGCACTACGCCTCCCCGTCCACGCAGGACGCGTTCCGGTCGCACACCCTCGCTCTGGCCCTGCGCGAGCACGGCTACCGCGTCAACTACACGCTCATGTTCGAGCCGTACCAGAGCGCCCTGGCGCTGCAGGCGAAGCCGTACTTCATCAACAGCTTCATCCGCCACCGGCTCTCCCAGGCCAGGCACGTGCGTGATCTCGTCGCCTCCTACCGTGCCACCCGGGACAGGTCCCGCCTCGAGCAGTTGAGGACGTTCCTCGTCGACACCGACCACTTGTCCGCCTCGGGCGGCGACCGTGAACTCATCGACGTCCTGCACTACGGCGAGGATCTCGTCTCCTACCGGCACCTGAACGACGCGGAGGGGTGGGACGGCCTGGACGCCGTCCGGCACAACCTGCGCCTGCTCAAGCAGTCCCACCTGCCCGACACCCGTCTGATCGTGTGCAGCATGGAGGGCGCCAACTACCGGGATCTCGACAAGCTGATGACCGATCCCGAGTTCGCGGACGTCGTCGACCGGCTGGTCATCACGGCCGAGCCCGAGTACCTCGCGCGCTTCGCCTCGGCGAACCAGGTCGTGTCGTACCAGCGCCGCTTCATGAACGCGGCGGCCACGGCCCCGGTCGGCCATGACTGACCGGCGCGACAGCGACCCCGTCAGACGACACCCGGCGTTCCGCCCGCCGCAGACCTCCAAGGAGACCGGTGACCATGCCGCTGCTGTTCGAGCCCTGCACCCTGCGGGGTGTGTCCGTCCGCAACCGGATCTGGCTCTCCCCGATGTGCCAGTACTCCTGTGTCGAGGAGGACGGCATGCCCCACGACTGGCACCTGGCCCACCTGGGCGCACGGGCCCAGACCGGCTTCGGGCTCATCATGTCCGAAGCCGTGGCGGTCGATCCCGCCGGCCGGATCACGCCGCAGGACGCCGGATTGTGGAACGACAGGCAGGCCGAGGGCTGGGCCCGCATCGTGGACTTCGTGCACGCCCAGGGCGCGGCGTTCGGTTTCCAGATCTCCCATGCCGGCCGCAAGGCCTCCACCTGGCGTGGCTTTCCCGGTGAGCCGTCCGGCGTGCTGCCCCCCGACCGGGGTGGGTGGACCACGGTCGCTCCGTCCACGAGGGAACACCCGGGCCGCCCCGCGCCCCGGGCGCTGACCCGGGACGAGATGAAAGGTGTCGCCACCCGGTTCGCGGACGCCGCGCGGCGCGCGCACCGGGCGGGTGCCGACGTCCTGGAGATCCACGCCGCGCACGGGTATCTGCTGCACGAGTTCCTCTCGCCCCTGGCCAACGACCGGACCGACGAGTACGGGGGATCCTTCGAGGGACGCGTGCGTTTCCCCCTGGAAGTCGTCGAAGCCGTCCGGAAGGTCTGGCCGGACCGCAAACCGCTGTTCGTGCGCGTCTCGGCGACCGACTGGCTGCCGGACGCCTGGGACATCGAACAGACCAGCAGGTTCGCGGGGCTCATGCGCGAGCGGGGCGTGGATCTGGTGGACGTGTCCAGCGGCAGCATCGCCCCCGCCGACATTCCCGCCACGCGCGGCTACCAGGTCCCCCTCGCCGCCAGGATCCGCGAGGACAACGGGATCCCCACCGCTGCCGTCGGACTGATCCTCGATCCCAAACAGGCCGAGGCCGTCCTGGCGGCCGGTGAGGCCGATGCGGTCTTCCTGGGGCGCGTGGCCCTGCGGGAGGCGGCCTGGCCCCTGCGCGCCGCACACGAACTCGGCATGCCGTGGACGCAGGCGCCCTACCCGGGCCAGTACACCCGCGCCCGATGGGACGCCATCCCGGACGTGTGAGCCGGCCGATCTCGCGCCGCGGGCGGCAGGCTGCCTCCCCACCCGCCCGCGGCGCGGCACCACCCCGAGGAGAAAGCGTTTCCGTCACTCCGAAGGAGAAAAAGCTGTGCACTCCCGCACGACCACCGACCACCTGCAGTGGAGCGACATCGACCAGCGTGCCGTGGACACCGCGCGCGTCCTGGCGATGGACGCCGTGCAGAAGGCGGGCAACGGCCACCCCGGGACGGCGATGAGCCTGGTCCCGGCCGCCTGCCTGCTCTTCCGGAAACTGATGCGGCACGACCCCGCAGACCCCGACCGGACCGGCCGGGACCGCTTCGTACTGTCCCCCCGGCCGCACCAGCCTGACGCTCTACATCCAGCTGTTCCTCGCCGGATACGGCCTCGAACTCGAGGATCTCCAGGCCTTCCGCAGCTGGGGAAGCCGCACGCCCGGACACCCGGAGCACGGACACACGCCCGGTGTCGAGACCACGACGGGCCCGCTCGGCCAGGGTGTCGCCAACGCTGTCGGCATGGCGATGGCGGCCCGCTTCGAGCGCGGCCTGTTCGGCTTCGGCCTGACCGCCGAGGCCGTGGCCGACGCGGCCTGCGAGTCGATCAGCGCGGCCTCCCGCCCTGCGGAGCGGCCATGCTGAACACCTCTGCCCAACTCCCCTGAACCAGTCTCTTGACTGGCCCAGGCGCCGCACATACGCTCTCGTCCAATCTCGTACTTGCCTGTATATACAGATCTAATCCAGGGGTACTGAGAACAGCCTCTAGGGAGGTCCGAAATCGTGATCAAGATTCGCGGCAAGAAGATCGACGCGCAGTCGTTCGCCAAGATGCTCGACATATCGCTGGTCCACCCCGACACCACCCTGGACTCCATCAAGGAGCTCGTGGCGGTCTGCCTCGAGCACAACGTCCACGCGTGCTGCGTGAACCCGAACTACCTCGACTACATCGTCAGCGAGCTCAAGGGCACGGACGTGCTGCCGAACGTGGTGACCGACTACCCCTTCGGCACCGGCACCCTGACCTCCAAGGTCGCCGCGGTCGAGGACGCGGTCCGGCGCGGCGCCGTCCTCATCGACCCCGTGATCGAGTTCGGGGCGCTCAAGAACGGCGAGTACGACAAGGTCACCAAGGAGGTCCGGGAGCTGGTCAAGGCCGCCCAGGGACGGGAGACCCGGTTCATCGTCGAGGTGTCCCGGCTGACCTCGGACGAGGTCGTCGCGGCCTGCAACAGCGTGGCCGAGGGCGGCGGCGACTACGTCAAGTCGTCCACCGGACGGGAGGGCGGGCCGGACATGGCGGTCATCAAACTGATGAACGACACTCTCAAGGACTCCGGAGTCAGGATCAAGCTCGCCGGGACCGGACGCTTCTGGACCACCGCCGTGGCGCTGGGCTGCGTGGCCGCCGGGGCGGACATCGTCGGGACGCGCGCGGGTGACCAGATCATCCGTGAACTGCCGCTGTTCGAGGAGATCTTCTCGAACATCGAGATCACCAGGGACTGAGGCGGAGCCATGAGGAGCGAACGACTCAAGGGCGATGTCGCCGTGGTCACCGGCGCGGCATCCGGCATCGACCGCGCGGTGGCCCTGGAACTCGCCGCGCACGGCGCGCTGGTGGCCTGTGCGGACATCGACGACGACGCCAACGCGCACACGGTCAAGGAGATCCAGGAGGCCGGCGGCGAAGCCTTCGCGGTGCACATGGACATCTCCGACTCGCCGTCCGTGAAGCGTGCCTTCCGGGAGGTCTTCGACCGGACCGGGAAGATCACGATCCTGGTCAACGGCGCGGCCGTCGCCCGGTTCTCGCAACTGCCTGAATGTTCCGACGAGGAATGGGACTTCGTCATGAACATCAACCTCTCCGGGGCGTTCCGGTGCTTGCGCGAAGTCCACCCCTACATGAAGCTCACCGGTGGCCGCATCGTCAACATCTCCTCCACGTCCGGAAAGAGCGGCGGCAGTTGGGCGGGCCCCCACTACGTGGCGTCGAAGGCGGGTCTCATCGGTCTCACGAAGTACGCCGCCGGCTATTTCGTCAGCGACGGCATCCGGGTCAACGCGGTCTGCCCCGGCGTCACCGAGACCCCGCTCACCGACCAGGGAGCGCACACGGACACCACGAAGGCCCAGCAGGTCGGCAACGTGCCGATGGGTCGGATCGCCCAGCCCTCGGACACGGCCGGTGCCGTGATGTTCCTCGTCTGCGACGAGAGCGCGTACGTCACCGGCATCTCGGTGGACGTCACTGGCGGCCGCTACATGTACAACAACTGAATCACTTCGCGACAGATCTCCGGTAATTTCCTGACCGGATTCTGGTGCAGCACAAATCGGGCCGCTCGGGACGGCGGCACGTCTGAATCTACTGAATTCAAGGAGGAATCTCAGTGGACAGCAAAAGATATGTGATCGGCATCGACGCGGGCACGACCGGATGCCGCACCGTCATCTTCAACCTCCGCGGCGACGAGATAGCGTCGGGCTACAAGGAGAACCCGCTGCGCTACCCGCAGGCCGGCTGGGTCGAGTGCAGCCCGCAGGCGATCATCGACAACTGCTACGACTCCACCCGCGAGGCGATCGGCAAGAGCGGCATCGACCCCCAGGACATCGCCTCCATCAGCTTCACCATGATGCGGTCGAGTTTCGTGCTGCGCGACGAGGACGGCGGCTTCGTCCGGGACATCATCATGTGGCAGGACCTGCGCAACGCCGAGATGCTCCCTTGGATGGAGCAGCAGCTGGCCGAGCACGGCATGACGGCCGACGACCTCTACGACATCACCGGATTCCCCCTCGGGCAGGTCTGGCCCTCGTCGAAGATCTACTGGGTCAAGAAGCACCACCCGGAGCTGTACGAGCGCACCGCCCTCATCCACAGCATCCACGCCCTCGTCATGAAGGCCTACGGCGCCGACGACTACATCGACGACACCGACGACGCGGGCTGGTGGCAGATCGTCGACGGCGACACCTTCCAGTACGACCACAAGCTGGCCGGGATCTTCGGTGTCGACGCGGCGAAGTACTCGAAGAACGTGCCGTCGGGCACCGTCGCGGGCGCAGTGACCAGGGAGGTGGCGGAGAAGACCGGCCTGGCCGAGGGGACCCCCCTGGTCGTCGGCAGCGGCGACCACCAGTGCGCAGCCGTCGGTCTCGGCAACATCACCGAGGGCATGGCCTCCCTCGTGCTGGGCACGGCCGGCGTCATCGTGGCCCAGTCCGAACAGCCGGTGCGTGACCCCAACAGGAAGGCCCACGTGATCGGGTCGGCCCTGCACAAGTGGGAGATCGAGGGACACGCGAGCGCGGCGGCCAGCAGCTTCAAGTGGGTGCGCCAGACGTTCGGCCAGCTGGAGATGACCGCGCAGGAGCTGACCGGCATCGACTGCTACGACCTCCTGACCCGGCAGGCGGCCCAGTCCCGTCCGGGCGCGCAGGGCCTCGTCTTCGTCCCGTGGCTGGCCGGCGCGGCCTGCCCCTTCTACAACGCCGATGCCCGGGGCGCCTTCGTCGGCATGACGTTCGGGCACAACAAGTCCGACATCGTGCGGGCGGCGATGGAGGGCGTCTGCTACGAGATGCGCGCGATGATCGACGCCATCAACCAGGCCGGTCTTCCCGACTTCGAGTTCTTCCGCATATCCGGCGGCGCCGCACGCTCGCCGCTGTGGAACCAGATCTCCGCCGACGTGTACGGCAAGCCCGTGGAGACCGTCAAGGCGAAGGAGGCCACCGCCCTGGGCGCCGCGATGATCGGCGCGGTCGGAGCCGGCGTCTTCGGCAGTCTGAAGGAAGCCGTCGACGAGATGGTCCACGTGGTCGGCCGCTGGGAGCCCGTCGAGGCCAACGTCAAGGTCTACGACGACATGTACCGGATCTTCGACGGCACCTACCACGCCCTGAGCGCCCGGGTCTACCCGGCCGTCGCCGCGGCGCAGGGGTTCTGATTCCGAGCGCGCTCGGAATCAGGAAGCGCACCTGAAGGGCGATGAATCCATGGAAACAGTGATCATCGGTGTCGTGGTCTCGTTCTGCGCCGGCGCTTTCGCCGCCGCTCTGGGCGCCGTGGGGGCCGTCACCCTCACCGGACTCGCCGCGTTCGCCGCGCTGCTCGTGGCCCCCGGCCAGGCAGGGCATGTCGACTTCCTCGGGGTGTACGCGTTCGGGCTCTACCTCGGACCGCACGTGTCCTTCGGCCCCGCCGTCGCGGCCGCCGCCTACGCGGGCCGGCGCGGTTACCTGGAGGAGACCGGCAAGAACGTCCTCACCCCTCTCATCAGCACCGGTCGGGTCTCGCCCATGGTCGTGGGCGGCCTGTTCGGCACCCTGGGCTACTTCCTGCAGCGCCTGTTCGCCGACGCCTTCGGCTCCCGCGTCGACAGCATCGCCCTGACGGTGACGCTGATCTGCGTCATGGGCAAGCTCTTCGGCCGCCGCGGCTTCGGCGAGATCTTCGCCAGGACGCCCGACGAGGTCAAGGCGGCCGGCGGCCGCTACAGCGTGCGCAGCCCGGCGGTCTGGCTGTCCTGGCAGTGCACGCCGCCCGTCCTGACCATGGTGGGGATCTTCACCGGGGGACTGGCCGGCTGGATCGCCTGGATGATGCTGCAGAACCCGGCCACCGCCGGCCTGGCCATCATCCCCGCCTGGGCCATCGGCGTCGTCACCTTCTTCTTCTTCGCCTCGGGACTGCAGATCCCGGTCACCCACCACGTGGGCATGGTGGCCGGCCTGGCCGTGGTCCAGAGCTACGCGGTCACCCACAGCAGCATCAGCATCCTGTGGGGCATCGCCTTCGGCATCCTCGGAGCCTTCGGCGGAGAGTTCATCTCCCGCACCATCAACAACTTCGGACACGGCTACGTCGACGCACCCGCCGCGGTCATCTTCGTCGCGTCGGTGGTCGTGAACATCCCGATGAAGGACCTGGGCCTGTTCCACGACCGCTTCGTCCTGCCGGCGGTCGTCATCGCCGTCGCCGTCGCCTATTCCCTCTACATCAGCCGCAAGCTCGCACCGGCCGCGGGCGAGGCGCAGAGCGTGCGCGGCGGCGACGTCCCGGACGAGGTCCCCGCGGTCGGCTGACCGGCCGATCCCCGGGCACCACCACCCATTCCCCCGTTTCCCTCTGCCCCGCGCAGAGTGCCAGAGTCATGACAGGAGGGCCGTGCCATGCCCCAGTACGCAGCGCCCGGCGCACCCCAGAGCGTGGTGGCGTTCAAGCCGCGCTACGACCACTTCATCGGCGGCGAGTACGTCGCGCCGGCGAAGGGCGAGTACTTCGAGAACCCCACCCCGGTCACCGGCGCGGTCTTCACCGAGGTCGCCCGCGGCACCGCCGACGACGTCGACCGCGCGGTCGCGGCGGCCGAGGGCGCCGCGGCCTCCTGGGGCCGCACGTCGCCGGCCGAACGGGCGCTGATCCTCCACCGGATCGCCGACCGGATGGAGCAGCACCTGGAAGCCCTGGCCGTCGCCGAGTCCTGGGACAACGGCAAGCCGGTCCGCGAGACCCTCGCCGCCGACATCCCGCTGGCCATCGACCACTTCCGGTATTTCGCCGCGGCGATCCGGGCGCAGGAGGGCGGGATCTCCCAGATCGACGCCGACACGGTGGCCTACCACTTCCACGAGCCCCTGGGCCCGGTGGCGCAGATCATCCCCTGGAACTTCCCGATCCTCATGGCCACCTGGAAGGTCGCCCCCGCGCTGGCCGCCGGCAACACCGTCGTCCTGAAGCCGGCCGAGCAGACCCCCGCCTCCATCCATGTGCTGCTCGACCTCATCGCCGACCTGCTCCCGCCCGGCGTGCTCAACGTGGTCACCGGCTTCGGCGTCGAGGCCGGAAAGCCCCTCGCGCAGCACAGGGGGATCCGCAAGGTGGCCTTCACGGGCGAGACCACCACCGGCCGGCTCATCATGCAGTACGCCAGCGAGAACATCATCCCGGTCACCCTGGAACTCGGCGGCAAGAGCCCCAACGTCTTCTTCGCGGACGTGGCCGCCGCCCGGGACGACTTCTACGACAAGGCCCTCGAGGGCTTCGCGATGTTCGCGCTGAACCAGGGAGAGGTGTGCACCTGCCCGTCGCGAGCGCTGATCCAGTCCTCGATGTACGAGCAGTTCCTCGCCGACGGGATCGAGCGGGTCGGCCGTATCCAGCAGGGCCACCCCCTGGACACCGAGACGATGATCGGCGCACAGGCGTCCAACGACCAGTTCGAGAAGATCCTCTCCTACATCGACATCGGCCGGAAGGAGGGCGCCAAGGTCCTCACCGGCGGCGAGCAGGCCGACCTCGGCGGAGAGCTCTCCGGGGGTTACTACATCCAGCCGACCGTGTTCGAGGGCGACAACAAGATGCGGGTCTTCCAAGAGGAGATCTTCGGCCCGGTCGTCGCGGTGACCCGGTTCGACGACTACGCCGACGCCGTCAAGACCGCCAACGACACGCTGTACGGCCTCGGGGCGGGGGTGTGGACGCGCGACAACAACACCGCCCACCGCGCGGCCCGGGAGATCCAGGCCGGCCGGGTGTGGACGAACTGTTACCACGCCTACCCCGCGCACGCCGCCTTCGGCGGCTACAAGCAGTCGGGCATCGGCCGCGAGACGCACAAGATGATGCTGGAGCACTACCAGCAGACCAAGAACGTCCTCGCCTCCTACTCGCCGAACGCGCTGGGCTTCTTCTGATCATGCCGATCCGGAGAGTCGATCTCACCGCTGCCGCCGGCCGGCTCCTGCGGGAGCTGGCCGGCGAGCACGGGCCGTTGATGTTCCACCAGTCCGGCGGCTGCTGCGACGGGAGCGCACCCATGTGCTACCCGGCCGGGGAGTTCCGCACCGGTCTCTCGGACGTGCACCTGGGCGACCTCGACGTGGACGGGCTCGACACCCCGATCCCGGTGTGGATGTCGGCCGCGCAGTTCGAATACTGGAAGCACACGCACCTGACCATCGACGTGGTCCCCGGCCGGGGCGGCGGATTCTCGCTGGAAGCCCCCAAGGGAGTCCGCTTCCTGATCCGCTCGCGCGTACTCACCGACGACGAGCTCGCCCCACCGGACTGAGGACAGCACGGGCAGCACGGACAGCACAGGGAGTCATTCATGGACGCGTATGCCGACAGCTACGCAGCAAGCCTCAAAGACCCGCAGCGGTTCTGGCTCGATGCCGCACACGCCGTCACCTGGTCACGTACACCGCGAAGGGCGCTGGACGACGGCCGCCCGCCGTTCCACCGCTGGTTCCCCGACGGGGAGCTGAACACCTGTTACAACGCGCTGGACCGGCACGTCGAGGCCGGGCACGGCGAACGGCCGGCCCTCCTCTACGATTCCCCCGTCACCGGCGCCACCGCGGCATACACCTACGCCGAACTGCGGGACGAGGTCGCACGGTTCGCCGGAGTCCTGCGCGACCAAGGTGTCGGCAAGGGCGACCGGGTGGTCGTCTACATGCCGATGATCCCGCAGGCGGTCGTCGCGATGCTCGCCTGCGCCCGGCTGGGCGCGGTGCACTCGGTCGTCTTCGGCGGGTTCGCGCCCAGGGAACTCGCCGCGCGCATCACCGACGCCGCTCCCAAGATCCTGGTCACCGCCTCCTGCGGGATCGAGCCCGGCCGGGTGATCGCCTACAAGCCGATCGTGGACGAGGCGATCGCCGCCTCGGACCACCCGCCCACCTCCGTCGTGGTGCTGCAGCGTGAGCGCCTGCGCGCGGACCTGGGTCCGCGGGACCACGACTGGGACGCGCTGATGGCGAATGCCCGTCCCGCCCCGTGCGTCGACGTGGCGGCCACCGACCCGCTGTACGTGCTGTACACCTCCGGCACCACCGGCCGGCCCAAGGGCGTGGTCCGCGACAACGGCGGCCACGCCGTGGCCCTGACCTGGTCGATGAAGAACATCTACGACATCGGCCCCGGCGACGTGTGGTGGAGCGCCTCCGACGTCGGCTGGGTCGTCGGCCACTCGTACATCGTCTACGGACCCCTGCTGGTCGGTGCCACCACCGTCCTCTACGAGGGCAAGCCGGTCGGCACACCGGATGCCGGAGCCTTCTGGCGCGTGATCTCCCAGTACGGCGTCAAGGCACTCTTCACGGCCCCCACGGGAATCAGGGCGATCAAGAGGCTCGACCCACAGGGAGGCGAAGTCGCCAAGTACGACCTCTCCGGTTTCACGGCGCTGTTCCTCGCGGGGGAGCGGCTCGACCCGGAGACCTACCGCTGGGCGTCGTCGATCCTGGGTGTGCCGGTGGTTGACCACTGGTGGCAGACCGAGACCGGGTGGGCGGTGGCGGCCAACCCGCGAGGACTTCAGGAACTCCCGATCAAGCCCGGGTCACCGACGGTGCCGATGCCGGGATACGACGTCGAGATCCTCAGCCCCTCCGGCGAGGTCCTGCCGCCGCGCACCGAGGGCGCCATCTGCATCAGGCTCCCCCTGCCCCCGGGCACCCTGCTGACTCTCTGGGGAGACGACGACCGCTACGTCGAGTCGTACCTGTCCCGCTTCCCCGGCCACTACAGCACCGGAGACGGCGGATACACCGACGAGGACGGCTACCTGTTCGTCATGGGCCGCACCGACGACGTGATCAACGTGGCCGGCCACCGGCTGTCCACCGGTTCCATGGAAGCGGTCCTCGCGGAACACCCGGCGGTCGCCGAGTGCGCGGTGATCGGTGTGCACGACGCCCTGAAGGGCCAGGTGCCCCGCGGCCTGGTGGTCCTCAAGGCCGACGCGGACGTCGAGGCCGACACGCTCCGCGCCGAACTGATCGCGGCCGTACGACGGGACATCGGACCCGTGGCCGCGTTCAAGGAGGTGTCGATCGTGGACGCCCTGCCGAAGACCCGCTCCGGAAAGATCCTGCGTAAGTCGCTGCGGGCCATCGCCGACGGCCGGGTGGAACCGACACCGTCCACCATCGAGGATCCCGGCGTACTGGATGTCCTCAGGCGGGTCCTGGCGCCGCCGCCCACGAACTGACGACTTGCACCTCCATCAGCGAAGCACCCCAGCAGAAGGAAGACACACCATGGCGATGGCCAACACGGTGGATCTGGTGACCGCGGCACAGAACGGCGGATACGCGGTCCCCGCCGTCAACATCGTTGACGATCTCTCCGCACGGGCCGTCGTCCGGGCGGCCGAGGCGGCGCAGTCGCCGATCATCCTGCAAACCTCGGTCAAGACAGTGAGGAGCGTGGGCCTCACCCTGCTGGCGGCGATCGCCCGGTCGGCTGCGCAGAGCGTGCGCGTGCCCGTCGCGCTCCATCTCGACCACTGCCCCGACCGGGAAGTGATCACCCAGGTGATCGGGGCCGGTTGGACATCGGTCCTCTTCGACGCGTCGGACCGTTCCCTGGAACAGGCTCGGAAGGAGACCGCCGAGGTGGTGGCCGAGGCTCATGAGGCGGGCGTCGGCGTCGAGTCCGAGATCGAGAACATCATCGGTGTCGAGGACGGGGTCGGGTCCGACGAGGCGAAGCACTCCTATTCGGTCGGACAACTCGTCGAGGTTGCGCACGAGACCGGCACCGACATGATCGCCCCCCAACTCGGCACCGCGCACGGCCTGTACAGCGCGGCACCGGTCCTGCAGTTCCACCGCGTCGAGAGCCTGCGCGCGCTCACCGATCTCCCGGTCGTGCTGCACGGCGGCACCGGGCTGGCCGCGTCGGACTTCCGCCGGTTCGTCGGCGCCGGCATATCAAAGATCAATATCTCCACCGCCCTCAAGATCGCCTACATGAAGGCGGCCCGGACCCATCTCGCCACCGCGGAGGCCACCGGCAAGTGGGAGCCGGTCAAGATGTTCGACCAGATCTCCGCGGCGGTCACGGCGGTGACGCTGGAACACATCGACCTGTTCGGCAGCAGGGGCGCGGCGACCGCGAAGGCGGTGTCCGCATGAGTGCCGACCGCGCCCTGATCCTCGACTGCGACGGAGTGCTGGCCGACACCGAGCTCGACGGGCATCTCGTCGCCTTCAACCAGGCGTTCGCGGAGTTCGGTGCCCCCTTCCGGTGGACCGCGCGGGAGTACGCCGCGCTGCTGAAGACCGGCGGAGGCAAGGAGCGCCTCATGGCGTACCTGGCCGATCACCCCGAGATCGAACTCGCCGCTCCTGGTGAGGAGTTGGCCGACAAGGTCGCCGCCATCCACCGGCGCAAGAGTCAGATCTACATCCAGCTCGTCGACGACGGCGCGCTGCCCGGCCGACCGGGCGTGCGGCGCCTGATCGCCGAGGCGCTCGACGCCGGCTGGCAGGTCGCCGTGGCCTCCACCTCGGCTCAGCACAGCGTCGAGGCGGTGCTGCGCTCGGTGGTCGGCGCCGACATCAGGGCCCGGATGAGCGGCGTCTACGCAGGGGACATCGTGCCCGCCAAGAAGCCCGCACCGGACATCTACCTGCTGGCCCTGCGCGAACTGGGCCGCTCGGCCGAGGAGGCAGTCGTCGTCGAGGACTCCCGGTCCGGCGCGCTCGCCGCCGCCCGGGCGGGCCTCCCGCACCTCGTCACCACCAGCCACTTCACAGGCGACGACCCCTTCCCCGATGCCCGGACGGTCCTCTCCGACCTCGGCGAACCGGCAGCGCCGGCCCGTTTCCTGGCGGGCAAAGACGTACGCAACGACCAGGGCGTGGTCAACGTTCGCTCACTCCACAGGATCCTGGCCGAGGACTAGGCAATCGGCGCAGGCGCCCGGGCGGGCCTGAAGGCGCACACGGCTCGCCTGCTTCAGGACGTCCGGGCGTCGGCCCGGACCTCCCCACACCTGATGGCCCCGGCAGGCTCGGCCCACGTACTGCCACCGGCGAATCGGCCGGGCGACGTGCCACGGGGAGCACCCGCAAGGTGATCGCCGGCTGTCGCGGAGCCGCAGCCAGATCGAAGGCGGGTGTCCGTCCGCCCTGGTGGCGAACCGGCTTTCCCTGCAACGAGCCCGCCACTCGGCGTTGTCCAGCCGGTACGGCACGACAGCGCAAGGTCCCCCCTTTCGCCCGCGGGTGCCGGTGGGCGAAAGGGGGGATCCGGAGACGTCGGATCAGGACACGAGGGTTGGAGACTGAGCCGGTTCAGGAGCCGCGCGCCGGGCTTTGCGGCGTTCGCGGCGGGTCTCGACCATGGTGTAGAGGGTCGGGATCAGGAGGAGGGTCAGTGCCGTGGAGCTGACCAGCCCACCGATGACGACCACAGCGAGCGGCTGGGAGATGAACCCGCCGGAGTCGGTGATGCCGAGGGCCATCGGGGTGAGGGCGAAGATGGTCGCCAGCGCGGTCATGAGGATGGGCCGCAGCCTGCGCCGGCCGCCTTCCTGGACGGCTTCGATGACGGGCATGCCCTGTTCGCGGTACTGGTTGACGAGGTCCACGAGCACCACCGCGTTGGTGACCACGATGCCGATGAGCATCAGCAGGCCGATCAGCGCGGCGACCCCGAGCGGCGTACCGGTCACGGCGAGCAGGAGGAAGGCGCCGGTGAAGGCGAACGGGACGGACACGAGCAGCACCAGCGTCTGCCGGATGCTGCGGAAGACCGCCACGAGCACCAGGAAGACGAGCGCGATCGCCGCCACCATGGCCAGGATGAGCGAGGAGAAGGCGCCGCTCTGGCTGGAGGTGACCCCGCCCATGGAGTAGGTGACGCCCGAGGGCAGGTCGACCTTCTTCACGGCGTTCTCGACCGCGGTGCTGGCCGCGCCCGTGTTGTCACCGACGGGCGTGGCCGAGATGGTGACGGCCTGGCTGTCATCGACGCGGGTGCGCTTGACGGGGGCCTCGACCTGGGTGACGGTGGCGACCTTGCCCAGGCGGACCTCACCCTGCGAGGTGCTGACCTGTAGTGCCTTCAGGGCGCTGACGGTGTCGGGGGTGTTGTCGGCGTTCTTGATGACGACGTCGTGCTGGGTGTCGTCGAAGGTCACCCGGGTGGCGGTGGTGCCCTGCAGAGCCTGGCTGACGGTCGAGGCCAGTGTGGAGTCGCTGACCCCGTACTCGGCGGCCGCCTCGCCCCTGGCCTTGACCGAGATCTCGGGCGCCTCCTTGGCCAGGTCGCTCGTCACCCCGGTCACCTGGTCGACCTTGTCGAGCGCCTTCACGACGCGCTGACTCGCGGTGCTCAGGGCAGCTTCGTCCTGGCCCTTGAGGGTGAGTTCGATGTCGCTGCTGGAGCCGCCCACACCGGCCTGGGTGAACGACATGTCGCCGATGCCGCTGAGCTTGTCGAATTTCGACTTCAGATCGTCCTCGACGGCGGAGGAGTCGGTGCCGCTCTTGAGGGCCAGCGTGTAGGAGGCGCTGTTGCTGCCGCTCGAACCGCCGCCGAACGACATGGCGGAGTCGCCCTGCGAACCGATGGTGACCTGGTACGCGGACACGCCGTCCTCGTGCGCGAGGATCTTCTCGACCTTCTTGGCCGCCGCGTCGGTGGTCTCGAGGTCGGTGTTCGCCGACAGGGTCTGGGTCAGACTCAGGGAGCTTGAGCTGTCGTTGCCGAGGAAGCTGGTCTTCAGGGTGCCGAGCAGGCTGACGGTGACGACGAACACGACGACGGCCATGGCGATCACGGACTTGCGGTGCTTCACGGCCCAGTTGACGACGGGAACGTAGCGCCGGGAGAGCAGGCTGTCGCGCTCCTCCGCTTCGGCCCGGCGGCGGAACTCCTCCGGGTTCGTTCCCGCGGCCTCCTTGGGAGGCCTGAGGAACCAGTAGGCCAGCGCCGGCACGATGGTCAGCGAGACCAGCAGCGAGGCCAGCATGGCGACGACCACCGTGAAGCAGAACGGCCGGAAGAGCTGTCCCACCAGGCCGCTGACCAGGCCAATGGGAATGAAGACGGAGACGGTGGTGATGGTCGAGGCGGTGACCGCGGTGGCGACCTCGCGCACCGCGGTGAGGACGGCCTGCTTCTTCTCCTCCCCGTAGCCGAGGTGGCGCTTGATGTTCTCCAGCACCACGATCGAGTCGTCCACGACGCGTCCGACGGCCATCGTGAGCGCCCCGAGGGTGAGGATGTTCAGCGAGTAGCTCTGCCACCAGAGCCCGATCATCGCGATCAGCAGCGACAGCGGGATGGACACGGACGTGACCAGCGTGGAGCGGGCCGACCGGAGGAAGATCAGGATCACGATCATGGCCATGAAGAGGCCGAGCACGCCCTCTTCGAGAAGGCCGACCACGGACTTGTGCACCTGCGGTCCGTTGTCCGAGATGACGGTCAGCTTCGTCTGATGGCCGAGGGTCTTCTCCAGGTCGGAGAGCTTGTCACGGACGCCCGTGGAGACGGAGGAGGAGCTGCCGTCCTGGCTGAGCGTGATGGACAGGCCCAGGCTGGACCGGCCGTCGGTGCGGGTGACGGAGGTGACGGTGGCGCTCTGCAGCGACACCGACGCCACGTCCTTCAGCTGCACGGGTGCCGCGGACGAGGTGGTGGTGGTCCCGCTGCCGCTCGCCGAACCCGCGAACCCGCTCTGTGCGGAGCCCATGGACGAGGAACCGGTGGACGAGCTGGACGGGCTGAGCCACAGGTCCTCGATCTGCTGCAGGGCGGAGATCGAATCGCCGACCTGGACACTGACGGTCTTGTGGTTCGAGGTCACCGATCCGGCGGCCGAGGTGGAGTTGTCGGCGCTCAGCGCGGAGCTGATCGACTGGGTGGTCAGGCCGTGCTTCTTCAGCTTGCCGGCGTCGGGGTTGATGACGACCTGCCGGTCGGTCTCCCCGGAGAGAGTGACCTTGTTGACCCCGGAGACCTGCTTCAGCTTCGGCTCGACCGTGTCCTGGAGAGCCTTCGCCAGCTGCTGCGAACTCTGGTCGGAACTCGCCGCCAGCGTCATCGTCGGCATGGCGTCGGTGCTGCCCGTCTGCACCTGGGGCGAGACGCCGCTGGGCAGCTGGGACGAGATTCTGGAGAGGGCCGTCTGTACGTCGTTCGCCTTGCTGGTGAGGTCGGCACCGTAGTTGAACTCGACGGACACCTGGGCCGAGCCCTGCTGCGAGGTGGAGGTCACCGACTTGACCGAGGAGACGCCCTGCACGGCACTTTCGATCGGCTTGACGACCTGGCTCTCCACCACCTCGGGCGAGGCACCCTGATATGTCGCGGTCACGGCGACCGTGGGGATGGACAGGTCGGGCAGCAACTGCTGTTTCAGCGCAGAGGCGCCGTACGCGCCCACGCCGATGACGATGATCGTGATCAGTGCCACCAGTTTTCTGTTGGCGAGGCTGATCCTGGACAGCCAAGACATGCGAGGGTCCTCCGGGGATGAGCTAGAGCGGCGCGGTCGGTGTGCACGTGCCGCGTCGGGCCCAGCCTTTCGGTCCGCCGCGCCGCCTGTCGTCGGAGCACTGCGGTGCATCGCGGCTACCGCGAACGCGGTAGCCCGTCATCCTCAGGGCCCATCGCCCGGGCGGATCAGTCCGCTCTCGTACGCGATGACCACGAGCTGCGCCCGCTCGCTGACCTTGAGTTTGGTCATCGCCCGGTTGATGTGTGTCTTCACCGTGTGCGGGCTCAGATGGAGCCGCCCGGAGATGTCGTCGTTGGTCAGCCCACGGCCGACCAGGGTGAGGATCTCCTGCTCGCGAGGTGTGAGGACGTGCAGGCGCTCGGTCTGCTGTTTCCAGGCCGGCTCGACGTGCCGCTGGAAGCGGGCCATCAGCGCCCTGGTCGCCGTAGCGGACAGCAGGGCTTCGCCTCTGGCGATCGTCTCGATGGCGTCCACCAGCTCCTGCGGGTCGGTGCCCTTGCCGATGAATCCGCTGGCGCCGGCCCGGATCGCCTCCGCCACGTACTCGTCCACCTCGAAAGTGGTCAGGATCAGCACCTTGACGTCGACGGTCCGCTCGTCCGAGGCGAGTATCCGGGTGGCCTCCAGGCCGTCGACCACCGGCATCCGAATGTCCATCAGCACCACGTCGGCCCGCTGCTCACGTGCCAGTTCGACGGCCTCGGCGCCGTTGGCGGCCTCGCCCACCACCTCCATGCCGGGCGTGTTGTCCACCAGGAGCCGCAGCGTGCCGCGCAGCAGGGCCTGGTCGTCGGCGAGGACGACGCGGATCGTCATTCCGCCTCCCGACCGGTGTCACGGGCGCGGCCCAACGGCAGCCTGACCTCCACGACGAACCCCCCGGACGAGTCGGGGCCGATCGTGGCCCGGCCGCCGACCGCTGCGCTGCGCTCCCGGATGCTGATGAGACCGCGCCCGGTGCCGCCGGCGTCCAGGCCGCGGAGAACCGGCGACACCACGGCGGGAGGGCCGTTCTCCACGGTGACGCGGAGGCTGTCGTGGGCGAAGCCCAGCCGTACGCGGGCTGTTCCGGCTCCGGCGTGCTTGCAGACATTGGTGAGCGCCTCCTGGACGATGCGGTAGGCGGCCACGTCCACAGCCATGGGCACGGGCTGTCTCTCGCCCTCCCGCTCGACCTCGACCTTCAGCCCCGCGTGGGCGAACGACTGGACCAGTTCGCCCACGCGGTCGAGCCCGGGCACCGGGTCGCGAAGCGGATCGGCGTCGTCCCCGGGCCTGCTCAGCAGGCCGACCATGGTGCGCAACTCGTCGAGCGCCTGCTTGGAACCGTCCCGGATACTGCGCAGCGACTCGGTCGCCAGGGTGGGGGTTCGCTCGCCCAGGTGGAGGGCGACACCGGCCTGGGTGGTGATCAGGGTCAGCTCATGCGCGACCACGTCGTGCAGCTCACGGGCGATGCGCAGACGTTCCTCCGCGACCCGTCGCTCCGCTTCCTCCTCCTGGGTGCGCTCGGCCCGCAGCGCGCGCTCCTCCAGCGCGATCACATAGGCGTGCCGGATGCGCGCCGCGTATCCGATGGCCGTGGCCAACCCTACCCAGGTCAGGGGAACCACCCGTTGGGGCCCGAACAGCGGTCCGCTGCCCCAGGCCATCGATGCGGTCAGCAGGCAGACCATGACGACCAGAGCGGCGGTCCAGGCGGGCTTGCGGTCGAAACACCGCGCGACGTGGTACATGGCCACGATGAGCGCGGGTATGAACGGGAGCGCGGCGTGACCGGCCGCCTGGGAGCCCACGGTCACCAGGGTGAGCGCAGCAAGCGTCCACCACGGTGCTCGCCTCCGGCACAGCAGTGATACGCCGCCGGCGGCGGGCAGGATGAAGCCCGCCAGGGTGAAGCGTGTCGCGGCGTCGCCGGAGACGGGCGGGTTCATCGACATCGCCGCGACCACACAGACCAGCACGACGAGTACGCACTCCTGCCACCAGGAACGCAGGCGGACCTCGCCGCGGGCACCGAGGGCTCTCATGCCCCAAGCGTAAGGACGAGCTCGACCGAACACGTCACCTGTGTGCGGCAGCGCCCATGTACTGCGGACGCGGTATGCCCGGCCGTATGGACGTCCCTGAGGTAGTGGGCCCTCCCGGTTACGAAGTCTCAAGTTCATCCAGGCTCCCATCTTTTCGGGAGTGAGCCAGCAGGTGGAAGTCATGGGGGCCGGCCTGGATCGTCTGTTTGCCCTTTCAAACAGTCCGCCGTATTGTCTGAGTGTTTGAAGCGTCAAGCGTCACCAGAGGGCGGCGCTCGCTTCTCGAACCCATCTAGGAGGTCCCCGTGCCTGGTTCCGTCTCCGATGCCGTCGAGTCCACCGCACCTGCCCAGCGCCCGATCGCCCTGACCGTGGTCGGCGGGCTGCTCGCGGCTGCTGCCGCCGCCTCCCTGGGGAACGCGGTGGTCGCCCTCGTTGCGCATGCGGGCGGCGCGTCGCACGACTTCGCCCCGCTGACTCCGTCCGCCTATGTGCCGCTGACCGTGATCGGCGTCCTCCTCGGTGCCGTCGGCTGGGCGATCATCCGTCGTGCGGCCAAGAATCCGACGGGCCTGCTGCGCTGGCTGGCGCCCGTTGTCGTGGTCGTCTCGTTCATTCCCGACCTGGCTCTGCTCGGCGGGGGCATGGCCGGCAGCGGTCCGCTGGCCATCGTGGCGCTGATGGTGATGCACGTTGTGGTGGGTGCAGTGGCCGTTTTCGGCTACCGGCGCGTCCTGCCGCTACCGGTCCGCTGACGCCTCAGCGGGCCACCGAGGCCCGTGAGCTGCCGTGAGCGGTGTCCCGCAGCCTGATCCGGCCAGGTTCCGGGACACCGCCGTCTGTGTATGACCAGAGCGGCTTCACGCCGTCAGTGATCTTTCCAGCCCGTGACCGACATGCCTGCTTCCGCACGCCGCCATATGGAGGCGCCATGCCGGGTAAAGTCCCGCCGTCTTTTGCTGCGGTCAGCAAGATGATCAAGGGTCCGCTCGGCGCCATGAAACCTCGTCCACGATGCCGGTCTGTCATCATTTTGATGACATGACGCAAGGGCGGCAGCCTCAAGATCCTCACCGCATGAACCCACCCATCACCGGCGAGCGCTGCGTCCACCGAATCATCACCGACCTCGGCGTCCTTGATGTCACCCTGGGCGGCGCGCGCTCATCGAGACGGCAACCGGCCTCACCCTCGGGGCCATCGCCATCCGCAACTGGGCGTGACAGATGAGTACGCGGTTGGTGACATCCCCTGACGTCTCTCGGCCGAGGAAACGGGTGCCCCCACGAATGCGGCGACGGCGTCGGCGAGTTCGTGGGGGCCGGTGAGAAAGAGCATGGCGCGTCACCTGGCATTTCGGCAGACGGTTCTTGTCGTTTGTCCTGGCGACGGCCCAAAGGCAGCGACACCCGCAGCACCGTCAGGCACCCGCCAGGGCCATGCTTACTCGCACAGGCGGTGTCAGCCTGCGACGACGACCATCCGTTCGCTGATCTCGCCCGCCGTGGCGAGGACCTTCTGGGCGATCTCCGCCTCGGCCTCCGGGTAGACCCGGGAGGCGAGGGCGGCAACGCTCACCGCCGCCACCACCTGCTTGTTCTCGTCCCGGATGGGCGCGGCGATGCCCACCACGTCGGGGTCCAGTTCGCCCCGGGTGATCGAGTAGCCGAGGCGGCGGATCCGGCCGAGGCGTTCCATCAGCGCGTCGACGTCGGTGAGGGTGGCCGAGGTGAACCGGCGTAGCGCGGTGGCCTCCAGCAGGTGGCGGGCCTCGTCGTCGGGGCTCCAGGCCAGCAGGACGAGGGCGGAGGCGCCGGCGTTGATGGGCAGGGCGCTGCCGCGTTCGTAGGAGATCCGTACGGCGCGGGTGCTTTCCGCGCGGTCCACGCACACCACCAGGTCGCCGGTGCGGCGGGTCAGCAGTACGGTTTCGTGCGTCTCCTCGGCGAGCGCCTCCATCGGCGCCATGGCGATCTCGGAGAGACCGTAGCTGCGGCGGGCCAGCCGGGCGATCTCCAGCACCCGCAGACCGAGCCGGAAGCCACCGCCGGGGGCCTCTTCGAGGAAGCGTCCGGCGACCAGGCTCTGCAGGTAGCGGTACGCGGTGGAGCGCGCGACGCCGAGCCGCTCCGCTACGGCCGACCCTGAGACGACCAGATTGACGTCATCGAACATGGTCAGGATGTCCAGCGCCCGGTCGGCGGTGGAGTTGCGGTCGCGATAGCTGGGGGACGCGTTTCCTGACATGCGAGACACTGTAGCGGGTGAGTGCGGGTAGGAGGAAGTCGCGCCCGGCTGCCCGCTTGCCCGGTCTACAGCTGGTCCTTGGTGACGGTGTTGCGTAGTTCCCCCAGGCCCTCCACGGTCGTCACCAGTTCCTGGCCGGGGCGCAGGAACACCTTCGGGTCGCGGCCGGCGCCCACGCCGCCCGGGGTTCCGGTGAGGATCAGGTCGCCGGGCACCAGGGTGATGATGGTGCTGACGTAGGCGATGGTGTCGGCGACGTCGAAGAGCAGGTCGGCGGTGTTGGACTTCTGCATGGTGTGGCCGTCGACGCTGCAGGAGATGGTCAACCCCGAGGCGCCGGGCGGGACTTCGTCGGCGGTGACGAGCGCCGGTCCGACGGGCGTGGTGGCCTCGAAGGTCTTGCCGGACAGGAACTCGCGGGTGCGGTGCTGCCAGTCGCGGACGGTGACGTCGTTGGCGACGGTGTAGCCGGCGACGTGCTTCAGGGCCTTCTCGCGCGGTATATGGCGGCCCGCGCGTCCGATGACGACTGTCAACTCCGCCTCCCAGTCGAGGTCGTTGCTGACCGGTGGCATGTGGATGTCGTCGTGGGCGCCGATCAGGGAGCCGTCGTACTTCGCGAAGAGGGTGGGGTGGGCGGGGGTCGGGCGGCTCATCTCCTTGATGTGTGTGGCGTAGTTGAGCCCCAGGCAGATGATCTTGTTGGGGTGGGGAACGAGCGGGGCGAGCGACGCCTCGGCCAGGGGGACGCGCTTGCCGCCTGCGGCAACCGCCCGCTCGGGCCAGTCGTCGCCGGCGGCGAGCAGCGCGCCGACGTCGGAGAAGGGCAGCAGGACGAGTTCCTCGCCTTCCAGCCGGGCGGCGGCGGTCTGGTCGTCGGCGACGCGGACGGTGCTGAGCCTCATCGGGATACTCCTGTGGGGTCGTGCTGACCATGGGGATGGGGGGCGGGGTCGGTCGCCGCGGGAGGGACGGTGGCCGTCATGGGGTGGGCGGTGAAGCGCCGCAGCTCCGCGGCGACGTGCTTGGCCCGCTCGGGGGTGAAGACAGCAGCCACCAGGCGGTCGGGGCGTACGAGTACGACGCGCCCGTCCAGTCCGGTGAAGAGGGCTTCGAGGCGGCCGTCGGCGTCGGCGATGCCCTCCCGGCCCGCTCGGTCACGCGGTGCCCGGTCGTCCAGGAAGACGTCCACCGCGGCGGCGTCCGGGAGGCCGGCGCGGGTGACGGCCGCCCAGTCGGCGTCCGTCACGCCGATCCCGAGAAGGCTCCAGCCCTGCCCGAGGATGTCGTCGAGCCGGGTGACGCGGTGATGCGGTCCGTGCAGCACCCGCGGCTGCGGCAGCATCGTGCCGACGAGTCCCCGGCCCGGACCGTCCAGAGGGATGACGGCACCCGATCTGACCCGGGTGTCGGGGCGGTAGCGCATCTCGGTGAGGTAGCGGTGTCCCGGCCGTGTGCGCATGGCTGTGCGCACCATCAGGTCACGCAGCAGTGCGCGGGGGCGGCTGGTGGTCATGACGATCCGGCCGAGCCGTACGGACAGGTCGATCACCGCCCGGGCGTGCGGGCGCCGCTCGGTGTCGTACGTGTCCAGCAGCGCATCGTCGGCCCGGCCCGCCAGGACTTCGGCGACCTTCCAGCAGAGGTTGGCCGCGTCCCGCACACCCGAGTTGAGACCCTGCCCGGCGAACGGCGGCATCATGTGCGCAGCGTCGCCGAGCAGGAAGCAGCGCCCGTCGCGCAGCCGCTCGGCCAGCAGCGCGTGGAAGCTGTAGGCGACGGCGCGCTCGACCTGCTCTTGGGTGATCTGCCGGTAGGGCTCGAGGAGTCGGCGCACCAGAGGGAACGGAGGTGGCGTTCCTGCCTCGCACTCGCCCGCCTTCATGCGGAACTCGTAGCGGCAGCGTCCCTCCCGCCCGGGGACGATGACGACAGGCCGTTCCGGGTTGCCGTGGTGCATGCCGTAGCGCTGGTCGTGCGTGTCGTCCAGGGTGTCGACCACCAGCCATACCTCGTCGGGGAAGCTGCGCCCCTGCATGCGGATGGACAGCAGGTCGCGTACGGTGCTGCGGCCGCCGTCGCAGCCGAGGACGTAGGAGACCTCCAGCTCCTCGACCGGCCCGTCCCCCCCGCCCGTGCGAAGCGACACGTCCACGTGGTCGGGGTGCCCGGTGAGGTCTGTCAGCCGGGTGTCGAAGCGGACGTCCACGTTGGGGAGGCGACGCAGCTGCTCGCGCAGCACGCGTTCCAGGTCCGGCTGGGCGAAGGGGTTCTTGAACGGATGTCCGAGACGCTGGTCGCCGGTGCCGCGAGCGTGGACGAGCGGCTGCCCGTCGGCGCCGAAGTACCTGGTTCCCGTGCCCGGCACGAGGATCGGGTAGACCGCCTCGTCGAGGCCATCGGCCGACTGCAAGGTGCGCAGCGACTCGTCGTCGAGACTGATCGCCTTGGCGTCGTTGCTCGTGGTGGCGTTGCGTTCCACCAGCAGCACCCGTACGCCGCGGGAGCCCAGCAAATGGGCGGCTGTCAGGCCGGTCGGGCCGGCACCGACGATCAGCACGGCGGGCTGCCGTACAGAGAGTTCTGTCATGAGGGGCCTTCCGTGGTTCCTCCGCACGTTCCTTCCTGCGGTCGTGCGGACTACTGCACCGGCTGGTAGGCCGGGCCGCCCTCGGTGAGCAGCCGCTCGACCTCGGCGAAGATCTCCTGCGGGGGGAGGTCCAGGTTGAGTGTCTTGCGGAACGGCTGGCGGACGTCACGCTCGACGCGCAGGTAGACCTCGTTGCGGTTGCCCTCGGGGTCGAAGAAGTAGATCCCGATCGCGTTGCCGTGCGTCACCTCTTGCTGGACCTGGATGCCCTCGGCGCGGAAGCGCCTGTGGAAGTCGATGATCGTCTCCAGGGAGTCCACGCGCCATGACACCTGGTGCGTGAGCATGGCGCCGGCAGGGGCGGTGCGGCCCCGCTGCAGGACGAACTCATGGTGCTCCTCCGCCGGCCGCGCGGAGAAGAACACGATGCCCTTCTCCTCGTCCTCGTCCGTGACGGTCAGCCCCAGCACCCGTTCGTAGAAGTCGCGCATCTTCTCCAGGTCGTCGACCCAGAAGCCGGTGTGACCCAACCCGGTGATCGCCACGAGGTGTCTCCTTTTGCAGGACTCAAGTCTTGTATTATGGGACAGTAGGTCGATGTAGGTGCTTGCGTCAACCGACGAGAAAGTGGAAATTGCTGCGTCAAGCCTCTTGACGTCGTGCGTTCTCTCAGTGCAGCGTCCTGTATCACGCTAGTCGAGTCCGGATATGCGGGACGTACGTGTTGTTCGGAGAGCTCGCGAGAACCGCTCACACCGCTACTGGGGGCCCCATGACCCGTTCGGATGTAGGCCGAGCTGCACCGGCCGGTGCGGGGGGTCTGCATCCGCGCCGCAAGAGGACACGGACACCGCCGCCCCGAAGGCCGAGGTCGACTTCATCTTCCTCGCGGTCTGTTCTGCTCTTCGCCGCCGATCCGGGTGTGCTGGCGGCCGATGCCGTGCTCGGGCTGGAGCGGTCATCACCGGGCAGCGACAGGGTCCGGGATCTACGCCAGGTGGTCCGCGGATGAAACGGGACCGAGGCCAGAAAACGCCCTGCCTCGCCATCTTTGAGACATGACACATAACCTTCGCGACACAACGCACCAAGTGGAACGGGACACCATGACGCTTTTGGACAGCAGCACCTGGGAGGGCCGCATCTTCTCGGGCTCGGGTGAGTGGATCAGCGGTTCGGGCGAGCCGTACCTGGCCGTCGAGCCCGCGACCGGCAAGACGCTGGGCCGCGTCGGCTCCGCCTCCCCGGCCGACGTGGACAAGGCGGTGGAGAAGGCGGTGCGGGCTCAGCGCGAATGGGCCGCCCGGCCGTACTCTGACCGCGCCGCCGTGCTGCGCCGCGCCGCGCGCCTCTTCGAGGAACACCAGCAGGAGATCGAGACCTGGCTGATGCGGGAATCCGGCGCGATACGGCCGTTCGCCGCGCTGCAGGTCTCCAGCGGTGGTGCCGAGGAATGCCACGAGGCCGCCGCCCTCGCCGGGGCGCCCTACGGTGAGCTGCTGCGTTCCGGGCAGCAGCGGCTGTCGTTCGCCCGTCGCAATCCCGTCGGGGTGGTCGGCGTCATCGCCCCGTTCAACGTGCCGGTCATCCTGGCCATGCGAGCGGTCGCCCCGGCTCTCGCCCTCGGCAACGCGGTCGTCCTCAAGCCGGACCCCCGTACCGCGATCAGCGGCGGCGTGGTCTTCGCCCGCGTCTTCGAGGAGGCGGGCCTGCCTTCTGGTCTGCTGCATGTCCTGCCCGGCGGCGCGGACGTGGGCGCGGCTGTGGTGGAGCATCCGCGGATCCCCGTGATCGCGTTCACCGGCTCCACGCGGGCCGGGCGCGCCATCGGTATCGCCGCCGCACAGCACCTCAAGCGGGTCCACCTGGAGCTGGGCGGGAACTCCGCTCTCGTCATCATGGACGACGTCGACCTGGAGAAGGCCGCCTCGGTGGGTGCCTGGGGATCCTTCGTCCACGCCGGCCAGATCTGCATGGCCAGCAGCCGCCACCTCGTCCACGCCTCGGTCGCCGACGAGTACACGGCCCTGCTCGCCCAGCACGCCGACGCGCTCACCGTCGGCGACCCGACCACCGAGAAGGTCGCCCTCGGCCCGGTCATCGACGCCGGACAACGCGACAACATCCACCGCATCGTCACCGAGACGGTCGAGGCCGGTGCCCGGCTGGCCGCGGGCGGCACCTACCAAGACCTCTTCTACCGGCCGACCGTGCTCACCGACGTACCGCTGACCGCGCCCGCCTACGCACAGGAGATCTTCGGGCCGGTGGCACCCGTCGTCCCCTTCCAGGACCTCGACGAGGCGGCCCACCTGGCCGCCGGGACCGAGTACGGGCTGTCCCTCGGCATCCTCACCCGGGACGTCATGAAGGGCCTGGCCCTGGCGGAACGCGTGCCCAGCGGCCTGGTCCACATCAACGACCAGACCGTCAACGACGAGGCGGTCATCCCCTTCGGCGGAGTCGGCGACTCCGGCACCGGGTCCCGGCACGGCGGCGCCGCCGCCAACCTCGAAGCCTTCACCGAGCAGCAATGGGTCACCGTCCGGGGCGAGCTCCCGCACTACCCCTTCTGACGGCCCGCCTCACAGAACCACACGGAGACCCCCATGGCCCCGAAACCCTTGCCCCCCGCTCCGATGACCGTCGTCCCCCGCCGGACCGAACAGGCCGCCGAGTCCTCGCACGCGGAAGCGGGATGGTCCACGGACAACAAGTTCCTCAACGGCCCCTTCGCCCCCTGGACGGAGGAGAGCGAGGGGTACGACCTGGAGGTGGACGGCGAGATACCGTCCGACCTCGCGGGCGCGCTGTTCCGCGTCTCCTCCAACCCCCGCTTCGAGCCACGCAACACCGACCGCTACCACTGGTGGGAGGGTGACGGCATGGTATGCGGCATCTACCTGCGCGAGGGCAGGGCCGCCTACCGGACCCGCTGGGTCGAGACCGACTCGATGAAGGTCGAGGTGGAGGCCGGGGAAGCGATCTACAGCGGCTTCGTCAACGGCGGCACCCCGGGCCGGCTGCCCGAGGGCGCCCCGCGCGCCAAGAACGTGGCCAACATCAACGCGGGCCTCTTCGACGACCACCTGATCGTCTACTTCGAGGGCGGACTTCCGCACGCGCTGGACCCCGAGACCCTGCGCACCCTGGACACGTACGACTTCCACAGCGGCATCGACGTCCTGTGCACCGGCCACTACAAGACCGACCCGGACACCGGCGACATGCTGTTCTTCGCCGCCGTCGGACCGACGATCACCTGGTACCGCGCCGACGTGAAGACGGGCCAGATCATCGACTCGCACTCCTTCGACATCGGCGTCCCGGTCCTCATGCACGACTTCGCCGTCAGCGACACCTACGCCATCTTCTTCGTCACGCCCGCCCAGTTCCGGTTCGACCTGGTGGCCCAGAGCAGGCCCGGCGTGGTCTGGGACGAGAACTCCCTCGAACACGGCGTGCAGATCGTCCTGATGAACCGTCAGACCCACGAGGTCACCTGGCACGAGCTCGGCGGCCACTGGGCCAACACCCACTTCTTCAACGCCTACGAGCAGGACGGCCGGCTGGTCATCGACGGCCACCGCATCAGCCGGCTCGGCACCCCCGTCGACCGCATCGGGACGCCGGTGACCTCCCACGAGTGGTTCCCCCCGGCCCAGCCCTACCGGTGGTGCGTGGACCTGGCGACCGGCCGGGCCACGGAGGAGATGGTCAGCGGAATCTTCGGCGAGTTCCCGAAGATCAACGACGCGTACACGGGCCGGCCGACCCGCTACGGCTACTTCGTCACCACGCGTGGCCTGGCCGACGACATCATGTCCGACGGCCTGGCCCGCCACGACTACCTGCTCGACCACACCACCGTCGTGGAAGGCCCCGACGGCCTGACCAGCCCCGGCGAACCGATCTTCGTCCCCCGAGAGAACGCCCGCGGCGAGGACGACGGCTACCTGCTCTCCCTGTGGTGGAACCGCACCACCAACCTCACCGAACTGCTCATCCACGACGCGGCCGACCTGCGCCGCACCCCGCTGGCCCGGGTCAAGCTCCCCAGCCGGGTGCCCTTCGGCTTCCACGGCAGCTGGGCCGACCACGCCACTCTGGAGCAGGCCATCGCCGCCCACCGCGGCAACGACTGACGGCCTGAGCCGGCGCAGACACCCGCGGCCTGCCACGGGGAAAGGAAAACCCATCATGCGAGATCTGGCGGGCAAGACCGCCTTCATCACCGGCGGGGACAGCGGCATCGGCCTCGGCGTCGCGCAGGTCCTGTGCCAGGCCGGAATGAACGTGGTCATCTGCGGAGTCGTCGCGGAGACGGTCGCGAGCGCACAGCGTGAACTCGCGAGCATCGGCAAGGCCGAGGCCATTCAGCTCGACGTACGGGACCGTGCGGCGTTCGACGCCGTCGCGGACCGTCTCGACCGCGACTACGGCGGCGTGGACGTGCTGGTCAACAACGCGGGGGTCGGATTCCTCGCGCCGTTGGCCGAGGCGACCTTCGAACAGTGGGACTGGGTGCTCGACATCAACCTCACGGGCGTCTTCAACGGCATCCGCACCTTCCTGCCGCGCATGCTGGCCTCCGGCCGTCCGGGGCACATCGTCTCGACCGCGTCGATCGGAGGTCTGCTCGGCACCCCCGGGGCGCTTTACGTGGCCGCGAAATTCGGTGTGGTGGGGCTGATGGAGGCGCTGGCGGCCGAACTGAGGGACACCCCGGTGAACGTCTCCGTCCTGACGCCGGGAATCGTCCGAACCAACATCCACAAGGGACCGCCGCCCCCTGGCGAGCCACGGACGCACGCGCCGGGCGCCGCCGCGGAGGCCGACCTGCACGAGACGGCGATGCAGCCGCGGGAGGTCGGCGAACGGGTCCTGCAGGCGATCCATGAGGAAAGGCTCTACGTGCTGACGCATGCCGAGCATCGGGAACTGCTCGCCCGGCGGTTCGACGCGATCCTCGCGTCGCTACCCACCGACTCGGGGGACCCGCGCCGAGCCGCGGTGGAGAGGACGGTCCTCGCCAACCCGGTCTACGACGAGATCCTGACCGCGACGGAGGCCGGGCGGTGACGGCGCACGACATGCACAGGTCGGTCGTGCTGGTGACCGGTGCCGGTTCGGGCATCGGAAGGGCGGCCGCGGAACTGTTCGCCGAGCGTGGTGCGGCGGTTGTCGCGGCGGACCGTTCCGAGTCCGGCGCCGACACCGTCGCCGCCATCACCGCGGCGGGCGGCAAGGCGATCTTCGTCCAGGTGGATGTCTCGGTCGAGAAAGAGGTCGAGAACATGGTCGCCGCGGCGATCGACACCTACGGCACGCTGGACGCCGCCTTCAACAACGCCGGAATCGCGCCCCCCGTGGGCCCGGTCGAACAGCTCAGCAGTGAGAGCTGGGAGCTGTCGGAGTCGGTGAACCTGCGCGGCGTGTGGCTGTGCATGAAACACGAACTTGCCGTCATGGTGCCCCATGGGCACGGCGCGATCGTGAACACCTCGTCGGTCGCCGGCCTGGTCGGCAACCCCGGTGGCGGCGCCGCGTATTCCGCGTTCAAGCACGGCGTCGTCGGGCTGACCAAGTCCGCGGCCGCCGAGCACGGTCGCCACGGGATCCGCGTCAACGCGATAGCCCCGGGCCTGACCCGCACCGGAATGCTGCGGCACCTGGAGGAACACGCGAACCTCGACGCCGCCGCCGTGTCGGCCGGGACTCCGCTCGGCCGTGTGGCGAGGCCGCGGGAGGTCGCCGAAGCCGCGTACTGGCTCGCTTCCCCGCGGGCGAGTTTCGTGACCGGTCATGTCCTGGCCGTCGACGGCGGCGAAACCTGCGTCTGACGTCGGGATTCCGGCGTCTGGAGAGGAAGCAGCATTCCATGACTCGTGTGTCCGGCGGCGACATCGTCGTCCGTCTCCTCCAACAGGCCGGTGTCGACCGGATGTTCGGCATCAACGGCGCGCACATCGACTCCGTCTACCAGGCCGCGCTCGACCACCGGCTGCCCATCGTGGACACGCGGCACGAGATGAACGCGGGCCACGCGGCGGAAGGCTACGCACGCGTACGCAACGCTCTCGGTGTCGCGTTGCTGACGGCCGGCGGCGGGTTCACCAACGCCGTCACGTCGATGGCCAACGCACACCTCGATCGCACTCCTGTGCTCTACCTCGCCGCGTCCGGCCCGCTGGCGGGCGACCAGACCAACACTCTGCAGGCGGGGCTGGACCAGGTGGCGATCGCGACACCCGTCACCAAGTGGGCGCACCGGGTGACGCGCGCGTCGCTGATTCCCCGCATCCTGGCTCGCGCCATCCGCACCGCGCTGTCCGCGCCACGCGGACCCGTACTGGTGGACATCCCCTGGGACGTGCTGACCGAACAGCTCGACGAGATGCCCGACCTGACCACGGAACTCCTGCACGGCGCCGACCACGGACCGGGGCTCGCACAGGCCGGGGTGGATCAGATCCTCCGGCTGCTGGCGGAGTCCCGGCGGCCGGTGATCGTCGCGGGGTCCGAGGTACCGAGATCCGGCGCCGGCGGCGAGCTCCGGGCTTTCGCCGAGCGACTCGGCGTACCCCTGATGTCGGACTACGAGGGCCTCGGCGCGATCTCGCGCAGCCCCATGAACTTCGGCCTGGTGCAGGGGTTGTACGGCCTGCCACCCGGAGACGAACCCGACCTGGTGATCATGGCGGGACTCCGGTTCGGTCTCACCACAGCGCACGGCTCGGGCGCGCTGATACCGCGTGACGCGCGTGTGGTGCAGGTCGACCCTTCCGGCGCGGAACTGGGACACCTGCAGCCGGTCACGCTGTCGGTCGCCGCCGACCCGCTCCCGGTACTCCAGGACCTCAACCGGGAACCCGTCACGAGGCGGGCCGCCGGGGCGGATCTGGCCGGCTGGCGCAACACCCTGCGGGCACACCTGCAGCGGCGGCGCGAAGCCGTGGCCGCTCAGGTCGTCCACGACGAGCGCGTTCATCCCTACGACGCCGTACGCGCCATCGCCGCGGCGGTGCCCGATGCATCGGTGGTCGTCGCCGACGGCGCGCTCACCTACCTCTGGCTGTCGGAGACGATCTCCGAGGCACCGGTGTCCGCGTTCCTCTGCCACGGCTATCTCGGCTCCATGGGAGTCGGCATGGGCATCGCGCTGGGAGCCCAGGCAGCTGTCGAACCCGGCACGAACGTCGTTCTCGTGACCGGTGACGGGTCGGTCGGCTACAGCCTCGGCGAGTTCGACTCGATGGTGCGCGCGGGGCTCGGGACGGTCGTCGTCGTACTCAACAACCGGGCCTGGGGCGCCACTCTGCACGCGCAGGAGATCCTGCTCGGCAAGGACCGGATCGTCAACAACCGCCTGGAGAACGGCTCCTACGCCGCCGCCGCGATCGCGCTCGGTGCGGACGGCTACCAGGTGCGCACCCTTGATGAACTCGCGCCTGCCCTCGCCAAGGCTCTGAAGAGCGGGCGGCCGTCGTGCGTCGAGGTGCATGTGAGTCTCGACCCGATCCCGCCGGAGGAACGGGTGATCATGGGCGGCAGCCCGTTCTGAGTGCACTGCCGAGGCAGATCACGCCATGCCGGCAATCCAACTGTTCAGCGACTGTGAGGGAACGCCCATGTTGTTCGACTTCGGCCAACCGACCGACGGCCTCATCCAGATGGCCTTCGTCGTCGAGGATCTCGACGCGGCGATGGCCCGGTTCAGCGACAGCTTCCGGGTCGGACCTTGGACGGTCCTGCGCGACTTCGCCGGCGAGAACCCCCGCTACCGGGGCGCACCGTCGCAGGCACGCGCACACGTGGCGCTCGGCTTCGGCGGGCACATGCAATACGAGCTCATCCAGCCCGCAGACGAGCTGCCGTCGGTACATCGCGACGTGATCAGCCAGCGCGGGTACGGCTTCCACCACTTCGGTTATGCCTCCACCGCATTCGACGAAGCAGTGGAGGCAATGCACCGGAAGGGTTATGAAACGCTGTTCAGCGCGTCCGTCGGACCCGACTCGCGCGTCGCCTATTTCGACACCCGCGACGTCCTGCCCGGCATGACCGAGCTCATCGAGTCGAGCCCGGGTCTCAACGCGACCTTCACCGCCATGTACAAGGCATCCCTGTGAGACGACGGGCGGGCGTTCGGGTTGCGCGCCCGGGTCGCGGCCTGTGCTTCCGCCCGGTCAGCCGGCCCCGGTGAAGCTACCGTCCCTCTGCGTGGACCGGTCTCCCGCGACGGAGCTGCTTGGTGGTTGCGGGCGTGTTCAGCTGTTCGCGTCAGCCCCGTAGGCGTCGAAGTCGCCGTTGAAGCGCACGGCTCGGAGCTGGAGAACGGCTCCGGCGCGAGCCAGCCTGTCGCGAGAGCCTGGTCATAACGGGCGCCGTGCCCGGCCGGGCCGCGGTGGCCCCGGCCGGGGACGCGTTTTCGGGAACGGGGCCGTCTACTGGCCGGGGTGCAGCCCCAGCCAGCCGGGGGTGGGAGCGCCCTGGACCTCGCCGAAGTAGAGGGTGAAGGTCTGCCGCCAGCGTTCGGCTTCGGCGCGGTCGGCCATGAAGCGCGGGAATTCGTCGAGGTGGGCGTTGCGGTACTGCCAGATCGGCTTGAGCCCGCCGGTGGGGGTGACGTCGGTGCGTACGGACCAGCCGTTGACGGAGGTCTGCTGCACAGCGGATGAAATGGACCAGTTCAGGTAGAGCTTGGCGGCGGCGGGATGCTTGGCGCCGCGCAGGATCGCGGCGCGCTGGCCCCAGGACATGAACGGGTGCCCGTCCGCGACGACCCACGTGACGCCGGGGGCGAGCTGACGGGCCAGTGAGCCGAAGCCTCCGATGCCGACCTGTTTCTGCTTGCTCACGACCGCGGTGATGGGGGTGGGGGTGCCGCGGCCGAACGCGATCTTCTGGGCGGCCAGCCGGCTCAACCAGTCAAACCCGTAGGCCTGGGCATACAGCGTGTACAGGAACAGGATCGCGTCATCGTCGTTCGGGTAGGAGGAGGAGATCGCACCCTGCCAGCGCGTGTCGGCCAGCTCGTAGGGCGTGGCGGGACCCTGGGCGCCCAGGGAGGCGTCGTACATGTAGCTGAAGGCGCCGACCGCGATGGCCAGCCAGGCCCCGTCCGGGTCACGGAAGCCGTCATAGAGCTTTGAGAACCCGGCCGGCTTGTAGGGCAGCAGCACGCCCTGCTGCTTCCAGCGGGTGAAGTCCTGCAGGGTCTGCAGCTGCACCACGTCCGGGACGAGGGTGTCGGTGGCCAGTTGGTTGTCGATGCGCACGTCGTGGTACTTGCTGTAGTCGACCACCGTGGTCAGGTCGATGTCAGGGAACTGCGCCAGGAACGCCTGCTTGGTGCCGTCCTGCTGGTCGGAGGTGTCGCCGCCGGCGTAGATGACCAGTTTGCCGCCCTCGCGCCTGGCGTCCGCGTACAGCTGGTCGAGCGACTTGGTCTCCTCCTCCACGGGAGTGCCGGGGAACGGCTTGACCGTGTCTGCGCTCCCGGTGGCCGCCGCCGCGGGACCGGCGGCGATGGGGGCGGCCAGTGCCGCCGCGCCGAGTGCGGCGCCCCTTCCAATCAGCCGTCGCCTGCTCAGTGAAGTCATGGGGGCGGATCCTCTCCGTGGGAACGTCAGCCGCAGGCCCGCCGGCTCAAGTCGGCGTTGGCGTGCGGCAGAAATGCGAATCTGCTTGAGGGTTCAAGCTGTGGTCGCTACGCTATGCCCATCTGTTTGAAGAGTCAATCAGCATGGACTGGAGCGGGAGCGCGAGTCTCGTATTGTCGGCGTGTGACAGAGGTGGGATTGAGCAGGCACGAGTTGCAGGTGTGGCGGCTGCTGGCGGCCGTGCTGGCCGTGCTGCCCGACGCCGTGGAGGCGCAGCTGCAACGCGACGGTGGGCTCACGCAGTTCGGCTACGGGGTACTGGCTGTGCTCTCCGAGGCGCCGGGACGCCGCATGCGCATGAGTGAGCTGGCGCATATGGCGCGCGGCTCGCAGTCGCGACTCTCGCACATGATGGTCGGCCTGGAACGCCGGGGGTGGGTGCGCCGCGAGCGCGCCGCCGAGGACGGACGCGGCAACCTCGCCGTCCTGACCGAGGCGGGCTACGCGAAACTCGCCGCCCTGGCCCCTGGGCACGTGGGGACCGTGCGCAGGGCGGTCATCGACGCGCTCAGCCCCCGGCAGCTGGACGAGCTGGAAGGCATCTGCGCGGCGCTGCTGCCCTCCGCGCTCCGCGAGCGCGAGCGGATACTCGGTCGGCAGGGTGGCGACGCTGCCGAACGTCCTCAAATTGATGACGTTACGTCGGCCGACGGGCCCGACCACCACAGCACGGCACGGCGCGAGCCCACCCCGACGGTCGCGCTCACCCGGCTGCTCGCCTGCGCGACCGACCGCGCCGGCACACGGCCGCCCCACCACGCGACCCCGGCCGCCGACCCGCCGGACCCCACCGACGGTCTCTCCCTGCTGTCCGAAGCCCGCCGTGAGATCGACCTCGCCGAGCTCGAACTCATCGACCGTGCCCGCGCCGGAGGCCAGACCTGGGAACAGATCGCCGCCGCGCTCGACATGCCCGACCGCCGCCAAGCCCAGACCCGCTACCGCCGCCTGCGCGAACGCTGGCCCCCACCCGAACCCGACCCCCGCGGATGATCCCCACGGTCCCCGGCCGAACGCGGTCACGCGTGTGGGCGAACCCGAAGTGGGCGGCGTCGGGGTCAGAACATGGAGTTGTCGTTGGAGGAGGTGGAGGGCACGTTCTGGACGATGTCCCAGTGCTCCACGACCTTGCCGTTCCGCACCCGGTAGATGTCGAAGACACCCTGGGCCATGTCCGACGTGAAGGTGCCGCGGGACTGGAGCACGACCAGGTCGCCTTCGGCTATGACCCGGTAGGTGTCGGAGTGGAAGCCGGGGAAAGCCGAGAACATCCCGGAGATCCCGTCCTTGGCCGCCTGGATGCCGTTGGCGAAGCCGGGGTTGTGCTGGTAATAGGGGTCGACGACAGAGCGGTCGAACGCGGTGACGTCCTTCTCCACGAACACCTGCTTGTACATGTCCGTGACGAGTTGCTTGTTGAGCGCGGTGGGCGCGCTCGGGTCCGGTCGGCTCACCTGGGGGGAGCTGAGGGTCGAGAACATGTCGTTGCCGCTGACCGTCGTCGCCGGAATTTCCTGGGTCGTGTCCCAGTGCTCGACGATCTTGCCGCCGGACAGGCGGTACAGGTCGAGGACGGAGTAGCCCCTGGTCCCCGGGTCGAGGACCAGGTTGCTGTGGACAGCGACGAGGTCGCCCTCCGCGATGACGCGCTTGACCGAGAGGTACGCGTCGGGGTGGGCCGCGTTCTGCGCGGTCAGGTAGGCGCGCAGTCCTGTCGGCCCGTCGGCGATGCGGGGATCGTGCTGGGTGAAGTCCGCATCGAGGTAGGCGTCGATGGCGGACAGGTCATGCCGGTTGTACAGCCGCTGCGTGAAGTCCGTGACCAGCGCCTTGCTGCGGGAGATCTGTGACGCCTCTGCCCGGGCTGCCGTTACGGCCGGTCGGGACGCCGCCATGGCGGGTTCGCCGACGAGCAGGACGGTGGACAGCGCGAGAGCGCCGGCCAGTGTCCTTGTGAGTGGTCTCATGAGTTCCTCTCTCAAGAAAGTATCTCGCTAGAAAGATATGTAGGAATCGTCTTGCTCGCAAGATTTTCTCGCGCAAGGTAAAGTGCGCCGGGTGGCGCTACCCCGGCATGCTCGGCGTACGCCACGCTGACGGAGGGAGTGAGGCGTGGGCACGTCAGGTCGCCACCTGGAGGGGCGTGGGCGGACGGTGTCCGTCGACGACGAGACGCTGGTGACCTGGTGGGGGCTCATCCTGGAGGGTTTCAGCCGCGCCCATGGGCGTATCGATGCGGACCTGCGCGAGGTCGCGGATCTGCCCGGACCGTGGTTCGAAGTCCTGCTGAGGCTCTCACGGACGCCCGGCCGTGAGCTCCCGCTCACCCGCCTCGCCAAGGAAGTCGCCTTCTCCAGCGGTGGGTTCACCAAGATGGCCGACCGGCTGGTTGCCAGGGGCCTGATCGAGCGGCGGCCGAGCCCCACTGATCGCCGAGTCACACTGGCCGGGCTCACCCCGCAGGGCGCGCGTGTGCTGGACCGTGCGCTCAGGGTGCACCTCGACAGTCTCCGCCGGTACGTCCTCGAACCGCTGGGGGCCGAGCGGCTCGAACAGGTGGCCGTCGGCATGAAGGAGCTGCGCGATCATGAGGGTGGGACACCTACTCTCTGATATTCCGGACCTTGATCCTGATAATCCGGACTCATCAGCCGGATGATGCCGGGTGTTCGGGCGTGGCCGCGCGGCCGCTCGTGCCCTAGGGGCTCATAGGGGTGTGGTGCGGTCGCCGCACCGCCCGGGGGCCCGGCGGCGGTATGGCGAGCGGCGCGCGCGCCGTCGCGGATAGTCGTCCCTGTGCCCACGACCAGGGTCAGGCCTCGTGTGGCGGTAGGTGAGGTGCGAGTAGCCCGTCGGCCTCCGGCTGCCGATCGGCGTGCGTTGCGTGCCCGGCCTCGCTGTTGGTGTTCGCATGCGGCGTCATCCGTCCCGCGGTCCCGTGAGCGTCATGAGCCGTCTCGGAATGTCCCACGTTTTAGGACTAGCGTTTCGACATGGAGGACCGTACGCTTCCGGCCAGTTACGGTCAACCACTCGTCGCGTGACATCACCGGGCATTCCCGGCGCGGCGGTGAGGAGTCACGGCGTGAACAGACTGGATGCTGAAACGACCCCCCACATGGGGGGCGGTGATGCCGGTGCGTCGCCCCCACCACGGGCAGAACCTCAAGGCGCGGCTTCGCCCGCAGCCCGGCCGGGTGCCTTGCCCGGAGCCCCTCTCCAGGTGCGAGGACTCGCCAAGCGTTTCGGCGGCGTAACGGCTCTCGACGGCGTCGACCTCTCGGTGGCGTCCGGAGAGGCGGTCGCCGTCATCGGGCCCAACGGCGCGGGCAAGAGCACACTGCTGAAGCTGATCGCCGGCGTGCACCGCCCCACCGAGGGAGAGATCTGGCTGGGGGAGCGGCGGCTGGACCGGATGCCGGCGCACCGCATCACCCGCAGTGGTGTCGCGTTGGCGCATCAGGTCCCGCGGCCCTTCCACGGTCTCACTGTCCAGGAGAACGTGCGCATCGGAGCCATGGCGGGCCGGCCGCACCTGCATTCCGGTGAGATCGACGAGATCCTCGCTCTGTGCCGGCTGGACACCAAGGCGTCCCGTCCGGCCGACTCGCTGCGGGTCCTGGACCTCAAGCGGCTGGAGGTGGCCCGGGCCCTCGCCACCCGTCCCCGGGTGCTGATGTTCGACGAGGTCGCGGCCGGGCTCGTCGGCCGCGAACTGGACGAGGCCATTGACCTGATCCGCCAGGTTCACGACCGGGGAATCACCATGCTCCTGGTCGAGCACATCGAGCGGGTCGTACGGGAGCTCGTCGACCGCGTGCTGGTGCTCAACTGGGGCCGGCCCCTGGCCGAGGGCACACCGGCCGAGATCGCCGCCAACGAGGAGGTGCGGGCCGTCTACCTCGGCGACGGCGACAAGACCCAGGCGCCGCCCACCCGCACCCCGGCCGCCGTCTCGACCTCCGACACCGGTGCCGTGCTCGCGTTGGACACGGTCAGTGCGGCCTACGGCGACATGGTCGCCCTGCGGGACTTCACGATGCGCGTCGATGCGGGGCAGATCGTGACCGTCCTGGGTGCCAACGGTGCCGGCAAGTCGACGCTGTGTGCCACGATCATGGGCACTGTCGAGGCGAGATCGGGTTCGGTGCACGCCTTCGGCAAGGACATCACGGGTATGCCCACCCACGACCGGGCGCGCCTGGGGATCGCGTACTGCCAGGAAGGCCGCCGCATCTTCCCCGGTCTCACCGTTGCCGAGAATCTGATGCTCGGCGCTCCGCTCGCGCTGGGCAAGGACGAGGTGCGGGCCCGTATGGAGCGGGTCCATGCCATCTTCCCGGTGCTGGCCGAGCGTGCCACGCAGCAGGCCACGACCATGTCCGGCGGCCAGCAGCAGATGCTGGCCGTGGGACGCGCCCTGATGGCCGACCCACAGGTGCTGATCTGCGACGAGATCTCACTCGGCCTCGCGCCCGTGGCCATCGACGCCCTCTACGGGGCACTGGACGAGATCAACTCCCAGGGCGTCGCCATCGTACTGGTCGAACAGAACGTCAAACGAGCGCTGGGCATCGCCGACCACGCGGTCGTGCTGTCCCGCGGCCGCATCTCCTACAGCGGTGACCCGGCCGGCCTGCTCAGCGACGAGGCCCTGGACGCCGCCTACTTCGGCACCGCCGACGACAACGCCGCGAACGCCGTACCCCTGTCCCCTTCTTCTCCTCCCACTCCCACTCCGCTCAGCACCACCGAAGGAGAGTCCTCGTGACCAGACCCAGCTCCCGCCGCACCCTCGCGATCAGCACCACAGCGGTCCTCGCCCTCACGGCGGGCTGTGCGGGCAACGCCTCGACGAGCAGCGGCGGCTCCGACAACGGTGATGGCCCCATCGTCATCGGGACCAGCATCCAGCTGTCCGGCGCCTTCGTGAACAAGCAGATCCGCGACGGCTACCTCCTGGCGGTGCAGCAGGTGAACGCCAAGGGCGGGCTCGAGGTGGGCGGGAAGAAGCGGAAGGTCGAGCTGAAAATCCTCGACAACCGCAGCGACACCAACACCATGGTCCAGCAGGTCCGTTCCCTGGTGCTCAGCGACAAGGCCGTGGGGCTGCTGGGATCGTGCTGCCAGCAGAACATCGACATGCAGGGCCAGGCCGACGCGCTGAAGGTGCCGCTGGTGATGGGCGCCCTGCCCATCGAACTGCTGCCCAAGGGCAAGGGCTACACCTGGGACTCCTTCCAGTCGCTCGCCGACGGCGCCAAGGGCTTCTACACGGTCGCCGCCGGAGCGAAGACCAACAAGAAGACGTTGATCGTCACCAGCAACGACGCCCAGGGCATCTCGGCCGGGAAGATGTGGGGGACGGCCGGCAAGAAGGCCGGCTTCACCATCTCCGCCACCAAAGCCGTGCCCGCCGGCACCACGGACTTCTCCGACGTCATCAACTCCGGGAAGTCCTCGGGCTCGCAGGTGCTGATCGCTTCCATGGCCCCGCAGGACTGCTTCGCCATGTGGAAGCAGATGAAGGCGCTCGCCTACAAGGCGAAGGTCGCCATCGGCCTGAACTGCGCCCAGACGCCTGGCTGGGGCTCTCTCGGCAAGCTGGGCAACGGCACCCTCGTCCAGCTGAACTGGTCCAACTCGGCCGGGCTTCCGGACACCGGCCTCATCGTCAGCAAGTACGGCAAGAAGTACACCAACCTCACCGACCTCGGCTCGGTCGCCCTCGGCCTGCACGAGGCGACCATCCTTCTCGACGCCATCAAGACCGCCGGAAGCACCGACCACGAGGCTGTCAACAAGGCACTGGCCAAGAGCACCACTGTCTCAGCCCAGGGCCCCGTGAAGTTCGTGGACAACAAGAGCGCCACGCCGACCTTCATCGGCCAGTGGAACAACGGGGCCATCAAGCAGGTCTGGCCGGCCAAGGGCGCGAAGCCGCTCGGCCCGCTGTCCGGACTCAACTGAGGCCCGGCATGGACTCGATACGACACCCTGCGAGCGTGAGCGAACGGAGCACATCGTGAGCCTCGACGTCCTGGCCGCCGGTATCCTCGCCGGCGGCCTGTACGCCCTGATCGGACTGGGTATCTCCCTGGTCTTCGGCGTCCTCGGTCTGATGAACCTGGCGCACGGCGAACTCGTCATCGGCGGCGCCTATCTTGCCTCCCTGCTCGTGGCCGGAGCCGGCTGGGACCCGCTGCTGGCCCTGCCGCTCGCCATGGCGGGCGTCGCCCTGATCGCCTACCCGCTCCAGCGGTACCTGCTCACACCGCTCCTCAAGGGGAGCAACACCGCACCGCTGGTGGGTACCTTCGGGTTGTCCCTGCTCGCCCAGGCACTTTTCCAGGGCGCTTTCGGCACCCACCCCAAGAGCCTTTCCGCCCCCTACGCCGACTCCGGCATCTCGATCCTCGGCGTACGCATCCAGACGATCTATCTGATCGCCTTCGCGCTGACCAGCCTCCTGTGCGCTGCCACCCACCTGATCCTGACCCGCACGCGCGCCGGCAGCGCGGTCAGAGCGGCTTCGGCTGACCCGGCCACGGCCGCCGTGCTCGGCATCAACGTGCCGACGGTCTACGCCATGACCTTCGCCGGCGCCGCTGCCCTGGCCGCGGCCGGCGGAGTCCTGACCGGCGTCGCCCAGAGTTTCACTCCCACCAGCGGGATGCCGTTGCTGCTGACCGGAATGGCCGTGATGGCACTGGCGGGCATCGGCAGCGTCGGCGGCGTCTTCCTCGCCGGCATCGCCCTCGGCGTCCTGCAGTCGGTCAGCGTGGGACTGTTCGGCGGCGGCATGCGCGACGTCGTCGTCTACCTCGCCTTCTTCCTCGTCCTCGCCGTACGCCCCCAAGGCCTGTTCCGAAAGGCGGCCACCGGATGAAAACCCGGCCGATACCACGAGGGAAACCGGCGGGCCTGTGGCCCGCGGCCACCCTCGCCCTGCTCACGGTCATCGCCTTCGCCCTCGCCCCGATGCTCGGCCTCGGGCAACTGGACCTGGGCGTCACCCTGCTGACGTATCTCGCGATCGCCCAGGCCTGGAACGTGCTCGCCGGCTTCAGCGGCCAGATCTCCCTCGGCGCCGCCGCCTTCATGGCGACCGGCGGCTACACCACCGCTCTCCTCCTCGTCCACACGGACCTGCCCTGGCCGGTGGCCCTGCTCGGCGCGGGCGTCGGCGCGATGCTGCTCGCCCTCCTGCTCGCCGTACCGCTCCTGCGCCTGCGCGGCGACTACTTCGCCGTGGGCACACTGGCCATCTCCATCGCCGTCCAGGCCCTCCTCAGCAACTGGAACTGGGCCGGCGGCGCCAGCGGCCTGACCCTGCCCACGGAGAGGATCCCCAGCGGCGGCAACCTGTACCAGATCGCGGTCGTCGTCGCCGCCCTGTCCATGGCCCTCACCCTCTACGTCCGCCACAGCGCCTTCGGCCTGCGCCTCGCCGCCGTACGCGACAACGAACCGGCCGCCGCCGGGCTCGGCGTCCCCGTCTACCGGCACCGGCTTGCCGCGTTGGTGCCCACCAGCGCACTCACCGGCCTGGCCGGAGCGGTGATCGCGTTCCAGTTCGTCGTCATCTCCCCGGACGGCGTGGCCAGTGTCAACTGGAGCCTGAACGCCGTCCTCATGTCCGTGGTCGGCGGCGCGGGCACGGTACTCGGACCGGTAGTCGGCGTGGGCGTCGTCTACTACGGGCTGACCCGCCTGCTCCAGGACCAGCAGACGCTCTCCCTGGTCATCGAGGGCATCCTGCTGATCCTCATCGTGCGCTTCGCCCCCCAGGGAGCCTGGCCGCTGATCTGCCGGGCGGTGCGGCTTCCGGCCGCCCGCCGCCGGGTCCCGCCGGCCGCAGCGGACACCGGCTCCGATACCAACACCCGGACTCTGGAGCACGCATGACGGCGTCCGAGGCATACGGAGACGGACTTTCTCCTGGTCACCGTGGCGGCGGCCTCGGCTTCGCCACTGTCGAAGTGCTCGTCGCGACGGCGTCGGCGTCGTGACGACGACACCCCACCGGATCGCGGGGGACGGCTGACCACAACGGTGGCTGCGCTCGACTGCACTCCGCCGGTTCCCCGGCGCCGAGGGGCGGGTGCCGGGGCCGGGCGGGCCACCGGCCTGCTCTTTACAACGACCAGGGCGACTCGTCGCCCCCACTCGGTCCTGTGTTCAAGGGATGGGGAGGTGCGATGAGTGTCGTGCGGTGTCGGCCGGTACCGCTCGGTGGTGGACGGCCGTCGTCCGCCGCTCGCGGGGCGAGCGGCGGACGTGGTGGGGGTCAGGCGACCTTGAGGGAGATCTTCACCGTGAGCGTGGCATGGGTGGGTGTGGTGGCGTCGGCGACAGCGAGCATGAAGGTGTAGCTGCCGGACTTGGTCGGCGTGCCGGTGATGGCACCGGTCGTGCGCTTCAGGGTGAGGCCGGGCGGCAGGGCGGTGGCGGCGGTGTAGGTGTACGGGGCCTTGCCGCCGGACGCCTTGACCGTGGTGCTGTAGCTCTTGTTGACCGCCGCCGTCTTGAGGGTGGTCGGGGAGAGGCTGAGCACCGGGCCGCGGAAGCTGCCGGACAGCTCCAGCAGCGCCCCGATGGCGGGTGAGGCCGTGCAGCCGCCGGTGGTCAGCTCGACGGCGTAGTCGCCGGCGGCGTGGACGGAGAGCTCGGCCACGGCGCCGGGTGCCGGGGTGGCGGTCAGCGTGGTGGAACCGGTATGGGCGAGCGCGACGTGCAGGGTCCGGCAGCCGCCGGTGCCGGTGGTGGTGTTCTGGACCAGCAGCGAACCCGCGCTGTTGGCGTGGAAGTAGGCCCACTGCTGGGCCGTCGCCGAGGTCAGCGAGGTGGTGTAGTTGGTGCTGCCCGCCAGCGGGCCCGCCGCGGCCGTGCGGTTCGGGCCGACGGGCAGGGTGTGGGAGGCCGCGTTGAACTCGCCCGCCGCTTCCGGCTCGATGGTGTAGCCCTGGCCGAGGCTGTTGCAGCCCCACGGGGTGATCTCGACGTAGTAGCGGCCGGCGCTGCTGCCGGTCTCCTGCCCGGGCAGGACGAAGCCGTGGGTGCTGTTGGCGGGCAGGGAGGCCGAGCTGATCTGCTGGGTGCCGGTCGCCCCCCACAGGGTGGCCGTCAGTCCGTCGCAGGGCAGCGAGCCCTTCACGGTGATGTTCTGTACCCGGACCGTCGCGGTGACCGCGTCGGACTTCTTGTAGAGGACGTACCAGTCCTGGCCGCTGCCGGAGGCCAGGTGCTGCGTGGAGGCGACACCGCCCGGCAGCGGCGGCCAGGCGGCGGCTGCGCTGCCGGCGGCACGGGCCTCGGCGGTCGGTGTCCGTGCCGGGACGGCCCACTCGGCGGCGGACTCGGCCTCCACCGTGTAGGTCTGGCCGCCGGTGTTGCAGCCCCACGGCACCAGGTCCACGAAGTACCGCCCCTGGGCGTCACCGGCCTCGTTGCCGGGGACGGTGAACGTGGTGGTGGCGTTGGCGGGCAGCGACGCCGACTGCACCGAGTTAACGGTGCCCGCGGACCCGTACAGCGTGGCGGTGAGGCCCCCGCAGGCGGCGGAGCCGTCCACCGTGGTGTTCTGCACCCGGACGGTCGCGGTGGCGGAGTCCTGCTTCTTGTACAGCACCAGCCAGTCCTCGGTGCCGCCGCCGTCGACCGTGCCGCCGTAGAGCGTGCCGCCGTGCAGCGGGGGCCAGGCGGAGCCGATCGTGGTGCCCGCCACGGCCGTGCCGCCCGGCACCGCGGCCGGGGCGGCCCACTCGGCGGCGGACTCGGGCTCCACCGTGTAGGTCTGGCCGCCGGTGTTGCAGCCCCACGGCACCAGGTCCACGAAGTATCGTCCCTGGGCGTCGCCGGCCTCGGTCGCGGGCAGGGTGAAGGTGACCGCTCCGTCGGCGGGCATGGACGCCGACTGCACCGGGTTGCCGGTGCCCGTCGATCCGTAGACGTTCGCGGTGATGCCGCCGCAGGCGATGGTGGTGTCGGCGGTGGTGTTCTGCACCCGCAGTGTCGCCAGGTTGCTGTCGGCCTTCTTGTAGAGGACGTACCAGTCCTGGCTGCCGTTGCCGCTCAAGGTGCCGCCGTAGGAGTTGCCGCCCTGCAGCGGGGGCCAGGCGGAGCCGATCGAGCGCCCCGCCTGGACGTGCAGGGCGGGCGGGTCGAGCGCCGGGCCCCCGCCGGCGGTGAGTTCCAGGCTGTAGGGGGCCACCGAGGTGCAGCCCCAGGTGGTGACCGCCACGTAGTAGCGGTCCGCGCCCAGTTGCCGTCCCGCGAGCTGGGCGGAGGTGCCGGCGCTGATCCCGCCCGTGGAGTTGAGCTGGCCGCTCCGGGTGCCGTCCGCGTTGTAGAGCACGGCCTGGAGGCCCGCGCAGGAGGCGTTCGAGGCGGCGGTGCTGCGCACCGTGGCGGTCACCGCGGCGCCCGGCGAGGCGGCGTAGATCACCCACCAGTCATTGGAACCGTTCACCAGGTTCCCGGTGACGGTCCCGGTCAGCAGGCCGGCGCTGCCGATGCTGTCCCCGGCTGCCGCGGCCGGAGCGGCCGTGGCTGAACCGCACAGCGCGAGCAGAACCGCCAGCACGGCGGTGACGACGGTGGCCGCCCTGGCGAAGGGCCGGGCGGCCCGGCGTCTCGGCGAAACGGATCTCTCCCACAAACGATGTGCACCACTCACGACTGGTCCCCCCACGAGAACAGTTCGAGCCGTGCGGGCTGGGCACGGGCACGATGCGTCGGCGGCCTCGCACAGCAATCCGATTCGGGACAATACGGCCACCCGGCTGTCCGTACAAGGCGATCTCCATCACGGTTCGTACATGATTGGAGGCACTGGTTCCGTGGCCTGACAGGCTCTCAGCGTCCTTTGTCCTACGTTGACTTCGATGGTCGTTGCGAATGCGCTCGGTGAGCCGGAATCCACGCGACGCGGTTGTCCCCACGCTTCGAGAGGACGGCCGGGGAGGGGACATTCAGAGAGCCGCATCAACGCGGGAAGGAAGCTGGGAAGTCGCTGGGAGCCGTCCGGATCTGGCCAGAAAGGACTCGGCGGCTGGTCGCCGAGGTGGACGGAACGGTCCTGGCCCCGGCCCGCTGGACGTCACGGAGGAGGCGTGATCGCCCGCCACATCCCTCGCGGCGGGGTCGGCCTGACCGACGAGGTGGTCGACGCGGCCGTTTCCTCGCATCGAACGAGGCGTTCCGCATCACCGGCGTGAAATCTCGTCGTCGACGGCGGCTGGTCGACGGTCATCACGGGAAATCTTCGGGTCGAGAGCGAACCTGCATGGCGATCGGTGCAAGGATGACATGTGTAACCTTGTACATGTGTCTCTTCGCTATGCGATCCTCGGGTCCCTCACCTCGGCACCCTCGTCCGGGTACGATCTCGCCCGCCAATTCAGCTTGGGGCTGGGCTGGTTCTGGTCGGCCTCACACAGCCAGATCTATCCAGAGCTCAAGCGCCTGGAGGAGGCCGGCCTGATTGACGGATCGCTCACCACAGTGGGGGAGAAGTTGGAGAAGCGGGTCTACTCGATCACCGAGAAGGGACTCGACGAACTCCTTTCATGGGTCACGGACCGACCCCACTACCGTCCCAACCGTGACCCCGAACGGCTACAGCTGATTTTCTCCGACCTGGCCTCCGTGGAGGCGATCAGACGCCACTTGAGGGCGCACCGCGACCACTTCATCCAGCGCCGCGACCGCGTGCGACCGGTTCGGGAGGCCATCACCGAGGGTGAGCACGAGCGGGTGCAGAAGCGGCTGCAAGGCAAGTCACCACGTCAAAGAGAGCTCACCATCCTCCTTCGGGAGTTCGCTTACGACGGCGATGTCGAACGCGCCGAGCTGGAGATCGCCTGGGCTCAACGTGCCCTCCGAGCACTCGATGAGTACGAGCGACGTTACGGAGACGACGCGGAGAGCACGGTGGATACGACCTCTAGCCGGTGACTTCGCGCATGGCGTATGAGGTCTCTCGCCGGCGGGGCCGTGCCGGGTTTCGATGCCGAGGAGTTCGAGCAGGTGTGCTTGGACTCCTCGGCGGAGCGTGAGGCGGCACACGTCAGATGCGGTCATCCCAAGGACCGGGGTCAATCTGAGGCATCCCACGCCGTGGCCGTCACCGCGACGGCGGCATCCCGGTCTTCCACCGGGCCTGCGATGGCGGCGCGGGCGAGGGCCGCAGGTCGCCATCGCCGCCCCGTACCCGCGGCCCGGGTCAAAGCCGGCTTCTACGCCACTGTCGAGCTCGGTGTCCGCGTACTGGGCGACCCGTCAGGCGACGTGGTCGTTCTCGGACTTCTCCCCGGTCGGCTGCGAGTCGTGAGCGGAGATCGCTCCGGTCTCGATGAGGGCATGCCAGAGGGCGTAGCCCTCCTTGGTGTACTGGTCCCCGATCACCTTGTTGGGAATCGGCGTGTGGTTGAGCAGGAAGTCACGGATTCGGCGCACGAGCCAAGGGGCATTGTGGAAGATCCAACCGGTCCGGCGCGCGTTGGCAGTAACCTTGTTGGTGTACTTCAGGCGCTGGTCCTCGTACTTCGCAAACGCGTCGGCGACCTGCGCGGAGTCGGAGAGGTCGACGCCGTTGAAGTACCTGCCGAGGAAGAAGCCGTCCTCGAGCGCCATGCCCGCTCCGTAACTGGCGTAAGGCGAGGTGGGGTGGCCGGCATCACCCAGCAAGGTCACTCGGCCGCGGGTCCACGTCTTCAACGGGTCTCGCCACTTGACCACCCAGCGGAAGATGTGTGCTTCATCGAGCTCGGTCGCTGCGAAGATCTTGTCGACGGGACTCTCGAAGTCGGCGATGCGCTCACCGATGTAGGAGCGGACATCGTCTGGCATGGGCTGTGTCTCGGTGCAGGGCTCGACGAACCACCACTCGACACAGTCCGCCCCCTGGAACTTGAGGGGCGCATACCCGAACTGGTGCTTGTCCGAGTGGCGCATGTACTGCATGTCGCGGTCGATCTCGGCGCCGTCGGTCCAGCCGAGCCAGACCGCGATGCCGAGGTGCTTGGCGGGCCCCTCTCCGAACAACTTCTGCCGGACCAACGAGTCGATGCCGTCGGCGCCGACGAGAATGTCCGCGACATAGTCCTGCCCGTTGGCGAAGTGAAGCAGCACGTCCTTGCCACGGTCCTCGAATGCGGTGAGCTCGTGGTTCGGGACGATCGACCCCTCCTTGACCGCTCCGACGAGCCTGTCGTAGAGCTCCGACCGGATCATCCCGGAGGCCCACCCGGTCGCCCCGGCCTGCCTGAGCAGATCGTGGTCCTCGGGGAAGACGACACGCTTGTAGCGCCCGTCGTGGCTCCGGAACTTCTGGTTGTGGCCGGTGAAGGTGTCGCTGATGTCGGCGGCGTAGGAGCGCATGATGTTGAGGGCGATGGCATTGAGGATGATCGCTCCGCCCAGGCCCTTGACCTTGGAGTGGCGCTCGAAGATCCGCACATGGAAACCTGCCTGCTGGAAGGCGATTGCAGCGGAGAGGCCACCGGGCCCCGCCCCGATGATGGCGACCCGCTTGCCCACCTTTGCTTCCTCGGCTCGTGTCGTCCCGGTTGTCTTGGCGTTCATGTCAGGGGATCTCAGACTCTCTTTCTAGCGGCGGATACGGCCGAAGGAGGTGGCGAGCCGCGTCCGCGGACTGAGCATGGACCATGTCTCGGCTCTCCGATGCCCTTGGCAGCGCCGGTCACGACGGCCACTCGGTGGGTGCTGGTGCTCACGTCAGTGCTCGGGCATGCCGAATCAAAGGCGGTCGCTGACCCAGTCGGCGATGTAGTTCGCCGGAACGGACTCGTTGTCAGAGCCGGCGTGCGATGAGCCGCCCTCGACCGTGCTGAACAACTTCCAGTGGCGGTCGGGACTGTTCACGGCGTTCTCGTACTCCGGTGTCGCGAACTCCATCGGGATCTGTCGGTCGTCCTCGCCGTGGGTGACCAGGAAGGGGACCGTGATCTCCTCGACCACGCCCTCCAGGGTCATGCTCGGGGCGAAGGCCATGAACTCGTCCCGGCTCTCCTTGCCGAACACCCACTGGACGTGGTCCCAGTAGTGCGGCACCGGGTTCTCGCCCTCACGCTGGAGACGACGTTTCTGCAGTTCGCCCCAGTTGTAGTTGGCGCCCCAGACCGCACAGAGCTTGAAACGCTTCTCGAAGGCGGCCGCACGCGGTGCGTAGTAACCGCCGAGCGAGACACCGCTCATGCCGATGCGCTCCGCGTTCACATCGGGCCGGGTCTCCAGGTAGTCGATCGCGGCTCCCGCCCACCGCTCCGAGTCGTGGATGGCGTGCATGTCGCGCTCGCGGAGCGCGGCTCCCGTACCGGGCTGATCGACGCAGAGCGTCGCCACCCCACGGCGTGACAACTCGGTCGGCAGGCCGCTGGTGAAGAGCAACTCCTTCATGGAGTCCAGGCCGTTGCAGTAGACCATCACCGGCCAGCCACCCTCGGGGGGATTCCCTTCGGGCCAGGTGAAGATCGCGGGGAAGGAGGCGTCCTCATAGGGAATCTCGACGTACTCGGCCCGGTACCGGTTGTGCTCGATCGCTGCCTTCATCGCCTCAACGGACTTCCGGTACGCCTCCTTGCGGGGGCCGAAGTCACGGCTCTGCATCCGCTCCGCGACGAAGTAGTAGACCGAGGCGCGGTGGTAGAGCGGGCCGGCGGAAAGCGGGTGCTGTGCGGCGACTTCCTTCTCAGCGCGTTCTGCGAGGGAGTCGGCGAAGTTCACCCAGGACCAGAAGAGCTTCTCGGTGCCGGCGTCGTCTCCCTCTTTGGCGATGTCGGCCAGGGGCGCGCTGATCTGGTCGACCTCGCCGATCTGACCGCCACAGTTCATGGCGATGCTGACCGACAGGCTCCACACGTAATTGGTGGGAAAGTAGCGGAACATTTCAGACCTCCGGCGCCTTGATCACGTGTCGGTTGAACGGGCCTTGGCCGGCCACGATCGCCCGACCGGGCATCGCTGTTGACGATCCCGACCGGGATGAGCTCGTTCTGCGTGCTCTTCTCGAACTCGTCGAAGCAGAACGTCGCTGGGCGCAGCGAACGTCCGCGTCTTGTACTCACAGGACGTCATCGCCCATCTCGTTGTCAGAGCGGGGGCGCGACAAAGACGCCACGGTCCGGATCGTTGAACTGCTGCTTGGAGACGAACTCGTTCATCGGGTTCGCCGTGCCCCACTGATCGCTGTAGTCGGCATTGGTGGTGATGTCGTAGACGGAGGGGTGCCACTTGTCCCAGTCGACCTCCTCGAGCTCGGTGGTGATCTCGACGCAGTTGCCCACTCGGTCGAAGAAGTAGGAAAAGGTGTTGTCCCCCGCTTTGTGGCGGCCGGGCCCCCAGATCATCTGCGTGCCCTGGCGCAGCAGGCGCCCAGTGCCCCGCATGAACTCGTCAAGGCCGCGGAGCTCGAAGGAGATGTGGTTGATCGCCGTGTGCGGCCCGCGTGCGATGGCCAGGGAGTGGTGCCAGTCGTTGCACCGCATGAACCACATGAAGCCGCCGCGCGCGCCGAGGCAGAGTGTGTCGGACAGCTTGAAGCCGAGGTGCTTGACGTACCAGTCGACCGTGGCTTCGGGATTGTTCGAGTTGATCACGAAGTGCGAAAGCCGGACCGGAACCAGCTCACGCTCCTCGATGCTGCGGAACTCCCGCGTGGCGACGTCGGCGGACACCTCGACGACCCGGCCGTCGCAGTCGAAGAACCGGAAGCCGTAGCCCCCGCCGGGAGTGTCCACACGGGTCGGCTCGTGGATGATCTGGACGCCGTCCGCACGAAGCTGGTTGCAGAGCGTGTCCACGTCGGCCGCGTTCGCCGCACCGAAGGCGACCAGATCCATGCGCTTCTGGTCGTCCTTGCGCAGCCGCACGATGTAATTCTCAGGAGAGCCCTCGGCGGCGAGGAAGTGCACACCGGTGTCGGACTCGACGTGGGTCAAGCCCCACGTGTCCCGGTAGAAGGCGAGCTGGCGGTCGAGATCGGGCATCGCGATCCCCACATGCCGCAGATGAGTGATGAGTGGTTTGACCACGTGATTCTCCTTTGAATCCAGCGCGCCCGAGTCTCGACGTCGCCTGTCCCGGGCGCCGCAACCATGTCCAGAAAGATATGTCACTATTTGAACATTCACAATCAATCTCCACCGATAGTTGGGATTGATCTCAGTGATGTATCGTCCCGGCATGGATCTGCGCCGCATCGACCTCAACCTGCTGGTGGCGTTCGACACGCTGATGACTGAACGCAGTGTGACCCGGGCCGCTGAGCGACTCTCGATCGGGCAATCGGCGATGAGTTCAACACTCGCGCGACTCCGGAAGGCCCTGAACGACCCGGTGATGGTGCGGGATGGTCGCGGCCTGGTGCCGACGCCGTTCGCGGAAGTGCTCGCGCCCCGCGTACGCGACATCCTCGTCGAGATCAACGACGTGCTCTCGTTGCGCGAGACCTTCAACCCCGGAACGGCCAAGCGGACCTTCACCATCATGGCCGACGACTACATCACCGTGACTTTCCTGCGGCCGCTCGTCAGTCGGCTCGCTCACGAGGCACCGGGGGTTCGGTTGCTCTTGCGTCCGACCAGTGACGATCCCGCCGATCAGCTCCGCCGCGAGAACGTCGACCTGCTACTGATCCCGCGAGAGGTCCTTCAGCACCAAAGCCGTGACTTCCTGACCCAGGTGTTGTTCAAAGACAGGCTCGTGCTCGCGGTCGATCGTGATCACCCAGACGTCGCTGACAGCATCACTCGGGAGCAGTTCAGTGCGCTGCCGTATCTTGCCACCTCCTCGGCGAACGCTCGGTCGCTGGCCGAGAGTCAGCTCGACTTCCTGGGCATCCCGCACAACGTGACGATCACAGCCGGATCCTTGCTGGCGCCCTTCCTCCTCAAGGGAACCCGCCTCGTCACACTCGTGGTCGACTCTTTGGGGCGGCAGGTCGCCGAACCGGCCGGCATCCGCCTCCTCGAGCCGCCACCGCCCCAGATGCAACCGATCACCCAGATCATGGCTTGGACGAAACGCACCGAACAGGACTCTGGGCACCGCTGGCTCCGGCAGTGCCTGCTTGACCTCGCCCCCGAAACCTCGTCCTGAGCTTCCCGGGATCGGCGCCCGTCTGCCCCCCCCGCGCCGATCAGTCAGGGGACGGGCAGTCGCACACGGCTGGAAGGAGGGACAGTTGTGTGATTGCAGCGCGTTCTCGACGGCCTTTGGCCAGCTGTCGTCTGTGGTGGTCGACGAGGATGCCGGGAGATGCGAGTGCTGCCGGCGGGCCGGACGAGGTCTACCAGGGCCTCGCCGCCGCAGCGACACCTGCATCTGGCGGCATCGGTGTCGGCACGTCCCGCATAGGCTCGTCGGCCACGGTACATACACGGATCACCTCGCCGGTTTCACTACATTAGTTACATGTCGAGATATGCATGTTGAGCAAGACAGGATCGTTGCAGCGTCGGCCGTTGGCGGGTTCTTCGCAGCTCCGCCTGATCCGGGGGCCGCAGGACGGGCGGCCAAGGCATGTTTCGGGCTGCGCCTGGCCGGAGGAGCGGGCCGGCGACGGCGGACGCCGCGCAAGCGTTTGCGCCCTGTGCCGGCCTGGCCCTCGACCATAGGGAATTCGTGCACGTCAACCGGCACTCTCGCACAGCACGGCACCTGTACGAGTCCGGATCATCAGGCCAATCATCGAGCCCCACCTTCGTGCGCCGTCCTGCGGATACCGTGTGCGCGGCTTGCTCTGGCGTCGACTGACCGCCGCGGTGGTTTCTCCGGTGCGCGTCCAGCGTCTTGCGTCTGGAGTGAAGGGCTTCGAATCGTGTAACGTCGAACATGTGTCTCTCCGATACACGATACTCGGCTCGCTCTCAACCGCCCCCTCGTCGGGCTATGACCTCGCCCGCCAGTTCGGCCTGGGACTGGGCTGGTTCTGGTCGGCGTCGCACAGTCAGATCTACCCGGAGCTGAAGCGCCTAGAGGAGGCCGGCTTGATCGCCGGCTCGCTGACCACCGTCGGCGAGAAGCTCGAGAAGCGGATCTATTCGATCACTGATGAGGGGCTCAAGGCTTTGGTCTCATGGGTGACCGGCGGGCCGGACTACCGCCCGAACCGCGATCCCGAGCGCATCCAGTTGATCTTCTCCGACCTGGCGTCGGTAGCGGTGGTCAAACGCCACCTGCGGGCGCATCTCGACCACTATGTGCAGCTCCGGGACCGTGTTCGGGCGGTTCGGGAGGCGATTTCGGCTGGTTCCCACGAGCGGGTACAGAAGAGGCTCGAAGGCAGGTCGCCGCGCCAGCAGGAGCTGACCATCCTTCTTCGGGAGTTCGCCTACGACGGCGATGTCGAGCGGGCCGAGCTCGAGATCGCTTGGGCTCAACGCGCCCTCAGGGCTCTCGACGAGTACGAGCGACGGTACGGAGACGACGTCGAGCCGGCAATGGATGCGGCATCCGCACGGGTTGCACGAGCCTGACCCCGCCTGAGCAAGATAGGCAGGCGGGTTCAGGGTCGGCTGCATCCGTCACCCCGCATCAGGCGACTGCCGAGGTCACCGCTGGTTCCTTGGGCACTGGAGGGGTCGCACTTGACGCACGGTCTTGGCCGGTCGTTTTCGGTCTTCGGCACATGGTTCGGCGGACGGGCGAGACCCAGGTGTGCGAACGCGGTCATCCGACGGCGTTGCCGCCGATCAGCACGAACGCGACGAGGCATGGCTCGTTGGAGCGGTTGGACCACGCGTGGTTGGTTCCTCGTTGGACGAGAACGTCACCGGCGGACAGCTTCGTCTCCTGGGCGTCGAGCATCGCCCAGATCTCGCCGCTGAGAACGATGCAGTAGTCGATGGAGTCCGTGGCATGGATCTGCCGGCGAGCCATTTCCTCCCCCTCGGGGCCCGGCGCGCGCCAGAGGGAGTCAGGCGGGAACTCCACGGTACGGAACACCGAACCGTGCTGCGGGGGTGTTACCGGCAGGGGTTCGGACGGAAGGTCGACCGCCGGCTGGCTGTTGTCGGCCGGAGTCTCGGTCGTGCGCCAGAGTTGGGTGACGACGAACTGGTCGCTGCCGGCCTGGCAACTGGTGTGCGGACTGATGCCGTCGATCACCACCACAGACTCTCCTGCGCCGTTGGTCCCGGTCACGACCCGCCTGATCTTGCGGGTGGTCGAGGCCGGCGTGAGGTCCAGAGAGGCGACGAGATTCTCTGCCATGAGCTCTCCTGTTCGGGATGATCGGTGTTCTGATGGGTTTGACGGGATGCTCTGGGAGGGGGCTGGCGGTGCCGGCGCGGGCCCCCTGCACCGTATTGCTCAGCGGCATCTCGCTTGTGCGAGCAGGCATCGCGGCTCAGGAGCACCTCATAGGCCGGCTCATGTCTTCGGTTCCCGGGGTCTGCCGGCTGCTCGGCTCAGGCCGGCCCCGAGCTGGACTCCTGAGGGCCGGGCACCGTGGGGACGACCGGCAAGAGCAGGTGGGAGGGGTACTGGGTGTTGTGGAAGACGTGGTGCAAGGTCGTCTTCGAGCTGCAGATGTGATACGGCACGTACTCCACATCGGTGGCACCCGCGACCCCGGTCGGGCGGTCCATGCTCGTGATTTCGACGCAGATGCGGTGACCGGCTCGGAAGAGGTTCGCGGTCGCGAGGATCTCGATGTCGTACTCGACGACCTCACCGGGGACCACCGGCTGGGCCGCGTCCCGAGTGAGCTTGTGAAACGGCTTCCAGGGTGTGCTCCGCTCGGCGTCCAGCGCCCGGTTCGTCGCCTTCAGCCACCCGCGGGTCAGCTCCCGCTCGGGCAGGCCCTGGGGAATGTCGAACTCGCCCTCTCGAGCCGTGCGCACCGACGGGTCCGGCCCCACGTCCTTGAGGACGATGATCCAGTTGGTGTCCTCCTGATCGATCGCCGCCCACAGCTTGAGCTTTGACGGGCCGGCGATCAGCACGTCGTGGGGGAGTGGGTCGGTCATGAAGCGAAGCTTCGCCACGTCGCGCGTGTGGGTCAGCGGCATCTGAACGAACGAGTCAGGGGGGATCAGGTCGTCGGCCGAGCCCGGGGTGAACTCCTGGCTGCGCAACCGTTCCCAGCTGGTGAGGTACAGCTTGGTCCACTCGGTCTCGGGCAGTGGCCAGTCGGTGCCGGTGCGCCATTCGTTGGCGCCGCTGACCCAGTACCTGACCGGCGGTTCGTCCAGGATGCCGGTATCGATGCCCTTGAGCCAGTGGTCGTACCACCGCACGATCTCGTGGTGCAGGCCGTGGAAGGGACGCTCAAGGTGCGCGTGTCCGAGGAAGAGGAGCTTCTTCGGGATGTCCTTCAGGTGCCGCCAGTAGCTCTGGGCGCCTTGCAGGTGCGTCTTGTAGGTGTAGCCGTACCAGCCGGCGCCGGTGTAGACGGGAATCTTGATGGTGTCGAACTCCGCCTCGCTGCGTTCGACGGTGCCGGGCTCCTCGAAGGGGTTGATCAGGGTTTCGAAGATGGCCGGCATGTGCTGGCCCTTCATGCTCAGCACGTTGAGGATGTGGCCGTACATCCGGTAGTCCGGATTTGCCATCGCCGTCCGCCACAGGGCGTCCCGGGCCGGCGGAAGCTGCGTGGGCGCGCCCTTGTTCTGGTGGAAGACGCCGAAGTGCCCGACCAGGTAACGGAACAGGCTGAGCACGCCACCGGGGTGCTCCTCGCGGAAACCGCCCAGCGTTCCGTAGGCGCCGCGGGGGTCGTAGGGAAAGATTGCTTTGAGGCTGGGCGGGTTCTGCCGAGCGACGTGCATCTGTTCGGCGCCGAAACCGGAGATACCGACCATGCCGACGTTGCCGTCGCACCAGGGTTGGGCGGCGATCCACTCGATCAGATCGTAGGAGTCGAACTCACGCGAGCCGCCACCCCCGGATTTTCCGACGCCGCGCGGCATCCCGACCACGTGGACGTACCCGCGCGAGGTGAGAAAGCGGGTGTCGCCGGCTTCGGTCGGCCCCATCCAGAGCGGGGACCAGGCGGGCTGGGGCGGAAGGCTGGTCGCTTCCGGTGTGGCGAGCTCCTTGTTGTAGATGGAGAAGGCCAGCAGGGCCGGTAGCGGCTCGTCGGTCTCAGGCCGGTACACGTCGACGCACAGCCGAACGCCGTCACGCATGGTTACGTAAACATCGGTTTCGCTGACCAGGCCTGAGTGCGTCGCCTCTCGACGATGGCTGCCGGGAAGCTCCGGACTCGGGACGAGTTCGCTCATCGACTTGCTCTCCTTGTGGGCATCTCGGCTCGTGGCGTCTCCAAGCCGTGGCGGATCCATGAGTGCTGGTGGCGGGACGGGGCGGACGTCAAGGCAATCATGGCAGTATTTACATGTCAATGTCGTATGCAAGGTTCGTGGTCTCATGGCAGGCGCGCAGATCTCAGGAGCAGACATGTATGTTATGACACTAAAGCATTGACATGATGGCGGTGGCGCCGTAGCGTTCCACTGCCCCACGCATCCGTATGTTGATGCGACGAACGGAGAGGGAGCGCGAGCGCGGCATGCCGGGCCTCTGTCCGCAGGTATTTCCTTACTGCGGCGCGCTGTCGGCATAACCCGGCGACATCACGACCCGCCCGCCAACGTCGGAGATGTCGTCGAAGGCCGGACCCCGTGGCGGTTGGCGCAGCGCCACGTCCTGACCCAGGTCGTCCGCCACGCCCGACCCCATCGGCACATTCCGTGAAGTCCCGGCGGAACGTTCGAAGCGGAACGTTCGAAGACCAGCAGAAAGGCCAACCGTGAGCTCGATGTACCCGGCCGGCGATCCCCGCGCCGCGCTGACCAGCGCTCAGGCGGTCCCGGCAGCACCGCGGTCGAGGGCTCGGGCCGCCACTGTGCTTGATCTCGTCGCCGAGAAACCGGACGCAGAGCTGCCGCTGGGCGGCCGGACCTGGGTCGTGCGCGGCCAGAACTTCGTTGTCGCCCTCACCGATGTGCGGGCGGGTGAACGGCTCGCGGTGGAAGGAGGCGATGACGAACACATCGTCGTGGTGTGCGCCGGAACCGTCTCGGTCAGTCACGCCGGTCACGACACCGACGACGAGACCGTCCACGCCGCAGCCTCAACGGTCGTCATCGTCCCGCCGGGCGACAGCACCCTGACGGCCCACACCGACGGGAGGGTGGTCCGGATTTTTGCGGCCGGCCGCGCAGGACTGGCTGCCGCGGCACGCAACGCCGACGACTACCGAGCCGCGAATCCGTTGGTGGCGCTCCCGGGCACACCGGGCAGACCTCTGTCCGAGCGCATGCGCGTCCACAGATTGGACGACGTCGAACCTGAGCCGGGTCGTCTCGGGCGAATACTGCGGTCCTCGTCGCTGATGATCAACTGGTTCCCGGACGAGCATCAGCCCCGCGACCCCGACCGTCTCTCACCCCACTGGCACGATGACTTCGAACAGTGCTCGGTCACCCTCGCCGGAACGTACGTGCACCACCTGCGCACCACATGGACGTCGCGGTTGGCCGACTGGCGGCCAGATGAACACATCCAAGTGGAAAGCCCATCGATCACCGTCATTCCCCCGCCGCTCATCCACACGACCCAGGCCGTCGGGGACGGGCTGCACCAGCTGCTCGACATCTTCGCGCCACCGCGCCGTGACTTCCTCGACCAGGGCTGGGTCCTCAACGCGGCGGACTACGCCGCTGCCGACGACGTGCCCGCGGACGACACCCAGAAGCGCCCACCGGCATGAACACTGCCCGCAACAGGACCACACCCCTCATCGGTACCTGGGTGAAACTGCCCGCCGTCGAGGTCGTCGAGCTCCTGGCCACGGCCGGCCTGGACTTCGTGATCATCGACCTCGAACATGCGACGCTCAACATCGAGACCGTCTCCCAGATGGTCGGGTCGGCCCGAGCATCTGGGCTGCGACCGTTCGTGCGTGTCCCTGAAGCGACCGCCGCCCACGTCCAACCGGTGTTGGACGCGGGAGCAGCCGGCGTCGTCGTGCCCCGCGTCGAGGACGTCGCAGGCGCGCAGGCTGCCGTCCAGGCCGTCAGGTTCCCGCCAGTGGGGCGTCGTGGGGCGAGCCCGTCCGGGCGGGCCGGCTCGTGGGGGACCGCCGGGCTGGCTGATTACCTCCGAGGCGGCGACCAGATCACACTCATCGCTCAGGTCGAGAGCGGCGCCGCGCTCGCAGCCATCGATTCCATCGCGGCGGTGCCCGGCATCGACATGATCTTCATAGGTGAAGTGGATCTCGCCGTGTCCAGTGGCGGCGGTCTCGACGATCCCGGCCTGCGCCGCGGGATCGAGAGCGCCGAAGCCATCTGCCGTGACAAGGGGATCGCGCTCGGCGGAGCCGCATACAGCGGCGCCGACGCAGCGGACCGCCTCACCCGCGGATACAGCCTGATCACGATCAGCACCGATCTCAGTTTCCTGCGCGCCGGCGCCACAGCCGCGGCCGCGGCCGTGCGCGGCACCGGGCACTCAACCGAGACACCTGCCCCGGCTCAGGACAAACACGAGACGCACGTGCCGTATCCAGCAGCCGGCGACGCTCGCACCAGCGGCGCGGCCGCGCCGGCGGTCTCGATGCGCGTGGTCCGCGACGAGTTGATGGCGTTGGTGACTGCGGTGTGGTACGAAATCGACGCCACCGATGGTTCTGGCGTGTCGAGGTACTTCACCGGCGACGCGACCCTGACGATCTCCCGCGCGACCGTGACGGGAACGACGGAGATCGACAACCTCTATGCCAACCGCAGTGCCCGCGGCCCGCGGGTCTCTCGGCACTGCGTCACCAACCTGCATCTGCTCGATTTCGACGGCAACTCCGCTCGCGCGCTGTCCTCGCTGCTGCTGTTCGCAGAAGATGGCCGGGCGCCGCGACGGCGCACAAGCCCGGCTCTTGTCGCCGACGTCGAAGACACCTTTGTCCGCGTCGACGGCCGCTGGCTGATCCAAGCCCGCCACATCCAACCGCAGTTCATGCCCGAGGACGCCGCGCTTGCGGTGCCGACCGAGTAGCCGCGAACGGGAACACCGGAGGAACCGCCATGAGCGAACACCAAGTCGAGGAACTCGCGGACTCTGTCCGGACGGACCCGACCCCAGCGAGCTTCCCGCTGCGTACGCAAAAAGGCGAGCTGCCCATCGTGGACTCGATCCTCTACGCCGATCTGCTGCCGGCCGTGCCGGCGTTCGAGCTGTCGGCGGGTGAACGGCACTACCGCGAGCCATTCGTCGGGATCACCGAGAGCGGCACGCCGAGACAAGGCCTCTACACGCCCACCGACACCGGCCTGCGCCCCACCCTTGCTGTCGCTGCCGCGATGACCTACCTCAACGCGTTGCAGCCGCACGAGCGTCTGATCGGACAGCTGCCGATGGACTCGCCGGAGTGGAGGCTGTGGACCAACGCGGTGCCGACCTGGACACCGAAGGGCATGCGGTTGGAAAGGTTCAACGACGAGCGGCGCGCCCTCGCGCTTCGTGTCATCGAGGCGAGCCTGAGCCCCGAGGGCTACTCGTCCGTGCGGGCGGCCATGAAACTGAACGCGGCACTGGGTGAGCTTGTCGACGACTATCGCGACACCCTGACGGAGTTCAACTACTGGTTCACGGTGTTCGGGGAGCCGGACTCGGGTGCGCCGTGGGGCTGGCAGCTGATGGGGCACCATCTCGACCTGCACTGCGTCTTCGTCGACAGTCAAGTTGTCTTCGCACCGGTTTTCATCGGCGCCGAGCCCACGGTCGCCGTCGCGGGCCCGCACAAGGGTGTGCGAGCCCTGGATGACGAGACGCAGCGAGGACTGGAGTTCCGGCGAGCGCTCACGGCCGACCAGGAGCAGGAGTTCCTGCTCAGCGCCACCCTGTTGCCGGAGGACCTGCCTGCCGAGCTCGCCGGGCCGTGGAACGGCCGGCACGTCGGTGGTGCGGGGTGCGACAACCTCGTGCTACCGCCGGAGGGCATCAAAGTCAGCCGCTTGACGAAGGACCAGAAGGATCTGCTCGTCGACCTGCTGCGCGTCTACCTCGACCGGATGCCGCAGGTGCACGCCGCCGCCAAGCTGGACCAGGTCGTTGGGCACCTCGACGAAACTCATTTCGTCTGGCGTGGGGGACACGACGATGTCGCGCCGTTCTACTACCGCGTGCACTCGCCTGTTCTCCTGGTGGAGTACGACAACCACCCCGGTGTCTTCCTGGGCAACGAAGAAGCTGCCCGGTTCCACGTGCACACCATCGTCCGGGAGCCGAACGGCAACGACTACGCCATGAACCTGCTGGCCCAGCACTACGAGCATCACCACGGTGGCCGCATGGCGCACCACGAGCGCTGACCAGCACGGGCGGGGACTACCCGGCAAGTAGAAGCGTACGGAAAGGAAACGAGAGGGTGGCGACCGAGCGCGTCAGCCATGGTCTTCACGGGAAGGTCGCGGTCATCGAGATCGGTGACGGGACCCGGCGCAACGCGTTGGGCGCGCGGGACTGGCACGTTCTGGCGGGTCTCGTCGCATGGTTGCCGACCGAACCGGGCGTTGCTGCGATCGTCGTGCGAGGCCGAGGTGACACCTTCAGCGCCGGTTCGGACATGAACGACTGGGTGGACGCGAGTTTCGAAGAGGTCGAGCAGACCTTCAGAGACATGGAGACCTGTTTCCAGGCGATCGAGCGGTCCTCGGTGCCCGTGATCGCGGCCGTCGAGGACATGGCGGCGGGGGCGGGATGTCAGCTGGCGCTGGCGTGCGACCTCGTCGTCCTGTCCGAGGCGGCGCGCATCGGAATGCCTGTGGCCCGGTTCGGGATTCAAGCGTCGGAGGCATTCGTCGCAAGGGTCTCTCGTCGGGCAGGGAAGGCGATGGCGGCGGACCTCTACCTGACCGGCCGTCTGCTGACCGCCGAAGAGGCGGTCAACGTTGGGCTCGTGACGCGTGTCGTGCCGGCCGGGACGGCGTTCGCGACGGCGACGACGATCGCCACCCAGATCGCCGCCGCACCAGCGGGTGCGATCTCGGCGGCGAAGAGCGCGCTGAGTCAGGTCGAGCCGGCACGTGTAGCCGCTGGAGCTGATGCGACGACTGCCGGACCCACGGTGGCCTACAACGACTTCGTCGAGGCGATTCGCGACTTCCTCTTGAGCCGGCGGCCGACGTGACGACTCGCGTGCCTGTGCAGCCTGGATCGGCCTCGAGATGAACCTGTGGGACGGGATTCTCCGCCTTCGGGATCAGGCCCACCTGGTCCGCTTGTGCGGAGCGTGGCGCGGCCGGACCGCGGAGCCGGCGTGAAGAGCGAAGTCAAGAGGAGGAGATGATGAACAAGGTTGTGGGGTCGGCTGACGATGCCGTGGCGGACATCCCGGACGGGGCGACACTGGCCGTGGGCGGGTTCGGACTGTGCGGGATCCCCTCGGTGCTGATCCAGGCGGTGCTGGATGCGGGTACCAGGGGCCTTGAGTTGGTGTCGAACAACGGCGGCGTCGACGACTGGGGCCTGGGCAGGCTGCTGTCGGCGCGCCGGGTGCGCCGGGTGATCGCCTCCTACATCGGCGAGAACAAGGAGTTCGCCCGGCAGTATCTCGCCGGGGAGCTCGAGGTCGAACTGACTCCGCAGGGCACGCTGGCGGAGCGCATGCGTGCGGGAGGGTCGGGCATCGCTGCGTTCTACACGCGCACGGGCGTGGGGACGCAGGTCGCGGACGGCGGTCTGCCGTGGCGCTATGACGCGAGCGGCAACGTGGTCAAGCAGTCGCCGAGGAAGGCGGTGAGCGTCTTCGAGACCCGCGACGGAGACGTCGAGTTCGTTCTGGAGAAGGCCATTGTCGCGGACTTCGCGCTGGTACGGGCCTGGAAAGGCGACCGGCATGGCAACCTCGTCTACCGAAGCTCCGCACGGAATTTCAACCCGCCCGCCGCGATGTGCGGACACGTCACCATCGCTGAGGTCGAGGAGCTCGTGGAGCCCGGCGAGATCGACCCCGACCACGTGCACACCCCCGGGATTTTCGTGCAGCGGGTGGTGCCGCTGACGCCGGAGCAGGCCGCCGACAAGCGGATCGAGAAGAGGACCGTACTGGTTCGTTGACGGACTCACCGAGGTGGGACGGGACCTCCCTGCCGGCCCTTCATCTGCCGGTGTCCTGCAGCGCGGCCTCACCCTGTGGGCGCGTGGAGCGAGGCTGGGCCCCGAACCTGACTACTACGAGGAGCTGTACGGGTGGCGTGGACGCATGAACAGATGGCAGCGCGGGCAGCCGCGGAGCTACGTGACGGATCGTATGTGAACCTGGGCGTCGGCCTGCCGACGCTGGTACCGAACCACATTCCGGATGACGTCGAGGTGGTGTTGCAGTCGGAGAACGGAATCCTCGGGTTCGGTACGTACCCGTTCGAGGGCGACGAGGACCCCGACCTGATCAACGCGAGCAAGGAGACGGTGACCGTACGCCGCGGAGCGTCGTTCTTCGACTCCGCGACGTCGTTCGCGATGATCCGCGGAGGCAAGGTCGACGTCGCGATCCTGGGTGCGATGCAGGTCTCGGCGTCCGGTGACATCGCGAACTGGATGATTCCCGGGAAGATGATCAAGGGCATGGGTGGGGCGATGGACCTGGTACATGGTGCCGACCGAGTCGTCGTGCTGATGACACACCTTGCCAAGGACGGCTCCCAGAAGATCGTCCGTCAATGCTCGTTGCCGTACACCGGCCGCCGCGTCGTGCAGCGCGTCATCACGGACCTCTGCGTCCTCGATGTCACCCCGGACGGCCTGGAACTCGTCGAGCTGGCGCCGGACGTCACCGAGGACGAGCTCCGGAAGAAGACTGAGCCCGACCTGCTCCGCCGCTGACCCGCTTCACCGGCGGCGGGCACAGTGTCGGTCACCGGAGACGTTCACGCAACCCTGTCTGGGCCTCGGCCACCAGGTCCCCGAGCTGATCGACGTGATCTATGTACTGAGATGCCTTCATCACGAACGTGCCTATGCCCCGGCTGAAATGCGGAGCGGCCGCATCAAGCGCGGGGCCCAACGGTTTCGGGCCGCCGTCGTCGGGGAACGGCGTTTCCGCTCCCAACCACATGCACAGATCAATGTCCTCGAGACGTCGCCCCTCTTGGGCAAGCGCCCACGAGAGGAGGTCGAGCTCTTCGTCTGTGGGAACTTTGCCGGGGAAGACGCCGTCGGCGTAGCGGACGGCTCGCCGTATCGCTCGCCGGTGCAGTCGCGACCCTCCGATCCACAGCAGTGGGCCGTCAGGTCGCCAGGGCTTGGGTTCGAAGTAGACGTCGCGGAATTCGTAGTGGGTGCCGCGGTGATTGAGGACGTCGTCGCGCCAGGCACCGCGCCAGACCTCAAGCTGCTCGTCGAGGATCTCACCGCGCTTCTCGAAGTCGACAGCTAGCGCCGCGTACTCCTCCCGCTGCCAGCTCGTTGAGGGCATGAAGACGAGACGCCCTTGGGAGATCAAGTCGAGCGTGGCCAACTGCTTGCCGAGGACGAGCGGATGGCGCAGTGGGCTGAGCAGGGCAACCGCATGCAGAACCAGGTGGGTCGTCACAGCGGCCATGGCGCTGAGCAGCTCAAGGCTGCTCGGGTGTGCATCGGCGGGGCGCTGGTTGCCGTTGCGAAAGAAGTCCCGAGGGTTGGCCGGCACACCGTTGCGTCCGGCATCGGGACCCATGACCACGTGCTCGCCGACAAGTACCCCGTGAGCTCCTGCCCGCTCGATCACGACACTCAGGTCGACCAGGGAACGTAGGTCGCGCGGTTGCGCCAAGGTCCACGACTCGCTGAGCATGACGACCAGCCTGGGCTCTGTGGGACGCGATATCCGTGTGTTCATGTCAGTGGAGGTACTCCCGCGCAGGTGGTTTCAGTGAAGGTGGGGCCGAATGGGCCGGTGCTCGCACGCCCGAGAGTCGCGAGAGACACGCGGATCGGGTAGGTCAGCGCCGCGCGCCAGATCGCGTGGGGACCCGGGACGACCGGAAGGAATTCGACCTCGGCCAGGGGTGTCGGCACGTCGGCGCTCAGATCCGTCAGGGGGACGAGGCCGGAATCGGTCACGACCGCGACAGTGGCCCCGTCGTCGCGGATGTGACTGGCGAGCTTCACGCTCAGGCTCCCTCGGCCGCACATGGATGGCGGCGTAGGGCCGAACCTATGGTGTCATAAATAACATGTCAACCTTGACGTCTGTGGTTCAGCAGGAGCATTCTTCGAGTCATGCAGACCCACGACGTTCTTGTTGTCGGCTTGGGACCGGTCGGTGCGATGGTCGTGAACACCGCGGGCCGGGTCGGAGTGCGCACGCTCGTCGTGGAGAACGCGACGGACGTCTGTCCGCTGCCGCGAGCGGTGCACTTCGACGCCCGGATCGGTCCGTAAACACGTGCGAACACGCCGCTGGACTACGACCTCGACGATCCGTGGATCTGCCGGCCTTGCGCCAGAAGCACCCCGGCCGACCGAGGAACTCGTCACCGAAACACGGGAAAGCGCCCGGGGGGACGGCGCGTTCCGGCCGCTAGGGGAATGGGCTGCTCACGTCGGCGAGCAGCTTCAGGCCCTCTGACCTACCGAGGAAGCAGATGATGAAGCAGCAACGGCGCAGCGTCCTGATCGTCGGCGGTGGTATCGGTGGGCTCACCGCGGCTGTCGCGCTGTGTCGGCGAGGGCATGCGGTCGAGGTCGTCGAACAGCAGCATGGCTGGCCAGCCGTCGGCTGGGGGCTGAGTCTGACGGGTCCGGCGCTGCGGGCGCTGGACACGATCGGCCTGGCGCAGCAATGCATAGACGCCGGCTATCCCATGCGGGGTATTCGCAACTGCGATACCGCCGGAAAGGTCCTGCACGAGATCGAGCCCCCTTCCCTGCTCGGGC
>NZ_JBIBKW010000027.1:99435-109922 GCF_042959465.1 Streptomyces sp. NPDC007901 | reverse complement strand
CCCCGATCTTCGAGCTGGTCGACTTCGGTGTCGTCGGCGACCTCTTCGACGTCGTCCCCCAGCTCACCGACGAGGTCAAGGCCCGCAAGGGCTGATCACCGCCGTGAGGCTGTCCGAGGCCCCCGCGACCGGCACCGGTTGCGGGGGCCTCGTCGTGTCAGCGCAGGCTCAGCGAGACCTGCACCGGCAGATGGTCGCTCGGGAACTGGCCGTGCATCGAGAAGGTGTCGATGGTGGCCTGGTGCGTGGTCACCCCCGGCGAGGTCAGGATCCAGTCGATACGGTCGCCGTCCGGCTTGAGCCGCTGGTAGCCGTGGAAGGTCGCGTACAGGGGGCCGCGCCGCTCGGCCGCGTCCCAGGTGTCGACGAGCCCCGAGTCCACCAGGGTGTCGTAGGCCGGGTTCTTGTGCGCGGCGGCGTTGAAGTCGCCGGTCACCACGACGGGCAGCGCCGGGTCGAACTCCCCGATCCGCTGGGCGAGCAGCGTGGCGCTGCGCTCGCGCGCGTACTGGCTCCTCTGGTCGAAGTGGGTGTTGGCGACGTAGAACTCCCGCCCGCCGTCGGCCAGATCGCGGAAGCGGACCCAGGTGACGATGCGCGGGAAGGCGGCGTTCCAGGTGTTGGAGCGGATGACCTCCGGGGTGTCGGAGAGCCAGAAGGTGTAGTGCTCGACGGGGGCCAGGCGCCGGATGTCGTAGTAGATGGCCGTGGACTCGTCCCGGCTGCCGCCCTCCCGGCCGGTGCCGATCCAGTCGTAGTGCGGTCCGAGGTCGGTGTCGATGTCCCGCAGTTGCTGGTAGAGGCCCTCCTGGGTGCCGATGACCTGGGGGTTAGCACGGCGCAGGAGTTCGCGCATCACCGGTCTGCGGTCACTCCAGCTGTTGGGTTCGGCGCTGCTCGCGTACCGCAGGTTGAAGGTCATGACGTCGAGCCGGGGAGCGCGGCGCGGCGGGGCCGAGGGGGTCGACCGCCCGGAGCGCAGGGTGGCGGACGGCGTCGAGGAGGCGGACGAGACGGAGATCGCGGCACTGGAGAGGGGCACGGTGACCGCCGCGGCCAGTAAGACCTTCAGGCCCAGACGGCGGGTGACTCGGCGCTGGTTCGGCACGGGTGCTCCTTCGGTGGCGACGGCGGCCGGGCGAGAGGTGCGTGAGGCGAGTCCTGCGCAGTGAGTGTGCTACCCAGGTGTGAGTCGATCGTGAACATGCCCAGATGGGGGTGTGTCGCCCCGTGGACATGGTGTTGACCATCCCGAAGGCGCCCGGATAACTTCATTCAACGGATTGTTGATTCCGTACAGTGGAAAACAGGAGGGTGTGGGATGGGCCAGCAGGAGAAGGTGGCGACGAGCCTCTCGGGCGCCGTCGGCGAGGAGATCAGCGCCTCCCTCGCGCCGGTCGACGCCGAACTGGAGCGCCGGTACCCGGGCGATCCCGGGACCCGCCAGCCCGTTCACACCGTCTACGTCCCCGGTGACGCCTTCGCCGCCGACACCGTCCGCACCTGGGGCGACCGGGCCCTCGCCGCCCTCGACGAACACGCCCCCGACGCCGCCTCCTTCGCCGCCGTCCTCGGTCTCTCCGAGGAGCTCGCCGAACCGGTCTACTCCCGGGTCCGCGCCAAGCTGGAACGCGAGCCGATCGAAGACCTCCGCGTCGACTTCGAGGACGGCTACGGCCCCCGCCCCGACGCCGAGGAGGACGAGACGGCCGCCCGCGCGGCGCGGCTGATCGCCGAGGCGTACGCCACCGGCACGGCGGCGCCGTACATGGGCATCCGGATGAAGTGCATGGAGGCCGCGGTGCGCGACCGGGGCATTCGCACCCTCGACATCTTCCTCACCGGGCTGACGGCCCACGGCCGACTGCCCGACGGCCTGGTCCTGACCCTGCCGAAGGTGACCTACCCCGAACAGGTGAGCGCCTTCGCACGGCTTCTGGAGGCCTTCGAGAAGGCCCACGGCCTGGAGGCCGGCCGGATCGGGTTCGAGATCCAGATCGAGACCAGCCAGGCCATCCTCGCCACCGACGGCACCGCCACCGTCGCCCGGATGATCCAGGCCGCCGAGGGGCGCGCCACCGGACTGCACTACGGCACCTTCGACTACAGCGCCTGCCTCGGCGTCTCGGCCGCGTACCAGGCCAGCGACCACCCCGCCGCCGACCACGCCAAGGCGGTCATGCAGGTCGCCGCCGCCGGTACGGGCGTACGCGTGTCGGACGGCTCCACCAACGTCCTGCCGGTCGGTCCCACGGCGCAGGTGCACGACGCCTGGCGGCTGCACTACGGGCTCACCCGGCGCGCCCTCGCCCGCGCCTACTACCAGGGCTGGGACATGCACCCCGGGCACATCCCGACCCGGTACGCGGCCGTCTTCGCCTTCTACCGCGAGGGTTTCGAGCAGGCGTCGGCCCGGCTCGCCCGGTACGCGGGCCGCGTCGGCGGCGACGTCATGGACGAGCCCGCCACCGCCAAGGCCCTCGCCGGCTATCTGCTGCGCGGCCTGGACTGCGGCGCCCTCGACATCGCCGAGGTGGCCCGGCTGACCGGCCTGACCCGGGCCGGTCTGGAGGGCTTCGCGGCGCCCCGGCGCGGTGACCTGACGGCCTCCGGCAACTAGCGGGTAGCGGCCAAGTCACAGCTTTTCCGGCGGACTTGAACTGCCCCTGGCACCGCCCCGTACTCTGGTGCGCCATTCACAGATGTGTGCGAGGGGCGGAGCTTCGGTGTCGGGTTCGTACGGACAGGGTGACGGGACCGGTCGCCTGCTGGCCGGGCGGTATCGGGTCGTGGCACGGCTCGGCCGCGGCGGCATGGGTGTGGTGTGGCGCGCCGTCGACGAGGTCCTCGGCCGTGAGGTCGCGGTCAAGGAGCTGCGCGCCTACACGGACAGTGCCGGACCCGAACTGGCCGGTCTGCGGCTGCGGATGCAGCGCGAGGCGCGGGCCGCCGCCCGGGTGCGCCATCCCGGCGTGATCGTCGTGCACGACATCGCGCAGGTCGAGGGCCGGCCGCTGATCGTCATGGAACTGGTCGACGGCCCCTCCCTGGACGACCTGTTGCGCGAGCGCGGCACCCTCGGCCCGCACGAGGCCGCCCGGATCGGCGTCGAGGTCATGGACGCCCTGGCGGCTGCCCACCGGGTCGGCGTCCTGCACCGGGACGTCAAGCCCGGCAACATCCTCCTCGACCGCTCCGGCCGGGTCGTCCTCACCGACTTCGGCATCGCCACCATCGACGATCCCGGCGACGGCTCCGCCACCCACCTGACCGGCAGCGGCGAACTCGTCGGCTCCCTCGACTACTTGGCACCTGAGCGGGCCAAGGGCGCGGATCCCGGCCCCGCCTCGGACATCTGGGCCCTCGGCGCCGCCCTGTACGCGGCCGTGGAGGGCGCCTCGCCGTTCCGCCGTACGTCCACCTTCTCCACGCTCACCGCCATCGTCGACGAGCCCCTCCCCGAGCCCCGCCACGCCGGCCGCCTCGCCCCCGTCCTCCGCCGCCTCATGGACAAGCGTCCCGAGGCCCGCCCGGACGCGGAGGAGGCCTGCGACCTGCTGCGCGCCGCAGCCCGGGGACCGGCGGCGGACACCCCGACGACCACCCTGAGGGACCCTGCACGACCGGGGACCGGCCCTGGCACCCCGCTGGTCCCTCCGGGACACGGACCTGCCGACGGCGCGGCCGACGGGTTCGCCCAAGGGGGCGTCGAGGAGGTTGGCGGCAGGTTCGTGCCCGGAGCTTCCCGGGGGCCTGAAGGTGGGTTGGTGGAGGGGGTTGGTGAAGGGCTCGTCCAGGGAGCTGCCCAGCAGTCTGAGGGCGGGCTTGCCCAAGGCGGCGTCGAGGAGCCTGGCGGTGGGTGCGTGCCGGGAGCCTCCGGCAGGCCTGACGGCGGGCTTGCCCAAGGGGCTGACGAGGGGGTCGCTCAAGGGCTGGCCGAGGGGCTGGGGCGTGAGGCCGGGGAGGGGGCTGTCCAGGGGCGTGTCGAGAGGCTTGCCCCCGGATCCGTCCAGGGGCCTGCTCATGGGCTCGGGCCGGAGTCTGCTGAGGGGGTTGTCGGCGGGCTCGTGGAAGGGACCGTGGAGGGAGCTGGGCGCGGTCTCGCCGAAGGGTCTGCCGAGGTGCCCCTGGCCGGGTTCGGCGAAGGGGCTGCCCAGGAGCCCGCCATGGAGCCCGGTGCAGAACGCGGCCAAGCCTCCGCCGCCGGATTCGTCCAAGAGGCCGGGACCCAGGGGGCCGAACGCCAGGGCGCCGGTCCGGTGTTCGCGCGAAGATTAGATCCCGGGGCTCAACCCGCCGCCCCGGACGGCCCGATGAGCCCTGTTCCGCCGCGCCGCACCCGCCGCCGGGCCCGGATGCTCGTCGTGGTGGCCGTCGGTGTCGTCCTCGCGGCGACCGTGTTGACCGTCACCTCGCTGCACGACAAGGGCCGGACGACGAACGTGGACTCGGGGCCGCCCGCCCCGACCGGGATCGGCGCTTCGGAGGGCGTTCGCGGCACCGGGGCCGGGCGCACGGTCGGACCGGATCCGCTGGGGCAGGGGGAGGGGACGAGCGCGGTGCCGGCGGACGGTGCCACGCGCGCCGGGACCGGCGGATCCGCGGACCCGACGGTCCCGGCGGGTGACGCCTCCGCCACGCCGCCCCCGGCGCAGACCGCCGGCCCCAGCCCGTCCACCACTGCCGGTTCCGGTTCCGGGGCGGGTACCGCCACCGCGACGCCTGCCCCGGCCTGTCAGGCCGACGGCGACGGTACGTACGCCTGCCAGGTGCGGAGCGCCGCCAAGTCCTACACCGCCTCCGGTGACAAGGTCGGCAAGGTCCACCCCGGCACCCACTCCTTCTACTGCCAGGCCGACCTGGGGTGGAGGGAGACGCACGGCAAGTGGACCAATGTGTGGTGGGCCAGGACCGACGACGACAACGGCAACACCGGTGTGTACATCAGCGACGTCTACATCGAGGGCGGCGAGAACGACGAGCCCGTGCCCGGGCTTCCCGTCTGCTGAGCGTCGGCGTGCCGCTCCAGGCCCGACGCGACCGCCCACCTCCGCTCGGCGAACAGCCGGGTACCCCGTCGGCACAGCGCGGAGTCGGCCCGGGCCCGCGCGCAGAACTCCTCGGGGGTGACACCGAACAGCTCTCTCAACTCGACCGACTCCGCGAGGAGTTCGGTGAGGAGGGCGCGCTCGCCGGGGTGGCGGCGCGGGGTGCCGGTGCCGTCGTGGAGGACGCCGTGCCGGTTGACGTACGCGTGGACGCCGGGAAGCGTCGTACCGTCCGCGAGGGCGACGTGTACGTCCGGGGCGGGCAGCCGGACCCGCCGGAAGTTGCCGTTCGGCAGCGGCACGCCCTCGCTCGCGTCGATCACCTCCAGCTGCCGCCCGTCCAGCCAGAGGACGAACAACTCCCGTACCGAGGAGGGGGAGTGGACCGGGGCCGCCGATACATAGCCGAGCCGGCTGACATGGGCCGAGACGCCCACGTCGAGACCGGTCACCCGGCCGCGCACCATCGGGAGCGGCTCGCTCACCCCGAACTCGGCCATCTTGTGCTGGAGTTGGGCGGGAGAGGCGTTGGAGCCGACCGCGAGCACCGGCACCCGGCCGTCGTCGTACACCAGCCGGTCCAGGGGCGACAGCCGGTCGCCGTCGAGGAGTACGGAGTCGGCCGGCCAGGCACCGGGGTAGGTCAGCGGATGGTCGCGCGGCGCCCGGTCCAGGCCCAGTTCCGCGAGCGTACGGCCGCCCATGCGCGGCTCAGTCCGCCGGGGGCAGCTCGCCGGAGCCGCGGGTGACCAGCCGGGTCGGCAGCTCGATCCGCTCCGGCGCCAGCAGTGTGCCGTCCAGCTGGCGGAAGAGCCGCTCGGCGGCCGTCCGGCCGAGCAGGGCCGCGTCCTGGGCGACGACCGTGAGGCCCGGGTGCAGCAGATCGGCCAGCTCGATGTCGTCGAAGCCGACCAGCGCCACCGGGCGGGTCCGCTCGGCGAGGACCCGGATCACGGTGACGGTGACCCGGTTGTTGCCCGCGAAGATCGCGGTGACCGGGTCGGGCCCGGACAGCATCTCCTCGGCGGCCCGCCGCACCCGCTCCGGGTCCGTCACGCCCAGCGAGGTCCACGCGTCCTCGACGGGTATCCCGGCGTCCTCCATCGCGGCCCGGTAGCCGCGCAGCCGCTCGGCCGCCGTGTGGATGCGGGGCATGTCGCCGATGAAGCCGATCCGGCGGTGGCCGTGCGCGATCAGATGGGTCACGCCGTCGCGGGCGCCGCCGTAGTTGTCGGACAGCACCACATCGGCGTCGATCTTCCCGGCCGGACGGTCCACGAACACCGTCGCCACGCCCGCCCTGATCTCCGGCTCCAGATAACGGTGGTCGTCCCCGGCCGGGATCACCACCAGCCCGTCCACCCGCCGTGCGCACAGCGCCAGCGCCAACTCCTGCTCCCGGTCCGGGTCCTCGGCGCTGGAGCCGTTGATCAGCAGCGCGCCGTGCGCCCGGGCCACCTCCTCGACGGCACGGCTCAGCGGGCCGTAGAACGGGTCGGCGAGGTCCTCCAGGACCAGACCGATGCTCGCGGTACGGCCCTTGCGCAGCACCCGCGCGCTGTCGTTGCGGCGGAAGCCGAGCGCGTCGATGGCCTCCTGGACCCGGCGCTCGGTGTCCGGGGTCACCCCGGGCTCGCCGTTGACCACCCGGGACACCGTCTTGAGGCCTACGCCGGCCCGCGCTGCCACGTCCTTCATCGTCGGCCGGGTCCCGTATCGGGAGCCGGGGAGACGGTCTGCGCGGCGGGAGGTCTCGGGCACGATGCGGCGTCCTGTCCTGTCGTCCACGGCCCGCATGGGCTCACGGGTTCGGGTCCTGGGCTCATGGGTTTGTATCAGGGATACACAGGCTCGTGGGTTTGTATGAGGATGTGGCGTCGAGCATAGAGCCTGGACAACGTTGTCAGATGCAAGGGAGACTGTCCACCGCAATCTCCGGCCTGCGCCCCCACCGCTGGACCGGCTATCCGCCTTTACTCGGCTACTCATGGTTGACGGGGAGATCTGACTCTGATGCACACCGACCTCGTGGCGGCCCTCGACATCGGCGGCACCAAGATCGCCGGCGCGCTGGTGGACGGCCACGGACGGATCCAGGCGCGCGCCCAGCGCGCGACGCCCGCCCAGCAGGACGGCGAGACGGTCATGGGGGCCGTCGAGGAGGTGGTCGGCGAACTCGCCGGTTCACCCCTGTGGGAACGGGCCGGCTCGCTCGGGATCGGCAGCGCGGGCCCGGTGGACGCCTCCGCCGGCACCGTGAGTCCGGTCAACGTGCCGGGCTGGCGGGACTATCCGCTCGTGGAGCGGGTGCGTGCGGCGGCCGGCGGACTGCCGGTCGAGCTGATCGGCGACGGCGTCGCCATCACGGCCGCCGAGCACTGGCAGGGCGCGGCCCGCGGCCACGACAACGCGCTGTGCATGGTGGTGTCGACGGGCGTCGGCGGCGGCCTGGTGCTGGGCGGCAAGCTCCATCCCGGTCCGACGGGCAACGCGGGCCACATCGGCCACATCAGCGTGGACCTGGACGGGGATCCGTGCCCCTGCGGGTCGCGCGGCTGTGTGGAGCGCATCGCGAGCGGGCCCAACATCGCCCGGCGCGCGCTGGAGGGCGGCTGGCGGCCGGGGGCCGACGGCGACACCTCGGCGGCGGCGGTGGCGGCCGCGGCCCGGGCCGGCGACCCGGTCGCGGTGGCGTCCTTCGAGCGGGCCGCGCAGGCGCTGGCGGCCGGGATCGCGGCCACCGCGACCCTGGTCGAGATCGACATCGCGGTGATCGGCGGGGGCGTGGGCAAGGCGGGGGACATCCTCTTCACGCCGCTGCGCAAGGCCCTCACCGACTACGCGACGCTCTCCTTCGTGCGTCGCCTGACGGTCGTACCGGCCCAGATGGGCACGGACGCGGGCCTGGTGGGCGCCGCGGCGGCCGCCCTGGCCCGCAGGCCGGACGCGACGGCCGCGGGCGTCTGACGCGGGCGGAGGGCACCGCAGGAACGTTCAAGCCCGGCCGGCCGGGGTTCAGGTCCGGCCGGCCGGGCTCGTTCGGCACCCGGAGGAGCCCTCAGGATCAGGGTCCTCAGCAGGTGATGCTGGCGTCCGCCCAGTCCGCGTGGTCGGAGGTGATGCCGTCCCCGCCGTCGGTGACGACGAGCCGGACCACTTCCGCGCCGGTGACGTCGGCGGTGAGCGGCTGGGCGGCCATGGCGGTGGTCAGGACGCCGGTGGAGGCGACCTTCGTGCCGTCCGCCCAGACCTCGAAGGCGACGCTCCCGTTGGCCGCTTCCTCGTCGTCCACCCCGACGTCGGCGGTGACCTTCTCGCACGTCTTCCCGGTGTAGTACTCGATGTCGCTGGGGGCGTGCGCGCCGAGCCCCTTGGCGTACACCACTCCGCCGATGGTGATCGGATGCCCGTCACCGGCCTTGGACTCGCCGTTGCTCGTGTCGCGCTCCACCGGCCCCCAGCCGTTGCTGGTCGAGAGCCAGGTCTGGTCGCTGAGGTAGGAGGTGCCCGCGGGCGGCGGGTCCGCGACGGTCGTCGTGATCGTCATCGCGTTCTCGGTGCGCACTCCGGTCGGCGACCGGTAACTGGCCTTGAGATCAAGGTCGTACGACCCCCTCGGCGTCCCCGCGGGAGCGGTCACCTGCCAGCCGGTGCGCAGGGAGCGGCCCGTCGGCAGCGCGGCGGCCTTCGCCGGTGAGGTCGCACGGACGGTCCAGCCCGCGGGGCCGGTGAGCGAGACGGAGACCTTCTCGGCCGTGGTGCGGCCCAGGTCGGTGACCGACGTGGTGAGCGCGGCGGCCGTGCCCGGCTCGACGAACCGGCTGCCGTCCAGGCCGAGTTCGACGGCCGGCGGGTTGGCCGCCCAGCGCCGGTCGGCGGCCACCCGGACCAGGACCGTGCCGTGCGCCGGGACGATCGCGGAGACGGTGCCCGCGGTGTTGTAGCTGCGGTGCTGCCACAGGTCGCGCAGGGTGTAGGCGGGGGCCTTCGGCAGACCGACGGCCGTCGCGGACGTCGCGATGCGCTGGGGCGAGTTGGACTCGTTGAAGAGGGCCACCGCGCGGCTGCCGTCCTGCATCTCCTTGGCGACGACCCAGCGGCCGTCCTCGGAGGAGACCACCGTGCCCTGCTTGCCCAGCGGGTCCTGGTCGACGGCGATGACCTCCTTGTTGTCCAGGATGTCGAAGGTCGCCTGGGAGGCCTTGCGCAGGTCGGTGCCGATGAGGAGGGGCGCGGCCATGATCGACCACATCGAGAAGTGCGAGCGGTACTCGGTGTCGGTCATGCCGCCGTTGCCGACCTCCAGCATGTCCGGGTCGTTCCAGTGCCCGGGTCCGGCGTACTGCGCGAGCGGCAGGTTCTGCTTGAGGATCGAGACCATCGAGCCCCAGTTGTCGCTGATGTCCCCGGTGGTCCGCCAGAGCTGCCCGACGTCGGCGGCCCACTCCCAGGGCTTGTTCTCGCCCCACTCGCAGATGCTGTAGACGATGGGCCGCCCGGTCGCCTTCAGGGCGTCCCGCATCGTGTTGTAGCGCTGTTTGGCGTCCACACCCTGGTTGTTGCAGTTGTCGTACTTGAGGTAGTCCACACCCCAGTCCGCGAACTGCTGGGCGTCGCTGTACTCGTGGCCGAGGGCGCCCGGGAAGCCGGCGGTGTTGCAGGTCTTGGTGCCCGCGCTGGTGTAGATGCCGAGCTTGAGTCCCTTGGCGTGAACATAGTCGGCAACGGCCTTGATCCCGTCGGGGAACCGGGCCGGGTCCGGTACCAGCTTGCCGTTCGCGTCCCGTTCCGGCAGGGCCCAGCAGTCGTCGAGGTTGACGTACTGGTACCCGGCGGCCTTGAGGCCCTTGGCCACGAAGAGGTCCGCGATGCCCTCGACCATGGCCGCGTTGAAGTCCGCGCGGCAGTGCGTGGAGTTCCAGTTGTTGAAGCCCATCGGCGGGGTCGGCGCGAGCCCGTCGGCGAGCGCGGGGGACTCGGCGGTGCCGTCGGCGACCGCCGGTGCGGCGAGGCCCGTCGAACACAGCAGGGCCGCGGCCAGTGCTCCGACCACTCTTCGGCGGGTTGTGCGGGTGTGAGGGGGACGCATCGTTACGCTCCTCTAAACTCGCGAGAGGTGGGATGACGGCGTGTACGTGTCATCGGTGCGCGCTTATGGTAGGAGCTGTTGGGCTCTGTTGGAAGAGAAGCGGTGAAGGTTGCTCCAGTTCCCTCAATTCCCTTGATGGAGGGGTTCATTCGGGTGCGAGGGGCGCTACGCGCGTTGGGTTGTGTTGATTGACGGCGCAGCAGGAGGCTGTGACAAGCCTGAGTCCGCTCTGAGTGCAGGTCGGGGGGCGGGCCAACCCCGTGCGGGCCGCCCCCACCCAACGGGCCGCCCCGGACAACGTGGGCCCCCCCCGAGCCCCCCCCGAGTGGGCGGGTGAAAGCTGCCAAAAC
>NZ_JBIBKW010000027.1:0-99425 GCF_042959465.1 Streptomyces sp. NPDC007901 | reverse complement strand
GGGGTGGGGGGGGGGGGGGCCGCCCGGGGGGTGTTGTTTTTTTTTAGCGCCCCGCCGCGGGGGGTTCCCAACCGCGTCCGGCGGTTTTGGGGGCCGGGGGGCCCCTCCACCCGCGGGGCCCCCCCCCCGACCTCACAGGGTCCTCACCGGAACTCGTGGACCACCGCGATCGCGCCGACGATGTGCGCGTTGAACTCGTCCAACTCCTCGGCCGGCACCCAGAGCTCCAGGATCGTGCTGCCGCCCGCCTGCTGGACCGGGTAGCGCCGGACGAACTCCGTGTCGACCTCGAAGCGGGTCACATAGCCGGCGCCGTCGTGCTTGACGTTCCAGTCCCGGGCGATCCTGATCGCGTAGTCCTCGTTCAGCACCGGGTAGAAGATCGGCTGCTCGGGCAGCCGCGGCGGCCAGGCGCGCCACTCCAGCTCCCGGACCAGGTCGAGTTCCACGGGGCCGGTGGGGCGCCAGAGGGTCGTGGTCGGGCGGGGGCTGGTCATGGCGTACGACTTCCTGTGTGAGCTGCGGGGCGGGAGCCCGACGATATCGGCGCCGGGGCTCGTGCGGCCACCGGGTTTCCGCTCCGACCAGGCGCGTTGCTCCCCTCGCGGGTACGGCCGTGACCCCCGGCCGTCCGCGTAGTTGAAACGGGCATGAAGAAGCGCAGCATGCTCGCCATCGCCAGCCTGGCCACCGGGTTCGTCGTGGCCGCCATCACCCCGTCCCATGCCGCCGAGGAAGGTCCCCTCGGCGACCTGAACGTCTCGGGCACTCTGGAGCACGTCGACCACTTCGTGAGCCAGGACAGCTTCCAGGCCGACCAGAACCTGCTGGGCCAGGAGTAGCCCGGCCGGGCGAGAGTGATCGGTGGTGCCGGGGTCCCGTGGGCGGGGCACCGGCACTCCGCTTTGTGCGCCCTCAACGGGAACTGGTTTCCGTGGCAGTGTGGAGCGGGCAAGCCACAGGGGGCCAACAGAAGAGGGGGAGTCCGTGATCGTCTGGGTCAACGGCGCGTTCGGTGCGGGTAAGACCACCACCGCACGTGAACTGATCGAACTGATCCCGAACAGCACGCTCTTCGACCCCGAGGTCATCGGCGGGGCACTGACACACCTGCTGCCGGCCAAGCACCTCGCCGAGGTCGGCGACTTCCAGGATCTGCCGATCTGGCGACGCCTGGTGATCGACACGGCGGCCGCGATGCTCGCCGAGCTGGGCGGGACCCTGGTGGTCCCCATGACGCTGCTGCGCCAGGAGTACCGCGACGAGATCTTCGGTGGCCTCGCCGCCCGCCGGATCGCCGTCCGGCATCTGTGTCTCACCCCGGCCGAAACGATCCTGCGCGAGCGAATAGCGGGCCGTGAGATCCCGCCCGACCTGCCCGACGGCGAGATACGCGTCCGGCAGTGGTCGTACGACCAGATCGAGCCCTACCGCGCCGCCCTCGCCTCCTGGATCGCCGCCGACGCCCATCTCGTCGACACCAGCGAACTCGGGCCGTACGAGGCGGCGGTGCGGATCGCGGAGGCGGTGGGGAGTGGCGAAGCTATGGTATGTGACATAGTACAAACTCCCGAACCCACCGCCGAAACCATCGCCGCAGGCGTCCTCCTCTTCGACGAACACAACCGCTTCCTCCTCGTCGACCCCACCTACAAGGCCGGCTGGGAGTTCCCCGGCGGTGTCGTCGAGCCCGGCGAGGCCCCCGCCCGGGCGGGGATCCGCGAGGTCGAGGAGGAGACCGGGATACGGCTGGAGGAGGTGCCGCGGCTGCTGGTCATCGACTGGGAGCAGCCCGCACCGCCCCGCTACGGCGGACTGCGGCTGCTCTTCGACGGCGGCCGGCTGGACTCCGCCGAGGCCGGACGGCTGGTGTTGCCGGGGCCCGAACTGCGGGGCTGGCGCTTCGTCACCGAACAGCAGGCCGCCGAGATGCTGCCGCCGGTGCGCTACGAACGGCTGCGCTGGGCGCTGCGGGCCCGCGAGCGCGGCGCCGCGCTCTATCTGGAGGCCGGCGTCCCGGTCGGTTGACATGACCTGACGCACTGTCAAGTCTCCGCTTCCTTGGTCTGGTTGACGGGGACTTTGGCATTTCCCGGGGGTACGGAGAGCACTTTGCCCGGGGTGGAAGGTTCCTAGGGGAAAACGAGGGTGAATTGAAGCCGTCCCGGTATGAACAAGAACGTGAAGGAGGTACACAAACGTTCTACCGTCGGTGCGCAGCTCAACTTCCTCGCGGCCGCTGGCCGCCGTGCACAGGCCGGACATCCACCGGCTGAAGGAGGGACATGCGCGCGCACACTTCGGCCCTCACAAGGGGACTCGCACTGACCGCCGGGCTCGTCCTGGCGCTCGCCGCCTGCAGCAGCGGGGGAGGCGGCGGGGGGAGTGGCGGCAAGGCCACTTCGGCCGGTCTCACCAACTGCTCCACCGAGGGCAAGGCCGACACCTGCAACTCCGGCACCACCAAGCCTGGCGGCACCTTCACCTACGTCATCGAGAAGAACGTCCAGCAGTGGAACGTGCAGGACACCAACGGCAACACCTTCGAGAACGCCGAGGCGCTGAGCCCCGTGCTGCCCCAGGTCTACGTTCCCCAGCCGGACTTCAGCGTCAAGCTCAACACCGACCTGGTGACCTCGGCGACCCAGACCAGCGCCAGCCCCCAGACCCTCGTCTACAAGATCAACCCCAAGGCGTCCTGGAACGACGGTACGGCGATCACCGCCGACGACTTCGTCTACTACTGGCGCACCAACGACGGCAAGGACTGCCCGCCGCCGCCCGCCAGCGACTCCACCCAGACCAAGGGCTGCCTGCCGGAGAGCACCGCCGGCTACGACCGCATCAAGTCGGTCACCGGTTCCGACAACGGCAAGACCGTCACCGTCGTGATGGCCAAGCCCTACGCCGACTGGAAGTCCCTGTTCGGTGCGGGCTACCCGTTCTACCCGGCGCACGTCGCCGAGAAGGTCTCCGGCGCCAAGGCGGGCGACGCGGCCCACATGACGGCCGCCCAGATGACCCAGGGCTGGCAGTACTTCCAGAAGAACCCACCCACCAAGTACGCGACAGCGGGCCCGTACAAGATGACCGAGTGGGTGGACAACGATCACGCCACCTACGAGCCCGACCCGAAGTGGACGGGCACGAAGGCCACCCTGCAACGGCTGATCTTCAAGGTCATCTCGGACGCCACCCAGGAGCCGATCGCGCTGCGCAACAACGAGGTCCAGGGCATCTACCCGCAGCCCGAGGTCGACCTCGTCAACCAGGTCAAGGCCATCCCCAACGTCACCTACACCATCGGCAGCGGGCTCACCTGGGAGCACTTCGACCTCAACCTGCACAACCCGGTGATCGGCAAGTACCTGGCCCTGCGGCAGGCGATGTTCACTGCCATCAGCGTCAAGGACATCATGGCCAAGACGGTCGCCCAGTTCGATCCCGGCGTGAAGCAGCTCTACAACCACAACTTCGTCCCGGGGACCGCCGGTTACAAGGACGTGGTCAGCGCCAGCGGCCAGGGCTCGGGTGACCTCACCAAGGCCGAGAAGTACCTCACCGACGCCAAGTTCACCGGAGTCGGCACCGCCCTCAAGACCCCGGACGGCAAGGCCGTCGGCCCCTTCAACTGCCGCTACACCACCGGCAACCAGATCCGGCAGAGCGAGTGCCAGATCCTGCAGAGCGACCTCGCCAACCTGGGGATCAAGGTCACGATCAAGCCGATCGGCGCCGCCGACCTCGGCACGGTCCTGGCCGGCCACCAGTACGACATCGTCGTCTTCGCCTGGGTCGCCTCGCCGTTCGCGATCAGCGGCGCCCAGCAGCTGTGGACGACCGGAGCCGGCGGCAACTACGGCGGCTACAGCAACAAGCAGGTCGACTCCCTGATCAGCACGGCCATCGGCGAGACCGACCAGACCAAGGCCGCCGCCCTGCTCAACCAGGCCGACCAGATCATGGTCAACGACGCCTACGTGCTGCCCCTCTACCAGAAGCCCACCTTCCTCGCGGTGCAGACCCGGTTCGTCAACATGCGCAACAACTCCACCAACGTCGGACCGCCGTACAACGTCGGCGAGTGGGGCCTCAAGAAGTAGCCCCAGCGACCAGCCGGACCGATTCCCGGCCCCGGAGACCCCGGGGCCGGGCCTCCCGCGAGAGAAGACCGCATGCTCGCCTACACCGTGCGCCGCATCCTCGTCTCCATACCCGTCCTGATCGTCTCCACGTTCATCGTCTTCCTGGTCGTCATCAACTCCGGCGACCCGGTGGCCAACTTCGCCACCTCCCGGCAACCGCCCCCCAGCAAGGCCGCGGTGACCGCGTTCGCCCGGCACATCCACGCCGACCAGCCCGCCGTGGAACGCTACTGGAACTGGATCACCGGGGTCCTGCACGGCGACTGGGGCCCGTCCGTCCAGTCCAACCTGGACATCGGGCACGACCTGTTCACCCGCTTCCGGGTCACCGTCACCCTGGTCGCCGCCGCCATGCTGCTCGCCCTGGTGATGTCCATCGTGTTCGGGGTGTTCAGCGCGATCCGCCAGTACAGCGTCGCCGACTACACCATCACCTTCCTCGGCTTCCTCTTCCTGGCCATGCCCGTGTTCTGGTTCGCGGTGCTGCTCAAACAGGCCGGCATCTGGTTCAACCAGCAGACCGGCAGCCAGTTCCTCGGCACCATCGGCGAGAAGTCCCCGTACCTCGAAGTGGACACCACCTGGAACGAGTTCACCGACCGCGTCGGCCATCTCATCCTGCCCACCATCACCCTCGCCCTGGTCTCCTTCGCCTCCTGGACCCGCTACACCCGCGCCGCCATGCTGGAGGTCCTGGACAGCGACTACGTACGGCTCGCCCGCGCCAAAGGGCTGCGGCGCGGCAAGGTGCTCACCCGGCACGCCCTGCGCACCGCGCTGATCCCGCTCGCCACCGTCACCGCCCTCGACATCGCGATCATCCTCGGCGGCGCCGTCATCACGGAGACGATCTTCCAGTGGCACGGCATGGGCGAGATGCTCGTCCAGGCCGCCACCACCCTCGACGTCTACCGGACCATGGCCTGGCTGCTGCTCTCTGCCGTCGTCGTCATCGTCTTCAACCTCTTCGCCGACCTCCTCTACGCCGTACTCGACCCGAGGATCCGCTATGACTGACATCGGGGCACTCGGGCCGACCGGCACCCAACCGGCGGACACCGACCACGAGTTCACGGTCCGTCAACGCACCCAGACCCAACTCGTCCTGCGCCGCTTCCTGCGCCACCGGGCCGCGATGATCAGCCTGGTCGTGTTCGTGCTGATCGTGCTCTGGGCGTTCATCGGCCCGCACTTCTGGCACTACTCGTACACCAAGTTCACCCCGGACAACTCCCAACCCCCTTCCTGGAAGCACCCGTTCGGCACCGACTCGTCCGGGTACGACGCCTACGCCCAGGTGATGCGCGGCACCCAGACCTCCCTGAAGATCGCCATCCTGATCGCCCTCGGCTCCACCCTGGTCGGTGCCGTGTGGGGAGCCGTGGCCGGCTTCTACCGGGGCTTCGTCGACGCGTTGATGATGCGCATCGCCGATCTGGTGCTGACGCTCCCGCTGTTCGCGATCGCCCTGGTCATCTCCTCCCGCAGCGGCGGCTCCTGGTACTGGATCGCCGTGGTGATCGCCGGACTGACCTGGGCCTACGTGTCCCGGGTAGTGCGCTCGACCGTACTGTCGCTGCGCGAGAAGGAGTTCGTGGAGGCCGCGCGGGCGCTCGGCGCCTCCGACACCCGGATCATCTTCCGGCACCTGCTGCCCAACGCGCTCGGCCCGATCATCGTCAACGCCACGATCCTGGTCGCCACCGGCATCCTCACCGAGACCGCCCTGTCCTTCCTCGGATTCGGCGTCCAGCCGCCCGACACCTCCCTCGGACTGCTGGTCGCCCAGGCGCAGACCGCGGTGGACACCCGGCCCTGGCTCTTCTACATCCCCGGCGCCTTCATCATCGCCATCGCCCTCACCATCAACTTCATCGGCGACGGGCTGCGCGACGCCTTCGACCCCCGGCAGCAAAGGGTGCGACAGTGACGGCCACCGACAACGGCAACGGAAACAGCGCGATCAGCGGGGCGGGCCGGGTCGTCGCCAAGGGCGAGGAGTCCGGCGCCGTACTCGAGGTCGAGGACCTGAGCGTGGAGTTCCCGACCGAGGACGGTGTCGTACGGGCGGTACGCGGCGTCGGCTACCGGCTGGAGCGCGGCGAGTCCCTGGGCATCGTCGGCGAGTCGGGCTCGGGGAAGTCCGTCACCGCGCTGGCCGTCATGGGGCTGCTGCCGGGCTCGGCACGGGTACGCGGCTCGGTACGGTTCGAGGGGACGGAGCTGCTCGGGATGTCCGACGCCCGCCTCTCGGACGTCCGGGGCAGCGGCATCGCCATGGTCTTCCAGGACCCGATGACCTCCCTCAACCCCGTCTACACCGTCGGCTACCAGATCGCCGAGACCCTGCTCAGACACAACCCCCGGCTCGGGAAGCGCCCCGCCCGCGAACGCGCCGTGGAACTCCTCGGCACGGTCGGCATCCCGAGCCCCGAACGGCGTGTCGACAGCTACCCGCACGAACTCTCCGGCGGCATGCGCCAGCGCGTCGTCATCGCCATCGCGATCGCCAACGACCCGGACGTGATTATCGCCGACGAGCCCACCACCGCCCTCGACGTCACCGTCCAGGCCCAGATCCTGGAGGCCCTGGAGACCGCCCGCGCCGAGACCGGCGCCGCGCTGGTCCTGATCACCCACGACCTCGGCGTGGTCGCCGGCCACACCGACCGGGTCGCCGTCATGTACGCGGGACGGATCGTGGAGACCGGCTCGGTCGAGGACATCTTCTACACCCCGCGCATGCCCTACACCCTCGGCCTGCTCGGCTCGCTGCCCCGCCTCGACCGCGAGGAGGACCGCCTGACCCCCATCACCGGCTCCCCGCCCTCGCTGCTCAACCTGCCCCCGGGCTGCCCCTTCGCCCCCCGCTGCCCGATGCGCCGGGAGCCCTGCGACACCACCGAACCCGCCCTGCGCCCCGTCGGCTCCGCCGACCACCGCAGCGCCTGCCACTTCGCCGACGAACTCGCGGGCACGGCGGCCGGCGAGGTCTTCGACGCCGTCGGCGCCGACACCGAGGCCCTGGCCCGGTTCGCCGACCTGGAGGACGATGCCCGATGACCGCCCCCCTGCCCCTGCTGCCCCCACTGCCGGGCCACGGCGGCACCGGCACCCCCGTCCTCCAGGTCCGCGACCTCGTCAAGCACTTCCCGGTGATGTCCCCGGGCGTCGTCCGCCGCCGGGTCGGCGATGTGCACGCCGTCTGCGGGGTCTCCTTCGACCTGTACGAGAACGAGACGCTCGGCCTGGTCGGCGAGTCCGGCTCCGGCAAGACGACCGTCTCCCGCACCCTGCTCAACCTGGAGACCGCCACCTCGGGCACCGTGCACTACCGGGGCCGCTCGCTGACCGACCTGAGCCGACGTCAGATGCGACCTCTGCGACGCGAGTTGCAGATCGTCTTCCAGGACCCGTACGCCTCCCTCGACCCCCGGATCTCCGTCCACGAGATCGTCGCCGAACCCCTGCGCATCCACGGCCGTTACGGCCCCGGCGCGGGCGACGAGGTACGCGAACTGCTGCGTCTGGTCGGCCTCAACCCCGAGCACGGCAACCGCTTCGCGCACGAGTTCTCGGGCGGCCAGCGCCAACGCATCGGCATCGCACGGGCGTTGGCGTTGCGGCCCAAGGTGATCGTCCTGGACGAGCCGGTCTCCGCGCTGGACGTGTCGATCCAGGCAGGCGTCCTCAACCTGCTCATGGACCTGCAGAGCGAACTGGGCCTGTCCTTCCTGTTCGTGGCCCACGACCTCTCCGTGATGCGGCATGTCGCCGGCCGGGTGGCGGTGATGTACCTGGGCCGCCTGGTCGAGATCGCCCCCGCCCGCCAGCTCTTCGCCCGGCCCGCGCACCCCTACACCCAGGCCCTGGTCTCCGCCATCCCGCTGCCCGACCCGCGCAAGGAGCGCGCCCGCACCCGCATCACCGTCCAGGGCGACGTCCCGAGCCCGGTCCGCCCGCCGAGCGGCTGCCGCTTCCGCACCCGCTGCCCCACCTTCGCGAACCGGCTCACCGATTCCGAACGCACCGCCTGCGTAGAGCAGGTGCCGGACCTGGTCGACCGGGGCGGCGGCAACCCGGTCGCCTGCCACTACGCGGAGAACGTGCAGTTGCTGTAGCCCTCCGGGTACGGGAACGGCGTCAGCCGGCTCTCCCGGCCCAGCCGCCGGAAGAAATCCTCCATGCCCACGGCGAGCGGGGCGTGCCGGACCACCAGCTCGGCGGCGCCCCGGGGGATCCCCTCGGGCCGCTTCCCGTCGGCGCAGGCGCGCACGAACTCCGCCCGCTCCTCACCCCGGTACCCGTACAGGGCGGTGACGAGCCAGATCGCCAAGTGGTAGGAGGTGTAGGCGCGGTCGTAGTGCCGATGCCGGTCGAAGAAATCCCGCTCGTCGGGCGTGAGCCGGAAACGGGAGCTGAGCGAGAGCCCGAAGTCGGTGAGGTAGAGCTGTCGGCCGTCGGTGAGGATGTTGCGGAAGTGGGCGTCCAGATGCAGGAGCTGCCGTCCGTGGAGGAAGGACGTCAGTTCCTCCAGTTGCCGCGCCACTTGGCCGCAGGCCGCGTCCGCCTGGTCCGTGCGCAGTTCGGCGTCCAGCCAGTCGTGCAAGGTGGACGGGAAGTGCTCCAGGAACAGGATCATGCTCGCGGAGGCGTCCCGAAGGCCCTCGATCCGTTCGCGCAAGCCCGTCGAGCCGCCCCAATAGGCCACCACCTTCTCGACGTCCGCGAGTTCCTCGGGCAGCGGGTGGGCGGTGTCCGGCAGTACCCGCCAGTGGTGGAGCAGCGGGAAGCCGGGAAAGCGGGCGGCCAGCACCCAGTTCGTCGTCTCCGTGTGCGCGGCCAGCTCCCGCCAGGCGTTGAATCCCGGGCCGCAGACGGCACCCATGCCGTAGTGGCAGTACGGCGGCAGGTCGTAGAGGTTCGCGGTGGAGCGGACGTGCAGCGGGCCCCGCTCCCGGTCGGTCAGGGGGATCCGCTTCACGAACACCGCGTTGCCGTCCACCGTGATCCGCACGGCTCTGCCGCCGACCCCCGTGCCCAGCGACTCGCCCGCCGCGAGAAGCTCGGCCAGCTCGACGTCGCTGAGCAGGGCCAGCGAGGTCGCGATGTCGGCGTGGGCGGCGATGCGGCGCGCGGTGTCGGTCATCCCCTCATGCTGGCCGCGGCGGCCCGTAGGTGCCCGCGGATTCCCCGAGGACGCGGGACGCGTTCGCGGTCACCGGGTCACCGTGGCCGAAGCACGCCACCTCGGCGTCCAGCGCGGCCAACCGCCGGAAGGACGCGACCGCCTGCGACCGGTCGAGGTTGAACACCCCGAGCAGCACCGAACCGTCGACCGGCGAGGCCGCCACCGCGTCCCCGGTGAACAGCACGCCGTACGCGGGCAGATGGAGCGCGACGCTGCCATGGGTGTGGCCCGGCACATGGACGACCCGGGCGCCGCCCCCGAAATCCAGCACATCACCGTCGCCCACCTCCGTGACCCTGTCGGGCCGGACAGGCTCCCCGGTGGGGAGCCGCCGCGCCACCTCGGCGTGGATCGGCCGCTCCCACGCCTCGAACACCGGCGGCGGTCCCGGGAGTTCACCCCGGATCACCGGTGCGTCGAGCCGGTGGGCCAGCACCTCGGCGCCGCTCAGGGCGGCGAACTCGGCCGCCCCGCCGACGTGGTCCTCGTGGAAATGGGTGAGGACGATCCGTCGTACCGACGAAGGCGACCGGCCGAGCGCGGTGAGCGCGTCGGCGATCGGGCGGCCCGAACCGAGCGAGCCCGCGTCGATCAGCGTCGAGGCACCGGAGCCCGGGTCGTGCCAGAGGTAGGCCTGGCCGACCGGGAAACGCAGCAGGTGCAGCCGGGGGAGCAGCGCGATGACGTCCATGCCACGAACGTAGAGAGGGCTCCCGTCCGCGGACGAGGGCCCTCTGCTGTCGGCAGAGCGGTTCAGCCGGCCGCGTAGTTGCGCAGGAAGAGCGCCTCCGTCACCGACAGGCGCTCCAGCTCCTGCGGGGACACGCTCTCGTTGACCGCGTGGATCTGCGCCTCCGGCTCGCTCAGGCCGATCAGCAGCAGCTCCGCCTGCGGGTACAGGCTCGCGAGGGTGTTGCACAGCGGGATGGAGCCGCCCTGGCCGGCGTACTGCATGGTCTCGCCCGGGTAGGCGACCGCCATCGCGTCGGCCATCGCCTGGTACGCCGGGCTGGTGGTGTCGGCCCGGAACGGCTGGCCCTGGCCCACCATCTCCGACCGCACCCGGGCCCCCCACGGCGTGTGCGCCTCCAGATGGGCCTGGAGCAGCTTGGTCGCCTCGGCCGCGTCCACACCCGGCGGCACCCGTAGGCTGACCAGCGCGCGGGCAGTGGCCTGCACCGACGGGGTGGCGCCGACCACCGGCGGGCAGTCGATCCCGAGCACCGTGACCGCCGGACGCGCCCAGATGCGGTCCGCGACCGAGCCCTCACCGATCAGCCCGACGCCGTCCAGCACCCTCGCGTCCTTGCGGAACTGCTCCTCGTCGTACTCAAGGCCGTCCCAGCGGCTCTGCGACGTCAGCCCGTCGACCGTCGTCGAACCGTCTTCCGCCCGCAGCGAGTCCAGCACCCGGATCAGCGCGGCCAGCGCGTCCGGCGCGGCACCGCCGAACTGCCCCGAGTGCAGATTGCCCTGGAGTGTGTCGATCTGGACGCGGACCATGGTCATCCCGCGCAGCGTGGTGGTCACGGTCGGCAGCCCGACCCGGAAGTTGCCCGCGTCCCCGATGACGATCGTGTCCGCGGCAAGCAGGTCCGGGTGCTGCTCGGCGTACCGCTCCAGACCGCCGGTGCCCATCTCCTCCGAGCCCTCGGCGATGAACTTGACGTGGACCGGAACGCCGCCGTTCGCCTTGAGCGCGCGCAGCGCCAGCAGGTGCATGATCACGCCGCCCTTGCAGTCGGCGGAACCGCGCCCGTACCAGCGGCCGTCCCGCTCGGTCAGCTCGAACGGCGGGGTGGTCCAGGCGGCCTCGTCCAGCGGCGGCTGCACATCGTAGTGCGCGTACAGCAGGACCGTTTTGGCACCCTCGGGGCCCGGCAGATAGCCGTACACCGACTGTGTGCCGTCCGGGGTGTCCAGTACGGCGACGTCCACGAAGTCCTCGGCGCGCAGTGCGTCGGCCACCCACGTCGCGGCGCCCTCGCTCTCGCTCTTCGGGAACTGGGCGAAGTCCGCCACCGACTTGAAGGCCACCAGCTCGGCGAGCTCCGCCTTGGCCCTGGGCAACAGGGAGGCGACGGTCTCGGCGACTGGATTGGACGACATGGGCACGCTCCTCGTGGGTGCGACGTTCAACTGGTGAGTACACCGATCCTCCCACAGCGGCCTGCGGCGATCTCCGCCGTAGGATGCGGGGGAACAGGTGACAGGTGTCGGCCTACGGACGGACAGGGCCTGACGACCTACGGCTTGATATGGCTTGATCTTGATACGGCTTGATACGGCTTGATACGGCTTCTACGGCTTGATCGGAGCAGCGGACCATCGTGAGCGGCGAGAATTCTTCGGCGGACGACGTGCAGGCGGACGGCGGGCAGCGGGTGTGGGACGTCGTCGTGGTGGGCGCGGGCCCCGCGGGCGCCTCGGCCGCCTACGCGGCCGCGGTCGCGGGACGGCGCGTGCTGCTGCTGGAGAAGGCCGAGCTGCCCCGCTACAAGACCTGCGGCGGCGGCATCATCGGCCCTTCGCGTGACGCGCTGCCGCCCGGCTTCGAGCTGCCTTTCAAGGACCGGGTGCACGCGGTCACCTTCTCCCACAACGGACGGTTCACCCGCACCCGCCGCTCCAAGCAGATGATGTTCGGGCTGATCAACCGGCCCGAGTTCGACCAGCAGCTGGTCGAGCACGCCCAGAAGGCGGGCGCCGAGCTGCGCACGGGCGTCGCGGTGCAGCGCGTCGAGCAGCACGGCTCGGCGGTCCCGGACCGCCGCACGGTCGCCGTCGTCCTGCAGGGCGGCGAGACCCTGCTGGCCCGCGCGGTGGTCGGCGCCGACGGCAGCGCCAGCCGGATAGGCGCGCACGTCGGGGTGAAGGTCGACCAGGTCGACCTCGGCCTGGAGGCGGAGATCCCGGTGCCGGAGACGGTCGCCGAGGACTGGAAGGGCCGGGTCCTCATCGACTGGGGCCCGATGCCCGGCAGTTACGGCTGGGTCTTCCCCAAGGGCGACACCCTCACCGTCGGGGTGATCTCGGCGCGCGGCGAAGGCGCCGCCACCAAGCGGTACTTGGAGGACTTCATCGCCCGGCTCGGCCTGGCCGGCTTCGAGCCGAGCATCTCCTCCGGCCATCTGACCCGCTGCCGCGCCGACGACTCGCCGCTGTCCCGGGGCCGGGTGCTGGTGTGCGGCGACGCGGCCGGCCTCCTTGAGCCGTGGACCCGCGAGGGCATCTCCTTCGCGCTGCGCTCGGGGCGGCTCGCGGGGGAGTGGGCGGTGCGGATCGCCGAGGCCCACGACGCGGTGGACACCCGCCGCCAGGCGCTGAACTACGCCTTCGCCATCAAGGCCGGCCTCGGCGTCGAGATGAGCGTCGGCAAGCGGATGCTCGCGGTGTTCGAGCGCCGGCCCGGCCTGTTCCACGCGGCCCTGACCGGCTTCCGGCCCGCCTGGCGGGCGTTCAAGGAGATCACCCAGGGCCGGACCTCCCTCGGCGAACTCATCCGCTCCCATCCGCTGGCCCAGCGCGCCCTCACCACCTTCGCCCCGGTGCCGGTCGCCACGGGGAGGACCGCCGAGGCGGACGCGGACGACACGGACAGCGAGGACTCGGTCACCTCGTGACGGCGATCCGGAAGACCGGGTGGTCGGGGGCGATGCGGCGCAGGTCGGCGTCGGGGGAGTCGGGGCCGACCCCGTTGAAGAAGACGCCGACCTCGGCCTTCCAGCGCTTCAAGTAGGCGCGCAGCAGCTCGACCTTGTCGTCGTCGGCGACCTCGGTGGCGGTGAAGACGTCCACGTTCTTGCCGAGCCGCAGTTCGCCGCCGCCGGCGGCGCGCATGTTGTGGGTCCACTGGACGTGGCCGCGCGGCGCGACCAGATACTGCTGTCCGTCGACTGTCAGCAGGTTCACGGGCGTGGTGCGCCATTCCCCGCTTTTGCGTCCCCGGACGGCGAGGACGCGGGAGCCCCAGATGCTGAGACCACGCCGGGTGAGCCAGGCCACCGCACGGTTGAAGATGTTGACGGTGAACCAACCGGGCTTCTGGACGTGTGTCGACACGGTGACCCCCACAGTTCGGGAGAGCGGTGCTCTCGCTTGAGAACAGTGTGGGGGAGATCGGTGATCCAAGCAAGAGCAGTGCTCTCGTTTTTGAGCGGTGCTCGTGAGAGCGAGCGCCGCTCCATGACGAGTGCACCGCTCTGAATCAAGTGCACCGCTCCAAACCGTGTGCACCGCTCTGCAAACCTGGCAAACTGCTCCCCATGACCACCCCGCAGGGCGCCCGCGCGCGAGCCAGGATGGAAGTCACCACGGCCATCAAGGACGAGGCCCGCAGACAGCTCGCGGCCGAGGGTGCGGCCAAGCTGTCGCTGCGGGCCGTCGCGCGCGAGCTCGGGATGGTCTCCTCGGCGCTCTACCGCTACTTCCCCAGCCGCGACGACCTGCTCACCGCGCTGATCATCGACGCCTACGACTCCCTGGGCGAGGCCGCCGAGACCGCGCACGCCGCTGCCGCCGACCTCCCCTCGGCGGGGCGCTGGGTCGCCGTGTGCGAGGCGGTGCGCGGCTGGGCGCTGGCGCGTCCGCACGAGTACGCGCTGATCTACGGCTCGCCGGTGCCCGGCTACTCGGCGCCGGACACGACCATTCCGCCGGCCGCCCGGGTCGCCCTCGTCCTCATCGGCATCCTGCGCGAGGCGTTCGAGCGGCGCGGTCTGGCCCGTACCCCCGTACCCGCCGGGCTCGCCCCCGAGGCCCGTCGGATGGCCGACGAGCTGATGCCCGGTCTGCCGCCGGAGGTCGCCGTGGCGATGGCGGCGGCGTGGGCGCAGCTGTTCGGACTGGTGGGGTTCGAGCTGTTCGGCCAGTTCAAGGGGGTCGTGGAGGACCGCGAGCAGTTCTTCCGGCATGCCGCCGCCCAGCTCGCCCACGGGGTCGGGCTGGTCTTCCCCTGAGCGGCTCCGCTCATCCGGAGACCTTGTCCAGGAACGCGGCGAGGTTCGTCACCGTCCGCTCTATCTTCTCCTCCAGTGTGAGCGACTCCGGCATGCGCCCGCCCACGCCCGCGTCCCGCTTGCCCCGCACGTACAGCGAACAGGCGAGGTCGCTGCAGAGATAGGCGCCCACCGAGTTGCCCTGCTGCCCGGCCTTGCCCGCCTTCGCGGCGACCATCAGCGAGACGCCCCCGGTGTGCGTGGTCAGGCAGATGGAGCACATGCTGCGCCGGGTCTGCCAGGAGGAAGGGCTCGGGCAGCGCAGCACCACGGCCCGTGCGCCGCCGTCCAGCTCGGTCACCAGATAGGCGCGGTCGGGTGCCTGGGGGTCCCGCCACCCGAAGTAGTCCAGGTCGGCCCACGGCCGTTCGTCCAGGTCGTGCGGGATGTTCAGCCGCTTCGCCGCGCCCTTGGTGCAGTTCACGAACGCGGCACGGATCTCTTGCTCACTCAGCTGCCTCATGCGGTGCACGCTAATTTGCCTAAAAGCTTTAGGCAAATGCATAATCGATTCAGGCAGAGGGCGAAGTGGAGGAGCGGTGTGGCGCGAGCGGGACTGACCACGGAACGACTGGTCCGGGCCGGAGCCGAGCTGGCCGACGAGGTGGGCTTCGACCAGGTCACCGTCTCGGCGCTGGCCCGACGGTTCGACGTGAAGGTCGCGAGCCTGTACTCGCACGTCAAGAGCTCCCAGGACCTGCGGACGAGGATCGCGCTGCTGGCGCTGGAGGAACTCGCCGACCGGGCCGCCGACGCGCTCGCCGGCCGGGCCGGCAAGGACGCCCTCGTCGCGTTCGCCGACGTCTACCGTGACTACGCCCGCGCCCACCCCGGCCGCTACGCGGCGGCCCGGCTGCGCCTCGACCCGGAGACGGCGGCGGCCGGCGCAGGCGTCCGGCACTCCCAGATGACCCGGGCCATCCTGCGCGGCTACGACCTGACCGAACCCGACGAGACCCATGCCGTCCGGATGCTCGGCAGCGTCTTCCACGGCTTCGTCGACCTGGAGCTCAGCGGCGGCTTCAGCCACAGCGCCCCCGACAGCGCCCAGTCCTGGTCCCGCATCCTCGACGCCCTCGACGCCCTGCTCCGCAACTGGCCCACACCGGCCTGACCCATCCGCTCCCTACGGCATCCCTACGGCATCCCTACGGCAGGCAGAGACGATGCACACCACCGACGACGGCCACCGCTGGACCACCACCCCGATCACCGCCGACCTCCTGCGCGGCGCCCTCGACCTGGAACGGACGGCGCACGGCATCCTGCCGCACCGGCTCCCGGCCCGGGCCCGCGCCCAGTGCGCCGACCCGCAGCTCGCCATGGTCGAGGCCCAGCCCTCCGGCGTACGCCTGGTGTTCCGCACCCGCGCCACCGCCGTGGAACTGGACACCCTGCCCACCAAGCGGCTCTACGCCGGCGCGCCGCCCCGGCCCGACGGTGTCTACGACCTCCTCGTCGACGGCGTCCTGGCCGATCAGGCAGTGGTGAGCGGCGGCAAGGTCCAGGTCGTCGACATGGGCGCGGGGACGACGGAACTGCGCCCCGGTCCCGTCGGCACCCTCCGCTTCACCGGCCTGCCCGGGCACGAGAAGGACGTCGAGATCTGGCTGCCGCACAACGAGACCACCGAACTGGTCGCGCTGCGCACCGACGCCCCGCTCACCGCCGTGTCCGACCGGGGCCGCAAGGTCTGGCTGCACCACGGGAGTTCCATCAGCCACGGTTCCGACGCGGCGAGCCCGACCGCCATCTGGCCCGCGCTCGCCGCCGCGCTCGCCGGGGTCGAACTGGTCAACCTGGGGCTGGGCGGCAGCGCGCTGCTCGACCCGTTCACCGCCCGCGCCGTCCGGGACACCCCCGCGGACCTGATCAGCCTGAAACTGGGCATCAACGTGGTGAACGCCGACCTGATGCGGCTGCGGGCCTTCGGCCCCGCCGTCCACGGCTTCCTCGACACCGTCCGCGAGGGACACCCCACCGCCCCGCTGCTGGTCGTGTCGCCGATCCTGTGCCCCATCCACGAGGACACCCCCGGGCCCACCGCCATGGACCTCAGTGCCCTCGGCGAAGGCCGGCTCGTCTTCAGCGCCACGGGCGACCCGGCCGAGCGGGCGAGCGGCAAGCTCACTCTGTCCGTCATCCGGGACGAACTGGCCCGGATCGTGGCCGAGCGCGCGGCCGACGACCCGCACCTCCACTACCTCGACGGCCGTGCCCTCTACGGCGAGGCCGACGCCGCCGAACTGCCGTTGCCCGACCGGCTCCACCCGGACGCGGCCACCCACCGCCGCATCGGCGAACGCTTCGCCACGCTGGCCTTCACGGGGGACGGCGCGTTCGCGGGCAACGCCCCCTGAGCCGACGCTCCTCACAGCGCGGGGGAGGCCGACTCCCCGCCGCCGTTGTCCGGGACCAGGACGACCTTCCCCGCGACCGTCCCCGACTCGGCGAGCCGTAGGGCCTCCGCGGCCCGGGTCAGCGGCAGCCGGGCGGCGACCCGGGCGGCGACCTCGCCGCGCTGGAGGGCCTGGAACACCTGGGTGAGGTCGGCGCCGAGCCGGGCCCGGAAGCGGTCCTTGCGCAGGGCCCGGCCCTCCCAGACGTTGAAGAAGTACGCGTGCCGGCCGTTGGGCAGCGCGTTCCACAGCCACACCCGGCCGAGGATCCGCAGTACCGGCAGCTGCTTGGAGCCCGAGTCGTCCCGGGTGGTGGCACTGCCGTACGAGACGAGGGTCCCGCCCGGGGCGAGCAGCCTCCAGGAGTCGACGACGCTGCGGCCGCCGAGATGGTCGAAGACGGCGTCGACACCACCGGGGGCCAGTTCGCGGACCCGGGCCGGGACGTCCTCGGCGCGGTAGTCGACCGGGGTCACGCCCAGCTCGCGCAGCGCCTCGTGGTGCCGGGCGGAGGCCGTGCCGATCACCTTCAGACCCGCAGCGCGCGCGAGCTGGACGAGGACCGTGCCGACCCCGCCGTTGGCGCCGTGCACCAGGATCGTCCCGCCACTGCGCACCCTGGCCTTGCGGTGCAGCATCTGCCAGGCCGTGATCCCGTTGACCACCAGCGTCTCCGCCTCCGCCGCGCCGACACCCGCGGGCACCTCCACCGCGTCGGCCGCGTCGAGCACGACGTGACTGGCCCAGCCGCCGACCTTGACCAGCGCCGCCACCCGCCTGCCGACCAGCCCGGGCGTGACCCCCTCGCCGGCTGTGAGCACCGTCCCGACCAGGTCGTAGCCGGGGACGAAGGGGAAGGGCGGCTGGTCGTAGTAGCGGCCGCGACGCATCTGCTGCTCCGCGAAGGAGACGCCGGTGGCCTCCATGCGGACGACGATCTGGCCGGGGCCCGGGGCCGGGATCTCCCGGCGCTGGATCCGGAGCCCTTCCGGCTCCACGACGCCCGGCAGGACGACCTCGACGAGCCGGGTGCTGTGGACGGTTTCCGCAGTTCCCATGACGACCTCCGTGAGTAGAGCCGTTCGCAAGCGGGAGAGGTTCTTGCTTGCGTTAGAAGCTATAACAAACATGACTGGTGCTCGCGGAGGTGTCAAGCTCTCGCGGCGGAGGTTTCCGTCGCGAGAGTTAGAGGTACTCTCGAAAGTGATAGGTTGAAATGCCTGAAGTGATGGAAACGGTGCGAAATGGCACCGGAGCCCGGGAAGTGGAGCGTGATGGCCATGGCGGCAGGCGCGGACGCGGACGCGACGAGCCCCCGCGAGCGGTACCGGGCCCAGGTCCGGGCGGACATCAAGGCACGCGCCTGGGAGCAGATCGCCAAGGCCGGTGCGTCGGGCCTGTCCCTGAACGCGATCGCCAAGGAACTCGGGATGAGCGGACCCGCCCTCTACCGCTACTTCGGCAGCCGCGACGAGCTGATCACCGAGCTGATCCGGGACGCCTACCGCAGCCTGGCCGACACCTTCCGGGCCGCCGCCGACTCCGGGGCCGACCTCCAGGGCCTTGCCCACGCCCTGCGCCGCTGGGCGCTCGACGATCCCCAGCGGTACTTCCTCGTCTACGGCACGCCGGTGCCCGGCTATCACGCGCCCGACGACGTCACCGGCATCGCCCAGGAGATCATGGCGGCCCTGCTCGACGTCTGTGCGGCGGCCGAGCCCCAGGCGCCGGCGCCGGTCTCCGCCGGTTTCACCGCGTACCTCGCCCAGCACCGCGAGTGGGCCGGCGGTCATCCCGCCAGGCCGGGGGTGCTGCGCCGGGCGCTGGGGTTCTGGACCCGGATGCACGGCGTGCTCTCCCTCGAACTCGCCGGGCACTTCACGGGTATGGGTTTCGCCGCCGACCGGCTCTTCGACGCCGAGGTGGCGGAGCTGGCCGCCGGGCTCTGACCGCACCCGGCGGCCTACTTCCCCGGGAGTACACGTGATCACCTCGCCGGGCTGACGCCCGCGCGGGCCGGCGCCGTCTAGCGTGGCGGTCATGGACGAGCAGGGCGTACGGGAGCGCGGCCCCGCGCAGCCGTGGCACTACGGGCCCCCGTGGTGGCAGCGCGACGACGGCGGTGAGGGCGGGTCGCCGCACAGCCGTCTGCCGTGGCGCACCACCGTGCCGCTCACCGTCCTGGTGCTGGCGGCCTCCAACTTCGCCGCCCACGAGCAGCCGCACCGCGTGCCCCTCGACGGCTACGCGCGGCTGCTGATCCTCGCCACCTGTGCCCTGCTGCTCTGGCGCCTGCGGCATCCGGCGCCCGTGGTGTTCGGCACGGCCGGGCTCGCCCTGGTGTACGTCGGGGCCGGCTACCCGTACGGGCCGATCTTCGCGGCCGTGGCGGTGGCCTGCTTCAGCGCCGTCGTCGCCGGGCACCGACGGGCCGCGTGGGCGGCCCTCGGGATGTTGTGGGCCGGCCACCTGCTGATCTCGCTCTGGCTGTACCGGTGGCTGCCGCCGCCGGGCGACACCGGCGCGAATCTCGGCAAGGAGATGATCGTCGCCACCTGGGTGCTGATCATCGTCTCGGTGGCCGAACTGGTCCGGCTGCGGCGCGAGCAGTGGGCGCGGGAGCGGGCCGACCGGGCCCAGGCCGCCCGGCGGCGGGCGGACGAGGAACGGCTGCGGATCGCCCGCGAGTTGCACGACGTCCTCGCCCACAGCATCTCGGTCATCAACGTCCAGGCGGGCATGGGCCTGGCGCTGCTCGACTCCGACCCCGAGCAGGCCCGGTCCGCACTCACCACCATCAAGGCCGCCAGCAAGGAGGCGCTCGGCGAGGTCCGCCAGGTGCTCGACACCCTGCGCGCCCCGGGAGACGCGCCGCGCGCGCCGGCCCCCGGCCTCGGGCGGCTGCCGGAACTCGTCGAACAGGCGGCGAGCGCCGGTCTCACCGTGGCGGTCGAGGGGGAGCCGCCACGCCTTCCGCCCGGCGCTGACCTGGCCGCCTTCCGTATCGTGCAGGAGGCGCTCACCAATGTCGTACGGCACTCCGGTTCGCGGCACGCGCGCGTGCGGCTCGAACACGGTGGCGGGGAGCTGCGGTTGCGGATCGACGATTACGGTCCGGCGACCGGTGCGGACGCGGGCGGCAGCGGCAACGGGCTGGCCGGGATGCGGGAGCGGGCGGCCGCGCTGGGCGGCACGATCGAGGCGGGACCGCGCGCCGACGGCGGCTTCCGGGTGCTCGCCGTACTGCCCTTGGACGACAGGTCGGTAAGAGCCCACAGGGACGACAGGGAGGACCGATGATCCGGGTGCTGCTCGCCGACGACCAGTCGCTGGTGCGGGCCGGGTTCCGGGCGCTGCTCGACGCGCAGCCGGACATCGAGGTGGCCGGGGAGGCGGCGGACGGTGAGGAGGCGGTGCGCGCGGTGCGTGAACTGCGCCCCGACGTCGTCCTGATGGACATCCGTATGCCGGGTCTCGACGGCCTGGCCGCGACCCGCCGTATCACCGGGGAGGAGGGGCTGGAGGACGTCAAGGTGGTCATGCTGACGACGTTCGAGCTCGACGAATACGTCTTCGAGGCGATCCGGTCCGGTGCGTCCGGCTTTCTGGTCAAGGACACCGAGCCGGAGGAACTCGTGCGCGCGGTCCGGGCGGTGGTGGGCGGGGACGCGCTCCTGTCGCCCGGGGTGACGCGCCGGCTGATCGCGGAGTTCGCGGCCCGCTCCAAGGAACCGGCCGCCGCGGACGCCCTCGGCCGCCTCACCGAGCGGGAGAGGGAGGTGATGGCCCTGGTGGGGATCGGCCTGTCCAACGAGGAGATCGCCCGCCGTCTGGTCGTCAGCCCCCTCACCGCCAAGACCCATGTGAGCCGCACGATGGTCAAGCTGGGCGCCCGCGACCGGGCCCAACTGGTCGTGCTGGCCTATGAGTCGGGGCTGGTCCGGCCGGGCTGGCTGGGCTGAGGGGACCGCCGGAAGCGGACGAGCACACTGACCACCCGGGCGCAGAACAGCAGGGTGGCGAGCACCGCGCCCACCGGCGGCAGGGCGCGTTCGAGCGTGGCGGGCAGATCGAACAGCAGCGCCGGACCGGCCACCGTACCGAAGGCGACCGCCGCCGCGAACACCGCGCTGCACAGCGCGTATCCGATCTCGACGGTGATCGCGTCCCGCTCGGCCTGACCGCGCCGTCCCCCGTGACTCGTCATCCCGGCAGTGTCACAGCAGTGCGCCCGGCGGGGCAACGGGCCCCGCCGGGCGCCTGCCGGAGGCGTCCCCGTTCAGTCGCGCACGGACACGCGCTCCGCCTCCAGGGAGGTGGACTTGGCGATCACGACGCTCTGCCGCGGGGTCCGGGTGCGCAGCCCGGTAAGGGTGATCAGCAGACCGGCGAGGGCCACGATCGTGACGACCACGAAGCCGGGACGGTAGCTGTCGAGCACCGCCTGCGGGGTCGCCCGGTCGGAGGCGCCGGCGGTGACCACGGCGGTCACGATCGCCAGGAAGATCGCGCCGCCCACCTGCACCGAGGTGTTGAGCAGTCCGGAGACCATGCCCTGCTCGTGGTCGTCGACGCCGTTGGTGGCCTGGATGTTGAGGGAGGGGAAGACCAGGGCGCAGGCGGCGCCGATCAGCAGCATCGACGGCAGGATCACGGCCGCGTAGACCGGGTCCAGGTCGACGCGCAGGAACAGGGCGTAGCCCAGCGCCATGAAGGCGAAGCCGGCGGCGATCAGCCGCGGTGTGCCGAAGCGGTCCACGATCGCGCCGACCTTGGTCGACGACACCGCCACCAGCGCGCCCGCCGGCAGGAAGGCCAGCGCGGTGTGCAGTGCCGACCAGCCGAGCACGGACTGCATGTACAGGGTGGTCAGGAACTGGAAGCCGACGTACGAGCCGAAGAAGGCGACCGCGCCGAGCTGGGCGCGGATCTGGCTGCCCGAACGCAGCACGCCGAGCCGGATGAGCGGGCCGGGGGAGCGGCGTTCGACCTGGACGAAGACGGTCAGCAGGACGGCGACCGCGAGGAAGGACAGCAGGGTGCGGGCCGAGGCCCAGCCGACCTGCGGGGCCTCCACGACCGTGAACACCAGGAGCAGCATGGAGGCGGTGCCGAGGACCGCGCCGGGAATGTCGTAGCCGTTGTGGTCGCGTTCGCGGGAGCTGCGGGGCAGCAGCCGGAGGCCGGCGACGAGTGCGATCAGCGCGATGGGGGCGGGCAGCAGCATGGTGAAGCGCCAGCTGGCCTCGGTGAGCAGACCGGACAGCACCAGGCCCATGGAGAAGCCGGTGGCCGCGCAGGTGGTGTAGATGGAGAGGGCGCGGTTGCGCAGCGGGCCCTCCGGGAACGTGGTGGTGATGATCGACAGGCCGGCGGGGGCGGTGAAGGCCGCGCTCAGGCCCTTGATGAAGCGGCTGGCGATCAGCAGCGGGCCGGAGTCGACCAGGCCGCCGAGCAGCGAGGCGAGCGCGAAGACGCCGAGGGCCACGAGGAACACCTGGCGCCGGCCGAGCAGGTCGGCGGTGCGGCCGCCGAGCAGCAGCAGGCCGCCGTATCCGAGGATGTAGCCGCTGACGATCCACTGCAGGGTCGACGTGGAAAGGTGCAGGTCGGAGCCGATCGACGGCAGGGCGACGCCGACCATCGACACATCGAGGGCGTCCAGGAACATCGCGGCGCAGAGCACCAGCAGGGTGCCCCAGAGGCGGGGAGTCCAGCGCCCCTCTGGAGCGGGGGCGGTGAGCGGAGAGGTCATGGAGCGACACTACATGCACATGCATCGAATGCAAACGCATTTAATTACGATGCAACAATCTCGATTCTCTGCTACGGTGCGGGGATGGCGGCGAAGAAGCCCGGGCAGGCGCTCGTGGAGCAGTGGCGGGACATTCTGGCTCTGCACGCCCGCACCCAGTGTGAGCTCGACCGCGCCCTGCACGGCCACGGCCTGTGCGGCAGTGACTTCGAGGTCCTCGATCTGCTCTCCGCCGCCGCGCCGACGGACGGCGGCTGCAGCTACCGCGTCCAGGAGATCGCCGAGCGGGTGCACCTCAGCCAGAGCGCGCTGTCCCGGCTGATCGCCCGGCTGGAGAAGGACGGCCTGGTCGAGCGGGCCATGTGCCCGGAGGACCGGCGGGGCGTGCGGGTGGCGCTCACCGGGAAGGGGCGCGCGCTGCACGGCGAGGTGCTGCCGGTGCAGCGCGCGGTACTGACCCGGATGCTGGCCGCCGAGGCGAACTGACCCCGGTCGCCTGCCTGTTGACGGCTGGGCGGACTGAACCGAGTGGCTTGACACCGGAGTTGGTCAGATCCCGGAGCTCGTCCGCCACAGGTGGATGAGCTCCAGATCGCCGGTCGCCTTCGGCACCGGCACCCGGTTCCACAGCGCCAGGTACAACTCGTCGGCGGGTCCCGCCAGTTCGGCGGTCGCCTCGGAGGAGGTGCCGGGCTCGGTCACGGGCGGCTGCGGTGACAGCCGTACGGTCCACACCGCGTCCGCGTCCAGGGCGCGCACCCGCACCACCTTCGGGTCCTCGGTGCGCAGCCGGCTGCGGGAGCGGGCGTGGAAGCCGCGCAGCAGTTCGTCGATGCCGTCCACCGCGAAGTCCGTGGTGATCGGGGACGCCGGACCGCCTCGTGCGGCCTCGGCGTCGTACCGGTGGACGGTCGTCTCATGGGCCTGCCGGCGGAGCCAGAAGGCCAGGGGCGAGGGGACGGGGGCGGGGTGGAAGGTCCAGCAGGTCAGGTTCCGCGGTGCGCTGCCCAGGGTGTCGACGAGCCGGCGATGGCCGTCCCGGTACCAGCTGGTCAGTTCGGTGCCGTCGAGGGCGGGCGGGTCCGGGAAGGGGTGGGGTGCGGTCGTGGCGTCGGCGACGATCCCGGCGGCCCACCGGTGGACGGTGCCCGTGTGCCGCAGCAGGTCGCGCACCCGCCAGCCCGGGCAGGTCGGCACCTCGGCGTCGAGCCCCGCCTCCAGGGCGGCGGCGCCCAGCGACCGGCCCTCCCGGTCCAGGATCTCAAGAAAATCGGCAGTCTCCATGCCGCGAGTCTGCCGGACGCACGGCCTAGCGGAGCAGGAAGCCCACCGCGTAGCCCAGCCCGTTCACCGCCCAGTGCAGGGCCATCGGCGCCAGCAGCGAGCCGCTGCGATCGCGCAGCCAGCACAGCAGACAGCCCGCCACGGCCGTGAACAGCACGGCGCCGACATCCACCAGGACCGCCCCGGCGACCGAGTGCCCGAAGAGCGAACCCAGCGTCGGCTTCTCCTTGCCGAGGTTCAGTGAGGGCAGGATGTGCCAGAGCCCGAACAGCAGGGACGACAGGACGGCGGCCGTCGTCGCCGTACGCAGCCGGCACAGCAGGGCGAACAGGACGCCGCGGAAGGCGATCTCCTCCAGCAGTACGGTCCCCACGGGCACCGCGACCAGCGCCTTGAACGCGATCTCCGAGCCGCTCAGCGCGTCCGTCCGCCGGTCGCTGAACAACTCGCGGGTGACCGGCAGCAGGGCCCCGCAGAGATAGACGGCCGCGACGATCCCGATCAGGGCACCGGCCCAACGCACCCCTTCCGCGAGGGAGTTCCGGCCCAGCCCCAGCTCGGCCCAGCTGCCCCCGGCCCAGAACAGCAGCGCCACCAGGACCGCCGAGGCGACGACCGCGGTGAGCAGGATCCAGGACCCGGCCCAGCGGTTGTTGAGCAGGTTGGCCAGCACCAGCACGACGACCACCGCCGCCAGGGCCGTGCGGGTCGGCAGCCGGGGGACCGGCATCTCCGGGCCCCGGGGGTCAGAACTCGACCGGGTCGCGCAGCAGCGGGCAGGTCATGCAGTGCCCGCCGCCGCGCCCCCGGCCCAGTTCGGCGCCGACGATGGTGATGACCTCCACGCCCGCCTTGCGCAGCAGGGTGTTGGTCTGGGTGTTGCGGTCGTAGGTGAAGACCACGCCCGGCTCCAGCGCCACCGCGTTGTTGCCGCTGTCCCACTGCTGCCGCTCGGAGGCGTAGACGTCACCGCCGGTCTCCACGACCCGCAGCCTCGGCAGCCCCAGCGCCTTGGCGACCACGTCCACGAACGGGGTCGAGCCCTCGTCGGTCAGCTCGACACCGGGCGCCCTGTCGCCCGGCCGCAGCGAGAAGGTGTGCACCCCGTCCATGATGGCCGGATAGAGGGTGACCAGGTCGCGGTCGGCGAAGGTGAACACCGTGTCGAGATGCATCGCGGACCGCAGCTTCGGCATCCCGGCAACGACGACATGCTCGGCCGCACCCTGGTCGAACAGGGCCTTGGCCACCTGGGTGATCGCCTGCCGCGAGGTGCGCTCGCTCATGCCCATCAGGACCACGCCGGCCCCGACGGGCATGATGTCGCCGCCCTCGAACGTCGCCTGCCCCCAGTCGAGTTCGGGGTCGCCCCACCACACCGTGGCGTCCTTGTAGCCGGGATGGAAGGTGTACACCGCCTTCATCAGGAGGGTCTCGTCGTGCCGGGCCGGCCAGTACAGCGGGTTGAGGGTGAGCCCGCCGTAGAGCCAGCACGTGGTGTCCCGGGTGTAGAGGGTGTTGGGCAGCGGCGGCATCAGGTACTCGCGGACGCCGGTGGACTCCCGGGCGAGGGCGAGGTAATCGGTGCGGTACTCGTCGGGCAGGTCGACGGTGGACAGGCCGCCGATCAGGTACCGGGCCAGCTGGGCCGGTTCGAGGGTCTCCAGAAAGGCACGTGTGGAGTCGATCAGCCCGAGCCCCACCTGGTTGGCGACGATCTTCCGGTCGAGCAGCCAGTCCCGGGCCGCCGGGATCGTCATGGTCTGTGCCAGCAGATCGTGCAACTCGACCACGTCCACGTCCCGTTCGCGCAGCTTGTTCACGAAGTCGGCGTGGTCGCGCTGGGCGTTCTCCACCCACATCACGTCGTCGAAGAGCAGATCGTCGGAGTTGGTCGGGGTGAGCCTGCTGTGCGCGAGCCCCGGCGCGCAGACCAGCACCCTGCGCAGTCTGCCCACCTCGGAGTGGACGCCGAACGCCATCTGACTTGTGGGGACTTCACTGCTCACGGTGCACCCTCCGGGGGACTCACAGGCTGATCCAGCCGAGCGCCAGGGCGAGGATCCCGACCACCGCCCCGGCGACCGACACGGCCAGGACGACGAGTTCACGCGGCGAGAACAGCCGCCTGCCCTGCTCCCGGCGGGCCATCACGAACAGCACGGTCGCCGGGGCGTAGACGATGAACGAGACCAGGAGGTACTTCGGGCCCGCCGCGTAGACCAGGAACGCCGTGTACACCGTGGCGAGCAGGCCCACCACCAGCTCTCCCCGGCGCCGCGCGGGCCCGGCGATCCGCGCGGCGAAGGCCGCCGCCAGCAGGTACGGGATCAGCGACAGCGCGCTGGTCAGATCCAGGGCGAAGTCGAAGGCGTCGTCCGAGAACAGCGTGACGATCAGCACCACCTGGGACAGCAGTGTGGTCATCAGCAGCGCCGGTTCGGGCACGTCCGCGGCGGTCGCCCGGCGCAGGAACCGCGGCATGTCGTCGTCCTTGGCTGCCACGAACAGCACCTCGGCGGCCATCAGCGTCCACGCCAGATACGCCCCGAGCACCGAGACGATCAGCCCCACGCTGACGAAGACCTGCCCCCAGGTGCCGACCGCGTGCTCCAGCACCCCGGCCATGGAGGGCTGGCGCAGCTCGGCGATCTCGGCCATCGGCATGATGCCGTACGACACGATCGTCACGGACGCGAAGACACAGAAGACGCTGAGGAAACCGAGCAGGGTGGCCCGGCCCACGTCCGCGCGCCGCTTGGCGTGCCGGGAGCAGACGCTGGCTCCCTCGACGCCGAGGAAGACGAACACCGTGGCCAGCATGGTCCCGCGGGCCTGGTCGAAGAGGGAGCCCGCGTAGGAGGCGCCGTGGAAGTTGGCGGCGAACACGTCCGCCTTGAAGTAGAAAAGGGCCAGGATCACGAAGACCAGGATCGGGACGACCTTCGCGACCGTGACGATCCGGTTGACCGTCGCGGCTTCCTTCACGCCCCGCCGGATCAGCAGGAAGAAGGCCCAGAGCCCGACCGTCGACAGGGCCGCCGCGGGCACGGTGTCGCCCTCGCCGAGCGCCGGCCACACCGCGCCCACCGTGGACATGATCAGCACCCAGTAGGTGACGTTCCCGACGCAGGCGCTTGCCCAATAACCGAACGCCGAGAAGAAACCCAGGTATTCGCCGAACCCCGCCTTCGCGTAGGCGTACACACCGGCGTCCAGATCCGGCCTGCGCAGCGCCAGCGCCTGGAAGACCAGGGCCAGCATCAGCATCCCCGCGCCCGCGATCACCCAGGCGATCAGCGCGCCCGCGACCCCGGTCTCCTCCGCGAACCGGCGTGGCAGCGAGAACACGCCGGCGCCGACCATCGAGCCGACCACCATCGCGGTCAGCGTGGGCAGCGTCAGCTTGACCGCAGGCGGCGTGGAGCGCGGACTCTCGGTCGTCTGGGCCTGGGCCATGCCCACCACGATGGGATACCCGGTACCGCTCTGCACCTTTTGCCACGCGGGAGAGTGCCCCTGAGGGGCCGTCCGGACGCGTGCTCCTGAAGGACCGTCCGGATGCGGCGGCCGGTGCGGTGGCCGATCGTGGTCCCGAGGTGGCCAAGTGAGTGGTGCGGGCAGGGCTCTGAAGCGTACGAAGGACCGGACCCGCCGGCTGGCGGCCCGGCTGCGCCGGCACGCGGGCCCCGACCGGGTGGTCCGGCGGCGGCCCTGCTGGGGCGGGATCGCGGTGGCCGTCCTCTGCTACTGCCTGTCCCTCACCCCGTCCCTCCTGCCCCGTGCCTGGTGGCTGCAGGGACTCGCGGCCGGCGTCTCGGCGGCCGTGGGCTACGCCGTCGGCACGGTGGGGGAGACAGTGGTCCGGCTGCTGCTCCGCTGGGCCGGCTTCCGGATCCGCCCGCGCCTGCGCCGGACCCTCTGGGCCGCCCTGGGCGGGCTCGGCGCCGCCGCGGTCGTCACCGTCACCGCCTGGAGCGTCCGCTGGGAGGACGAGGTCCGCCAGGTGGTCACCCTGCCCCCGCACCTGGTCTGGTGGCAGTGGGCCCTCGTCCCGGTCGTGGCCGCCCTCGTCGCGGCGCTGCTGCTCCTGGCCGCGCGTACGGTACGGCTCGGCACCCGCGTCGTCGCCCACGCCTTCGACGCCCTCGTCCCGCGCCCCGTCGCCTACGCCACCGGGGTGGCCCTGGCCGCCTTCGTGATCGTCGGAGTCGTCCAGGGCTTCCTGCTGCGCGGAGCGCTGGACGCGATCGAGAGCGCCGCGTCCCTCGCCGACCAGGGCACCACCGAGGGCGTCCACCAGCCCGGCCTGCCGTCCCTCTCCGGCAGCCCCGAATCCGACGCGCACTGGGACACCCTGGGCGCCAAGGGCCGCGACTTCGTCGGTACGGCCACCACCCGCGCCGACATCGCCGCCTTCACCGGCAAGCCGGCGGTGGATCCGGTACGGGTCTACGTCGGCCTGCGCTCCGCCGACACCCTCGACGAACGCGCCACCCTCGCCGTACGCGAACTCGAACGCACCGGCGGCTTCTCCCGCAAGATCCTCGCCGTCATGGGCACGACCGGCACCGGCTGGATCAACGACCAGGGCAGCAAACCCCTGGAGTACATGTGGGGCGGCGACACCGCCGAGGTCGCCATGCAGTACTCCTACCTGCCCAGCTGGGTCTCCGCGCTCACCGAGGACGAGGCCGCCGACACCGGCCGCGCCCTCTTCGACGCCGTCTACGCCAAGTGGCGGACCCTCCCCGCCGACTCTCGCCCCCGGCTCCTCGTCTACGGCGAGAGCCTCGGCTCCTTCTCGATGGAGTCCGCCCTCGGGGGTTCACCGTCCAGGCTGATCTCCGAGACCGGCGGCGCGCTGTTCGTCGGGCCGACCTACGACAACCCGCTGTGGCGGACGGTCACCGCGGAACGCCGGCCGGGCAGCCCCGAGTGGCGGCCGGTGGTCGCGGACGGGGCGCACGTGCGGTTCGCGCAGGTGCCGGCGGACTACGGCATCCCGGACGCGCCCTGGGGAGAGCCGAGGGCGGTCTACCTCCAGAACGGTTCCGACCCGGTGGTCTGGTGGTCGCCCGCCCTCGCCCTGCACCGGCCGGACTGGCTGGACCGGCCCCGCGCCCGGGACGTCTCACCCGCGATGCGCTGGTATCCGCTGCTGACGTCCTGGCAGGTGGCGTGCGACCTCGCCGGGGCGGACAGCGTGCCGGACGGGTTCGGGCACCGGTACGGGACCATGCCGACGAGTGCCTGGGCGGAGATCACGCGGCCGCCGGGGTGGAGCGGGGCCGACACGGTGCGGTTGGCCGGGTTGCTGGAGTCGGTGCGGGAGCCGGGGCTGCTGGACTGACCCGCCTGTCACCCGGCGGTTGTGCCCGTCCGGTCCGCTCGTCACCCGGTCGTCGTGCCCATCCGGGTGGCCACGCCGATCAGGGTGGCCACCGCCGCCAGCACCGCGACGCTCGTCAGCGCCGTCGGCAGGGACGTCCAGTCCGCCAGGAAGCCGATGGCCGGCGGTCCCAGCAGCATGCCGCCGTAGCCCAGGGTGGACGCGGTCGCCACACCCGAAGGACCGGCCAGCGCCCCCGCCCGTTCCACGGCCACCGGAAACAGGTTGGCCAGGCCCAGCCCCGTGATCGCGAAGCCGAGCAGCGTCGCCCACACCCAGGGCGCGAGAGAGCCGAGCAGCATTCCGGCCGCCGCCGTGCTGCCGCCGAAGATCACCGTGCGGGACCTTCCGAGCCGCTCCAGCAGCCTGGTGCCGCTCGCCCGGCCCACGGTCATGGCCAGGGCGAAACACGTGTAACCGGCCGCGGCGAGACCCGCGGACGCGCCCAGGTCCTGGCGGAGATGGAGCGCGCCCCAGTCGGCCATCGCCCCCTCGCCGTACGCCGTGCACAGGGCGATCAGGCCGAAGACGAGAACCAGCCGGCGGGTCCGCGCGTCCAGCCGGCGTGGCGCGGTGCCGGGGCGCTCCTCGGTGTGCGGGACCTGGGCGTCGTACCGGAGCAGGGTACGGCCGGCGACGGCCGTGACCAGCAGGCCGATCACGGTGAGGGCGAGCAGGTGCCGGGTGGGGGAGAGGGAACCGGCGACCAGGCCTCCCAGTCCGGCGCCGATCATGCCGCCGAGGCTGAAGGCCGCGTGGAAGCTCGGCATGATCGGGCGGCGAAGGGCGGCGACCAGGTCGACGGCGGCGCTGTTGAAGGCGACGTTCAGGCTGCCGTAGGCGGCGCCGAAGACGAGCAGGACTGCGCCGAGTGCCAGTACCGAGTGGGTGAGGGGCGGCAGGGCGACGCTCAGGGCGAGCAGGGCCGCGCAGGCCACCGTCACGCGGTGGCTTCCGTACCGGCGGCACAGCCGGCCCGTGAGCGTCATGGTGATCACCGCACCGGTCGAGACGCCGAGCAGGGCCAGCCCCAGTGCGCCGACCGAGGCGTGGGTCTGGTGCTTGATGTCGGGGATCCGGACCACCCAGCCCGCGAAGACGAAGCCGTCCATGGCGAAGAACGCGGTGATCGCGATCCGGAGGCGGGTGAGGGCGAGGGGGCTTCCCGGCACGACGGTGTGCGAACGGGATTTGTTTATTAGCGGCACAAATTCAGGCTAGGTGAGCGGTGGCGGCCGGACAAGGGTGTCGTCGAGAGGCTGGATCTCCGCAGGTCCGGACGACGGCAACCGCTGTCTTCCCCTCTGCGTACCGGGGACGGCGCCAGGGTCCTGGACCGCGGTGAAGGCTCAGAGCTCCACTCCAACAGGGTCGTCGACCCCCGAGAGCCCTGTGTCACCCGGATGCCGCAGTCGCCCGGCGTACCCGGCCGGGTGGGCGGCACCGTAGAGGTGTCGGGGGTGCGGGGGTCCAGGGACGACGACTGAGGCGGTTCGCGTGGCGGACGAGACGGCCGGGGCGACGGCGAACGGGAGCGCAGCCCCTGCCGGGCGTCCGAGGACCTGCTTGGTGACCGGTGCCAGCGGCTACATCGGCGGGCGGCTGGTGCCGGAGCTGCTGGATGCCGGGTACCGGGTGCGCTGCCTGGTACGCACGCCCCAGAAGCTGCGTGACCATCCGTGGTTCGGGCGGGTGGAGGTCGTCCAGGGCGATGTCACCGACGCGGGCTCGGTGGCGGCGGCGATGGCGGGCGTCGATGTCGCCTACTACCTGGTGCACGCACTCGGCGCCGGCCGCGGCTTCGAACGGACCGACCGGCAGGCGGCCCAGGTCTTCGGCGAGCAGGCCCGCAGGGCCGGCGTCGGCCGGCTGATCTATCTGGGCGGGCTGACCCCGGCCGGCGTGCCCGAGCGGGAACTGTCGCCGCACCTGCGCTCCCGCGCCGAAGTGGGCCGTATCCTCCTCGGCTCGGGCGTGCCGACGGCCGTCCTGCGGGCCGCCGTCATCATCGGTTCCGGCTCGGCCAGCTTCGAAATGCTGCGCTACCTCACCGAGCGGCTCCCGGTCATGGTCACGCCCCGCTGGGTGCGCACCCGCATCCAGCCGATCGCTGTACGGGACGTGCTGCGCGTCCTGGTGGGGTGCGCCGGCCTGCCGCCCGACGTCAGCCGCACCTTCGACATCGGCGGCCCCGAGGTGCTCACCTACGTCGAGATGATGCACCGGTACGCCGCCGTCGCGGGGCTGCCCCGGCGGCTCATCGTGCCCGTGCCGGTGCTCACGCCCGGCCTGTCCAGCCAGTGGGTCGGCCTGGTGACACCCGTACCGGCCTCCATCGCCCGACCGCTCACCGAGTCGCTGCGCCACGAGGTGGTGTGCCGGGAACGGGACATCGAGCGGTACGCGCCCAGCCCGCCGGGCCACCCGGTCGGTTTCGACCGCGCCGTCGCCCTCGCGTTGCAGCGCGTGCGGGACGCCCAGGTCGACACCCGCTGGTCCTCCGCCTCCGTGCCGGGCGCTCCCAGCGGCCCGCTGCCCACCGACCCGGAGTGGGCCGGTGGCAGCCTCTACACCGACGTGCGCGAACGCCACGCCGATGTGGCTCCCGACGCGCTGTGGGATGTGGTCGAGAGCATCGGCGGCGAGAACGGCTGGTATTCCTTCCCACTGGCCTGGGCGGTGCGCGGCTGGCTCGACCGCCTCGTCGGCGGCGTGGGCCTGCACCGGGGCCGACGTGACGCGCGGCGGCTGCGGGTCGGTGACTCGCTGGACTTCTGGCGGGTGGAGGAGATCGAACGGGGGCGGCTGCTGCGGCTGCGCGCCGAGATGCGGCTGCCCGGCCTGGCCTGGCTGGAGATGCGTGTCGACGAGGAGAGGGCCGGCGGTGCCCGCTACCGGCAGCGGGCCCTGTTCCACCCGCACGGACTGCTCGGCCAGCTCTACTGGTGGAGTGTGTCGCCGTTTCACGCGGTCGTCTTCGGCGGCATGGCCCGCAACATCGTCCGCGCCGCCGAACGCACGCGCAGGCGGGGCACCGGCCCTCGGCCGAGCGATGCGGCCGGACCCGGCGGCACATCCGGACCCACCCCGGCCGCGCACGACAGCGCCGTTCCTACCGACCGCCGCCGTCCCCCGGCGGGAAGCTGAAACCGACACACCCCTCGGCGGTTTCGTCCGTCTCCGGCGGTGAGGAGCTCGGGCACGGGGCCTTCGCCACCGGGCCGCTGCGACTGTTCTCGCGATCGTTCCAGGGCGCGGCAGGGTGCCGGCGATTTCCTCCAGGAGGGCCACGGCGAGGAGTTCGCCGTTCACAGGTCCGAAGCGCTCCAGGGCCCGCCGGTGGAGGTGCAGCACTGCGTCGGCCAGTTCGTGCGGGGTGCCGAGGTCGCGGGCCTCACCCGTGATGACCTCGAGCTGGTCGTGGATGCGGTCGAGTCCGTAAGAAGGCAGGTAGTCCCCGGCGAACAGGGCCGACAGGTCCCTGCGGATGAAGTCGCTCCCGGCCGCGCTGTCGGCCAGCGTGTCGCGGGGCCGCGAGGTCGATGCCCGCTCGGCGTCCCAGCGGAAGGGCCTCGGCGGTCGCCGTTGCCTGCCCGAACCAGAGGAGGTTGATGAGGAGTTTCGTCGTGTAGCCGGTTCCCGGGCCGCCCATGTGACTGATCCGGTCCGAGGCAGTCACGGCCTCCAGCAGTGGCCTGCACCGGTCGAGGACTTCGGGAGAACCGCCCACGAACAGCCTGAGGTGCCCGTGTTCGGCATCGTCCGGGCTTCCGCCGAGCGGCGCTTCGAGGACATCGACGCCATGGGCGGCCGCGCGCGCCCGCAACACCTCCGCAACCGCTGGGGCGTTGCTCGTCATGTCTATCCAAACCGCCCCGGGGGTGGCCAGCACGTCCGCCCCGGCCGCGGCCGTCGCGGCGGACGGCGCCCGGTCGGCGCCCAACGAGCGCGCCGGTTCTTCCCGTTCGGGACGTACATCGAAGGCGGTCACCGTGTGGCCCGCCGAGACGAGGCGTCCGCACAGAGGCGTCCCCATACGGCCGACGTCGACAAGGGCTACGCGCGAGGGCACAGCAATCACCGCCATGGCAGTCGTCGCGTCCGTCCTGGCCGGCCGCGTGGAGTTACTCGGGATCACCCAGAGGATCACTGCGGGCATCCCAGGGTCTGCTCCGGCGCCCGCGTCATCCCGCGCAGGTGTGCGATCCGGGTCACCTCCGGGACGTAAGACGACGGCAAGTTGACCCGGTGGTTGCGAGGGCGAAGGAGCCGTTTGGGGCTTCCATGACGGTGCGTTGAATCTGCTGTGCTGTCCTGATTTCGTTGACTTTCCGGGGGAGGACAGCACGTGATCGTGACGATGCGCAGTGAAGACCTGCCGGCCGCCGACCGGTTTCCGTGGTGGTGCGAGCAGATGGCCCAGGACATCGTGCCGTCGATGGTCAGCAGCCCGCACGCCGACGACTTCCGGTCCGTGGTGACGGTGGCGGAGCTGGGCCCCGTCCTGTTGACGACAATCGACTACCCCGAGCTGAGATCCGTGCGCTCCTCGGTCCTGGTGCGCCGCTCGGACCCCGAGCGGTACGGGCTCAGCCTCCTACTGGCGAACGACCTGTACATCGCCCAGCGGGACAACGAGTCCCGGCTGCGCCCGGGGAACCTGCTGCTCCACGACACCTCCCAGCCCATGGACACCCGCGCCCTGCCCGGGACGGGCCGCGGCGAGATGGTGATGCTGCAACTGCCCAAGTCCACACTGCCGTTGCGCCCGGAGCGGCTGAACCCGTTGCTCGCGCAAGGGATCTCCGGCGGCGCCGGGATGAGTGCTGTTTTCGCCCGCTACATCGTCGGCGTCGCCGGGGCCGTCGGGCGCGGCGAGGTCGGCGACCGCGAGGCCGCGCGGCTGGGCGAGGTGGCCCTCGACCTGGCCGCCGCGACCCTGGCCTCGTACATCGAGGCCGAGGACCGGCTGACCCCGGAGACCCGTCGGCAGGCGCTGCTCGCGCGGATCGAGACGTTCGTCGAACTCAACCTCGCCGACCCGGAGTTGACCCCCGCGACGATCGCCGCCCACCACCACATATCCCTCGGCTATCTGCACCGGCTCTTCCAGCCCCGCGAACGGACCGTCGCCGCCTGGATACGGCATCTGCGCATCGAGCGCGCCCGGGCCGACCTCGCCGACCCGCGGCTGCGCCACCACCCGGTGCACGCCCTCGGCGCGCGCTGGGGCTTCCCCCACGCCGCCGACTTCAACCGCGCCTTCCGCGCCGCGCACGGCATGCCCCCGGGCGACTACCGCCGCCAGTCCCTCGGCACGGCAGTGGACGCAGCGTCAATGAACAGGTGACCCTGCGCCAACGACGTCACCCCCTGCGCACTGACACCGTGTCCAACAGGTTCACGAACAGGAGTGCAGGATGAGTACAACCGCTCAGGCAACCACGGCACAGGTCCGTCAGGCGATGGTGAGCAACTGTCTCTGGGGGGTCCAGCACGAGGCCGACATCCACTACTTGGAGACCCGGCCCATGCCCATCGACATAGCCGTGCACCACCTCCCCTTCACGACCGACTGCTCCGGCTTCGCCACGCTCATGGCGAAGTGGAGTGGGGCCGGGGACCCGAACGGCTCGGGGTTCGATGGGCAGGGCTACACCGGCACGATGCTCGACCACTGCGAGCACATCACCGCGGCCGAGACCCAGCCCGGTGACTTCGTGGTCTTCGGCCCCGGCGGGGGTGAGCACGTGGTGATCCTCATCGAGAGCGCGGCCAAGGGGCTGGGGGCGCTGTGCGTGTCCCACGGCCAGGAGAAGGGGCCGCTGCGGACCACGGTGCAGGACGAGGCGAACTCGCACGACAAGCCCCTCACCTATCTCCGGCTGCCCGGCGGCGGCACCGGCACGCCGACCCCGCCGTCCTCGAACCACAACCCGTACTGCCCGCTCGCCGTGGACGGCGGGTTCGGACCGCTGACCGTCAAGGCGCTCCAGTGGGTGCTGGGCGTGACCCCCGACGGCGGGTTCGGGCCGATTACCAAGAAGGCTCTCCAGAGCCACCTCCATGTGCCCGTCGACGGGCAGATCGGTCCGCAGACGATCAAGGCTCTGCAGGCGCATGTCGGTGTCACCCAGGACGGGGACTGGGGGAGTAAGACCACGCAAGGGCTTCAGAGGGCACTCAACGCGGGCCGCTTCTGAGAATCCGGTGCCGCGCGAATCCCGTGTTCGCGCGGCACCGACTCCGTCCACCCCATCCCGTTCTCGGAGCCTGGGACTCGGGCGCATGACACACTCGGACGGGGTCGTCACAGGTGGCGGCAGCGGGAGGTAGCACCTTGCTGACATTGGATTTGCACCCGGTCTTCCGGAACAACCGCGACATCGAGCTCTCGCTGCGGCAGATCGTCTTCCAGGCGAAAAGCACGGGCGAGCCCGTCGTGCAGATCATTCACGGAAAGGGCACTGGGCAGCTCAAGGGGCGCGTCCTCGCGTTCCTCGGTCAGAAGCACATCAGAAAGCTGTACGACCGCGTGGAAATCGACACGGCGAACACGGGCCGGATCCTGGTCCACTTCGCGCCACGCCCCTGAGCCCTCTCCCGCATCGGCCCGGGCGTCGAGGCGCCCCGGTCCGGGCTGCCGGCCACCACAGGGCAACCGCACAAGCAGCGTCACGTTCGGCTGAAGGCCGCCGAGCCGGAACGCTTTCGGGGCGGTCTGACCAGCAAGATTCACCGCGCGACCGAGACAGTGAGCAGGCTGTCGGCCGTGCTCCCCCTGACCTTGTCCTGGGGCCGGGCCGGCCGACAACTTGGGCTCGGTCTCCGCTGGCACAGGCTGGTGCGGCGAACGGACGAGCCGTCGAGGCACTGGCCCTGATGGAGCAGACGGTCATCGAGTCGAGCGCCGATCTGGGCGCGAACCATCCGACCACCTGGGACTACCGGCGCGAACGCGCCGTGATACTGAGTCAGGCCGGGCATCGGAATGCTGCGGTCGCCGAACTTCAAGAAGCAGTACGACACGCGTTGGTGAAGTTGGCGGACACCTGCCGCGAGGGTCGCCGTTTCCCCGAGGCGACCGAGGCGTACGAACGGGCGCGGGACAGCTGCAACCCGATCACCGTCCGAGTCACCCGCGAACTCGCGGAACCCCGCGAGAGATCCGGCCGAACACAGCCGATCAACCGCGTGCGCCGTCTGCTCGGTTTGTGGCTGAACGCTCCCTGTGTGGTCGATCGGAACTGATGTACAAGTGAAGGCCGATGGCTTCGATAGATGGTTTCAGGGGGGATTGTGCTTAGATGACTGCATTTACGTGCCTGGATTCTGGTCGGCGCGGGCCTGCTCGCCGTGGGCGCCGGTCCGGCGTACGGAGCTGACGCCTCGTCGGCCGGGTCTGCGGTGGGGTCCGTGGAGTACACCGTGCAGGACCTCGGCACTCTGGGCGGTGCCCGTAGCGAGGCGACCGCCATCGACGGCAGCACGGTCGTCTGGAGTTCACAGACGAGCGGTGACGCCGCCGAACACGCCTTCGCGTACGACCTGCGCAGGCACGTGATGACCGATCTGGGCACGTTGGGGGACTCCAGCCGGGCGACCGGTGTGGCGGGGAAGTACGTTGTCGGAGAGTCGGACCTCGCCGCCGACGGTCCGGTCCATGGATTCGCCTACGACCTCCGGACCCGGCGGCTCGTCGACATCGGCACGCTCGGCGGCCGCAGCACCCACGTCACCGGCCTGGACGGGGACACCGTGGTGGGGACGTCGTCGCTCTCCGGTGACGCGGTCACGCACGCGTTCGCGTACAGCCTGCGTACCCGGACCATGACCGATCTCGGCAGCCTCGCCGGCCCGTCGGGCGACAGCACCGCGGCGGCCGTCAGCGGCGCGGTCGTCGTGGGCAGTTCCGCTCTGCCGGACACGCCGGCCGGCACCACGCACGGGTTCGCCTACGACCTGCGCACCCGGACGATGACCGACCTCGGCACCCTCGGCGGAAGCGCCGGCACCGCCAACGACATCAGCGGTCCCATCGTGGTCGGTCAGTCCCGAACCGCCGGCAACGGCCTCACCGGATACGCCTACGACCTCCGCACCGGCATCCGCACGGACCTGGGGTCCCACTTCCTGATCGCGCAGTTGGTCAGCGGGAACACGGTCGTCGGCGGCGACAGCCTGCTCTCCTCGACGTACGACCTCGTCACGCACACGAGTGCCGTGGTCGGCTCCGGGCGCGGCGTCACCGAGGTCAAGCAGATCGCAGGGAACGTCATGGTCGGCGACAACTTCGCCCCCAACTCCTTCGCCTTCGTCGCCCGCGCCGACAACGGCGACTTCACCTACCTGGCTTCCCTGGGCGGCCTCAACTCCGCCGCGACGCAGGTCGACCGCCACGGCGTCGTCGCAGGCAGCGCGGCACTTCCGCCCGCCGACCCGGTCTCCGCCAACGGCCCGTTCCACGCCGCCGTCTGGGTGCCGCACACGGTGGCGTAGGAGAGCGAAGCCTCGCGGGTCGAGGCGGGCGACCGCGGTGGGGCTGTGGTCCGCGTTGCGGCTCGTTCGGGGCCACGCCGCCGGAATCGGCCGGCGCGCCGCCCAGGTGGCGGAGGGCTCTCGTGGCCTGTCCGTCGTACTCCACCCCGGACAGGCCACGGCGGTGACGTCAGCGGCCCGCGTGCTGGAAGCCCACCGTGTAGGTCCGGGTGGTCGAACCGTTGGGTGAGGTCACCCTGATGGTGCGGGTCGTGAGGCGGGAGCCGGTCGAGGAGAGGACGGAACTGCCGTCGGTGACCTTCACCCGCGCGCCGGGGCGGGCCGGTACGGCGGTGACGGCCGGGATCCGGGCGTTCTTCGGCCAGTCGACGACGTAGGTGGTGACGTCCGGATCGAAGCCGTCGATCGCGATGCCTCCCACGGTGATCGCCCGGGCGTCGGCGACGCCGGCCTGCGTGGCGTCCGGGAAGTTGGTCACCGTGACGGAACCGTCGGCGCCCACGACCACGTCCGCCGCCATCGCCGCGGCCAGGTTGATCCGCTGCCAGCTCGCCGCGCCGTCCGCGGTGAGGTCGAGCGGGTACCCGGAGTCCGTCGCGGTCTGCTCCAGGATCTCCGTGCGCTGCTCGGCGGTGAGGTCGGGGAAGGCCGTGATCAGGAGCGCCGCCGCGTCGGACGGTGTCCGCAGGGTCTGCCCGGCCTTGCCGACCTGGGAGAACCCGTAGGTGAGGCGCCGGGTGTAGAGGTCGACGTCCTGTGCCGTGCTCAGGCCGTCGTAGGGGGTGCCTTCGCAGGCCGTGAGCGTGTCGCCGTACCCCTCCTTCTCGCACTGCGCGAGCAGCACGTTCTCGATCTCGGTGTGGGCCTGCGTCAGCAAGGCCGCGAAGTCGGGGTCCGCCCACCGGTGCGCCACGGTGGCCTGACCGGTGATGCGGCCGCCCATCACGTCGAGCGGGTAGTGGAAGCCGAGCACGATGCGGTTGTTCCCGTACTCCGAGGTGCGCGCGAGGATCGACGGCGCCAGCTCCGGCAGCAGCGTGGCGAGGATCGTCCCGGCCTCGTAGCCGCCGTAGGTGTGGCCGCTCGGGTACGAGCCGCTGGTGGCGAGGCCGGTGTACGAGCCGTCCTGCGACTCGTAGATGTCACCGCCGTCGCCGACGAATCCGAGCCGCACGTACGGGCGCAGATAGCCGTAGTGGTCCTTCGCCGCGTCGTGGGAGTCGAGGCCCTGCGTGACACGGGAGAACAGCGCGCTGGTCTTGGGGAGTCGGTTGGCGTGGAGGGCGTCGAGGTAGATCTGGCCGAGCCGGGAACCGAGGCCGTCGGCCATCGTGAGCGTGGCGCTGTTCGTGGCGTCCACCTCGGCCCGGTCGACCTCCTTCTGCGTCGCCGCGTTGTTGATGGACACGGCGATCTCGTCGTTCTCGGCGGTCGGCGAAGTGCCGTCGGCGATCCGGGTGTTGGTGCCGAGGACGCCGGAGCCGAGGTCGTCGATCCCGCTGAGGAGATCATTGAAGTAGTCGGTTCCGTCGCCGGTCGCCGGCCACCTGTCCGACGTGTAGTCCGCGTCGAGTGTGCCGTCCGGGAAGGGGGACGGGTCGTACGTCGCCGGGTCGGTGGGAGAGGCCGCGGACGAGGTGGTGGTGGGGGTGGCCGAGGATCCGGCCAGGGTGAGCGCGGTGACCGTGGCCGTGTGCGCCTTCGCCTTGCTCCTGGTGACGACGAGCGCGGTGTCCGCGGTGGCGGGGAGGTGCGCGGTGGTGCCGTCGTCGAGGGTCACGGTGTAGCCGATGAGCGGGAATCCGCCGTCGACGGCCGCCTGCCAGGTCACCCGGACCCGCCTGCCGTCGGTGGTCACCCCCGTCACGGTCGGCGCCTGCGGAGTGCTGCCCCCGGTGACCACGGGGGCGGTGGCGGCGCTCGGGGCCGAGGTGCCGACCGCGTTCACCGCGCGGACGCGGGCCGAGTACGACCTGCCGGACGGCAGCCGGGTGAAGACCGTGCTGCGGCTCTCCGGATCGTGGACCTCGACCTGGTGGCCGTGGCCGAGGGTGATCTCGTAGCCGGTGACCGGCGAGCCGCCGTCGTCCTCGGGCGCGGACCAGGCGACCGTCACGCCGGTGCCGGACGGGGTCGCCGACACGGCGTCGGGCGCGGCCGGTACCGTCTTCGGCTTCGTGGCGAGCGCGGAGCGGGCGTGGTCGAGGGCGTCGTAGCGGGTGGTGAGGGTCTCGTCCGTCGCCGAGTCGTCCGCGAGCGCGGTCCTCGCCTCGGCGAGCGCGTCCGTGAACGCCAGCCACGACGCGTCGGTGTAGCGCGCCCTGGTGAGCGACGAGGCGGTTGTGACCAGGTCCTCCAGCTTCAGCCTCGGGAGCGGGGTCAGCTGGCCGGCGGCGAGGGTGAGGCTGCGGGTCCGGGCGTCGACTTCTGGCTGGGTCGCGGTGTCCGCGCCGACCAGGGCGCGAGCGGCGGCGAGTTCGCGCAGGTAGACCGCGAAGTCGATGGTGTCGTACCGGTCCGCGTCGTCGGAGAGTGGCGCGTACCGGTCGATCGCCTTCCGGAGGGCGGTCGTGTCGGTGCCGGCGGGCGTGTCGGCGTGGCTGAAGGTGATGCGGCCCAGGTTCGCGACGTACGGATGCGAGGAGTCGGCGGTCGTCGTCAGCCGCAGGTGGACGGCGTGGGTGCCGGTGATCGCCTTCGGCAGGGTCAGGCTGGTCGTCCCGCCCGAGGACCACGCGGATCCGGTGACCGGCAGCGGGACGGCCGCGTACGGTGTGCCCGGGTTCGCCGCGTCGAAGGAGTCCAGGTAGAGCTGGACGGCCGAACCGGTGCCGCAGCGCGCGGAGTTGTTGACGTAGGTGAGGGTGACGGTGTTCTTGGGCGAGCTGCCGAAGTCGATGTCCCCGTAGTCCAGCCAGGCTCCGTCGTAGGTGCCACCCAGGTCGGTGGCGGAGCCCGCGCCGCTCCAGCCGGCCGTCTCGCTCTTGAGGCCGCCGCCGCTGTTCGAGGTGAACGCCGTTGCGTCGAAGGCCACCGGGGCGTCGGCGTCCCGCGTCAGGGTCAGCGAGTAGACGTTGGCCACGTAGGGCTGGGAGGTGGACTGGGTGCCGGAGACGAAGTCGGCGTACACGTCCTGGACGCCGGTGAAGACGCCGGGGTCGAGCCGCACGGTCGTGGTGGCGAGGGTGCCCCAGCCCGAACCGGTGTAGGCGAGCGGGATGTCGACGCTCTTCGCGCCGTCCTTCGAACCGAGGTGCAGTTCGATGTGCGAGTCGGAGGCCGCGCGTGACTGCGGCTTGTCGTAGCTGACCGTGACGGTGTCCGCGCCGGCACCGAGGCCGGTGCCCCGCCACTCGGCCCAGGAGCCGTTCGTGGTGTTCTCGAAGATGCCGTTCGCGAGGTTGAGCGGGAGGGAACCGCCGCCGGTCGTGGTGGTGTTCGCGGCGGTCAGGGTGGCGAGCGTGGTCGAGGAGGACGAGGGGACCTCGTACGGCGAGAACCGGTACCAGTCGAAGTTCGACACCCACTGCTGCCCGGACGGGGCGTGGAACACGAAGGTCGCGCCGGCGGCCGCCAGCAGGGCGTCCGGGTCGGTGACGGCCGCCTGCACGGTGGTGTAGTACTGCCAGCCGCCGGTTCCGGGGAGCGGGACGGTGGCGACGACGGGGCCGTCGGCGGCGCCCGCGTGGATGTCGACGCTGCTCGGTGCCGCCGTCGTCGCCTGCGCGTTGGCGTAGCGCACCGAGATGCTGCGCGGGGCGACCCCGCCGAAGTCGAGCTTGGCGAACCGCTCCCACGAACGCTCGGTCACACCGCCGAGGTCGCCGTCCGAGTAGTACGCCTCGCTCTTGAGGCTGGGGCCCTCCTTCTGGTCGGGGTCCTCGGCCTGCAGGACGGCGTAGCCGCCCTCGTCGATGGTGAGCGCGTCGGCGGCGGACCGGAGCGCGTCCCGCGCGGCCATCAGCGTGGCCGTCGCGGAGGCGGGGTCCGCGAGGACGGTCCGCGCGCGTTCGAGTGCCGACCGGAACACGCTGAGGGAGCCGTCGGAGTAGTGGCCGTCGCGTACCAGGGACGCCTGGTCGACGAGGGCGGCGAGGGCCTTGCGCTGCACCGCGGCGGCGGAGACGCGGAGCGGGTCGGTCGGGGAGATCCCGGTGCCGTGCACCGTCGCGGCCGGTACTCCACGGGCGAAGGCCGCGTCGCGGAACGTGATGCCGAAGCGCGCGTCGACGTCCGTGGTACCGGTGAGCCACAGTGCCGCCGTGCGCGCGCCGGTGACGCGGAGGTCCGCCGTGACACCGTCCGGCAGGCCGGTCACGGTCGCCGCCCCGGTCGCGGTCAGGCTGGTCCCCTTCTTCGCGGCGAACGCCGCCGGTCCGGACGACAGGGTGAGCCGCACGCTCCCGTCGACGGTGCCGTCCGTGGCGGTGGCGACGGTGCCCGGACGGGCGGAGACAACGGTCGTGCCGCTGCCCGGGCCGCCGGTGCCCGTGTCGCCCGAGTCGGTGTTCAGCGAGTACGCGGGCTCGGTGTGGGCGCCCCAGGCGGAGGGCTTGGAGCCCATCGTGAAGTCCAGGGTCCCGCCGGCGACGATCTGCGAGTAGTCCAGCCAAGTGTTCGTGAAACGCGAGCCGTTGAGGGTCGCGCTCTGCACGTAGTAGTCGCTCGGCGACACCCCGTCGGCCTTCACCGTGAACGTGCTGCCGTTGGCGTAGGTGATCGTCGTGGAGTCGAAGAACGGGCTGCCGATCTGGAACTGGCTGGAGCCGGCGGTGACCGGGAACAGCCCCAGGGCGGCGGCGACGAACATGGTCGACATGGTGCCGGCGTCGTTGTCCATGGTCGGCAGGAAGCCGTGCGGGGAGAGCCGGTAGACCCGGGTGCGGACCGGCGGGGTGAACTCGCCGCCGGAGCTGGGGGCTTCGTTCGTGGAGCCGGTCGCGATGTAGCGGTTCCAGGTCGGGCCGGTGTAGATGGCCCGCACCCACTTCTGCGTCAGGCTCGGCTCGCCCACGTAGTTGAAGAGGTAGGGGGCCTGGAGGTCGATCTCGTTGGCGTTGGAGTGCAGCATGGTCGAGCCGTCGTCGTCGGCGGAGTCCTCGCCGAACATGTGCTCCACCGCGGCCCTGCCGGCCTTCGCGCCGCCCATGGCCCGGATGAGGCCGCCCATGTCGTAGGCGTCGTACCAGTGGTACTGCCAGAGCGTGCCCTGGTAGAGGCCCGCCGCCTCGAACTTCTCGTAGTCGGCGCTCTGCCAGTCGCCGCCCGTGGCGCGCGGGGTGAGCAGACCGACCTCGGTGCCGTCGGCCGCGGTCCAGGCACCCGACTTCACCAGGTGGTCGATCGCCATGGTCGACTGGGTGCGCAGCTTCCTCGCGTCCGCGTCCCTGCCGAGCGCGCCCGCGACGACGGAGAGCGCCCACTGGTCGTAGCCGCGCTGGACGGTCGTACCGGGAGCGCCCGCGATGTAGCCCTGCCGCAGCTGCGTCCCCGTGTAGTAGCCGGTGTACGACCTGAGCGCCGGGTACGCCTCGTCGAGCCGGTCGAAGTTCCGGTAGCCCTTCGACAGGGCGTCGGCGATCACCACGGCCGAGCGCTCCCAGCGCACGGTCGGCACCGAATGGGCGAGGCTGCCGAGGCTCTTCCCCGAGGTGTGCGCGTCGGCGAACAGCACGATCAGCGACTGCACCAGGTCCCGGTAGGTGTCCGGGTCGATATAGGCCTCGACGGAGTACTTGCGGAAGTCGTCCCACGTGGACCAACCGTCGTAGTACGTCCAGCCGTTGGCCCTGTGCACCGCTCCGTCCACGCCCCGGTACGTGCCGCTGGTGCTGGTGGCGTTCACCGGCAGCGCGTACATGCGGTAGAGGTGCGTGTAGAACTCCTTGGTGAGCGTCGAGTCGGGGTCGGACGTCGCGGAGGACTTCACGGCGACGGCGCCGAGCGTGCTGTTCCAGGCCGCCTTCGTCTGTGCCCGCGCCTGGTCGAAGGTGAGGTCGCCCACCTCGTTGCGCTGGTCGGTCGCGGCCTGTTCGGCGCTGATCGGCGACAGCGTGACGCGCAGCTCGATGTCGTCCCCGGCGGACTTGTCGAAGCCGAGGACCGCGCCGGTGTCGGCGCCGTCCTGCGTGCTCGCGTCGCTCAACCTGCCGTCGTCGCCCCAGCTCCGCAGGGAGGTCACGGGGACGTTCGTGGTGGCGGCGTAGTACAGCCGGTAGGCGGCGCCGTTGAACGACCCCGCGACGAGACCGGTGATCGAGGTGGTGCCGTCCGGGAGCGTGGTCGCCTTCACGGTCGCGCGGGTGCGGCTGGTGAAGTTGTTCGCGAGGTCGAGGACGAGTTCGGGGTCCGAGCCGGCCGGGAAGCGGTACCGTTCGAGCGCCGTGCGCGTCGTCGCGGTCATCTCGGCGTCGATCGTCCCGGAGCCCTGCGTCACCGCCGAGCCGGTTCCGGCGAGGGCCCCGAGCCCCACCCGGTAGGAGCCGGGCGTCGCGGTCTCGTCGTCGTGGCGGTACGGATGCGCGTAGCTGCCGGCGCCGGGGCGGCTGTCGTACTTCACGGACGTCGGTACGACGAGCAGGTCGCCGCCGCCTCCCGAGCCGCCGACGCCGTCGAGGTCCGTCGCGGTGAACCCGGCGATGTGGTCCTCGTCGTAGTCGTACCCCGAGTGGTTGCGGTCCGGCGTGGTCAGCGGGTTGACCTTGGCCAGACTGTGGGGCGCCTCGGCACCCGGCAGATCGTTGCCGTCGTCACCGCCGGTCGACACGAACGGATCGACGAGCGCCGTGTAGTCCGTGTCGGCGGACGTCCCCGCGGACGCACCCGCGGACGTCGCGGCCAGGGGCACCGCCGCGGCCGTACCGGCCCCGGACAGCAGGGCGACGCCGAGCGCCCCGGCGAGCAGCGCGGCGATCGCCGTCCGCAGGGGCGCTCGGCCTCGTCGGCGGACGGTTGCCGGACGGATGACATGGGGCTGGGGCACGTCGGGTCTGACAGGCACGGAACCTCTCCATCGTCGCGGTCCACACGCACGGTCCGGCCTCGTCGGGGATAACGTTGTCATCCCGGACCCGGAGCGCGCTCCCTCGGGGCGAGACGGCAGTGGACACCCGGGATCGCGCCCGTCATGTCCACGACCGTCGGCCATCAGACACGGAGAAGGCGTACGGCGGGCAAACGGGGTCCGTACGCCCGAGGTTCACATCGGCGGCCACCGCACCACCGCAACGCTCCCGGATCTCCGCCCGGAAGCGGTAACTCCGTCGGGGGCAGGGAAAGAACCGCTCCATGGAGGAAGGCAAGGATTCAACAAGCCCCCGGAGGTGGTGACTTGACCGTCATCGTCGGTCTGGTCCATCGAAAGCGCGTCCACCTCGCCGGGGATTCCGCGGGCAGCAGCGGCTCGCAGCTCACCATTCGCCGGGATCCCAAGGTCTTCACCAACGGCCCCTATGCGCTCGGGTTCACCACCTCGTTCCGTATGGGCCAGCTCCTGCACCACGCCTTCGAGGCACCGCACCCCGAAGGCGACCTCGACCGTTTCATGGCCACGACCTTCATCAACGCCGTCCGGACCTGCCTCAAGGAGGGCGGCTGGGCCCGCAAGGACTCGGAACAGGAACAGGCGGGCGTCTTCCTCGTCGGCATCCACGGCCGTCTCTTCGAGATCTACGACGACTACCAGGTCGGTGAGCCCGACGGGGGATACACGGCCGTCGGCAGCGGGGACGACCTGGCTCTGGGCGCGCTGCACGCCACCGCCCACCTCGACCTGAAACCACGCGAGCGCCTCACCGCCGCGCTCCGCGCCGCGGATCATCACAGCGCGTACGTCTCCGCACCGTACATCTACGTCAAAACCCCCCGCTGAACCGCTTCCGTGGGGCGGGCGGAACGTCCTGCGGGTCGGTTCGGACGCCCTTATGTGAGGTGGAGCAGGCGCTCCTGGTCCGGGCGCTGCATGCCGGTCGGCGGCGAGGCCCCTGCGCCGTGGCTTCGGTATGCGCACGCCGGTCGGGTGGTGCGGCGCGGTCCGGACGCGGAGCAGGTCCGTGTCGGCGACGGCGGCCTCGAGCCGGCCCCGGGCGGCCAACCGGTCCGGGAACGGGCCCGCTGGGCGGAGCCACGCCCCGCTCACCCTGCGCTCAGGCGTCGCCGTGTCCCTGCCGAGCGGCGATGGCCGCGAGGTAGCCGCGCAGCATCACCTTCGCCTCCTCCAGGAGGGCCGTGTCACCCCCGGCGTCGCGGCGGAAGGCCTCCTGGGCGAGGGCGTCGGCGGCGAGGAGCGCGGCGTGGCAGGCGCGGCCGAGTCCCTCCGAGTCGCCGGCGATGCCGAGCGCGAGCAGCACCCGGCGCACCCCGTCGGCCATCCGGCGTTTGTGCTCGCGGTCCGCCTCCCGGGTCCGGTCGGTCAGGCCGCTGCCGAACCACAGGGCCCGGAAGCCCTCCTCGGTGCGGTAGAGCCCGGCGTAGGTGTCGATCAGCACGCCGACCGGGTCGGGCCAGCGCTCGGTCGCCGCGCTGCGCACGAACTCCTCCATCACCGCTTCGAGTTGGGAGAAGTAGGTGGCCGCCAGCGCGTCGATGATCGCGTCCCGGTCGGGCAGGTACTGGTACAGCGAGCCGACCGACACCTTGGCCTCGGCGGCGACCCGGGTCGTGGTCAGCGCCTGGACGCCTTCGGCGACCAGCACCCGCTCCGCGGCCTTGAGTACCCGCGCCAACCGGGCTTTGCTGCGGGCCTGTTGGGGTGTCCGGCGCAATACGACCCCGGTCTCGTCGGCGGTCGGCTCGCTCACGGACGGCTCCTGAATCTGAACGTGACTTTGTTTCAGGTTTACGTTACCGTCGCGGCCATGACGGACTCAAGCTCCGCGCTGGTTCAGGAGCGGGCCGCGGTGGCGGAGGTCTGCCGCCGCCTGGGAGCGGCGGGCCTGCTCATCGGCACGGCGGGAAACGTCAGCGTGCGGGTGGGGGACCGGATCGCGGTCACCGCGACCGGCGCGGTGCTCGCCCAACTCACCTCCGGTCAGGTGACGGTGGTCGACCTGGACGGCAAGGTGTGCGCCGGAACCCTGCAGCCGACCTCCGAACTCGACCTGCATCTGGGGGTCTACCGGCGTTACGGCGCCGGCGCGGTCGTGCACACCCATGCGCCGATGGCCACCGCCCTGTCCTGCGTGCTCGACGAACTTCCCTGTATCCACTATCAGTTGCTCGCACTAGGCGGTGCCGTGCGGGTCGCGCCGTACGCCACCTTCGGCACTCCGGAACTCGCCGAGTCGGTGCTCGCCGCGCTCGACGGCCGCAGCGCCGCCCTGATGGCCAACCACGGCTCGGTCACCGTCGGCCCGACCCTCGACAAGGCCGTCGAGAACGCCCTGTTGCTCGAATGGGCCTGCGGTGTCTACCAGCACGCGGCGGCTCTCGGGCAGCCCCGCGTCCTCGACGAGCAACAGCAACTCGCGGTGATCGAGGCCGCGATCGCCCGGAACTACGGCACCACCCAAACCCTGCGGGAGGGCAAGTCATGAGAGTCGTCACGATGGGCGTGCATGTGCTGGACGTGCTGGTGCGGCCGGTGGACGCGATACCCGAGGGGCAGGGCGCCACCCTGGTCGAGGACATCAGGATGACCGCCGCGGGCACGGCCGGCGGGACCGCGCTCAGCCTGGCCAAACTCGGCGCCGACGTACTGAGCGCCGGGGCGATCGGCACCGACGCGACCGGCGACATGCTGGTGCAGTTGCTCGACAGGGCCGGGATCGACACCGGGTTCCTGGTGCGCCGTATCGACACCGGCACCTCGGCGAGCGTGCTGCCCATCCGCCCCAACGGCGACCGGCCCTCCCTCCATCTGCTCGGCGCCAACGTCACCTACGGCCTCGACGACGTGCCCTGGGACGCCCTCGCCGAAGCCACCCATCTCCATCTCGGCGGACCGGAGTTGATCGGCGTCGACATCGCCGCGCGAATCCTGCACTTCGCCAAGGAGCACGGGGTGACCACGTCCGTGGACCTCCTCGCCCCCGGCGTGTTCGGCAGTTTCGAGCAGATCGCGGCGGCGCTGCCGCACATCGACCACCTGCTCCCCAACGAGGACCAGGTGCTGGGCTTCTCCGAGGAGGACGACCTGGTCGCCGGCGCCAAGAAGCTGATCGACGCCGGGGCCGGGCTGGTCGCCGCCACGCGCGGCGGCGACGGCACGCTCCTGGTCACCGCCGAAGGCACCGAGACGGTCCCCACCTTCGAGATCGACGTCGTGGACACCACCGGCTGCGGCGACGCCTTCTCGGCCGGTTTCCTCCGCGGCATCGGACTCGGGCGCACCCCGCACGAGGCCGCGGTCCTCGGCAACGCCGTTGCGGCACTGGTCGCCCAGGGCCTCGGCAGCGACCACGGGGACTTCGACCTCGAGGCCGTCGACGCGTTCGCGGCGGCGAGTGCCACACGTGCGTAAAACGTGACGTTCGCCACGACCGCCCCGGACGTCCGAGAGGTACCTTCCGTCCCCCGAACCACTGAAGTCCTGCGGATATTCAGGCGCCCCCTGCGCCTGTGTTCGGACAGAGCCCGGCAACAGCTCGGTTAATAACTGCTCGCTAGTTGGTTACCGGAGAGTGAGCGGGCCATGATGGCCCCATGACGTTGGCCTCGCGCGCTCTGGCGCAACTGGCGACCTGGCCCGACCTGACCGAGGCGGTACCGAGCTGCGGTCTGGGTCAGGCGGTGAGTTCGTCGCAGGGCGAGATCGCGCACTTCCACTCGGACCGCGATGTGGACCTGCGTCTCACCAACCGTGCCGTCCTGCATTTCGCCAAGGACTTCAGGAGCACCGGGGCGATCCGTATCGTCCCGGGCTCGCAGTGGGTCACCATACGACTCGACGCCGCGAGCGACGTCGATCTGCTGCTGACCCTGGTCAGCGTCGCCCTCCAGGCCCAGCAGAGCTGGCCGGACCCCGTCGACCGGCCCGTGTTCGGCTGCAACGACCAGCGCGGCGCGGGATTCGTCAGCGCGGACACCAGCGGGATGTGACAGCGATGTCCGGCGGCGGCGCCGGAGGGGGGCCCGTGACCGGCACCGGTCACACGGTGATGACCCGGATCCCCGCCTCCTCGAACCGGCGCACGACGTCCGGCGCCGCCGCCGTGTCCGTCACCAGCGTGTCCACCAGTTCGGCCGCGCAGATCCGGGCGAACGCCCGCCCGCCCAGTTTGCCGGAGTCGGCGGCGACGACCACCCGGGCCGCCCGCTCGCACAGCAGCCGGTTGATCGCGGCCTCCGCCTCGTCATGGGCCGCGGCCCCGTGCGTGACGTCGAAGGCGACCACCCCGAGCACCGCCACATCGAGGGTGATCTGCCCCAGTACCCCGTCCGCGAGCGGCCCCACGAGCTCGTACGACTGCGGGCGCGCCACCCCGCCCGTCACCACGATCTTGAACTGGGGCCGTACGGCGAGCTCGTTGGCGATGTTCAGCGCGTTGGTGACGATCGTCAGCGCCGGCGCGCCGCCGGCGAGGTCGCCGCGCACGGCCAGGGCGCGGGCCACCTCCGTGGTGGTCGTCCCGCCGGTCAGCCCCACCGCCTCGCCCGGCGCGACCAGTTCCGCCACCGCCTTGGCGATCCGCTGCTTCTCCGAGGCCCGCCGGGCCGTCTTGTAGCGCAACGGCAGCTCGTACGACACCCCGTGCACCACCGCCCCGCCCCGGGTGCGCACCAGCATCTGCTGCTCGGCGAGCTGGTCGAGGTCCCGGCGGATCGTGGCCGCCGACACCGCCAGCTCGGCCGCCACCTCCTCGACGTCGAGGCGGCCGCGCTCGACGAGCAGCTCAAGCAGCGCCTTCCAGCGGGCGTCGCGCGACATCCGCCGCCTCCGTTCCTCGATCTCCCGGCGACCTTAGCGCACCTGGATTCCGGCTGGATGCTTGATTATGCTCGGAATGTGGCTCTATCTTGCAAGAACAGTCATCGCAGGGGAGGGTAGTGGTATGTCACATATCGCGGAGGAACTGCACAGCCAACCCGCCTGCTGGACCCGGGCGGCCGAATCCGCGAAGCGCCACGCGGAGGCGTTGCCCGCACCGGGGGAGCGGGTCGCGATCGTCGGATGCGGCACCTCGTACTTCATGGCCCAGGCGGCGGCCGTACTGCGCGAGTCCTCGGGGCAGGGGGAGACCGACGCCTTCGCCGCCTCGGAGTTCCCGCGCGGACGGTCCTACGACCGGGTGCTCGCCCTGACCCGCTCCGGCACCACGACCGAAGTGCTCGAACTGCTCGGGCAGTTGAAAGGAAGCACGCGCACGGCGGCGATCACCGCGGACCCGGACACCCCGGTGCCGGAGGCCGCCGACGACCTCGTCGTCCTGGACTTCGCGGACGAACGCTCCGTCGTCCAGACCCGGTTCGCGACGACCGCGCTCACCCTGCTCCGCGCCCACCTCGGCCTGCACACCGACGCCGTGATCGCCGACGCCCGCACCGCGCTCTCGACCCCCCTGCCGCCGGGGCTCGTCGACCGCACCCAGTTCACCTTCCTCGGGTCCGGCTGGACTGTCGGACTCGCCAACGAGGCCGGGCTGAAGCTGCGCGAGGCCTCGCTGTCCTGGACCGAGGCCTACCCGGCGATGGAGTACCGGCACGGCCCGATCGCCGTCACCACCCGCTCCACGGCCACCTGGATGTTCGGCCCCGCACCCGCCGGGCTCGCCGAACAGGTCACCGCCACCGGGGGACTGTGGGTGGAAGGCACCCTGGACCCGCTCGCCGAACTCGTCCGCGCCCAGCGTCTCGCGGTCGCCGTCGCCGCCGCCCGGGGCGTCGACCCCGACCGGCCGCGCCATCTCACCCGCTCGGTGATCCTCACCCCGCCCGGCATATCAAGGAAAGAGTGACCGTGCCCCTTGCAGCCACCGGCGAGCTGATGACCCGGGCCGCCGAAGTCCGGTCAGCCGTCGCCGCGTTCAACGTCATCACCCTGGAACACGTGGAGGCCGTCGTCACCGGCGCCGAGGCGGCCGGCGCACCCGTCGTCCTCCAAGTCAGCGAGAACGCGGTCAAGTTCCGCTACGGACGCCTCCTTCCGCTGGCCCGCGCGACCACCGCGGCCGCCGAACGGGCCACTGTCCCCGTCGCGTTGCACCTCGACCACGTCCAGAGCGACGACCTGCTCCGGCAGGCGCCCGGCGCCGGCTTCAGCTCCGTGATGTACGACGCCTCCCGGCTTCCGTACGCCGAGAACCTCGCCGCGACCGCCGCAGCCGTCGACTGGGCGCACACCCAGGGCCTTTGGATCGAGGCCGAGTTGGGCGAGGTCGGCGGCAAGGACGGCCGCCCGCCGCTCGACGCCCACGCACCCGGCGCCCGCACCGACCCCGACCAGGCACACTCCTTCGTTGCCGGCACCGGGGTCGACGCCCTGGCCGTGGCGATCGGCAGCGCTCACGCCATGACCACCCGCACCGCCGCCCTCGACCACGGACTGCTCACGAGGCTGTCCGCCGTCGTACCGGTCCCGCTCGTCCTGCACGGCTCCTCCGGGGTCCCGGACGAGGGGCTGGTGGCCGCCGTGGCGGGCGGCATCGCCAAGGTCAACGTCGGCACGGCGCTCAACATGGCGATGACCGCCTCGATCCGCCGTTTCCTCGCCGATCACCCCGAGGCGGTCGACTCCCGCAAGTACCTCAGCGTCGGCAGGGAGGCGATGGCCGGCGAGGTGACCAGGATCATCGGCGTGCTGGGGCCTACCCCCGCTTGACCGCCTTCAGCACCACGAACTTCGGGTCACCGGCGACCAGTCGGCTGTTGCCGAACAGCCTGCGCAGCGGCACGTGATAGCCCAGGTGCCGGTTGCCGACGACCCACAGCTCACCGCCCGGCCGCAGTACCCGCTTCGCCCCGCTGAACATCCGCCACGCCGTCGCGTCGGTGGTTGCCTGGTGCGAGTGGAAGGGCGGGTTGTTCAGCACCACGTCCACGCTGCCGTCCGCGACCCCGGCCAGCCCGTCCCCGACCCGGAACTCGGCGTGCCCGGGCACCCCGTTGGCCTTGTAGGTGGCCTCCGCCGAGGCCACCGCCTGGAACGACTCGTCCACGAACAGCACCTCGGCCGTCGGGTCGGCCAGTGCCACCGCCGTACCGACGACCCCGTTGCCGCACCCCAGGTCCACGATCCGTCGGCCGCCCGCCGGCAGATGCGCGAGGAAGAACCGCGTACCGATGTCGAGACGGTCGGCGCAGAAGACGCCCGCGTGGTTGACGACCGTACGGCCGGAGACCGGCCCGATGCCGTCCGGGAGCGCGTAGCTGTACGGCCACGGATTGGCCGGGCGCGCCGACGACGGATCCGGAGTGCAGTGGATCAGCCGGGCCTTCTGCTCGGCGAGCGAGGTCCGGGTCGGCCCGAGGATCCGCTCGAACAGCCGGAGCGTCGACGTATGGATCTCCTTCACCATGCCGGTGCCGATCACGACCGTGTCCGGGTGCACGGCGGGCGCCAGCCGCAGCAGCTGGTCCTCCAGCAGGGCGAGGCTCTTCGGCACCCGTACCAGCAGCACGTCCACCCGCTCCGGCGGCGGATCCTGGGTCGTGAGCAGCTGCACGGCACCCGGCTCGACCCCCGCGCGCGCGAGGTTCGCCCGGGTCGCCTCCTGGCTCAGGTAGGAGTCGGTGATCTGGGTCGGCCGGTGCTCCGCCAGCGCCGTGACCAGCGCGCCCCACCGGTCGCCGAGGACCACGACCGTGCCGGACAGCCCGGTGCGTTCCGCGGCGAGATGCCTCAGCAGATACGCGTCGGAGGCATCCCAGGCACGCAGCCGGTCGCGCGGATCCTCGGGGAAGCGGGACAGCTCGAACTCGCCCCACGCAGTCGTCATACGGTCGCTCATCGTGTGTCCAGGCTAGCGGAGCCCCAGCTCAGACCCGGTCGGGCAGGATGGGGGCATGGAGGATGAGCTGTTCCCGAGGGCGCGCGCCCCGCTCGCGCCGGGCGCCGTGCACGTCCCCGACTGGCTCGACCCGGAGCGGCAGCGCGCGCTGCTGACCGCCTGCCGTGACTGGGCCCGGCCCCCGGCGGGCCTGCGCACGGTCCGCACCCCTGGCGGCGGCACCATGACCGCCCGCCAGGTCTGCCTGGGCTGGCACTGGTACCCCTACGCCTACGCCCGCACGGTCGTCGACGGCGACGACAGCCCCGTGAAGCCCTTCCCGGCCTGGCTGGACGACCTGGCCCGCCGCGCGGCGACCGACGCGCTCGGCCCGGCGGCGGTCGGCGGATTGTCGTACGACATCGCACTGATCAACTTCTACGACGCGGACGCCCGCATGGGCATGCACCGCGACGCCGACGAACGCTCCACCGCGCCGGTGGTGTCGCTGAGCCTGGGCGACACCTGCGTGTTCCGCTTCGGCAACACGGAGAGCAGAGGGAGGCCCTACACGGACGTGGAGCTGAGGTCGGGGGACCTGTTCGTGTTCGGCGGAGAGTCGAGGCTCGCCTATCACGGGGTGCCGAAGGTGTACCCGGGCACAGGACCGGCGGGGCTGGGATCGACCGGCCGTTTGAACGTCACGCTGAGGGTGAGTGGCTTTTGACCGACCTCGGCTGAGGCGCGCCCCTCAGGGGCGCGGGGCTGAATCGATGTGCGGCCCCGCCGCGTGGGCGCGACCAGCCACAACGCACCGACACTGTCCAACACTACGGATCATGGCAGACTCCCCCTCATGAGCGGCAAGGCACACCCCCGGCCCGCGGGGGAAGGGACCACCTCGAAGACCCGGTTGGACAGAGGACGCGGCGCACTCGGCCCCGCACTGGAACTCGTGCACACCGGCCGCGCCCCCACCCGCGCCGTGCTCACCGCGGAACTCGGCGTCACCCGGGCCACCGCCGGCGCGGTCGCCGCCGAACTGGAGGCGCTCGGCCTGATCACGGTCGACGCCCACCCGGGCGCCGCCGCCGGGTCCCAGGGCCGGCCCTCGCACCGCCTGGAGGTCGCCGACAACGGCCCGGTCGTGCTGGCCGCGCAGGTCCACGCGGACGGTTTCCGCGCGGCACTGGTCGGCCTCGGCGGCCGTATCGTCGCGACCGCGCCCGGCTGCGAGGCGGTCGACGCCGACCCGGCGAAGGTGCTCGGCTCGGTCGTCGAGGCGGGCGCCGACCTGCTCGGCAGCACCGGCCGGCGCTGCGTCGGCGCCGGACTCGCCGTGCCGTCCGCCGTCGCCGAACCGGAGGGCCTGGCCCTCAACCCCCTCCACCTGGCCTGGCCTGTGGGCGCGCCGGTACGCCGGATCTTCGCGGAGTGCGTGCGCGCGGCCGGGATCACCGGCCCGGCGTTCGCGGGCAACGACGTGAACCTGGCCGCGCTCGCCGAGCACCGGCACGGCGCCGGCCGGGGTGCGCGGGACCTGCTGTGCGTGGCCACCGGGCACCGGGGCGTCGGCGGCGCGCTGGTCCTGGACGGCCGTCTGCACACGGGGAGTTCGGGGCTCGCGCTGGAGGTCGGCCACCTCACCGTGAACCCGGAGGGCCGCCCCTGCCACTGCGGCAGCCGGGGCTGCCTGGACGTCGAGGCGGATCCGCTGGCGCTGCTCGTCGAGGCGGGCCGCGAGCCCGGCCCCGAGGTGTCGCTGCTGCGGCAGGCCGAGGACCTGGTCCGCGACCACTACGACGACCCGACGGTCCGCAGAGCCGCCGAGGCCCTGATCGACCGCCTCGGCCTGGGCCTGGCCGGACTGGTCAACATCCTGAACCCCGACCGCATCATCCTCGGCGGCCTGCACCGCACCCTCCTGGACGCCGACCCGGAGCGACTGCGCGCCGTCGTCGCCGACCGCAGCCTGTGGGGCCAGAGCGGCGGCGTTCCGATCCTGCCGTGCACCCTGAGCCACAACAGCCTCGTGGGAGCAGCCGAGTTGGCGTGGCAGCCGGTGCTGGACGACCCGTTGGGGGCGCTGCAGTAAAGCCCCCGCGAAAGCCCCTGCGCCCAGGCCTCAGTTCGCTGTGAGGCTCCACAGCGCCGCCACCAGCGGTCGCCGCAGGTCGGACCGACGGACGCACAAGCCGATGGGGAACGGCTCCGGCGCCGGGTCGGCCGGGAGCACCGCGATCCGGTCCCGCACCGCGCTGTGCTCCAGGACGATCCGCGGCACTAGCCCCGTGCCGCAGCCCAGGGCCACCAGGGCCAACAGGGCTTCGTGGCCGTCCGGTTCGCAGGCGAGGTCCGGCACCGTGCCCCGGGCGCGGAACCAGCGGTCCGCCGCCTCGCGCACCAGACCCCGTTGCGGCAGGACGAACGGGCCGTGCGGACCGGGGTCCGGCCGGTCGCGCGCGGTGACCAGCACCAGGTCGGTGACCGCGACGGTACGGCCGACCAGCGGTTCCGGCAGTCGCGCCGGGATCCCGGCCACGGCCACGTCCGCCTCGCCCTCGTCGAGCCGGGCCAGCGCGGCCGCCGCGTCACCGGTGCGCAGATCGAGGCGCACCTGAGGGTGCGCCGCCCGGAACGGCGCCAACAGGTCGGGGAGCAGGGCCTGGCAGGCGGTGACGGTGGCGAACACGGCGAGCCTGCCCTGGAGTTCGGCCGGATCGGGGTGCTCGTCACGGTAGGTCTGCCACAACTCCAGAGCCCGGACCGCGTATGCGCGGAAGCGGTGGCCCTCCGCCGTCAGGGACACCCCGCGCGGGCCCCGGTCGAACAGCCGGTGCCCCAGCTCCGCCTCCAGCCGTTGCACGGTCCGGGTGAGCGTGGCCGGGCTGACATGGCAGTCCAGGCTGGTCCGCCCGAAGTTCAGCGACTGGGCGAGATGGAGGAAGAGCCGCAGCTCACGATAGTCGTCCCGCATCCTGTGACCAGGCCCTTTCATGATCTGCAAGAGGCCGCTGCGAAAGTTGCGCTTGCCGCAATACCTGCTCGGAGCCTACAACTCGACCATGACCTCGACGAGCAGCTACACCTCCCGTGTCTTCGCACTCGAAACGATGGACGTGCCCGGCGGCACCGAGACGATCCTGCGCGGCGGACGGCACCTGTTCCCGCTGCTGCCCCAGGCCTTCGCCGGGATCCGTCGGATCGGCGTCCTCGGCTGGGGCCCGCAGGGCCGCGCTCAGGCACGCAACCTGCGTGACTCCCTTGCCGGCACGGACATCACGGTCGCCGTCGGACTGCGCCCCGGTTCCGCCTCGGCGGCCGACGCCCGCGAGCACGGCTTCACCGAGGAGAACGGCACCCTCGGCGACTGGCTCGCCGTCGCCGCCGACAGCGACCTGCTGCTCCTGCTGATCGCCGACGCCGCCCTCGCCGCCCACCACCAGGAGATCTTCGCCGTGCTCAGGCCCGGCGCGGTCATCGGCCTCTCGCACGGCTTCCTGCTCGGCCATCTGCGGGCCACCGGCGGTGACTTCCCCGCCGGCCACGGCGTGATCGCCGTCTGTCCCAAGGGCATGGGCGACTCCGTGCGCCGCCTCTACGAACAGGGTGCCGAGATCAACGGCGCCGGGATCAACGGCAGTTTCGCCGTGCACGCCGACCCGGACGGCCGGGCCACCGACCTCGCGCTCGGCTGGTCGGTCGCGCTCGGGGCGCCGTACACCTTCCGCACCACGCTGGAGAGCGAGTACCGCTCCGACGTCGTCGGCGAACGCGCCATCCTGCTCGGCGCCGTGCACGGCATCGTGGAGAGCCTGCACAGCCACTACCGGCTCGCCGGGGACGACGCGGTGACGGCGTACGAGCGGTCCTGCGAGAACGTCACCGGGCCGATCGCCCGGACCATCTCCCGGGCGGGCATCCGCGCCGTCCGCGACGACCTCGACCCCGCCGGCCGGGAGGTCTTCGACCGGGCGTACACGGCGGCCTACGGACCGGCCCGGGAAATCGTCGCCGAGATCTACGACGAAGTCGCCGACGGTACCGAGCTGCGCAGCGTCATCCTGGCCGAACAGCGGCTCGGGAAGCGGGAGATGAGCCGGATCGGCGGTTCGCCGATGTGGGCGACGGGGGAGGAGGTCCGCGCCCGGCGGGCCGAACGGGAGCTGCCCGTGGAGCCGTTCACCGCCGGCGTGTTCGTCGCCACGATGATGGCGCAGGTCGACGAGTTCGCCGGGCGCGGCCACCCCTGGTCCGAGATCGTCAACGAGTCCGTCATCGAGGCGGTCGACTCGCTGCTGCCCTACATGCACGCGCGGGACGTGGCGTACATGGTCGACAACTGCTCCCGCACGGCGCGTCTCGGCACCCGCCGCTGGGGCCCGCGCTTCCAGGCGGCCTTCGAGCAGATCGCCTACCCGGCGGCCGGACTCCCCGCCGACCAGGCCCTGTTGGCCGCCTTCGACATCCATCCGGCCCACGAGGCCCTGGCCGCCGCCGCGAAACTCCGCCCGTCGGTCGACATCTTCGTGGCCTAACGCCCTTCCAGCGCGAACGCCCGGGCCGGGTTGGCGGTCAGGATCCGGTCGACCTGCTCCGCGCCCAACTCCGCAATCAGCCGCGGTCGTACGCGCCGCAGCAGGTGCGGCATCCCGGGCCCGCCGTCCACCGACCGGGCCCCCGCCACCACGGTGTCCCCGCCCAGCAGCAGCCGGTCCCCGAACCCGGCCTCGGCCAGGGACCGTACGGCCTCGGGCATGCGCCAGTCGGTGGCGTGGTTGGCGCGGGAGGGGCCGTCGAAGGCCAGCCAGCAGCCGGAGGCGGCGGCCTCGCGCTGGACGACGAGGTCGGGGGAGCGGTTGAGGTGGCCGAGGATCACGCGGTCGCCCGGGACTCCCAACTCCCCGCAGAGCAGGTCGAGTACGTCCAGTGCGGCGGTGCCCAGCTCCAGGTGGACGGCGATCGGCGCACCCGTGGCCCGGTGCGCCTCGGCCGCCGCGGTCATCGTCCAGCGGGCGTGTGCGTCGAGTGCGTGGAAACCGCCCGCCACCTTGATGAGTCCGGCGCGCACCCCCGAAGTACCGATGCCCCGGGTCAGCTCGTCGGCGAAGACCTCGGCGAGCCGGCCGCGCAGCCGGTCGAGCAACTCGGGGGCGTAGTGCGCCGCTTGGTGCAGTCCCGTGGCGCAGACCAGGTGCACCCCGGCGGCGCGGGAGAGCAGCGGCAGGTCGGCGGCCCGCCGTCCCATCCCGTACGGGGTCCACTGCACGACGGCCGCCCCGCCCGCCGCCCGGAACGCCTCCAGTTCGGCCCGCGCGGCGGTCGCGTCGTTCAGCTCCCGGCCCGGGAGTTGAGGGCTGCGGAGGAAGAGGTGGTCGTGCGCGTCGCACACGCCCAGGTCCTCGGGCCGGATGTCACCGAGGACCGTACGGACCGTGCTCACCACTGCCGTCCGCGCGGCAGCCCGGCGCGCCCCGGTTGCGACAGGTGCAGCACCTGGAAGACGTCGCCCTCGGCCTTGGCCGTGTCGTGCTCCCAGAGCGAGAAGTGGACCAGTTCCCAGGCGTGCGTGTCCACTGCGGACGCCGCCAGCACGGCTCCGTCCTCGGCGGCCAGCCGCCCGGTCTCGGCCGCGGCCTGCGCCATGAAGGCGGTCAACTCCACTCCGTCCGGCACCGGTCGGCGCCGCCGGACGGCGAGCGAGGCGGGGGAGCCGGCGGCGGTGCCCTCCTCGAAGGCCAGGCCCGTCCACTGCCGTATCCGCGGCCGTCCGAAGTCGTCGACGGGGCCCTGGAAGGCGCCTCCCCACAGGAAGTCGTTCATTCCCCGCACGGTGTTCCAGAGGTAGAACGGCCCGTACTGGTTCACCGGTGAGCCGTGCACACCGCGCTCGCGCAGCAGGTACGTCTTGATGCCGAGACCGTCCCAGTCGTCCAGCAGGTGCCCGACACGGGCCACGCGGGAACGGATGATGCCCATGTCGTAGTCCGCGGGGAGTACGAACTCGTACTGCATGGCGTGCATGGTGCGGTTCCCTTCGCAGGCCGGGTCAGGCGGGGTAGTCGGTCACGTGCTCGTGCCACTCGGTGGTCGTGCCGTCCTGCGCGGCCTCCACGACCGCGAGATGCGTCATGAAGGTGCGGGGCCCGGCGCCGTGCCAGTGCCACTCGTCCGGCTCGATCCACACCGTGTCGCCCGCGCGGATCGCCGCCACCTCGCCGCCTCTGCGCTGCACCAGCCCCTCGCCCTCCAGCACGTGCAGCACCTGGCCGTGCGGGTGCCGGTGCCAGGCGGTGTGGGCGCCGGGTGCGAAGTGGACGTTGAACAGGCGCAGCCGGGACGGGGCGGCGGGCGCGGCCACCTCGTCCAGCCAGACCGTGCCGGTGAAGTTCTCCGCCGGGCCCTGCCGGGTGTCGGGGCGGTTCCTGGTGATGTGCACGTACGTCAACTCCTCAGCAGCGACAGCAGTCCGCGCACGCCGGCGTCGAACGCGGCCGGTGAACCGGAGGCACGGGCGAGGACGTAGCCGCCCTGCACGGTCGCGAGGACGGCGGCGGCGATCTCCCCGCCGTCCACCCGGGGCCCGAACTGCCCCTGCTCCTTGCCCTCTTCGACGATCCCGGCGATCAGTTCCCGGATCCGGTCCAGCGTCTCTTCGACCGGCGCCCGCAGTTCGTCGCTCGCGACGATGTCCGGGTCCATGGTCAGCCGGCCGACCGGGCAGCCGCGCAGCACATCGCGCTCCCGCAGCAGATACGCCTCGATCCGCTCGTACGGCGTGCCCGGCCCGGTCAGTACCCCCTCGGCGGTGGCGAGCAGTTCGTCCGCGGTCCGCCGGATCGCGGCCAGGGCCAGGTCCGGCTTGCCCTTGAAGTGGTGGTACATGCTGCCCTGGCCGGCTCCGGCGCGCTCCAGAATCGCCTTGGGGCTGGTGCCGATGTAACCCCGCTCCCACAGCAGCTCACGGGTGGACTCGATCAACCGCTCCGACGTGCTCATGCGAGCACTGTACATACTAGTAGGTACAGTCCGCCAGCGCGGCTGGGAGCAGGCGCCGTCGGCCCCTGTACTCCCCGGGAGGTACGGCCACTGCCGCCGGCCGCACGACGACCCGGACCCCGCCCCGCGGCCAGTCTCGACGCAGCACACCCCGAGCCTCCGACGAGGGAGTTGAACCGAGATGCAGACCTTGGCGAACTGGGACGGCGGGCCCGGCCCGTGGATCCTGTTCTTCCCGCTGATCTGGGCGGCCGTCGTGATCGGCGCTGTCATCTTGCTGCGCCGCACCGCCTGGCGCGGACGCGGCGGCCCCTGGCGCCCGATGGACACCGGACGCCCGGCGGGCGACTCGCCGCTCGCGGTTCTCGGCCGCCGCTTCGCCGCCGGTGAGATCGACGAGGACGAGTACTGGCGCCGGCTGTCCGTCCTGGAGGAGCACTTCGGCCGCCTCGGCAAGGGCGGTGCGGCATGACCACGACGACAGCGGTACGGGCCGCGGCCCGGGTCGTGGGCGCGGTGAAGGTGTACGGCGGTGGCGACACCGCCGTACGCGCCCTGGACGGCGTGGACGTGGCGTTCCCCGAGGGACGCTTCACCGCGATCATGGGCCCGTCGGGCTCCGGCAAGTCCACCCTGATGCACTGCGCGGCCGGCCTCGACACCCTCACCTCCGGCGCCGCCTACGTCGGCGACACCGAGCTGGGCCCGCTCGACGACCGGCGGCTGACGCTGCTGCGCCGCGACCGGGTCGGCTTCGTCTTCCAGGCGTTCAACCTGCTGCCGACGCTGACCGTCGCGGAGAACATCACCCTGCCGCTGGACCTGGCGGGCGGCCGCGGCGACCCCGAGTGGATCGACGCGCTCGTCGACGTCGTCGGGCTGCGCGACCGGCTGCACCACCGCCCCTCCGAACTCTCCGGCGGCCAGCAGCAACGCGTCGCCGTGGCCCGGGCGTTCGCCGGCCGTCCCGAGGTCGTCTTCGCCGACGAGCCCACCGGCAACCTCGACTCCCGCTCCGGCGCCGAGGTCCTCGGCCTGCTCGGTGACGCCGTACGGCAGACGGGCCGCACGGTCGTCATGGTCACCCACGACCCGGTGGCCGCCGCCCACGCCGACGAGGTCGTCTTCCTCGCCGACGGGCGGCTGGTCGACCGGATGCAGTCCCCGACCGCCGACACGGTCCTGGACCGGATGAAGGCCTTCGAGGTGCGGTCGTGAACGCCTCCGTACGCCTCAGCCTGACCTCCGTGCGCGCCCACCGGCGCCGGTTCGCCGGCACCTTCCTCGCCGTGTTCCTCGGGGTCGCCTTCCTGGCCGGGACCCTGGTCATGGGCGACACCCTGCGCGCGAGCTTCGACTCGATGTTCGGCGAGGCCACCAGCGGCACCGACGCCGTGGTGCGCGGCGCCGACGCCATCACCACACCGGGCGAGGCCCAGGGAGTACGACAGCCCGTCCCCACGTCCCTGGTGAACGCCGTGGAACGGGTGCCCGGCGTCGCGGCCGCCGCGCCGGACATCCAGGGCGCAGGACAACTGGTCGGCGCCGACGGCGAACCCGTCGGCGGCCAGGGCCCGCCGACCCTCGCCGGCAACTGGATCACCGACCCGGAGCTCAACTCCTACCGGATCGCCGAGGGCCGCGCCCCCGCCAGGTCCGGGGAGGTCGTGGTCAACCGGGGCGCGGCGAAGAAGGGCGGCCTGAGGATCGGCGACACGACCGTGCTGCGCACCCCGGACCCGGTGAAGGTGACGATCGTCGGCCTCGCGACCTTCGGCGGCGAGGACGGCATGGCCCAGGTGACCTTCACCGGCATGACCCGCGCCGACGCCGAGAAGTACCTCACCGCGAAGCCCGGCGAGGCGGCCTCCATCCTGGTCCGGGCCGGTCCCGGCGTCGGCCAGAAGGAACTCATCGACCGGCTGACTCCCGTACTGCCCAAGGGAGTCGAGGTCATCACCGGCCGGCAGGCGGCGCAGGAGAACACCGACATGATCTCCAGTCAGTTCCTGACCGTCTTCACCACCTTCCTGCTGGTCTTCTCCGGGGTCGCCCTGCTGGTCGCGACCTTCTCCATCCACAACACCTTCGCGATCGTCGTCGCCCAACGCACGCGTGAGAACGCCCTGTTGCGGGCCCTCGGCGCCTCCCGCCGCCAGGTGACCGTGTCGACCCTGACCGAGGCGAGCGTGGTGGCGGTCACCGCGTCCGCCGCCGGACTCGCGGGCGGCATCGGGGTCGCGGCCGGGCTGCAGGCGCTCTTCCCGGCCATCGGATTCCCTTTCCCCGACGGCGACTTGGTGATCAAGTCGCTCTCGATGGCCCTCCCGCTGGTGGTCGGCGCGGTCGTGTGCCTGGGCTCCGCGCTGCTGCCCGCCGTACGCGCCGGACGCACCGCACCGCTGGCCGCCCTGCGCGAGACCGCCGTCGACTCCTCGGGCGCGTCCGGCCTCCGTGCCGTGGTCGGCGCGGGCCTCGGCGCGCCGGCCGTCGCCCTCGCGCTCACCGGCGTCCTGGTCTCACCGTCCGTCTGGCTCGCCGGACTCGGCGCCCTGCTGGCCCTGGTCTCCTTCGTGGTCCTGGGCCCGGTCGCCGCGACCACGGCGGTACGACTCCTCGGCGGCCCCCTGGACCGGCTGCGCGGAGTGACCGGCGCCCTCGCCCGGCGCAACGCGCTGCGCAGCCCCCGGCGGACCGCCGCCACCGCGAGCGCGCTGATGATCGGGGTGGCCGTGGTCTCGCTGTTCACCGTGTTCGGCGCGTCCTTGAAGGCCACCATGGACCAGACCGTCTCCCGGTCCTTCGCCGGCGACCTCGCCGTCAGCAACCCCTCCTTCGGCGCGGGCGGCAGCGGACTCAGCCCCCGGCTGGCCCCGGCGATCCAGCGGCTGCCCGAGGTGGACACCGCCGTCGGACTCGGCCGCGGGGTCGCCGAGGTCGACGGCAGGGGACGCGCGCTGACCGTCACCGACCCGGCCGCCCTCGCCCGGACCTTCGACCTCGGCACCGTCCAGGGCTCACTCGCCCGGCTCGGCACCGACGGTATCGCCGTCACCCGGACCGAGGCCGACCGGCTGCACCTGCGCACCGGCGACACCGCCCGCCTCGCCTTCACCGACGGCACGGAGCAGGACTTCACCGTCCGCGCGGTCTACGGCCGCTCCGAACTCGCCGGCGACTACGTCATCACCCGCGCCGCCTGGGCCCCGCACCGCATCCAGGACTCCGACACCCTGGTGGCCGTCACCCTCAGGTCCGGGGTGAGCGCCGACGCGGGCAAGGCCGCGGTGACCCGGGTGGCCGCGCGGTACGGTGACCCGCGGGTGCAGACCCGGCACGAGTACGCGCAGTCCTCGGCCGGCGGCATCGACATGATGCTCACCCTCGTCTACGCGCTGCTCGCGCTCGCCGTGCTCATCGCGCTGCTCGGCATCGCCAACACCCTGACCCTGGCCGTCCACGAACGCACTCGGGAACTGGGCCTGTTGCGGGCCGTCGGCCAGACCCGCCCCCAGTTGCGGGCCATGGTGCGCTGGGAGTCGGTCCTGGTCGCCGCCTTCGGCACGGCCGGCGGGCTGGGCCTCGGCGCGTTCCTCGGCTGGGTCCTCGTCAGGGCCTCGGACGGCGCGAGCGACACCGCGTTCGCGTTCGCCGTCCCGCCGGGCCGGCTGGCGGTCGTGGCGTTGGTCGGGCTGGCGGCGGGCGCCCTCGCGGGCCTGCGCCCGGCCCGGCGGGCGGCACGCCTGGACGTGCTGCGGGCGATCGCCATGGAGTAGCGCCGGGGTACAAGGCTCACCGCCCGCTCAACTGGCGACAGCCGAGCGGGCGGGAGCGTGTGCGGGGGCCGGGGCGTCTGCCGTCGCGGGGGCGGGGGGCCCGGCCGTCGCGTGTGCGGGAGTCGGGGCGGGCGTCGTCGTACGTACGGGAGCGGGCGCGCCCGAGGCCGCGAGTTCCGGCCCGACGATCCGGTGGGCTGCCGGCTCGGCCGTGCGGCGCGCCGGGCGGGCCGCCTTCGGCGCGGGCAGGGTGAACCACACGACCTTGCCGTCGTCGTGCGGCCGTACGCCCCAGCTCTCGCTGACCGCGGCCACCATCGCCAGACCCCGCCCGCAGGTCGCCATCGGCGCGGTCTGCTTGCCGTCCTCGACCACCGGAAGACGCGGATCGTGGTCACGGACCGACACCGTGAGGCGGTCGAGCTGGAGCTCGATCTCCACGGTGCAGTTCTTGTCGGGCTGGGCGTGCCGGTGGACGTTGGTGAGCAACTCCGTCACACCGAGCGCGGCCCGGTCGATGAGCGGGTCCAGACGCCAGTAACGCAACTGCGCAGATACGATTCTGCGGACCTGGCCGATCCGCGAGGGCAAAGCCTGAAGCTCCACCGAGCAGTGTCTGCTTGGGTGTTCGATCACGACTGCGACTCCCCGACGTGAGGTCCGGAAGAACACGAAGAACGAAACCAGCAGGGTGCCGCCGTCCGTGGGGCCGCCTGCTGTCGTGGCCGGCGGGCTGGTTCGCAGCGTTATCGCCGGTAAACCCAGAGTGACGTGAGACAAGCGTGACCCAGTGCGTACGGTCCCGCAACTCGCCGTGGTTCAGCGGTCACGCCCCGCGGCCCGCCGTACCGCCTCGATGAAGCGGCGCGCCGCGGGCGGCCCGGGCTCGCCCGGTGCCGGATCGTGGTCACCCAGAGTGAGTGAGTAGCGCTGGCCGTTGAGGTCGGCCAGGGCCCGGTCCTCCGACGCGAACCACGGCTTGGAGGCCCGCACCGCCTGCACGGGCGCGCTGTCGATCTCGCTGCCGTAACTCGTCAGCAGCTGCAGCCTGCCGTCCTTTATCCGGACCTGCCCGGCCCTGGTGAGGGAACGCAGCCGCTTGTCGATCCGCACGCCCATCGCCGTGAACTCCGGCTCCGCCATTGTGCCCCGCCCCTTTTCGAGTACCTCGGTCACCGGTCCGAAAGCCTGCGGCTCCGGTCGGCGTGCCCCGGCTCGTGTCGTGATCCAGTGTGCGCCCCCGTTCGAGACGTTCGTCCCGTCCGGTGGCAGTCTGCCCGCCCCCGGCGTGGAGCACCAGTGCGCACGGCCCGCCGGGCAGGGGGCGCTCGGAGCACTCGCCGCAATGCGCCCCCGAAGGGATCCCGCCACTGTTCCCCAGGGGTGCCTTTGAGGTGCTCAAAGATGCGTTTATGCAGGTGAGAAGCGTGCGGAAGGTGTCTATGATCGGTCTGTCGGCCGTGTTCGAACGCCGTCGGCGCGCAGCCTAAGGAGTCCCGCCGTGACCACCACCCCGCAGATCCGGACCGGCGCCACCCTCGACGTCGACCGCAGTGACACCGCGTACCGCGACTGGCTCAAAGAGGCCGTCCGCAAGGTCCAGGCCGACACCCAGCGCTCGGCGGACACCCACCTGCTGCGCTTCCCGCTGCCCGAGGCCTGGGGCATCGACCTCTACCTCAAGGACGAGTCGACCCACCCGACGGGCAGCCTCAAGCACCGGCTGGCCCGCTCGCTCTTCCTCTACGGGCTCTGCAATGGCTGGATCCGGCCGGGCCGCCCCGTGATCGAGGCGTCCAGCGGCTCGACGGCCGTCTCCGAGGCGTACTTCGCCAAGCTGATCGGCGTGCCCTTCATCGCCGTCATGCCGCGCACGACCAGTGCGGAGAAGTGCCGGCTCATCGAATTCCACGGCGGGCAGTGCCACTTCGTGGACGACTCCCGGAAGATGTACGAGGAGTCCGGCCGCCTCGCGGTGGAGACCGGCGGCCACTACATGGACCAGTTCACCTACGCCGAACGGGCCACGGACTGGCGCGGCAACAACAACATCGCCGAATCCATCTTCCGCCAGCTGGAGTTGGAGCGGTTCCCGGAACCGGCCTGGATCGTGGCCACGGCGGGCACGGGAGGCACCTCCGCGACGCTCGCGCGCTATGTGCACTACACCCAGCGCGACACCCGGATCTGTGTCGCCGACCCCGAGAACTCCTGTTTCTTCGAGGGCTGGACCACCGGCGATCCGGACGTCACCTGCGACTGCGGGTCCCGGATCGAGGGCATCGGACGGCCGCGCATGGAACCGAGCTTCGTGCCGGGGGCCGTCGACCGGATGATGAAGGTGCCGGACGCGGCGAGCGTGGCGGCGGTACGGGCGCTGGAGCGGGCGATCGGGCGGAAGGCGGGCGGTTCCACCGGGACCGGGTTGTGGAGCGCGCTGAAGATCGTCGCCGAGATGGTGGCCGAGGGCCGGCACGGGAGCGTGGTGACCCTGCTGTGCGACCCGGGCGACCGCTACCTCGACAAGTACTACTCGGACACCTGGCTCGCCGGGCAGGGCCTGGACATCGCGCCGTACACGGCGGCGATCGACTCGCTGCTGGAGACGGGCGTCTGGCCGGGCTGAGCGGCTACCGCGAAAGGCGCCGGTCCAGTTCGGTGACCGCGCCCCGGAAGGCCCGGCCGAGTCCCGCACGCGCCAGCCTGACCGCGAAGCGGAAGGGTGCCGTGCCGTCCACGGCGAAGGTCCACTGCACACGGGTCCCGCCGCCGGACGGCACCAGCCGCCACTCCTCGGCGACGGCGTGCGCACCGGGCGCGTTGGTGCGGTCCACCCGGTAGGCGTACACCTCCGCCTCCTTGGCCGCGATGATCGTCTCCCGGAACCACCCGCCGCCCTTGAGCCGGATGTCGCGCCCGGCGCCGTCGTCGACGGACTCGGCGCGCGTCACCGCGGCGAACCAGTCCGCCCAGCCGGGCACGTCGTCGTTGAGCGCGTGGAAGACCCTTTCGGGCGGTGCGGACATCTGCTGGGCGAAGACCAGGCGTACGGGCGCGGTTTCTACGAAGTCGAGCCCCACGGGGCGCAGTTGGCGCGGCATGGGCGAGAACCCCCAGGACCGAGATGGTGGTTGACCGGCTCGGTCAAGATAACTGGCGACCCGTCAGATGTCTGTACCGCCGCCGCGATCAGTCCTCCGTCTCGCCCGCCACCACCAGCCGGCGCAGATGCTCGGAGATCTCCGCACGCGCCGCGGCCGGCAGGCCCGCGTCGGTGACCAGCGTGTCGACCTGCTCCAGCTTGGCGAACGAACTCAGGCCCACCGTGCCCCACTTGGTGTGGTCGGCGACCACCACGACCCGCCGGGCCGACTGCACCAGACGGCGGTTGGTCTCCGCCTCCGCGAGGTTCGGGGTGGAGAGGCCGGCCTCGACCGATATGCCGTGGACGCCGAGGAACAGCAGGTCGAAGTGGAGCGCCGCGATCGCCTGGTCGGCCACCGGGCCCACGAGCGAGTCGGACGGGGTGCGCACCCCGCCGGTGAGGACGACGGTCGCCGCGCCCTGACGCTGTCCCGAGACCCGCTGGGCCGCGTGGAAGACGTCCGCGACCCGCACCGAGTTCGTCACCACGGTGAGGTCGGGGACCTCCAGGAGCTGATGAGCCAGCGCGTACGTCGTCGTACCACCGGACAGGGCGATCGCCGTCCCCGGCACGACCAGCTCGGCGGCGGCCCGGGCGATGTCCTCCTTGGCGGTCAGCTCCAGCCCCGACTTGGCCTCGAACCCCGGCTCGTGGGTGCTCGCCTCGACCACCGGCACCGCGCCGCCGTGCACCTTCTCCAGCACGCCCTGCCGGGCCAGGGCGTCCAGGTCCCGGCGCACGGTCATGTCCGACACGCCGAGCTTGCGGGTCAGCTCGTTGACCCGCACGCCGCCCCGGCGCCGGACCTCGTCCAGGATCAGGGCGCGGCGCTGCTCCGCGAGGAGGTTCTGGTTCTCGCTCACGTACGCTCCGGTCCTCTCGCCTCAGCTGCCCGACACGCCCTGCGCACCAGCTCCGACCAGGACATTCCGCTCGGCTCCGGTGCACGGGCGCCCCATCCTTTCACGGGACCACACCGGTCGCGCTACTCCCTGTGTCGGTGCGCACATGTCATTCGGTCACCACGTGTTCCACCGGGTGTCACACACAACGAGGAGATTCCGTGGCGAGTGGTGTGCGTCACACCGAAATCGGCGATCCTGAAACCCGCACGGACAGAGACCAACGGTGCGTCACGGGGGAAGTGCGAGAAGAGTGGAACGCGCGCAGGAACGTACCTTCGGCGACCCCGCCGACCGACCCACACCCACCGCCACGGAGACGGCCACCACGCCCGCGTCCCGTCCCGGCGCCACGAAGACCGACCCGGCTGGGCAGTTGGCAGTCGAGAGGACCGTCCTGGCCGAGCCGTCGGCGGCCGGGGAGAGCGACTCCGGTCGGCGGCTCGCGGTCGGGCAGATCGACCCGGTCGAGCGGCCCGCCGTCGAGAAGGCCGGTGCGGCCGGGCGGACCGGCGGGCCGGAGATCGACCTGGAACTGCTGGTGCACGGTGTCGGCGGGACCACGCCGGAGAAGATGCTCGACGACGCGCGGACGGTCCGGGTCACCGGCGACGACACGGCGGCAGTCTTCCGGCGTGCCGAGGACGTCGATGCCGAGGCGCGGCCCGGCGACTACCGTGACCGGCCGGTGCCGGAGGCGTACGTCTGGTGCAATCTGACCTCCGGGAACGCCTCGCGCGCCCTGTGGCTGCTGCTTGTGCCGTTCATGGTGGTCAACCTCGCCCACTGGATGCGCCCCGCCGCCCAGGACCGGCCGCGGACCGTGCGGTTCTACGGCCTGCTGGTCCGGCTCGCCGGGCTCACCCTCACCGTGCTGCTGGTCGCGGCGGCCTGCGAGGTCGCCCTGGACCTCGCGGCGTGGCAGTGCGCGGGGACGGCCGCCTGCGCCGCCCGCCACTCCTGGCTCGGATTCCTCTCGCCCGGCTCCGGCGGCTGGTGGAGCGCCCCCGGCCGTCGGCTCGTCCTGGCCGCGCTGGTGCCCACCGCCCTGACCGGCCTGCTCTGGTACCTCTCGCACCGCACCTGGAGCGCGTACGAGTCCACCCGGCCGATGGCCGTCGACCCCGAGCCCGGCCACACCTCCCTCGGCAGCCCCGGCTTCTGGTACGGGCGGCGGCTGGTCGCCCGACTGCGGGCCGCCCACACCGCGGCGGGCCTGCTCACCGTGGCCGCCGCGATCCTCGCCCCGGCGGCCTCCTTCGACCGCCGGACCGGCGGACCCGCCGTACTCGACACGGTCGGCCGGTTGCTCACCGGTGCGCTCGTCGTCGGGGCCGCCGCCGTGGTGTGGGTGGTCTGCCGCCGGGGCCGCAGCGAGAACCTCCTCGACCAGGAACTCGACCGCCGTCTGGTACGACGCCTGCCGCTCGGCGCCCTCGCCCTGCTGGTGCTCGTCGCGCTGTACGCCGGCTGGTCCCGGCCGGGCTGGCACTCCGTCGGGCGGCTCGCCGGGGACGCGACCTTCGGCGGTCTGGCCCTGGCCCAGGGCGTGCTGGTGATCGTCCTCTGCGTCGTCGCCCACGACCTGCACCGTCGGCTCCCCGACCGGCGCGCCGCGATGCGCGGTCTCGGCGGCCCCGCGGTCGCGCTGCTGGCCTGCGCGCTGGGCGGGGTGATCTCCGGCGGGGTCGCCCAGCGGGTCTCCGACTGGCTGGACGGCACCGGAACCTCCCTCGCCGGGCCACCGGTGCTGCTGACCTGGCAGGCGTCGGTGATCCCGCCCGTCCTCGTGGTGCTCCTCGGCGCGGTCGCCTGGCTCTCCTGGCGCACCTCACGGCTCGGCCGCATCGAGCGGGCGGCCGTCGACCTCGACCACCGCGGGGAGCCGGAGGACACGGCACGCACCCGCCGTATCGCCCGGGTCCGTGCCATGGCCGTCCTCACCGACCGGGCGCCGCTCGTCGTGACCGTGCTGTGCGCCGCCACGCTGGTGCTGGGCGCCGGGGCGCTGGTGGGCGCCCTGGCCACCGGGAGGACGCCGGACGCGGCCGCCGACGGGACGTACGCCCTCGTACACGGCACGGCCGAGGCCTCGCAGGCGCTCGGCTCCTGGCTGGTCGGGCTCGGCTTCATACTGTTCGTCACCTGGGGCCGGCGCGCCTACAAGGACGCCTCCGCACGACGCACCATCGGCATCCTCTGGGACGTCGGCACCTTCTGGCCGCGCGCCGCCCACCCCTTCGCCCCGCCCTGCTACGCCGAGCGCGCGGTGCCCGACCTGACCTGGCGCATGGACACCTGGACCCGCCGTACCGGCGGCCGGCTGGTCATCTCCGGCCACTCCCAGGGCAGCGTCCTCGCGGCCGCCGCGGCCTGGCAGCTGACCCCGTCCGTGCGCAGGCGGGTCGCCCTGCTGACGTACGGCTCCCCGCTGGAGCGGCTGTACGGCCGCTGGTTCCCCGCGCACTTCGGCCCGGCCGAACTCGGCTCCCTGCACCGCGAGGTCGCCTGCTGGCACAACCTCTACCGGCTCACCGACCCCATCGGCGGGCCGGTGCGCATCCCCGACGGCGACGGCCCGGAGGTCGACCACACACCCCTGAAGGACCCGCTCGCCTACGGCCGTACCCCGGGCCATCCGCTGCCCGCCCCGATCCTGGGTCACTCCGACTACCAGGCGGACCCGGTCTTCGCCGAGGAGCGGGAACGGCTGCTGGCCCGGCTGCGCCCGGAACTGCCCGGGCAGCGGCCGGCCGCCCAGCCGGTGGACCGAGCGGAGTGATCAGGCGAGTTCCGGGAGGTCCTCGGCGTAGAGCAGGGTGAGGTCGTCGGTGGTCGGGTCGGCGAGCTGGGCGACCCGGCTCGCATGCCGCTCGACCATCGCCTCGAAGGTCTGCCGGGCGGTACGGCCGTTGCCGAACGCCGGGCCCTTCGGGATCGCCGTGAAGTACTTCACCAGGCCCTCGGACGCGCCCGGCGCCAGCCGGTACTCGTGCTCGTCGGCCTGCTGCTCCACGATCCTCAGCAGTTCGTCCGGGCCGTAGTCGGTGAAGGTGATGGTCCGGGAGAAACGGGACGCCACACCGGGGTTGACCGAAAGGAAGCGCTCCATCTCCTCGGTGTAGCCCGCGACGATCACCACCACCGCGTCCCGGTGGTCCTCCATCAGCTTCACCAGCGTGTCGATGGCCTCCTTGCCGAAGTCACGGCCGGCGTCCTCCGGGGACAGCGCGTACGCCTCGTCGATGAACAGCACACCGCCGTGCGCCCGCTGGAAGGCCTCCTGGGTGCGGATCGCCGTGGAGCCGATGTGCTCGCCGACCAGGTCGACCCGGGACACCTCGACCAGATGCCCCTTCTCCAGCACCCCGAGGGAGGCGAGGATCTCGCCGTAGAGCCGGGCGACGGTCGTCTTGCCGGTGCCCGGGGAGCCCGTGAACACCAGGTGCCGCTTGACCGAGGCGGCCTTGAGACCGGCCTGCTGGCGGCGCCGGCCGACCTCGATCATGTCGGTCAGCGCACGGACCTCGCGCTTGACGCTGTCCAGACCGACCAGCGCGTCGAGTTCACCGAGGACGGCCTTGGAGGTGCGGGCCGGCTCCTCGGGCGCGGCCGGGGTGAGGAGGGGTTCCTGCTCGGTGGTGCGCTGGCCGGGGATCGCGCCCAGCAGACCGGGGGACTGGTGCGCGGTCTGCACGGCCGGTTCGGGCGCCGCGGGCCGGCGCAGGCTGCCGCTCTCGTCGCTGGTGCAGTCCTCCACCACCGGGCCGGTGCCCGGGCCGCCGTCCGCGAACTCGTAACCCCCGCGCGCGCACCGCTCCGTGCGGCACTTGCGCAGCGTCGAACGGCTGCCGTCGATCACATGGAAGCCGTAGCCCGCGCTGCCGGTGACCCGGCAGTTCAGGAAGGAGCCCCGGCCGCCCGCCGAGACGTAGAAACCCGCCTCCGCGGGGGAGTCCACCGTGCAGCGCTCGATGGTGGGGTCGGCGCCCTTGGTGACGATCACTCCGGTCTGGGTGCCGTCCACCGTGCAGTTGCTGAGGGTGCCGCCGCTGCCGTGGTCACGGAACCAGGCCCCGGTGGCCGCGTCCCGGATCCGGCAGTCGTCGAGCTGCGCGGTCGCCCCGTCGCTCACCGACACCGCCGTGTTGCGCACCTGGGAGAGATCGCTGTCGACGACGTCCGCGCGCGAGCCGCGGTCCAGTACGAACAGCGCGTCCGGCACGTCGTGCACCCGGCAGGACTCCAGGACGGCGGTGGCGCCGTCGCTCACCCAGACCGCCGGGTAGTCGCCGGTGCTGTCGAAGATCTCGCACTGGTTGGCGTCCACCCGGGTACCCGGGTCCCACACCGACAGGCCGTTGCGCCCGAACTGACGCACCGTCGTCCGGGTCAGCGTCAGCACCGAACGCGAGCGCAGGTCGACCGCGTTCTCCGGGATGTCGTGGATCCGGCAGTCGGCGAGGGTGAGCACCGCGTCGGTGTCGAGGGTGACCCCGTCGGCGGTGGTGCGGTGCACATCGCAGTCGGTGAGGTGCGCCGTGGCCCGCGCGGTGACCTGCACACCGGAGCCCCGCACCTCGTAGATCTCGCAACCCACCGCTTCCAGCGAGGAGTTCTCCCCGGTCGCGGTCAGCCCCGTGCCCGAGGCATGGTGCACCCGGCAGCGCTCCAGGCGCGGACGGCCGCCGCCGCGCACCGCCACGCCCGCCTGACCGGCCGCCACGACCTCGCACTCCTCGAACACCCCGCCACCGCCGTCGAGTACGGCGATCCCGATGCCGGCCGGGTTGTCCACGGTGCACCGGCGCACGGTCGGCCGTGCTCCGCCGCGCACCTCGATGCCGGCCGCGGACCGGGTGACGATCCGCACGTCCAGCAGCTCGGGCGCGCCCTCCTCGACGAGCAGCGCCGGCGCGGCCGCGTCCTGGCCCTCGACATGCAGGTCCTGTACGACGGCGGAGGCCCGCACGGTCAGCGGCACCCCGTCCACGGGCGCGATCCGCACCGAACCGGGCGAACCCTCGGGGCCGCGCAGCGTCACCGCGCGCTGGACGACGAGGTTCTCCCGGTAGGTGCCGGGGGCGACCGTGAGGACGTCACCGTCCGCGGCGGCCTCCAGGGCGGCGGCGAGCGACGCGTACTCACCCGTGCGGCGCCGCCACCGCGATGTGCCGGTGTGCGTCACCTGGACCGTGCCCTGTGCCATGGCGTTGCCGTGCCCCCACCTCGTCGTACGGATCGCTCGCGCGGGTCGATACCGAATGCACTTCGGCCGGTCCACCGTAGCGTGCGCCGAGGTGGTGGAATGACCAGAGGCGGAAAGGTGGTCAGCTGCCCGTACCGGCCTTGCCCCAGTCCGGACCCGCCCGGTCCCAGGCCTGGTCCCACCGGGCGTATCTGCGACGGACCATACGCCAGACGATCATCCGTCTGCCGCCCTCGACCAGCCCCGCCGTGAGCAGGGCCGCGCCGAACCCGGCCAGCACGGCGTGCGTCGTCGCCGTCACGGAGTCCAGCGGGCGGGCCGTCACGGCGCCGTGCACATCCGTCCAGACGCCGAAGTGGTCGCCCTTGTGCGGGGACTTGAGGGCCGTGAGGACCGGACCGTGCTGCCGGGTGCCGTCCGGCGCCATCCAGTCGGCGAGGACGCGGCTGCGGGTGTCGTGGGCGCTGGTGGCGTCCGGGTCGGGCTCCACCGGGGAGCCGCCCAGCTTCCGGACGACCGTCGCCGTGACGAGATGCCGGTCGTGGTGCTGCTGCCGGACCGACTGCTGGAGGGCGTCCTCGGCGACGGCGCCCACGAGCGAGCCGAGCACGGGCGCGGCCACCACGATCAGCAGCAGTGCCCCCAGGGCCACCCAGGCCTCGGCCAGGTCCGTCGCGCGGCGCAGCGGATTGCGCCGCCAGCGCCACAGGCCGCGGATCACTCGCACCGTCCACCACCCCCTTCCCGCTCCGTGATAACCCCCGCCCGGGCCGTTCACCCGCGACCCCGACCGAAGAGAGAGCGAAATCACCCCCGGCCGGGACTTTCATGAACTTCTCACGACTCCCAACGACCGGGCCGCGGGCTTGGGTTCCCGCCGGGAGACGGAGATCGCTCGGCCGGGTGGGACGAGGCCGGGGGCCGGGTGGAGGCGGGGCCGGGGAGGGGGGATCGCCCGGGCGGAGACGGTCAGGGCCCGAGGTGGAACGGACGGAGGCGGATCCGGCGGAGGTGGTTCGGGTGGCGGCGGTTCGGGCGGAGACGGTTCGGGCGGCGGCGGTCGGTCCGGGCGTGGGGCGGATCGCTCGACGCCGGGGAGGTGGACGGTCCGGGCGTGGAGCCGGGGCGACGAGCGAGGGGCGGCGAGCATCGCGGTGCGGCCGGTGCCGCCGGTGTCGACCTGGGCGGCGCGCTCGGACGGCTCGGCCGGGGGCTCAGCCGAGGACGCGTACCGGGTCGCCGACCCGGATCGTGCCCGGGGAGCAGGGGACCAGGTTCTGGCCGAAGACCAGGCGGTTGCCGAATCTGCGGTGCCGGGCCAGCGTCCGCAGCGGCTCTCGGCCGCGCTCGGCGGTGGCCTGGTCGGTCGTGGTCACGACGCACCGCCCGCACATCTTCGCCACCCGGAACTCGACCTCGCCGACGGCGACGCGCGTCCAGTCGTCCTCGGCCCAGGCATCGGTGCCCCGCACGACCACGTTCGGCCGGAAACGGTTCATGGGCAGGGGGCCCTCGTCGGCGTGATCGCCGAGCGCGATGAGGGAGTTGAGGGCGTCGAGCGAGGCCTGCGTGGTGAGCAGCAGGGGATAGCCGTCGGCGAAGCTCACGGTCTCGCCCGGCAGCGCGTGGTCCGGGTCGATCGGGCGGCGGGTGGCGGGATCGTCCATGTATGCGAGGCGGACGTCGGTCCGCAGAAAGTCGGCGCACCAGGTGTGCGCGGCCTCCGCCGCCAGGACGGCCTCCACCTTCGTGCCGAAGATGTCCACCGGCACGGTGGCCGCCGGGTGCGGGACCGGCACCACCAGGGGCGCGCGACCGGGCGCGGACAGGCTCACACCGCCACCGGGCTGCGGCTCGGCGGCGGCCAGCGCGAGGCGCGGCTGTTCGCGCTGGGTGACGACCTTTCCCCCGTCGTCGATCAGAACCCAGCGTCGGTCACCGGCCAGCCCCCAGGGCTCCACGACGGCCTCCCGGGGCGAGAACCCCCGGAGCGCCTTGACCGGGTGAACGTGGATCGACTGCAGTTCGGCAAGCCCCATGACGCCATCGTGCCAGGCCGCACGGACATCCGGGGGCCGCCGATCAGTAGCCGCGGTACTGCTGCTGTTGCTGGTTGTTGTACGGGTCCTGGTACGGAGCCGACTGCGCGGGGCGCGGAGCCGCCGGGCGCATCGCCTCGTAACCAGTGCCGCCCATCATCGGACGGGGCTGCTGCGGCGGCTGCTGCGCGGGGTAGCCGCGCGGGCCCGTCGCCTGCTGGGGGATGTACGCCGAGGGCGCCTGCTGCAGCGGTGCGGGCTGCTGCATCTGCTGGGGGTAGCCGTAACCCGGGGCCGGCTGGGAGGGACCCGCGGGCAGGGCGGGCAGTGCCGACGGCAGCGCGGGCAGGTTCAGGCTGCTCGGCGTGTCGTAGGCGGGAGGGACCCGGATCGGGGCGATCTGCGGGGTGCCCCGTTCGGCCACGAGGGAGTCGTAGATCGGGGTGTCCGGGAAGGAGGCGGAGTAGTAGCCGCCGCCATAGGTGGAGCGGGGGGAGGTCATGGCACATAAGTTAAGCCCACGATGTGCTGGTTGGGGAGACCGATAAGAGGGTTGTTTTCCGTGTCGGCAGTGACGTCGGATCCCCAATCCGAGCGAACTCGGCAAAAAAGGACGGCAATCAGCGTTCTGATCGTGTAAAGGCCGAGTTCCACCCTGGTTACCGGCAGTTGGCCAGGGCTCTTCCTGTGCCGCTCGTGGGTGTTCGCTGTCCCCGGGAATAGGTTGTGCGGGTAGGGATGATCTGGGACCGCCGGGGCGCGCCCGGCATGCCGACACATGATGGGGGCGGACATGTCAATGCCGAAAGGATCGAATGCGCCGGTGCCGACCACGGCGCTGCGCGTGGAATTGGGCTGGCGCTCCGGTCCGGGGATCCCCGACGCGGACGCCTCGGCGCTGCTCCTGGTCGCCGGGAAAGTGCGCTCCGACGACGACTTCGTCTTCTACAACCAGCCCGCACACGCCTCGGGCGCGGTCCGGCACGAGGGCAAGCGGCGGTCCGGTGACCGGGTCACCGACACCCTTTCCGTCGACCTCGCGCGCGTGGAGACCCCGATCGAGAAGATCGTCCTCGCGGCCTCCGCCGACGGCGGCACCTTCGGGCAGGTTCCCGACCTCTATATCGAGGTCCGGGAAGGGGTGGACGGAAGGGTCGTCGCTCGATTCGACAGCACCGGCGCCACGGTGGAAACCGCTTTCGTGCTCGGTGAGTTGTACCGGCGCCAGGGCGGCTGGAAGTTCCGTGCCGTGGGGCAGGGCTACAGCAGCGGGCTCGAAGGACTCGCCACCGACTTCGGGATCACGGTGGACGAGCCGCAGCACCAGGCGCCGCCGCCCGTGCCGCGCACCGTCCCGCCGGCCGTGCCCCCCGTCGTCCCCCAGGCGCCCGCGCATGCCCCGGCCCCTCCGCCTGCGCCGCCGACCGGTGGTCTCCCCTTCCCGCAGCACGCGGCGCCCACCTCGGCGGGCCTGCCCGTCCCGCCGCCGCCCACGCCCGTGCGCCTGTCCAAGGTGACGCTCACCAAGGCGGCGCCCTCCGTCTCGCTGGCCAAACAGGGCGGCACCTCGGGCTCCCTGCGGGTCAACCTCAACTGGCAGGTCCGTAAACAGCTCCCGGGACGGGGCGGCCGGCGCGGCGGGTCCGACCTCGACCTCGACCTGTGCGCCCTGTACGAACTCGCCGACGGCCGCAAGGGCGTCGTCCAGGCGCTGGGCAACGCCTTCGGCTCCGTGAACCGGCCCCCGTACATCCATCTCGACGGCGACGACCGCACGGGCGCCGTGTCGAGCGGGGAGAACCTCACCGTCAATCTCGATCACAAACAGGACTTCCGGCGCATCCTGGTCTTCGTGACGATCTACCAGGGCGCCTCGTCCTTCGCCGACCTGCACGCCACGGTCACCCTCCAGCCGCAGCACGGCGCCCCGATCGACTTCTCCCTGGACGAGTGCACGATCCCCTCGACCGTGTGCGCGCTCGCCCTGCTCACCAACACCGGCGGCGACCTCGTGGTCCAACGCGAGGCGCGCTATCTGGTGCCGGAGCGCGGGGTGAGCCCGCAGCGGACCGTCGACCGCGCCTACGGGTGGGGCATGAACTGGACGCCCGGCCGCAAGTGACCGCGGCCGGCGGTCAGCCCTCGTCGGCGACCGTGCCGGGGCGCGCGTACGTACGACCCTTCCAGGCCGCGCCGCGCCCCCGGTAGTGCTGCACCGCCGAGTCGACCGTCATCAGGAGATAGAGGAACGCGGTGAACGGCAGCAGGGGCGCGAGCCACAGCGGCTGCCGGTAGTAACGGAGCATCGGCACGTAGGTCGCGGCCATCACCAGCCAGGCCGCCGCACCGACGAACGCCGTCGCCGCGCTGCCGGTGACCGCGCCCGCCAGTACCGCGGCCGGGGGCACCAGGTACACCACAGCCAGACCGGCGACCGTACCGAGGAGCAGCAGTGGATTGTGCCGCAGCTGCGCGTACGCGCTGCGGGAGACCATCCGCCACAGGTCGTGCAGCCTCGGATAGGGACGCACACTGTCCACGCGGTCGGCGAGCCCCAGCCAGATGTGGCCTCCGGCGCCCTTCACCGCGCGGGCCAGCGCCACGTCGTCGATCACGGCGTGCCGGATCGCGTCCGGGATCCGTGCCCGGTCCGCCGTGGCGGCGCGCAGCAGGACGCAGCCGCCCGCCGCTGCCGCCGTCCGCGATCCCTTCCGCCCGATCCGGCGGAACGGGTACAGCTGGGCGAAGAAGTACACGAAGGCGGGCACCACGAGCCGTTCCCACCGGCTCTCCACCCGCAGCCGGGCCATCTGCGAGACCACGTCGAAGTCCCCGGTGCGCGCCGCCGCCACCAGCAGCCGCAGACTGTCCGGCTCGTGCGCGATGTCCGCGTCGGTCAGCAGCAGGAACTCGGGCTCACGCGCGCGTGCCAGGGCGATGCCGTGCCGGACCGCCCACAGCTTGCCCGTCCAGCCCGCCGGCGGCTCACCGGGCGAGTCCACGGTCAGCGGCAGCCCGCCGTGGCGCGCGGCCAGCTCCCGGGCCAGTTCCCCGGTGCCGTCCGTACTGCCGTCGTCGACCAGGAAGACCTCGGCGTGCCCCGGATAGTCCTGCGCCAGCAACGACGGCAGACTCAGGGGCAGTACGGCGGCCTCGTCCCGGGCCGGGACCACCACGCACACGTCCGGCCACTCCCCGGGATCCCGCCGGGGCGGCAGCCGGACGTCGGTGCGCCAGAAGAAGCCCTGGCAGAGCAGCAGCCACAGCCAGGCGGCGAGGGATACGGCGGCGGTCCACGCGATGGCGCTCACCCGCGCAGTCTGCCCCACGGGGCCGGTCCCCAAGGGCCCATCGTCTATCGTGGCCGGGTGAAGATCGCGCTCATCGACTCCGGAATCGGCCTGCTGGCGGCCGCCGCAGCGGTACGGCGGCTGCGCCCCGACGCGGATCTCGTCCTCTCCTTCGACCCCGAGGGCATGCCCTGGGGGCCGCGCACCCCGGAGGGCGTCACCGAGCGCGCCCTGGCCGTCGCCGAGGCCGCGGCCGCCCGCCGTCCCGACGCGCTGATCGTCGGCTGCAACACGGCGACCGTGCACTCCCTGCCCGCGCTGCGCGCCCATCTGGAGCCCGGGATCCCGGTCATCGGCACGGTCCCGGCCATCAAGCCGGCCGCGGCCGGCGGCGGCCATGTCGCGATCTGGGCGACCCCCGCCACCACGGGCAGTGCGTACCAGCGGGGCCTCATCAGGGACTTCGCGGGCGGTGTGCCGGTCACCGAGGTGCCCTGCTGGGGTCTCGCCGAGGCCGTGGAGCACGCCGACCGGGCGGCCATCGACACCGCGGTGAGCGCGGCGGCCGAACTCACGCCGGACGAGGTCACGACCGTCGTGCTGGGTTGCACCCACTACGAGTTCCTGGCGGAACGTATCCGCGCCGCCGTGCAGCGCCCCGGTGCCGCCCCCCTCGCCCTGCACGGCTCCGCCGGAGCGGTGGCCGCCCAGGCGCTGCGCCGGATCGGCGCGCGGCCCGCCCCCGAGGCACCGGCCACCGGCACGGTGACCGTGCTGCTCAACGGCCGGGAGGGCGAGCTGCCCGAGGCCGCGCTGACCTACGCCGAGGGCCGGCTGCTGCGCGCGGTCACTCCCGCCGCGTCCCAGTGAACCCTCCGGGGCCGGGGATTCAACCGATGTGAGCAGTCACCCTCCGCGACGCGGTACCCGCGCAGCGAAACCTGAGTAATCTCGTAGACATGAGGGACCACCCCCACGACCGCTCCCCGGACGAGGACGCCCCGCACCCGGACGTCTGGACCGGGCGCGCGACGAACCGGGTCCAGTGGTTGCTGGCGCTGGTCGGTGCGGCCTGTATGGCGCTCGGCATCGAGCTGGCCGTGGACTCCGCCTGGTCCGCGGGCGTCGCCCCGCTGGTGATGTCCGTGGTGGGCTGCATCGCCGCCGGACTGCTGGTCCTCTTCGGCACCCTCGCCTTCGTGCACGTCGACCTGAGGCTCGACAAGGAGTGCCTCGAGGTCCGCTGCGGCCACATAGGAGTACCGCGCCGCCGTATTCCGCTCTCCCATGTGGTCGGCGCCGACTTCACCCCGCAGATCACCCCGCGCCACTGGGGCGGCTGGGGCTACCGCTGGCGGCCCGAGAAGGGCACGGCCGTCGTCGTCCGCCGCGGCGAGGGCATCGTCCTGCGCCTGTGGGACGGCCACACCTTCACGATCACCGTGGACAACGCCGAGTCGGCGGTCCGGGCCATCAGGGAACGCCTGCGGACCATCACCCCGGGCACGGCCCACTGAGGCAGACCGCAGGCGTGTGGCCCGACCACATGTGCGGGGAAGACACCTCTCAGCTGCGTGGGATCCCCGCGACTCAGCTCCGTGGGACACCCGCGATCCACGGTCGCGCCGTCGCCAGACCCGCCAGCAGGCCCGCGCCCACCGACACCGTGGTGAAGCTCAGCGCGTTGCCGACCGCCGCGATCACGGCGAGTGCCGTCAGGGCCGCGCCCGCGGTGAGGGCGACCGGTGTGGAGCGGGGCGAGCGCCACAGGGCGTACAGGAGCCAGCAGAACGCGGTGACGAGTAGGAGAACGCCGACCAGCCCCTGTTCGGCGGCCTGCTGGAGCGGCGCGGAGTGCGGCTTGCCGTCGGGCAGCAGCGCGTCGGACGCGCCGCCGCTCAGCTCGCCGAAGCGCCCGGGTCCGACGCCGGCGGCGGTGTTCCGGCGGGCGAGGTGCAGGGCATCCCGCCACAGCTGGACGCGGTGCGAGCCGAGGGGGCCTTCGAGAGCGGAGGTGAGGCCGGCGGGCAGTACCTCCGCGGCCACCGCCCACACCGTCCCGGTCACCAGCGCGGCCGCCAGGGCCAGTCCGGCGATACCCGGGCCCCGGTGCCGCATCCGGCCCGCGGCCAGGGAGCACAGCAGTACGGCGGCGCTCGCGGCGCACCCGGCCGCCGAGCCCATGGCCACCCCGGCCACCGCGATCCCGGCGGCCAGCGTCCGCAGCGCGAAGCGCAGCGCCGGAACGGGGGTCGCCCACGCGGCGCAGCACACGCCACCCGTCGCGAGCGCCAGCAGCGCCGCGACCGCACCGGCATGGCCGAGCGGATCCGTGAACTGGGGGCCGGGGGCCACCTGGGGCATCGCCACCGCGAGTCCGAACCCGGCCAGCGCACCGACACACAGTGCGGCCACCGGCAGCAGTGATCCGGCCATCCGGCCCGCCGCATAGCCCGCGGCCACCGCGAGCACCGCCAGCAGTACGCCCTCGGGCCGTCCGTCGCGCCCGGCAGCGGAAATCAGCGGCCACACGGCGCAGGCCGCGAGCACCACGACGCCCACCGCATCAGAAACGTTTCGTCTGTCGCTGTCCGCGTCCGTGCCGGCAGCAGACGTCATCCCGGTCGACCCCACCGTCGCCCCCCGTGCCCGGTCCCCCGACCTGTAGGCAGGCCCCGCCGCCCGCCTCGGCACACCGTAACCGCCGATGCCCGCTTTGTGGACGACTTGAGCGGGAACGATGGGATTCCTGCATGCCGAGACCGTGCTGTCGGCCGCAAGGTCCACCGCCGTACACTCCCCGAGTGACCGTCACCGCAACTTCCGTCGACCAGTCGGACCAGCTCACACCGCGTCCCACGCCCCGCGCGCGCGGCCTCGCGCTGCTCCGCCGCCTGGTCCCGGCCGCCGCCTCCGCGCTCAGCGGAGTGCTGCTGTACGTCAGCTTCCCGCCCCGCCCCCTGTGGTGGCTGGCCGTGCCCGCCTTCGCCGGCTTCGGGTGGGTGCTGCGCGGCCGGAGCCGGAAGGCGGCCCTCGGCCTCGGCTATGTCTTCGGACTCGGCTTCCTGCTGCCCCTGCTGGTGTGGACCGGTGTCGAGGTCGGCCCCGGGCCGTGGCTCGCGCTGGTGGCCATCGAGGCGATCTTCATCGCCCTGGTCGGTGTGGGCGTCGCCGCCGTCTCCAAGCTGCCGGCCTGGCCGGTGTGGGCGGCCGCGATATGGGTCGCCGGCGAGGCGGCACGCGCGCGCGTGCCCTTCCGCGGCTTCCCCTGGGGCAAGATCGCCTTCGGCCAGGCGGACGGCGTCTTCCTGCCGCTCGCCGCGCTGGGCGGCACCCCGGTGCTCGGCTTCGCGGTCGTGCTGTGCGGATTCGGCCTGTACGAGGCCGGGCGCCTCGTCGTCGAGGGGCGCCGGACGCGGGAGCTCCGGCGCGGGGCGGCGGCCGTGGCCCTGCTGAGCGTGGCCGTCCCCGTGGTCGGCGCCGTCGCCGCGCGGGCGCTGGTGAGCGACAAGGCGGAGGACGGCTCGGTCACCGTCGCGGTGATCCAGGGCAACGTGCCGCGCGCCGGCCTCGACTTCGCCTCCCAGCGGCAGGCCGTGCTCGACTACCACGTCAAGGAGACGCTCAAGCTCGCCGCCGACGTCAAGGCGGGCAAGGTCGCCAAGCCCGACTTCGTGCTGTGGCCGGAGAACTCCTCCGACGTCGACCCGTTCGCCGACGCCGGCGCGGCCGCCGTGATCGACGAGGCCTCCCAGGCGATGGGCGTGCCCATCTCGGTCGGCGGGGTCGTGGAACGGGACGGCAAGCTGCTCAACGAGCAGATCCTGTGGGACCCGGTCAAGGGTCCGACGGCGACCTACGACAAGCGGCAGATCCAGCCCTTCGGCGAGTACCTCCCGCTGCGCGGGCTGGTCGGCGCGATCAACAAGAACTGGACCAGCATGGTCCGCCAGGACTTCAGCCGGGGCACCAAGCCCGGTGTCTTCGACATCGACGGCACCAAGGTCGGCCTCGCCACCTGCTACGAGGCCGCCTTCGACTGGGACGTGCGGGACACCGTCACCCACGGCGCCGAGATGATCTCCGTGCCGAGCAACAACGCCACCTTCGACCGCAGCGAGATGACCTACCAGCAGCTCGCCATGTCCCGCATCCGCGCGGTCGAACACAGCCGGACCGTGACCGTGCCGGTGACCAGCGGCGTCAGCGCGATCATCATGCCGGACGGGAGGATCACCCAGAAGACCGGCATGTTCGTGCCCGCCTACCTGGTCCAGAAGGTGCCGCTGCGCACCTCCGAGACGCCCGCGACCAAGCTGGGCATCCTGCCCGAGATCGCGCTGCTGCTGGTCGCCGCGAGCGGCGTCGGCTGGGCGATCGGGGCCGGGGTGCGCGCCCGCCGCGCCGGTGACGCGTAGCCGTACGCCCGCCGTACGCCCCGCGGCTTCGGCGGGGCCCGGGGAACCGGGCCGTTAGGGTCGCCCCATGGCTACTCCTGACTTCATCCGCGAGATCCGGGCCTCCGCCGGCCACCAGCTGCTGTGGCTGCCCGGGATCACCGCCATCGTCTTCGACGACGAGGGCAGAGTGCTCCTGGGCCGCCGTACGGACACCCGCAGGTGGTCGGTCATCGGCGGCATCCCGGAGCCGGGGGAGCAGCCCGCGGCCTGCGCCGTGCGGGAGGTCTTCGAGGAGACCGCGGTGCGGTGCGTCGCCGAGCGGGTGGTCCTCGTCCAGGCACTGAACCCCGTCACCTACCCGAACGGCGATGTCTGCCAGTACATGGACATCACCTTCCGCTGCCGGGCCGTCGGCGGCGAAGCCCGGGTCAACGACGACGAGTCGCTGGAGGTGGCCTGGTTCGACGTGGACGCCCTGCCGGAGCTCAACGAGTTCGGGGTCTTCCGGATCAAGCAGGCCCTGTCGGACGCACCCACGTGGTTCGACGCTACCGTCTTCAGCTGAAGTATGTGGGCTGCCCCTATGTGGGCCCGGGGGAGGCCCGCCCAGGGTCGGATCATGAGCTCGCCCAGCGCCCTCCCGGCTCGTATGCCACCGCCCTCGACCTCCGCGGTCGCACCGCCCTCGTCACCGGCGCCGCCGGCGGCATCGGCCGCGCCTGCGCCCTGCGTCTCGCGGCCGCCGGGGCGCGGGTCGGAGCCGTGGACCGGGACGCGGCGGGGCTGGCCGAGCTCGTGGACGCGGCCGGGCGGACCCCGGGCGCGGCGGGCGGAGCCGTCGAGCCGTACGTCTTGGACCTCACCGACCTGGACGCGGCCGAGCGGGCCGCCGCCGGCACCGACGTCCTCGTCAACAACGCGGGCATCCAACTCGTCCGCCCCATCGAGGAGTTCCCGCCGGACGTCTTCCACACCGTGCTGACGGTGATGCCGGAGGCTCCGTTCCGGCTCATCCGGGGCGCCCTGCCCCATATGTACGAGCAGGGCTGGGGGCGGATCGTGAACATGTCCTCCGTCCATGGGCTGCGCGCCTCCGCGCACCCCGCTCGTCGAGAAGCAGCTCGCCGACCCTACGCCGAGGCCCGCCGCTGCCTCGACGCGCTGAACCTCCTCGGCCGCGGCGGGGACGGCGCCGCCGCCGATGACTTCGGCTTCCTCGGTCTGCTCCTCGCCGGCGAACGGGACGTCGCCGGGTTCGTCACACGCACCATCGGCCCCGTCGTCGCCTACGACGAGCGGCGCGGCACGGAACTCCTGGACACCCTCGACGCGTACTTCGCCTCGGGGATGAGCCCGGTCCGCACGAAGGACGAACTCCATGTCCATGTGAACACGGTCGCCCAGCGCCTGGAGCGCGTCGCCCGCCTCCTCGGCGACGACTGGCAGAGCCCGGCACGGGTCCTGGAGGTCCAACTGGCGCTGCGCCTGCACCGGTTGGGGGCCCTTCCGGGGCGCGGCTGATCCGGGATCGGGGCCCGACGGCCGGGGGAGCCCGTTCGTCACCGCCGGGTGGCGACCATGCGCAGGGTGTCGTTGTTGCGGAGCCTGACGAACGTGGCGAGCAGAGCGAGAGCCTGGACGAGAGCGCAGACCAGGACGACCCTGCCGAGGTGCGAGGGCGGAGTGAGCGCGACGAGGACGCCTGCCGCCGGGAAGGGCAGCAGCAGGAGGAGCATGGTCAGGGAGAGCGTGGCACCGAGTGCGGTGGGCGGGATGATCAGCGAGCGCACCGTGCGCAACACGACCGTGAGGCCGCCGTCCCCGGCCATGAAGATCGCCACCAGGACGGTGTACGAGGGGTAGGACGGAGCCTCGGCGACGGCCAGGCACGCGGCGGAGGCGAGCGTCGCGGAGACCACGCCCACCGCCCAGAGGTCGAGGCGGCTCAGCACGAGCCGGCAGCAGGTGATGGCCAGCAGGGTCGCCACGGCGGCGGCGGACCACATGGTGCCGACGTCGGCGGCGGAGCGGCCGAACGTCTCCACCACGATCACCGGGCTGGCGGACTGGAGCAGACCGAGGGCGAGGTTGGAACAGGCCAATCCGGCCACCAGCCAGCTCAGGGCGGGCAGTTTCAGCAGCGTCCGCAGGCCGAGGCGCAGCGCGCGGTCCTTTCCGGCGGCGTCGGCACGGACGACCCGCAACGGGGTCGGCGGGGTCTGCAGGCCGAGCACGGCGGCGAACAAGGAGATCGCGCTGAGGCATCCGAGCATCCACTCCGGTCCCGCCAGCAGCAGGAAGCCCGCGAGCAGCGGACCGCCCACCGCGGCGGTCTGGTCGATGCCGACGAGGACCGCCTGGATCCCGTGCGGCCGCGCCTGGTCCCGCCGGGTGACGATCGCGCCGACCGCCTCGTTGGCGACGAATCCGAACTGGGAGAGGGTGCCGGTGACGGCTGCCAGCACCAGCATCACCGCCGTCTCGGCGGTGCCCCTCGGCAGCATCGTCAGGGCGACCGCCGAGACCGCCACCACCGTGGCCCGGGCGAGCGAGGCGATGAAGCAGACGACCGCCGCGCCCCGGCGGTCCACCACCTTGCCGGCGAGGACGAACGCCGCGATCCGCGGAGTCCACTCCACCGCGAACGCCAGGCCCGTCAAGGACGCGGAACTGGTGATGGTGAGCACCAGAAGCGGCATCGCGTACGTAGCCATCGAAAAGGCCAGCGCGTCACTCACGCGCGGAGCATAGATTCGCCGAAAGAGACTGCCGGACGGAACGGCGGCATGCCGGCCCGCGGGCCGGTTCTCGTGCACGGTGATGGCCACGAAAGAGGGAGACTTTCGGTGAGGGGGAGATACTGCGAGAGGGGTGGGGGGAGATAGCGGTTGCCCGTTTACCCGCACCGGAAATGCGGGTGCGGAAATTGAACTACGCCGCGGCGGGTTGTCGTGATGGTTGTTCAGGACAGTCCGTGGCGTGCCGAGTCGTGTCCCTGCCCGTCACGACGCGCACGTGGGACACCTGGCCTCCGCTCTGAGGAAGGGTGGGGGACTGGCGTGCGAGCACGGGCAGTTGACGGCTGCACTATAGCGCTCTCCCGGCGGGTGTGACGTATCCGGCCTGGGCGTCTTCCGGGGAACGGAGTTATGGCGTTCTCCGTCCTGAACGCCGTTATTGGTGCCCAACCCTTCAATTCGGGCGCTGCTCCGTGGAGTGGCCCAGTGGGGCGGAATACGTGCGGAGATCATCAGCTGTCGTAAATGCCGCAAAGGCGGGTGGCGGTGGCCGGCGCGGGCGGCCGCGCCGCGCCGTCCCGGCCTACAGCGGCGCCGGGGAGGACGCGCCCGCGATCAGCAGATGGGGCTTTCCGGTGCCGTCGGCGGGGACGGACCACAGGTCGGTGCTCTTGACGTCGCCGTCGGCGGGGAGCGCGTAGGCGACGGTGTGGTCGTCGAGCCAGGTGGCCTGGTCGTCGACGCTGTGGCGTTCGGCGAGCGGTGTCTCGCGGAGGGTCTTCAGGTCGAGGACGTACTCGTGCCAGAGGTCGGTGCGGGACAGCACCCGCTTCTTGAAGGCGACCCGGGTCCCGTCGGGGGAGAGCGAGGGGCACTCCACGTTCTCGACGAGGGTGGTGACCGTGCGCCGGGACAGCGAACCCCGCACCAGGTAGGTCTTGTTGGCGGTGTTGAGGGTGGCGTAGAAGGTGTCGTCGTCGGCGGCGAAGGTGACGCCCCAGAAGTTGACGTCCGAGGCGTGGTAGGACGTGCCGTCCTTGGTGATGGCGAAGGTCTCCAGGCTGGGCGTCAGCTTCATGGTGCGGGTGTCCAGGACCGAGGTCCGGGTGGAGAAGAAGGCGGACGAGTAGGACTCGCCGGAGACGAAGACGGTCCAGGCGACGAAGCGGCCGCTGGGCGAGACCCGGGCCCGGCTGGGGGTGCCCGCGAGCGGGAAGGCGCGCTTGGTGCGCAGGTCGGCGTCGAGGAGCAGTGCCTGGTTGCTCTGCTTGAGGACACCGGGGTTGGACTGCAGGCAGACCCCGGTCCCGGCCGCCGCGTAGAAGCGGACGCACTTCAGGCCGGAGGCGGTCCGGCTGCCCCCGGGGTCGGCCGACGGGACCGAGGCGACCGCGGTGCGGTGCGGGCCGGCGGCCGCGTTGACGAACATCAGGCGGCTCTTCTGGCCGAGCGTCAGCCTGCCCGCGCTGACCGTGGGGTCGCCCGCGTGCGGCTGGTTCGCCCGGTCCGCGCGGTCCGCGGCGTGCAGGACCACGCCGGTGCCCACGCCCGCGAGCACCAGGACCGCCGCGAGGAGGACGAGCAGACGGCGGCGCATGGAAGTCATCTGGTTCCCTTGGTTCCCTGTGGTGTTCGGTGGGGCGGTGGTGGTCATCGGGTCGGGTCGGCCGGGCGCAGCACCAGGCTCGCGACGGCGGCGCAGCAGAGCAGGCCGACGGCCGCGCCGGCCAGCGCGGGGCCGTCGCCCCACACCGTCCAGGCGGCGCCGAAGGCCAGCGAGCAGCAGAACCGGGCCAGCGCCTGGCTGGTGCCGACGATGGCGAGCCCGCTGGCGCGCAGCTGTTCGGGCACGATGCCGGCGAGGGCCGCCGGGAGCACCCCGTCGGTCGCGGCGTAGAACGTGCCGTGCAGGGCGAGGACGAGCGGGACCAGGGCCGGGACGGCCGGGGCCCACAGCAGGAGGGCGTAGGCGGTGAGCAGGGCCGCGTGTCCGGCGAGGAACACCGTGCGCCGTCCGACCCGGTCGGCGAGCGAGCCCAGCGGCACCGCCAGCAGCAGGAACACGACGGCGGTGCCCAGCGGGAGCAGCGGGAACCACTCCTCGCCGATGCCGGCCCGCCGCTGCAGCAGCAGGTAGACGAAGGCGTCGCTGACGGTGGTCAGGCCGAGCAGCGCGGCACAGCCGGCGAGCGCCCGGAGCCGGGGGATGCGCAGCAGCGCGAGGGCTTCACGGACCCGGACGGGAGGCTTGGCGTCGCTCTCGTCCGCTGCCCCGGTCCGCCGTCTGCCCGGCACGAACAGCACCAGCACCAGCACGCCCAGCGCGGCGACGCACGCGCTCACCCCGAACACCGCGTCGTAACCGTCCGCCGCCGCGCGCAGGATGAGGAAGGCCGCCAGGGGGCCGAGCATCGCGCCGGTGGTGTCCATCGCCCGGTGCACGCCGAAGGCGCGGCCCTGGTGGGCGGCCGGGGTGGACAGGGAGATCATCGCGTCGCGCGGGGCGGTGCGCAGGCCCTTGCCGGTCCGTTCCAGGGCGAGGACCGTGCCCAGGGTGCCGATGCTGCCGGCGAACAGGAGCAGCGGTTTGCACAGTGCGGACAGGCCGTAGCCGAGCCCGGCGAGCAGCTTGTGGTTGCGCACGCGGTCGGCGAGGTGGCCGCCGGTGAGCTGGACCAGCGCGCTGACCCCGTTGTAGACACCGTCCAGGGTGCCGAACCCCAGCGGGCTGAAGCCGAGCGTGGTGACGAGGTAGAGCGGCAGCACGGCGGTGACCATCTCCGAGGAGATGTCGGTGATCAGGCTGACCGTGCCCAGGACCAGCACGACCGGGGCGACACCGTGCCCCGGCCCGCGTCTTCGGCCCTGGTCGGTGTCCGCCTGGACGGGCTGCGAACGGTCGGTGAGGTACAAGAAGGGAACCCCCGGGTGCGGTGCGGTCAGTTCTGCCGGCTGCTCTCGTCCCGTAGCCAGGTGCCGAAGTCCTGGGCCCGGATGGCCTTCGCGGCCTTGTGCCGGGCGGCGACCGCCGCCGAGACGAAGACCAGCACCGCCACGAAGAGCCTCGGCTCCCGGCGCAGCAGCGCTTTCAGGTCGGCCTTGCTGGTGCGTGCCGAGGCCCCCTGCGGCCCTTGGTGCTGCTCGACCTGGGCGGTGGAGACCGCGGCCCGGACCCGCCGTTTGATCAGATCCCGCCAGGTGCGCGGGGGTTGGATCACCACGCCGGCCGCGTCGACCACGCGCCGTTCCTCCGCCGCGAAGGCGAGGGACGCGGCGAGGTCGTCCGCCATCAGCGGCGGCAGCGCGGCGAGCCGGGCGTGCCCGGCCTTGGAGACCGCGATGACCCCCCGGCCGAACAGGCCTTCGCGTACGGCGGGCAGCCGCTGCCACACCTGGTAGTAGGCGCGCACCCGCCAGGCGCAGGAGGCCAGCGGGATCCGCCGGGCCGGGGCGGTGGCGAGGATGCCCGAGGTCCCGTCGGCCAGCGGCTCGGTCAGGGCCCGTACGTCGGCGCCCGCGATCACCACGTCGGCGTCCACGTAGAGGCGCGGGAAGCCGCGCGCGTGATCGTCACCGGCGCGCAGCGCCGCGTGCTTGGACGGCACGGGTATCTCCACCACCCGGACGCGCGGGCCACGGGTCGCTGCGATCTCGGCGGTGTCGTCCGTGCAGCCGTTGCACACGACCACGATGTCGGTGTCGTCCGGGGAGTCCCCGAGGCCGCCGGAACCACAGGAGCCCGTGGGTCCGGAATCGGCCAACAACGAATCGAGGAGCCGACCGATGACGCGGGCCTCGTTGTGGGCCGGGATCACGATGCTGGTCACGGGGGCAGTATGCCGTCGGCGTCACTATTGCGACATGTGTTTCGTCCAACTGTTCCCGAGACTGCGCCCCGTGGTCTAGATTGATGGCCGCCGGACCGGTTTGGGTGGGGAACTCGTTCTTGACTGCACGTCATGGACCGGCCGTTGAACGGATCTGAACAATCAGAACAACCAGTACGTACCAGCATGCCGGGGGCATGCAGCGGTTGGGGAACCGCTGAAGCTCCCTCGCTTTCCAGTGCCGCTCGGTCCAGGGCACTTCGGTCAGGGGTAGCCGCGCATGTGGTGGGGGGCGCATGACCATTGAGGTCACGCATGAGCAATCGGTCGTGGAACGCAGACTTCCACAAGGCCGCCGAAGACGGTGGGAACGCAAGTACCGCATCGTCCTGCTGGTCGCGGACGGCGTCGCTGCCGTCGCCGCGGCCTTCCTGGTCCACGCGGCCTACGGCCGCTGGGCGGTGGCCCTGGTGCTGCCCCCGACCTGGATCGTGGCCATGTTGGCCCACCGTTCCTACGACCGAGGCGCGCTCGGTCTGGGGGCCGAGGAGTATCGGCGGGTGCTCCGGGGGGCCGTCGCGCTGCCGGCCCTGGCCGCCGTCGCGTACGGGCTGTTCATCCACGATTCGGGCCTCCTTCATGACATGATCATGGCGGCGGCACCTGTCGCCGCGATCGCCCTTGCGGTCCGCTACACGCTCCGCCGCCGACTGCACCGGCGATGGGCCCAGAGCCGGGACGGCAGCGCGACGCTGCTGGTCGGGCCGTCACGGGGCATCGTGGAACTGGTCGCGGTGCTCAGACGCGGCGGCACCCCGAAGCTCCAGGCCGCCGGAGTCTGCCTGACCGACCCCGAGAACGCCCGCGAGATCCGCAAGTTGGGGCTCCCCGCCCTCGGCGGTGTCGGCGGTATGAACGACGTCGTCCGGGCCCTGGGCATCAACACCGTGGTGGTGCTGCCCGCCCCCGAGTTCGACGCCTCCGTCCTGCGCCGGATGTCCTGGACGGCGGCCGTGCAGGGCGTCGACTTCCTGCTGGCCCCCGTCCTGACCGACGTGGCCACCGCCCGGCTGGCGGTACGGCCCACCAACGGGGTGCCGCTGGTACGGATCAAGCCGCCGAACCTCTCCCGGCTCTCCCGGCTGCCGAAGGAACTGCTGGACCGTTGTCTCGCGGCGGTGCTGCTCCTCCTCCTCGCGCTGCCGATGCTGGCGATCGCGCTGGTCGTCCGGCTGGACAGCGCCGGCCCCGCCCTCTTCCGGCAGCAGCGGGTGGGCCGCTACGGCGACCACTTCACCATGCTGAAGTTCCGCACCATGCGGGCCGACTCGGAGGCCCTGCGCGCGGAACTGGAACACCTCAACCAGAACAGCGACGGGCTGCTGTTCAAGGTGAAGGAGGACCCGCGCATCACCCGGGTCGGCTCCTTCCTGCGCCGCAGCTCGCTCGACGAACTCCCGCAGCTCCTCAACGTCGTCAAGGGCCAGATGTCGCTCGTCGGGCCCCGGCCGCCGCTGCCCGAGGAGGTCGAGGAGTACTCGGCGGACATCAAGCGCCGGCTGCTGGTGAAGCCCGGCCTCACCGGGCTGTGGCAGGTCAGCGGACGTTCCGACCTGCCCTGGGACGAGGCGGTCCGGCTCGATCTCGGATATGTGGACAACTGGTCGATGGGCCTGGACCTGTCGATCCTGGCGCGCACCGGGGCCGTGGTGGTGCGTGGAACGGGGGCCTACTGATGGACCAGAGGAATCAGCGGAAGAGGCAGACAGTGACGCAGGAGCCGTTGGGGGTGGCGGTCGTGGGGGCCGGCTACTGGGGCCCCAACCTCGTACGCAACTTCCAGGCCGGCGAGGGCTTTCGGCTCCGTTGGCTGTGCGACCTCGACGTGGACCGGGCCCGGCGGGTCCTCGGCGGCTACTCGACGGTCGAGGCCACCGCGGACTACGCGGCCGTCCTCGCCGACCCCACCGTCGCCGCCGTCGCCGTGGCCACACCCGCCGGCACCCACCTCGACATCGCCCTGGCCGCCCTGCGCGCCGGAAAGCACGTCCTCGTCGAGAAGCCCCTCGCGGCGACCTACGCCGACGGGATGCGGCTGGTGACCGAGGCCGAGGAACGCGGCCTCACCCTGATGTGCGACCACACCTACTGCTACACGCCCGCCGTGGGCCGGATCCGTGAACTGGTCCGCTCCGGCGAGCTCGGCGAGATCCACTTCGTCGACTCGGTCCGCATCAACCTCGGGCTCGTCCAGAAGGACATCGACGTGCTGTGGGACCTCGCCCCGCACGACCTGTCCATCCTGGACTTCATCCTCCCTGACCACGTCGAACCGGTCGCCGTCGCCGCCCACGGGGCCGACCCGATCGGCGCCGGCCAGGCCTGCGTCGCCTACCTGACCCTCCAGCTCAACACCGGTGCCATCGCCCACGTGCACGTCAACTGGCTCTCCCCGACGAAGGTGCGGACCACCATGGTGGGCGGCTCCAAGCGCACCCTGCTCTGGGACGACCTCAACCCCCTCCAGCGGGTCTCGGTCTACGACCGGGGCGTGGACATGGCCGCACCGCAGGAGATCGGCGCGGACGAGCGCCGGGAGATGCTCATCTCGTACCGCTCCGGAGACATGGTCGCGCCCGCCATCGGCGAGAAGGAAGCGCTGCGCAGCATGGTCGACGAGTTCGGCGACGCGATCCGCCAGAGCCGGGCGCCGCTGACCGACGGCCGGGCGGGCCTGAGGGTGCTGGACATTCTCGAGGCGGCGTCGCGAAGCCTCGAATTCAAGGGCGCGGTCGTCGGCCTGCGCGCCGGGCGTTGACAGAACCACTTCGCTGAAAGGCAAGAACAGTTGAGCAGCGTACGCGGCAAGAAGATCCTGGTCACCGGGGGAGCGGGCACCATCGGCTCCAACCTCGTCGACCTGCTGGCCGAGGGCGGCGCCCGCGAGGTCGTCGTACTCGACAACTTCGTGCGCGGGCGGCGGGCCAACCTCGCCCAGGCCCTGCCCAGCGGTGTCGTGGAGATCGTCGAGGGCGACGTCCGGGACGCCGACACCGTACGGAAGGTCACCGAGGGCGCCGACCTGGTGTTCCACCTCGCCGCGATCCGCATCACCCAGTGCGCGGAGGAGCCCCGGCTCGCCAACGAGGTCCTGGTCGACGGCACCTTCAACGTCCTGGAGGCGGCGGCCGCGGCCGGGGTCGCCAAGGTGGTCGCCTCGTCCTCCGCGTCCGTCTACGGCATGGCCGAGACCTTCCCGACGACCGAGCGCCACCACCCGTACAACAACGACACCTTCTACGGCGCCGCGAAGGCCTTCAACGAGGGCATGCTGCGCAGCTTCCACGCCATGTACGGACTGGACTACGTGGCGCTGCGCTACTTCAACGTCTACGGCCCCCGGATGGACATCCACGGCCTCTACACCGAGGTGCTCATCCGCTGGATGGAACGCATCGAGGCGGGCGAACCGCCGCTGATCCTCGGCGACGGCACCCAGACCATGGACTTCGTCGACGTCCGCGACATCGCCAGGGCCAACGTCCTGGCCGCCGAGTCGGACCTCACCGACGAGGTGTTCAACGTGGCGAGCGGCACGGAGACCTCGCTGAAGGAGCTCGCCGAGGGGCTGCTGGAGGCGATGGGGGCCGAAGGACTGGAGCCGGTGCACGGGCCCGCCCGCTCGGTGAACTCGGTGGTCCGCCGGCTCGCCGACACCTCGCAGGCCGCCGGGCGGCTCGGCTTCACGGCCGAGATCGACCTGCGGACCGGGCTGCGCGACCTGGTCCAGTGGTGGCGCGCGGAGCGGGAGGCCGCCCAGTGAGCACCGACCGCATCCCGGTGATGATCCCCTGGCTCGGCGAGGAGGAGGCCCGGGCCGCCTCCGACGCGGTGCTGTCCGGGTGGGTCGCCCAGGGCCCCCGGGTCGCCGCCTTCGAGAAGGCCTTCGCCGAGCGGGTGGGCGCCGAGCACGGCGTCGCCGTCAGCTCCTGCACCACCGCCCTGCACCTGGCCCTGGTCGCGCTGGGTATCGGCCCGGGCGACGAGGTCGTGGTGCCCTCGCTGTCGTTCATCGCCACCGCCAACGCCGTACGGTACGTCGGTGCCGAGCCGGTGTTCGCCGACGTCGACCCGGCCACCGGCAACCTGACCCCGGCCACGGTGAACGCGGTCCGCACCGCGCGCACCGAGGCCGTCCTCGCCGTCCACCAGGGCGGTGTCCCGGCCGATGTGCACGCCCTGCGGGCCGCCTGCGCCGACTGGGACCTGCCCCTGGTCGAGGACGCGGCCTGCGCCATCGGCTCCACCGTCGGCGGCAAGCCCGTCGGGCACGGCGCGCTGCTCGCCGCCTGGTCCTTCCACCCGCGCAAGCTCGTCACCACGGGCGAGGGCGGCATGATCACCACCGACGACGCCGAGTGGGCGGCGCGGCTGCGCCGGCTGCGCGAGCACGGCATGAACGCCTCGGCGGCCGACCGCCACGCGAGCAACAAGCCGGTCCTGGAAAGCTACTTGGAAGTCGGCTTCAACTACCGGATGACCGACGTCCAGGCCGCCATCGGCCTGGTCCAGCTCGGCAAGCTCGACGCGATGATCGCCCGCCGCCGCGAACTGGCGGCTCGCTACGACGAGTTGCTGCACGACGTTCCCGGCCTCACCCCCGTACGCGACCCCGGGCACGGGCAGAGCAACTTCCAGTCCTACTGGGTGCTGCTGGACGAGGACTTCCCGGTCGGCCGGGACGACCTGCTCGCCGCGCTCTCCGAGGCCGGCGTCTCCGCCCGGCGCGGGATCATGGCCGCGCACCTCGAACCCGCCTACGCGGACCACCCCCGCGCGCCGCTGCCGGTCACCGAGCGCCTCACCCGCGACTCGCTGATCCTGCCGCTGTTCCACACGATGACCGAGGCCCAGCAGGACCGCGTCGTGACCGCCCTGCGCGAACAGGCCCGAAGATGACCGAACTCGTGATCGTGGGCGCGGGCGGCTTCGCCCGGGAGACCGCGCAGGCCGTGGCGGACGCGGGCGAGTTCAAGCTGCTCGGGCACCTGGACGACAACCCCGCCCTGCACGGCACCCACGTGGACGGCGTGCCGGTCCTCGGCGGCTGCGACCTGGTCCACGAGCTGACCGGCGCCCGGGTGGTGATCTGCGTCGGCAATCCCCGGGACTACGCGGCCCGGGCCCGCCTGGTCCGCCGGCTCGCCCTGCCCGCGGACCGCTACGCCACCGTGATCCACCCGACGGCCTCGGTCTCCGAGACCTCCGAGGTCGGCCCCGGCACGGTCCTGCTCGCCCACTGCGCCCTGACGGCCGCGGTGCGCGTCGGCGCGCATGTCGCCGTGATGCCCCAGGTCGTCCTCACCCACGACGACGTGGTCGAGGACTTCGCCACACTCACCTCGGGCGTCCGCCTCGGCGGCGGAGTACGGCTGGAACAGGGCGCCTACGTCGGCTCCGGCGCGCTGGTCAGAGAGGGTACGACGGTCGGCGCCTGGTCGCTGGTCGGGATGGGGAGTGCCGTGCTCGGCGACATACCGCCGGGCGAGGTCTGGGTGGGGAGCCCGGCCCGACGGCTGCGCGCGGCGGAACCGCCCGCGCTGGAACAGTTGGCGACAAGAACAGTGGGGGGACCGCTGACATGAACCAGATTCCGCTCGTGGACCTCAAAGCGGCCCACGAGGAGGTCGCCGACGAGGTACGGGCCGGATTCGAGAGGGTCCTGGCCAACACCGCGTTCGTCGGCGGCGACGAGGTGCGCGCATTCGAGCGTGAGTACGCCGGCTTCGGCGCCGTCGCGCACTGCGTGGGCGTCGCCAACGGCACCGACGCCGTCGAACTCGCCCTGCGGGCGAGCGGGGTCGGGCCCGGCGACGAGGTCGTGGTGCCCGCCAACACCTTCATCGCCACGGCCGGGGCGGTCGCCCGGATCGGCGCCCGCCCGGTCCTCGCGGACTGCCTGCCCGACAGCCACCTGCTCGACCCGCGGGCCGCGCTGGACGCGGTCGGCCCGGCCACGCGCGCGGTCGTCCCCGTCCACCTCTACGGGCAGATGGCCGACGTCACGGCGCTCAGTGCCCAACTCCCCCCTGATGTAAAGGTCGTCGAGGACGCCGCCCAGTGCCAGGGCGCGACCCGTGACGGCCGTACCCCGGGCAGCGGATCCATCGCCGCCACCAGCTTCTACCCGGGCAAGAACCTCGGCGCCTACGGCGACGCGGGCGCGGTGCTCACCGACGACGGAGAGCGCGCCGACCTGGTGCGGGCGATCGCCAACCACGGCGGAGTCGCCAAGTACCGCCACGACGTGCCCGGCTTCAACAGCCGCCTGGACGGGCTGCAGGCCGTCGTCCTGCGGGCGAAGCTGGCACGGCTGGCGGCCGGCAACGCGGCCCGCCGGGCGGCCGCCGCCCGCTACGACGAACTCCTCGCCGACCTGGCCGCCGACGGCCGGATCGTCCTCCCGGTCACCGCACCCGGCAACGTCCACGTCTGGCACCTGTACGTCGTCCAGGTCGCCGACGCCGACCGGGACGACCTCGTCGGCAAACTCAACGCCGAGGGCATCGGCGCCGGGGTGCACTATCCCGCGCCCGTCCACCTGACACCGGCCTACCGCCGTCTCGGGCACGGCCGGGGCGACTTCCCCAACGCGGAGAAAGCCGCGGACCGGATCCTGTCGCTGCCGCTGTACCCGCAGATCACCCCCGACCAGCAGCGGCGCGTCGTGGACGCGTTCACCGACGCGCTCGGCCGCTGACCGGTCCCCAGAGTTTCACGCTCCACCTCCGTCCCCATGGGCCGGGCCCTGCACAGCACCGCTGAGAGGTACACATGAGAAAATGGAGCAGACGGATCCGGGGCGGGCGCCTCGCCGTCGTAGTGGCATTGATACTGGCGGTGCTCCCGCTGGCCGCCTCCGCGCAGGCGGCGTCCGATCCGTGCGGGTCGGGCTCCAACTCGATCGTGTGCGAGAACTCCAAGACGGGCACCCCCAAGGACGACTGGTTCTCGCCCAACGCCTACGGTGACATCAAGGGCTTCACCACCAAGGAGAGCGTCCAGGCGGGCGACACGGTCCAGTTCAAGGTCCAGTCCCCGGTCTCGTACAACATCCAGATCTACCGGCTGGGCTGGTACGGCGGCGACGGCGCGCGCCAGATGTCGACCGCGGCCCAGGCGGCCGTGACGTATCCGGCCAACTACACCAGCAAAGCCGCCAGTTGCACCACCAAGAGCAGCACCGGCCTGGTCGACTGCGGCAACTGGCCGGTGACCGCGACCTGGACCGTACCCAGCGACGCCGTGTCCGGCCTGTACATCGCGAACCTCACGCAGACCGACGGCGACGGCCTGATGCCGTACCCGTTCGTCGTCCGCAACGACTCCAGCACCTCCGCCGTCGTCGTACAGACCAGTGACCAGACCTGGCAGGCCTACAACGACTACGGCGGCCAGGACCTGTACGGCGGCACCGGGCCCGCGCCCGACGGCCGCGCCTACGAGGTCAGTTACAACCGGCCGCTGGACATCGGCGGCGACAACGGCATCTACGGCTCCGAGTTCGAGATGCTGTCCTGGCTGGAACGCAACGGCTACGACGTCAGCTATCTGTCCGGCGTGGACGTGTCGTCGAGCAGCGGCGCGACCCTGCTGGAGAAGCACAAGATGTACATGTCGTCCGGGCACGACGAGTACTGGACACAGAGCCAGTACTCCAACGTCCTGGCGGCCCGGAAGGCCGGCGTGCGGCAGGGCTTCTTCAGCGGCAACGAGGTCTTCTGGAAGACCCGGCTGGCCCCCAGCATCGACGGCACGAGCACGGCCGACCGCACCCTGGTCTGCTACAAGATGACCAAGATGGCGTTCAACAACGGCGTCGCCGATCCCAGCGGCACCTGGACCGGCACCTGGATGGATCCGACCAGCACCAACTACGGCCAGACCTACCAGCCGCCGAACATCCTCACCGGCTCCATGTTCCAGGCCAACGGCTACCGCGCCGACGCGATCACCGTCCCCGGCTCGTACGGCAAGAACCGGATCTGGCGCAACACGTCCATCGCGGGCCTCACCTCCAGCCAGACCGCGACCTTCCCGACCGGCACGCTCGGCTACGAGTGGGACAGCGACCTCGACAACAGCACCCGGCCCGCGGGTGAGATCGACGTGTCCTCCACGACGGTGGACATCACCGACGGCACCTACCGGCTCGACTGGGGCAACCTCTACGGCAACGGCACGGCGACGCACAACCTCGTCGAGTTCCGCGACCAGGACTCCGGGGCCCTGGTGTTCGGCACCGGGACCGTGCAGTGGTCGTGGGGCCTGACCAACGTGCCCACCTACAACCCCGACGACACGGTGGTCACCGAGGACTCCCGGATGCAGCAGGCGACGGTGAACATCCTCGCCGACATGGGCGTCCAGCCGCTGACCCTGCAGAGCAACCTGGTCGGCGCCACGGCCTCCACCGACACCACCGGCCCGACCGTCACCGTGACCAGCCCGTCCTCCGGGGCCACCGTCCCGGCACTGAAGGCGGTCACCATCAAGGGCACGGCCACCGACTCCGGCGGTGTGGTCGCCCGCGTCGAGGTCTCCACGGACGGCGGCACCACCTGGGAGGCCGCCACCGGCCTCGGGTCCTGGACCTACAGCTGGACGCCCACCACCCCGGGATCCGAGTCCATCAAGGTCCGCGCGGTCGACGACAGCGTCAACATCGGCGCCGTCACCACCGTCCCGGTGACGGTCGGCCCCCAGGCCTGCCCGTGCACCATCTGGCCGGCCTCGGCCGTGCCCGGCACCGTCAACGCCGGCGACGGCGGCTCGGTGGAGCTCGGCGTCAAGTTCCGTACCACCGTGGCCGGTTCGGTCACCGGTGTGCGCTTCTACAAGTCGCCCGTCAACACCGGTACCCACATCGGCAGCCTGTGGACGGCCTCCGGCACCCGCCTGGCCACCGGCACCTTCACCGGCGAGACGGCCTCCGGCTGGCAGCAGCTGAACTTCTCCACCCCGGTGACCGTCAAGGCCAACACCACCTACGTCGCCTCGTACTTCGCCCCCAACGGCGGATACTCCTACGACCCCTCCTTCGCCGGCAGCGGCGCCGGTCTGGCCCCGCTGACGGCCCTGCAGACCGGGGTCGACGGCGGCAACGGCGTCTACCACTACGGCTCGACCAGCTCCTTCCCGTCCTCGGCGTCCTCGGGCAGCAACTACTGGGTGGACGTGGTGCTCGACACCTCGACGGCCAGTACGACCCCGCCCACCGTCTCCTCGACCTCCCCGACGTCCGGGGCGACGGACGCGTCGATCACGTCGCCGGTGTCGGCCACCTTCAGCTCGGCCGTCGACACCGACAGCGTGACGTTCACCGTGAAGGACGCCGACGGCAACACCGTGCCCGGCGCCGTCACCTTCCCCGCGTCGAACAAGGCGACCTTCACGCCGTCGACGGAGCTGGACCTGCACACCACGTACACCGCGTCCGTCCAGGCCTCCGACGTGTGGGGCAACGCCATGGCGGCCCCGGTGACCTGGTCGTTCACCACCAGCTCCACACCGCCGGCGGTCACCTGCCCCTGCACGCTGTGGGGTTCATCCGCCACACCGGCCACCCCCGACATGACCGCCGACCCCAACTCCGTCGAGCTGGGCACCCGGTTCACGTCCTCCGCGGCCGGCTGGGTCACCGGTGTCACCTTCTACAAGGGCACCGGCAACACGGGCACCCACACCGGCAGCCTGTGGACCGACGGCGGCACGCTGCTCGCCAGCGGCACCTTCACCAACGAGACGGCCTCCGGCTGGCAGACGCTGACCTTCGCCACCCCGGTGGCGATCACCGCCGACACCGCCTACGTCGTCTCCTACCACGCGCCCAACGGCAACTACGCGGTGGACGGCGGCTACTTCGCGGCGGCCCACAAGTCCTATCCGCTGACGGCCACGGCCGACACCACCGCCCACCACAACGGGCTCTACAAGTACGGCGGCTCGGCCTTCCCCAACGGCTCCTACGGATCCGCGAACTACTGGGTCGGCCCCGTCTTCACCGCCGACGACCCGAGCGCGTCCCTGGCCGCGTCGGTCGCCGCCTCGGAGGTGACCGCGGCCACCGTGGCGCACACCGCCGACGCGGCGAGCCCTCTCGTCCTGACCGTGCCGGCCAAGGCGGCGGTGGCGTCCGTCAAGGCGACCGTGACCGTCCTGAAGGGTTCCCAGGCGGCGAAGAAGCTCCACGTCACCGCCGTGGTCACCTATGACCGGAAGACCCACAGGGCGACCGTGCACCTGTCCGCCCCGCTTCCGGACGGCACCCGGTTCAAGATCACGGTCACCGCGAAGGACAAGCACCGCGACACGGTGAAGTCCCGGAGCTGGACCCTGACGAGCAGGACCACCTTCAAGAAGAACAAGAAGAACTGACCCGTCCCCACACACCGTCGGGGGGGGGGGGCCGGCCGGGGCCCGGCCCCCCCCGCCGGGGTGGGTGGGGACCCCCTGGGCCGGGGGGGGCTGGGGTTGCCCCCGCCCAGGTAGGGCGCCGGGGCCGGCGCCCGCGG
>NZ_JBIBKW010000026.1:0-114291 GCF_042959465.1 Streptomyces sp. NPDC007901 | reverse complement strand
CGTGGGTCACGACCGCTCATGATCGCGGAGGTGGTGACCCTCCGTTGCTCCGGCACCAAAAGTGATCCAGAACCACGATTCACGCGTCGCCGACAGACATCCCACCCGGCCGCTGGATCGACCTAGCGGCCCAGCTCAGGCCGGGCCAGACATGCCGCCTGCTGGAGAAGGCCGTCGGCAGGGTCTCACCGCGCGCGATGAGACCGCTGTCATCGGGCTAACGCATGCCTTCGGCGCACGCGGAGACCGCTTTCGGCAAGCCGGCGAAGTCGGTCTTCAGCGGGCTGAGGCGATCGACGAGGCTGGACAGCCTGATGGACCTTTGGGCCGGGCAGCGTTCGTCCAGAACACGGGTGGGCAGGACATAGAAGGTCCACTGGTCGAGGTCCAGGGGATCGAGGGTCTTCTTGTCCTGGTGGTGCAGCAGGCAGAACACGTACACGTCCGAGCGGCGCATTACCTCGGCTGAGGTGGCGCCGGTCTGGGCATCCCAGCCGGAAGCCGGCGCGATGCCGAACTCGATCTTCGACAGCTGGGGTTGTGCCCACGACTGCAGGTAGGCCGCCGACTTCACCTCCACGCGCCATTTCTCGGGCGTACGGATGTCAACGGTGTCCCATTCGGTGCGTGTGCCGATCGCGGCGCCCAGCGCCGTGGCCACGAGGTACTCGGCCAGGATGCCGCGCATGGTGTTGTTGGCGAGGTCGGAGCACGCCCAGCTCCAGAAGTCGCCGAGTCTGCCTACCGTTTCGCCGTTGGCCCGTATCAGCTCACTGCTGCTGCGGCGTGTGATGGCCAGCGGGCCAAGATCGGCACTCATGTGTCCTCCAGACAACGATGTGGGGCGATGCTGATCCTGACAGCAGGCACTGACACCGGCGTTGGGCTCCTGCCCTCGCACAGGGTGCGACAGCGTAGGCCGCCGGATGAAGGCACATGACGGGCCTGACCAAGGATTGCTCGGACCTGCTAGGCATGTGCTGGAGTCCGGACTCGCTCAACGGATTCGCCGACCGTGGCTCAGGTGAAGGCGAGAGCGCGCAAGGCGTTGCGGACGTCGGTCAAGGGCTGGCGGTCGCGGGTGTAGTAGAGCTTGTTGGTGAGCAGTACCGCCCATCGCCCCTGCTGCGGGGAGATCCACATGCGGGTGCCGGTGAAGCCGTAGTGGACCCAGGTGCCGTCCCCGAGGTGGGTGCCGGGGGCGGGGTGCCAGAACAAGCCGCGCATGGGTTCGAGGGTGCCGGTCTGGACGGTCAGTGACTGCCTGGTCCAGGCGGGGCAGAATCCGGCTCGCCCCAGGCTGGTTGAGGTATGCAGCATGTGGCGCAGGAAGTGGGCGAGGTCGTCGAGGACGGTGAAGGTGCCGGCGATCCCGCATACTCCGCCCAGGAGCCGGGCGGAGAAGTCGTGGGCGATGCCCTTGAGATGGGTGTCACTGTCCTGGTCGAGCTCGGTTGGGGCGCACCGCGTGGCGATCTCGGTGGGCAGCGGCCCGAAGCGGGTGGAGGCCATGCCCAGCGGCTGCCAGATCCGTTCCGTCGCCAGCCGGTCGAGGCGTCGGCCGGAGAGGTACTCGGCGAGGTAGCCGAGGATGAGGGCGGCCCGGTCGGTGTACTCGACCGCCTCGCCGGGCGGGCGATGCAGCGCCTCGTGGAGGACGCCGTCGCGCACATCCTGCGGGTCAGTGCCGTAGAGGTTCTTCAGCTGGGCTCGCAGGGGGACGCCGGCGGTGTGGGTCAGCAGGTGGCGGGCGGTCACGGCCCCGAGCGGGTGGCCGGCGACTTCGGGCCAGAAGTCATTGGGGGGGCGTCGAGGTCGAGCTTGCCTTCCTCCCACAGGGCGCCGATGGACGACCAGACGGTGAGGAGCTTGGTGAGGCCGGCGGCGTCGAAGACGGTGTCGCGCAGCATCGGCGTGTCCGGCTCGTCTGGGTCGAGGGAGCCTGTGGCGCCGTGGGCCGAGACCCCGGCGGCATCGCCGACGGCCCAGACGGCACCGGGGTAGACCTTGTCGCGGACGCCTTCGTTCAGGAGCTGCTCGATGCGGTTGATGCAGTCGGTGCCGTACGTCATGGTCTCCCTCTTCGCCGTGGGCATCCCGCCGGGTCAGCGTAGTGAGGCTGGGCGGGCAGGACTGGCGGTGCAATGGTGTGTCGGACATCGGCCCCGGCACCGGCGTACTCGCTGCCGGTCCGTCGTCGGCAGGGGCACGCTTGCCTGGTTCAGGCGAGCTGGCGGCTGAGGTCGGTCAGCGCCTGGGCGGTCGATGAGAGCGGGTAGCGGGCGGCGTTCGCGTAGCCCGCCTCTCGCAGAGCGGGCAGGAGGCCGGGTGCGGTCCGTAGCCGATCCACGTCTCGGACGAGGGCGGCCGAGTGGGTGAAGTCGGTGGCTGAACCGGAGGCGGCGAGTACTTCATTGAGGCCAGGCACGGGCTGGTAGAGGACGGGCAGTCCGCAGGCTTGGCCCTCCAGCGCGACCAGGCCCATGGCCTCCAGGGTGGTGGACGGCATGACGAGTACGCGTCGTGCTCGGTGAACGCTTTCCACAGCTGTGGACGGCGGAGCCGGCCGAGGTAGCGGGCTCTCACGCCGGCCCGTTGCAAGCACGGTGCCAGGGCATGGAACTGGGCTCGGGTTGCGGCGATGCTCAGCTCGACGCCCGGCACCGGGGCCAGGCTCTTGATAAGGGCCTCGACGCCCTTCTCGGCGGTCAGCCGTCCGGCGTACAGCAGGCGCAGGTGGCTGGAGGGGGTGTGGGCCGACCGGGGTGGCGGATCGGTGAGCAGGTGGTCGGGGATGCCCCAGGGTATGGGGGTGATCTTCCGGCGGTCGACTCGTGGGGCGAGCTTGAGGAGTCGGTCGGCCATCGCCCCCGTGGGTACGACGATCGCGTCGGCCGCCCTTGCAGTCTCGCGCAGCACCTGCAGCGGGTCGCGGTGGGCCTCGGCGAAGATCAGGTCCGTGCCGTGGACCAGGGCGATACGGGGATGCAGGGGGAGCGCCCGGATCAGGGCGGGAGTGGCGCCGAAGGTGAGGTGCTGCAGGTGGAGTACGCCGACCTGGGCTGGGTTTATTGCGACCGCGAGAGCCTTGCGCAGGGCTGCGACGTACCGGCCGAAAGCGGGGGCCTGAAGGCACTTCCCGGCCACGGACAGCAGGTCGAGTCCGGTGGGGACGCGGGGTTTGGGACCCGACGGGCCAAGCATGAAGGCGCGTGCGGGGATGAGGGGGCGGTCGCCGGTGTAGAGGTCGAGGAAGAGCTCGACGCTGCCGCCGGGGCTGCCGGCGGGCAGGTCCAGGAAAGTGGCGGCCAGCGGCCCCATGGTCGAAGCGGGGCTCACAGGAATCCTCCGGGAAGCTCTTCGTAGAGGTGGGAGATGTCGATGCCATCCGTCGACGCGTACTTGGCGGGCTGCTGCTGGTAGCTGGCCGGTGCACCGTAGGCGGTGAGGAAGACGAGCTTGCCGAAGGTCATGCCCGGATAGATCCGCACCGGTTTGGCGGCGCGGATCTCCAGGGTCCATCGGACAGCGTGGCCCTGGTGGCCGAGCGGGGCGGAGACGTGCACCCAGATGCCGAGGGAGCTGATGGTGCGGTCGCCGTTGAGTATCTGCGCGTACACCTCCGAGCCCGTCCGCTCGTGGGTGACACCGAGGTAGAGCAGCCCGGGCTCCAGCACCAAGCCCTTGGCGGGGATCGTCCGTTCGGTGAACGGAGTGGGGACGGCGGCGTCCAGGTCCCCTTCGCACACGCGGATCGTGCTGCCCAGCCGCCAGTCGTAGGCGTTCGGAGAGAGTCGGCCGGGGTCGTAGGGATCGATCGTGATCTCGCCGGTCTGGACGGCGGCGGCGATCTCGGAGCCGGTGAGGATCACGACGCGACCGCTTCGATTCCCGCCACGTCCTGCCAGTACCGCGACGGCTGCGGGCCGTGGGCGGCCTGGTACTTGCCGCGACAGAGGTCGATGGCGCCGGTGGAGACGAAGAACATGATCTGCCCGATCTTCATGCCGGCGTAGACCCGTAACGGGCGGATCGGGGAGAGCATCAGCGTCCACTGGCCGTGGAAGCCGATGTCTCCGATGGGGGCGGTGATCTCGACGAACAGCCCGAGTCGGCCGACGGAGGAGCGGCCGAACAGCAGCGGCACGAAGGCGTTGGAGCCGACCTGCTCGAGGGTGTGGCCGAGGTAGAGCTCGCCGGGCTGGAGTACGTATCCGCCCTGGCCGATCTCGATCTCGCGGGTGGGGTTGGGGCGGTGGGCGTCGATCACAAGGGCGGTGTAGGTCAGCAGGGTGGGACCGAGGCGGACGTTGTAGCTGTTGGGGTTGACCTGGTCCGGCTTGAAGGGGGTGAGGATCATTGCTCGCTTCCTTCAGGTGAGTCGGCGGTGGAGGGGAAGGGCGGCGTGATCAGGACGCGGCGTACGGCCTGCCCCAGCCGCAGTCCGGCCTCATGCGTACGGCCGCCGAGGTGGCTGTCGGCGAGGTAGTCGGTGGTCAGCACGGTGCGGAAAGGGCGTCTGACCTGTTGCTCTTCTGATGGGGCAGCTCAGCCCGGAACTGGTCAGCCAGACGGCACCCCCGCAACCACGATCACTACGCCGGCGACGACTGGCGTCATTGCGGCCTGCTGCACCGTGTTTCAGCCCGGCCGGAAGGTGAGCGCGGCAACGCGCCATGCACGGGTCATGGCCTTCAGTCCAGGCACAGCGCGCCGACTCTGTGACGCGCCTTGCGCCCCGTCACATTTAACTGCCGGGGTGCTGACCGCGAAGGAATTCTGCGAGCAGCCTGGTGAGTTCTTCCTGGTCGTCGGGCTTCATGTGGGTGAGCAGTCCGGCGGCTACGTCGCGGGCGGTGTCGCGGGCCTGCGAGAGGAGCATGGCGCCGTGTTCGGTCAGGGTGACCGCGCGGACACGGCGGTCACCTGGTGCTGGATCCCTGCGTACGAGGCCTTTGGCTTCGAGGTCGTCGACAAGTCGCACCATGGATGCCTTGTCGCTGCCGATCAGGTCGATCAGTTGACGCTGGCTGCGCGGCGCTCGGTCCAGTTGGTTGAGCACTGCGAAGTGCCGCCCCTCAGCGAGTCGTTCCCGCTCAAGGCGCAGGCCCGCGCGTGGGGCGCCGATATGGAGACCCAGTTCGCTCGCGGTGCTCTGCGCGACCCGCGGGCCGGCGAGATCTCTTTCAGTGACTGGCATGACCGGTGGTGGAACGCCCGCATCGTCGAGCCTCACACCCTGCGAGGCGACGCACCTCGTCCATCATGTCCTGTCCATTGGGGCGGTTGGGAGATGCGGGCCATCACCCGCATGGACATCCAGAGCTGGATCCGCGCCGTGGTGGACAAGGGCGCGGGAGCCTGCGCGATCAAGAGGGCGTTCAACCTCACGTCCTCCATGATGCGCGCGGCCGTGGACGACGACGTCCTTGCGGTCAGCCCCTGCCGCAACATCGACCTGCCGACCATCGCGGTCGAACCGCCGCAGTGGTTCACGCTCGACCAGGCGCAGAGCATCCTGGACGAACTGCCCACCGCATGGCGGACGATGTGTCTGCTCGGTTTCTACACCGGCTTGCGCTGGGGTGAACTGTCCGGCCTGCACCGGCACCGCATCGACAGGCGTCGCTCACGGCTCTTCGTGGTGGAGGTCAACGCCAAGAGCGGTATCAAGGAGTACCCCAAGCGCTCCAAGAGTCGTCGGGAAGTCCCGCTGCCACCCCATGTCCTGGAAGCCCTCGAACGCCACATCCACCGGCTCGACCGGGACGCCGTGGTGTTCACCACCCTCACCAAGGGCCGGGCCGGACGTCTCCTCGCCGACAGCAACTGGCGAGGGCAGACCTGGTGGCCCACCGTCGAGGCCGCCTACTACTTCGACACCGACGGCGAGCAGCAGATCGTCCCGCACTACCCGCCACACTCCATGCGCCACACCTGCGCCTCGTGGCTGGTCCAGAAGGGAGTCTCGCTCTACGAGGTCCAGCACCTCCTCGGCCACGAGAGCTTCCACTGACGATCGCTGCCTGAGGTGACGCTGCCCTGCCGTCATGGCCAGGGCGGCGTCGTTGTATGCAGTCGGCTCCGGTTCAACGAGAAGTGTCAGCTGGGACGGAGACGCGGTGGGGTGCCGCTGCAGTGTATGAACTCACACGAGTGGAACTGGTGTCCTTCCCGACGCAGACAGCCCGCTACATCAAGGTCGTCAACACCGCCGATGTCGCGAGTAACTGGTGGTCGATCGCGGAATTCACCGTGTACAACTGATCACGGGTTCTCATGGCCGGAGTGGCACGCCTCGCCGAGGGCGCCGCTCCGGCCATAAGGCGGTCTCCGTGATGTGGGAGCGCTAGTTCTTGACCGGCTGAGGCGGCTGCGGAGTCGGGCTGCCTGTCCCCGTCCGGTCGGTGAAGGCCAGGTCCGTTACCGCCAGGGGTGTCTGGGCGGACAGGTGTGGGCGGGGCAGGGCGGTGGGCGGGTCGGCGCCCAGGCGTTCGCAGGTCAGCGCGGAGACGAGGACCGCGTCGTCCACGACGATCGTCAGCACGTCCGGGTCGGCCGTGGCCAATGTCCCCGGCGTGTCCAGCCCGTGGCGCAGCAGCGCACCGAGCAGCCCGGCGGTGAAGGCATCGCCTGCGCCGACGGTGTCCACCACGGCGACCTTGCGGCCGGCGCGGCTGAAGTTTCCCGCGCCGCTCGGGAAGACGTGGGCTCCGTCGGGGCCGTCGGTGATGACGACGAGCAGTGCGCCGAGGTCCGTCCAGTGGGCGGCGATCTTCTCGATCGGCGTGCCCGGGTAGAGCCATTCGACGTCCTCGCGGCTGGCCTTGACCAGGTGGGCGAGGCCGATGCTGCGCTCGACCGCCTGCCTGCCGTGTTCCGGATCGCCCAGGAGGAGGGGGCGGATGTTGGGGTCGTAACTGATCAGGGTTGTGCCGGCGGCGTGCAGTCGTTGGACGGCGGAGTGGATGTGGTCGTCGGCCGGCGGGGTCCAGGAGGCGACCGAGCCGAAGTGGAGCACGGCGGTGTCCGGCGGGACGAGGGCGGTCTCCGCCTCGGTCCACTGCCAGTCGGCGGTGCCGTCGAGGTAGAAGTCGTAACTCGCCCGCCCCTCGGTGTCCATGGAGACCACGGCGAGCGTGGTGGGTTCGGCGGCGTAGGGGGCGTACGCCAGGTCGATGCCCTCGGCGGCAGCGTGGGCGCTCAGCATGCGGCCGAAGGAGTTGCCTGCCAGCCGGGCCATGAGCGCGGTGCGGTGACCGAGGCGGGCCAGGCCGACGGCGACGTTGAAGGGGCTGCCGCCGGGCCGGGCGCGGTAGTCGCCGGGGGTGCCGAGCTGGACCAGGTCGATGAGGGCTTCGCCGATCACGGTCACGGCCGGGGGCTGCCCGAGGGCTCGTATCGCTTCAGTCATGGCGGGGTCCTTCGGGGGCTATCTCGCCGGAACCCCGCTCGATGAGCCGGGTCGGCACGGTGACGGTGTGGGTCGGGGAGTCGTCGCCGTCCAGTCTGCGGAAGAGCATCTCGGCGGCTGTCCTGCCCAGTTGCTCGACGTCCTGGGCGATGACGGAGATCCCCGGGTTGAGGATGTCGGCCAGCGGAAAGTCGTCGAAGCCCACCTGAGCGATGGTGTCCTGCAGGCCGAGGGTACGCAGCGCGCGCAGGACCCCTATGGTCACGAAGTTCTGGCTGGTGAACAGCGCCGTCGGCGGATTCGGCAGCGCGAGGAGCTGTTCGGTGGCGGCGATGGCGGCCTGTTCGCTGGACCCGACGTGACGGACGATCGCGTCGTCGTACTCGATGTGCGCGACTTCCAGTGCGTGCCGGTATCCGTCGAAGCGCTGGGCGGCGGTCGGGATGGACGCGCGGTCGCCGAGGTAGGCGATCCGGCGGTGACCGGCCTTGAGCAGGTGGTTGACGGCGGTGACGGCACCCTGCCGGTTGTCGGAGACGACGGCGTCCGCGTCCAGCAGGCCGGCCTCGCGGTCGACGAAGACCAGGCGGGTGCCTGAGCGCTGCTCGCTGATCAGGTAGCTCTGGTCACGTCCCGCGGGCACGATCACCAGCCCGTCGACCCGGCGGTCGATGAGCGCCTGGGCCAACTCCCGTTCCCGGGCGGGGTCCTCGTCCAGGCTGCCTACCAGCACCAGCACGCCGCGGGCGCGGGCCACGTTCTCGACGGTGCGGGTCAGGGCGGCGGAGAAGGGGTTCGCGGCGTCTTCGACGAGCATGCCGATGGTGGCAGTACGGCCGTCGCCGCGGCGCAGGCTGCTGGCCGTGAGATTGGGACGGTAACCCAGTTGGTCGGCGGCGTCGCGGACCCTGGCGACGATCGCCGGATCGACGGTGGGGACCCCGTTGAACACGCGCGAGACCGTCTTGATGGCCACTCCGGCCAGCGCCGCGACCTCACGCATGGTGGGGCGGCTGCGGGTGGACCGGGGCGCCGGCTCGCCCTGAGTCATCGTTGTCTCCAACCGATCGCGCGTTACCTACTCGTTGCCCGCGCATGTCTATCAGCGTCTTGACGGCCTCGTCCATACGGGCCCAGTATCTCGCCCAGTCAACGTTGTCTCAGCGTCGGCCAAGGGACGGCTGCGAAAGGGATCACACCATGAACATCTTCATCAGCCAGAGGTCGAGCCGCCGCGGTCGGCGTACCCGGGCGGCAGCGATCGGCGTCACGGTGTGCCTCGGCGCCACGCTCGCGGCCTGCGGTTCTTCCGGCTCGGGCTCGTCCTCGTCCGCATCGGGCGGCAGCGGCAAGGTAGGTGTCGCACTGATCCTGAAGACGCTCACCAACCCGTACTTCGTGAGCATGGAGAAGGACGCCAAGACCCAGGCCGCCAAGGACAACGTGAGTCTCACGGTGGCGGCGGGCAACAGCGACGGCGACACGCAGACCCAGATCACCGCCATCGACAACGCCATATCGCGCGGTGACAAGGGCATCCTCATCACCACCAACGGCGACGCCGTGAACGCCGCCCTCGGCCGGGCCAAGCAGGCCGGCCTGTTCGTGATCGCCCTTGACACCGCGCCGAACCCGGCCAGCACCGCGGACATCACCTACGCCACCGACAACGAGCAGGCGGGCAAGCTCATCGGCCAGTACGCCGCCGCCGCACTGGACGGCAAGCCGGCCGTCATCGCCATGCTCGACCTGTTCAACAACCAGGTCGTCTCCGTCGACATCAACCGCGACCACGGCTTCCTGGAGGGCATGGGCGTCGACCCGGGGAGCAAGACCGAGAACGGCAAGGAGGCCAAGTCCGGCAAGTACACCGGCGGCAAGGGCGGTACGTACAAGGTCGTCTGTCACCAGCCCACCCAGGGGGCCATCGACGGCGGCCGTACCGCGATGGAGAACTGCCTGTCGGCCAACCCGGACATCAACGTCGTCTACGCGATCAACGAGCCCGCGGGTGAGGGCGCGTACAACGCGCTGAAGGCGGCCGGCAAGGAGAAGAACGTCGCGATCTACGCGATCGATGGCAGCTGCTCCGGCCTGAAGAACGTGACCAGCGGCGAGTTCGCCGCCGACGCAGTGCAGTACCCGGGCAAGATGGCGGCCCTCGGCGTCACCTCGATCGCTAAGCTGGCCCGCGGCGGCAGCAAGCCCAGCGTGACCAGCGGAAAGTCGTTCTACGACACCGGCACCGCCCTGGCCGCCGCCAAGTCCCTGGACGGTCTGACCGTGCAGTCCCCGTCGCAGGCCGCCTCCGCCTGCTGGGGCAGCTGACACCGAGCCGGGTGCGGCGCCGGTGACCACCGTCACGGCGCCGGCGTCGCACCCGCACCCCACGAGCCCATGAGCCCGTACCAGGGAAAACACCGGAAGGACCCCCTGTGACCACCCACGTGGACAGTCAAGCCACACCGGCACCGGCGGAGGAGTTCCTCAACAGGCCCGCCACCCTCAGCCAGCGCATCCATTCGGTGCTGCACCGCCAACCGGCCCTCAGCCCGGCCATCGTCCTGGTGCTCGCCGCCGTCGTGTTCTCCCTGGTGAACGAACGCTTCTACGCGTTGCAGAACCTCTCGCTGGTCGCCCAGCAGACGGCCGTCATCGGTTCGCTCGCCGTCGGGCAGACGGTCATCATCCTCACCGCCGGCATCGACCTGTCGATCGGCGCGGTGATGGTGCTCTCCTCGCTGCTCATGTCGAAACTCGTCGCGGACAACCACTGGCCCGGCGTGTTCGCCCTGCTGGCCGGGGCGGTCGCCGCGATAGCCGCGCAAGCCGTCAACGGTCTGCTGGTGACCAGGATCAAGCTGCCGCCGTTCATCGTCACCCTCGGCACCCTCAGCGTCTTCACCGCGATCACCCTCATCTACGCCAAGGGCCAGACGGTGGCGCTGCAGCCGGGCAACATCCTGCTGTGGAGCGGCCAGACGGTCTCCCTCGGGCAGCTGAACCTGACCTACGGCGTCCTCCTCATGATCGCCCTCTACGCGGTGGTCGGCTACGCCCTGCGCTACACCGCTTGGGGACGCCACCTCTACGCGGTCGGCGACGACGTCGAGGCCGCCCGGCTCGCCGGCATCTCCGTCAACCGGGTCCTGCTCAGCGCCTACATGGTGGGCGGTTTCGCCATCGCCGTGGGCGCCTGGATCCTGGTCGGTCGGGTCGGCGGCGGTGACCCCAACAGCGGTCTCAACGCCAACCTGCAGTCCATCACCGCCGTGGTGATCGGCGGCACCAGCCTGTTCGGCGGACGCGGTGTGGTCTTCGGCTCGCTGATCGGCGCGCTGATCGTCCAGGTCTTCGTCAACGGCCTCGCACTGGCCGGCATCGACCCCAACTACCAAGTTCTCGCAGTCGGCATCCTGGTGATCGCGGCTGTCTCCGTCGACCAGTGGATCCGGAGTGTGAAGTCGTGACGACCGCCACCGCCCCCGTTCTCGAAGCCAAGGGCCTGGTCAAGCTCTTCGGCAGGGTCGTCGGCCTGAACAGCGTCGACCTCACCCTCCACCCCGGCGAGGTCCTCGCCGTCATCGGCGACAACGGCGCCGGCAAGTCCACCCTGATCAAGTGCCTGTCCGGGGCCCTCGTCCCCGACCAGGGCAGCATCCTCGTCGACGGCAACGAGGTCCACTTCAAGCGTCCCCAGGACGCCCGCGACGCCGGCATCGAAACCGTCTACCAGACCCTCGCCGTCGCCCCCGCGCTGGACATCGCCAGCAACCTCTTCCTCGCCCGTGAGATCCGCCGCAAGGGCATCCTCGGCTCGGTGTTCCGCATGCTCGACACCGGCGAGATGAAGAAGCAGGCCGCCGACCACATCAAACGGCTCGGCATCGGCACGCTGCAGAACATCAACCAGGCCGTGGAGACCCTCTCCGGAGGCCAGCGCCAGTCCGTGGCCGTCGCCCGCACCGCGGCCTTCGGCGGCCGGGTGGTGATCCTCGACGAACCCACCGCCGCCCTCGGCGTCCGCGAGACCGGCCAGGTCCTCAAACTCGTCCGCGACCTGCGCGAGCAGGGCCTCGGCGTCATCCTCATCAGCCACAACATGCCCAACGTCTTCGAGGTCGCCGACCGTATCCACATCCAGCGACTCGGCGGCTGCGCCGGCGTCATCACCCCGCAATCGCACTCCATGGAGGACGCGGTGGCCATCATGACGGGAGCGAAGAAGCTCGCCCCCGAGGCGAGCTGAAGGGAACAGCAGGGGAATGACCGCCGAGTACCGGATCGCCGAGAACCGCCTCGGCGGCGAACGAACCCTTGTCGTCTCCGCACCGGACGGCACGGCACGTGCCGTCCTCGCCCTGCCCGGGGCGACCCTGCTGAGCTGGCAGGTCAGAAGCGAAGCGACCGGCCGGCTCACAGAACTGACGGACGGCTACCGCGACGACAAGGAACTCCTGGTGCAGGACGGCGTACGCGCCGGCCTGCTGGCCCCCTTCCCCAACCGCGTCGCCGACGGCCGCTACCACCACGCCGACCAGGACCACGACCTGCTCCCCGGCCACCACGGGGACCGGCTGATCTACCACGGCTTCGCCCGCGAGGCCCCCTTCGAACTCGCCCACGCCACCACGACAGCCGACTCCGCCCGACTGCTGCTGCACACCACGAGCATCAGACCGGGCCGCTACCCCGGCTACCCCTTCGCCATCGACCTCGCCGTCGAATACACCCTCACCGCCCGCGAGTTGGGCATCACGATCCGCGCGACGAACGTGGGCGACAGCACCGCCCCCTACGCGGCGGGCTGGCACCCCTACTTCACCCTGTCCCGCCCCATCGACGACCTGACCCTGCACATCCCCGCGCACACCCTGATCCGCACCGACGCAGCCCTCATTCCGCTGCCCGGCGAGGACGCCCTGCTCCCCCTGGACAACTGCCCCGGCATGGACTTCCGGACACCGAAACAGCTGAGCGACGCGGTCATCGACGCCTGCTACGCAGACCTGACCCCAGGCCCCGCCGGCCGGATCGAGACGGTACTGACCAACTCGGCGACCGGCGAGGAACTGCGGGTCTGGCAGCACAGCGGCTATGTGCACGTCTTCACCGGCGATACCCTGGCCCGCGACCGCCGCGCCTCCATCGCCCTCGAACCCGTCGAGACGATGACCAACGCCTTCAACCGCCCGGAACACGCCGCCGCCCTCGCTCTCGAACCCGGCCGAAGCCGCGCATTCGCCTTCGGCGTCGAGTACGCGGTCTCGTAAACCTGCGGCGCCGACGCGGCCTGATGCGTTGTCTCTGCCCGGCATCGGAGGTCACGCCCATGGCTTTCGCGTACGTCCATCGTCGACGAGATACGCCAGAGCGAACCTGACCGAGGAGGCAGACGACGCTCCGCGTAGCCGACGCATACGTGGTCGGGCAGTCAGACCACGTGAATGGTCGAGCCACTAGCGCCTGGCCAGGTGCTTTGCTTGTGCCTTCAACGGCTCCGAGGGCGTGGTCTGCAAGGTCGGCCCGGCGGAACGGTTTGACCGCCTGCGACATGTGGCCCTCGTCAGGAGGCCGGGCGGCGGCAGCGGTCAGGACCCACGACCCATCCGAGCCCGAGCGGTGAACCGACCGTGAGGAACAGCGGCGCGCCGAGCGTCAGGGCGCGGGGGCCCTCCAGCGTGCGAATGATTGCCGAGTGTGTGGGCTTTCATCGCTCATGACGCTCGTTTGACGCTCCGAGGGTCTGATCGCCTGCCTCGGGAGCCAGAAAACACGCTCTGAACTGGTGTTTCTTCAACCCGCGCATGATCTGACGTGTTTGCGATGACGTCGCATGTAGAGTGTGTGGCGATTCTTGAACCCGCGGCAAAGGGCGTCTGACCTGCTGCTCTTCTGATTTCCCAGGTTGCGGGCGTGTCGTGCCGACATGTTTCCGTAGGTCCACCGCGTGGAGCATGATGCAGGTTACTGCCACATGCCCCACCTGCGGTTCCGCAGCGGGGCGCGGGTCGAGAACGCTCTGCCCCAACTCCGTGAGGGCCGGGTGCGGCACATGTCTTGACGCTCGTTCGACGGTGATTCTGACGGAGCGTGACGCGGTTGTCCCGGATCAGATAGCGCGGGTCAATCGCCAGCCGGCACGTCCTGTCGGTGGGAAGGCGACGCGCACCCGCACTCCGGGATGGCGGCAGCCGAGTGCGACCTGGTGTCCGAAGCGAGCGAGGGCGGATCCCCGGGTGAGCTGGTTGCCGCAGTCTGCTCAGCCCTGACCAGGACGGACTCTCGGCCACGGTGTTCGCCCTCGCCGCCTCGGCGGGCGCCGGATGCACCGCGGCGAGCATTCCGATCGCGAGGTCGCCGCCGCCACGGCGGCGACCCGGGACCAGCAACGATGTCCTTGCGGAGGGGCGGGAGAAGCCGCACCGTGGGCTGTCACGGCTTCACCCCTTCGTCTGTGGCAGACCCTCAGGTACGGGTCCAGCGTTGGTTGTTGCCGTTCGAGCAGGAGTAGAGCTGGATCAGGGTGCCGTTGGCGGTGCCGCCTGAGACGGCGTCGAGGCAGAGGCCGGACTGGACGCCGACGATGGATCCGTCGGAGTTGAGGCGCCATTTCTGGTTGTCGCCGCCCCAGCAGCTGTAGATCTGGACTTTGGAACCGTTGCCTGTGCCGGCGGCGTCAAGGCATTTGTTGCCGTAGACCTTGAGCTCGCCGGCGTCGGTGTACGTCCACTGCTGGTTGGTGCCGCTGTGGCAGTCCCACAGCTGGAGTTGTGTGCCGTCAGTGGTGCCGGCTCCAGGCACGTCCAGGCAACGGCCCGAACCGACGCCCTTGATCTGTCCGCCATCCGCAGGGGGTGTCGTGGAGCCGCCGCGGTTGAGTGCGTTGAGGACGGCGGTGTAGGCAGGCTTCTTGCTGCCGTCGCCGTTGAACAGCAGCGGCGTGTCCCCCGATCGCCAGGAGTCGGTGTCGCGCACACCCCAGACGGTGATGCCGAGGCAGCGCGGGACGGCCAGGCAGTCGTTGGTCACGTTGGCGTAGGTCGAGGCCGAGGCGCCCTGTATGTCGAGTTCAGTGATGGCCACGTCGACGCCGAGGGCGGCGAAATTCTGCAGGGTGGTGCGGAAGTTGCTGTCGTAGGGGCTGCCGCTGTTGAAGTGCGACTGGAACCCGACGCAGTCGATCGGCACGCCGCGCTGCTTGAAGTCCCGGACCATGGCGTACACGGCCTGGGTCTTGGCCCAGGTCCAGTTCTCGATGTTGTAGTCGTTGTAGCAGAGCTTGGCCGCCGGATCGGCGGCGCGCGCGGTGCGGAAGGCGACCTCGATCCAGTCGTTGCCGGTGCGTTGCAGGTTGGAGTCCCGCCGACCTCCCGAATTGCCGTCGGCGAAGGCCTCGTTCACGACGTCCCACTGAGCGATCTTGCCCTTGTAGTGGCCCATGACGCCGTTGATGTGGTCGATCATCGCTTGGCGCAGTGAGCTGCCGCTGAGGCTCTGCATCCAGCCGGGCTGCTGGGCGTACCAGGCCAGTGTGTGGCCACGCACCCGCTTGCCGTTCTGCACCGCCCAGTTGTAGACGCGGTCGCCGGCGCTGAAGTTGAACTGGCCCCGCTGTGGTTCGGTGGCGTCGATCTTCATCTCGTTCTCGGCCGTCACCATGGTGAACTCACGGCTTGCGATCGTCGTGTACGCCGAGTCGCCCAGCCTGCCGGAGGCGATGGCGGTGCCGAAGTAGCGGCCGCTCTGTGCCGCCGCGGCGCCAAGCGTGTTCTCGGCGGCGTGTGCGGTCGGCGGTGCGGCCAGTGCGGTGACCGCACCGAGGACGCCGACGACCAGCGCCGGCAGCAGGCTGCGGATCTTCCGGCGGGTAACGGATCTGGGAAGGGCATACGAGCCCATGACTGTGCCTCCGAGGTAGAAATCGCTGATCGACTGAAGCGCAGGGGATTGCCTCGTCCGGCCCCGTCCGGCGGACGGACGGGGCAGGTCGGAGCCCGGGCAGGACGGAATCACCGGACACCGCAGTCATGGGGACCGGGATGACGCCAACGGCACGGGCGCCGCACCCGGTCGGCTGTCGGGCGACGTACGGCGGGCGGCGGGCGTGTTCCACGTCTCGACGTAGGCATGGGGTACTCCAGCGCGGCTCAGCCGGGGGACCGTCACACGGCGTCGCATGCCTCTCCAACTGCGGGAAGAGCCAGGATGCGCTGGTGCGAACCTCACCGGAACGGAACGGGGTGGCGCAGGTGATGTGGTGCGCGGGTCTGTCGTGCAGCTGGTCGCTGATCTGCCGTGCAGCATGGATTGCCCCGGCCGATACAGCCCGGAATCTCGAACCAGGCCCGGTTTCTCAGACAGGGATGATTGAGGCGTGACCGTGGATCGTCAATACTTTCGGCCGAAGAAATTTCCGATTGACGGACGAAACTTTCGGTCATCCGGTAAGTGGACGGCGGCCCCCGGTGCTGGCGTCGGCGGGCGTGCGGATTTCGCTGTCAGGGACGTTGGAGGCAGTGTCGACCGAGTGTCTGCACCGTCCGCACCTTGCTCCCTTCCGGGGTCAAGTCGCTTACGAGCCAGCCATTTGACGGTGTGGCGTGCGCTGGTCGGTGCGCGGTGGTGCGAATGTTTCGGCGTTTGAGGCGATACATGCGAGAGGTATTGACGGCGTTCACCGGTTCTCTATCATCGGGTTGCTCGATGGATCGACCTCTGTTCGACATAGCGAACACGTCGGGCCGCTCCATCGCACAGTAGGGCCATGCCGGGCAGCACCGCCTGAAGTCGGAATCGCAAGGGCCATGCCGCATGTGTGTGTAACGGATGTACATGTCGCGGTTGCATATGTCATGGACTCATCCACTTCCTCAGTCCGCCGTGGTGCTCGCGGACTGCTGCACACCGCACCACGCCGACAGCCCGGCCAGCCTCTGACGAGGCCGACCGGAACCGCCTACTCAGGGTCTAGGGAGTATCCATGCGCAGAGGAAGTTCCAGCCGCAGGCATCCGTCAGTGGTGCTCGCCGCCGTGGTTGCGGCTCTGGCCGCGTTGGCAGCGATGCTCGTCGCCGCCCCGGCTCAGGCGGCTTCCAGCGGCGCCTTGCGCGGTGTTGGTTCCGGCCGGTGTCTCGATGTGCCGGGCGCCAGCCAGACCGACGGGACGTATCTGCAGATCTATGACTGCTGGGGTGGGACCAACCAGCAGTGGACGTTGACGGACAGCAACCAGCTCACCGTGTACGGCAACAAGTGCCTGGATGTTCCGGGCCACGCCACCACGGCCGGTACCCGGGTGCAGATCTGGACCTGCTCCGGCGGTGCGAACCAGCAGTGGCGGGTGAACTCCGACGGCACGGTCGTCGGCGTGGAGTCCGGGCTGTGCCTGGAGGTTACGGGCTCCGGTACGGCCAACGGCACAGCGGCGCAGATCTGGACGTGCAACGGGGGCAGCAACCAGAAGTGGACCGGCCTGTCCGGGACGACCCCGCCGGGGGACGGCACGTGTTCTCTGCCGTCGACGTACCGGTGGACGTCGACGGGTGCGCTGGCGCAGCCGGCGAACGGATGGGTCTCGCTGAAGGACTTCACCAACGTGACGTACAACGGCAAGCACCTGGTCTACGCGTCGAACGTGTCGGGATCGTCGTACGGCTCGATGATGTTCAGGCCCTTCACGAACTGGTCGGACATGGCGTCGGCCGGCCAGACCGGGATGAGCCAGGCCGCGGTGGCGCCCACACTGTTCTACTTCGCGCCCAAGAACATCTGGGTGCTGGCGTACCAGTGGGGTGCGTGGCCCTTCATCTACCGCACGTCGAGCGACCCCACCAACCCCAACGGTTGGTCCTCGCCGCAGCCGCTGTTCACCGGCAGCATCCCGGGCGCCGCCCCGATCGACCAGACCCTGATCGCCGACGACCAGAACATGTACCTGTTCTTCGCCGGTGACAACGGCAAGATCTACCGGGCGAGCATGCCGATCGGGAACTTCCCGGGCAGCTTCGGCTCGTCGTACACGACGGTCATGAGCGACACGGTGAAGAACCTGTTCGAGGCGCCGCAGGTCTACAAGGTGCAGGGCCAGAACCAGTACCTCATGATCGTCGAGGCGCGGGGTGCGAACGAGCAGCGCTACTTCCGCTCCTTCACGGCCTCCAGCCTGAGCGGTTCGTGGACCCCGCAGGCCGCCGGCGAGAGCAACCCCTTCGCCGGCAACGCCAACAGCGGTGCCACCTGGACCAACGACATCAGCCATGGTGACCTGGTCCGCAACAACCCCGACCAGACCATGACCATCGACCCCTGCAACCTGCAGTTCCTCTACCAGGGCAAGTCCCCCTCCGCGAGCGGCCCCTACGACCAACTGCCCTGGCGGCCGGCTGTCCTCACCCTGCAGCGCTGAACTGGCCTGTGTACCTCGCCGACGGCCGGCCTCACCCGGATCGGGCCGGCCGTCGCCTTTGCCACCGTGAAGCAGCGCCGGGGAAGCCGATGAACCGCTGACGAGCGTCGAGCCGGACACGGTGCTCTGCTGGAGGCGCTTGCAGGTCAGAGTTCTTCCGACGTCGGCCCCTCGATTCCATGGCGCTTCGAGGAAGTGCGGTGGCAACTCGCACGGTCCCAGCAGCAACGGCTTGCCGGTGCGTAACCTGTGGCCAGGGCACCGATCGGGATCCCTGCCCGTTTGACGCGCGGCTGGCGGCGGCGACGCACGTATGACGCACGAGGCTCTCCGGGGGTTGGATTCCGCCCTCAAAGCTGCCCCTGACCTGCAGTTTTACTAGAATGTGGCAAACTGCACACCTTTCCGATGACGCATCACGTGGAGTGCGTGGCGATCCTGGAGCCGGTCGGGAAGGGTTCCTGACTACACTTTTGCGTGTGTGCGTTATGTGCGGTGCGGGCGTTACGGGCGATTTCTCGACGCTGAAATGACGCTCGTTTGGCGCTCGTTCTGATGGGATGTCAGGAGCGCTTCGTTGTTGGTCAACTCCTCTGCGGAGGCAGGGGGGCTCTTCAGTGAAAGAGCACTCAAGATCGGCTGGTGGGTGGCACCTGCTGGAGTGTGGTCGGCCGGACCGGCGCACCGCGCGACCGTTGCTTTGGCCCTCTGCCGTGGTTGCTGTACTTCGCTGCTGTACAGCCGATGATTCAGCCAACTGGGTCTTCGGCGTCGCTGCGCGGATCCTTGCTCGGTTCCGACTGAGATCGTTTGGCTGAGCGGAGGCCGATCACGTGCCCAAGGGCGTAGGCGCTGAACACCAGCACGATGACCAGCGCAACCCGCGCCATCCGGTCACCCTCGGCCGCAGTTCGCGCCATCATGGCCACGAGAAGGATCAACAGTGCTGCTTGGCACCCGTGTCGCTTGCGCAGTCCCTGCTCTCTGTGAGGCGAGAGCGGTACGGCCGACGGATACGGCGGATAGCCGGCCGGCCCCCGCCGGCGCTCTCTGGCGGTGCTCAGCTCATGAAAATGACGGCGCCGAAGACGAACGGATATGCGACGGTCAGCACGCTGGCGGGCAGGCCGAGGAGGGCGTACGCGAGGAACAAGAAGGCCCGGACTGCGGGTCCGTTGCGGGCGGCGATCCGATCTTGGTCATACGGGTCGTATGTCACTTCGATGCGGGCCGGGTCTGTGGCGACCAGCCTGCCGCCGCCACCACTGTACGTTCGCTTGGTGCCCGAAGCGTCGGTGAACGCATAGACCTTGGTGACCGTGGTCTCGCCGTCGGTCCCGGTGCCGTAGACGTTCTCTTCGAAGGTGGCCACGACCGTGATTCCCCGGCGGCGAAGCAGCCACCAGTCCACCGTGGTTCGGTACACGATCAGGGCGATCGCGCACCCGACGAGGAACGGTGTGAAGAAGACCACCCAGAGCAAAACGAGTGCCCCGTCTCCGGTCGCCGAAGCCAGCGCGAGCCCGAGGACGAACAGAGCGCCCAGGGCCAGGAGGTGCGCCCGGTCCTGGGCCTCTGTCAGCCAGCGGTCCTTGCGTTTCTCAGCGGAGAGACGGGGCTCTGTCGTCACCAACTCCGCGCCGTTCACGCGCGGTTGTGTGGCATCGCGTACCGGCAGCGCCGCAGTGACCGCTGAGGCGAAGGCCTGGGCGGCCTCGGCGCTCGGTGAGCTGAGGGTGTAGACAACGGGAGCCGTGCTCGTGGAGGCCGAGGTCAGGACGATCTCAGTGACGCGCGGCTTGGGCCGACCCGTCGTACTTGCTCGCGAGCCCTGTCCGGCACGTCCTTGCGTACGGACCGTCTCTATGGCGGCGAGCGGTATACGGATTCCCGATCGTCTCCACGCCCGCTCCAACAGCACGGCGTCCCGCTTGAAGCGTGCCGTGACCCGGCGCCCCCGCAACACCAGTTCAGTCATGTGGCGACCGTACGGCAGGTATGCGAGTTCTCGACGCGGCCGCTCCGGCGGGGGTGCGAACGGATCCGCGACTTGATGACAAGTACAGGGTGAGACCGTCGTCCGGCGGTCGGAGACGGAGATTCCGTGAAACCGGATACCCGGCAACACGAAGAACGCGGCGACGGCGCCCCCAACCGTGACGGCGACGGCGACGGCGACGCCCAGCTGACACGGTCGGCGGCGGGGGACGCGGCGGCGTTCACCCCGCTGGTGGAGGCGTACTCGCCCGCCCTGCACGGCTACTTCGCCCGGCGCATGCCCGGCGCGGCGGACGATCTGCTGGCCGAGGCGTGGTTGCAGGCGTTCGCCGCGCGACGCACGTTCGACCCCTCGCGCGGCTCGGCGCGGGGCTGGCTGTTCGGGGTGGCCCGCAACGTACTGGCCCAGCACCTGCGGCGGGCGGGGCGGCAGGAGGACGTACCGGGAGTGGAGATCACCGATCCCTGGCAGGCGGTGGACCAGCGGCTCGACGCGGCCGCGCTGGCCCCCGCGCTGCGCCGGGCGCTGGCCGAACTGCCCGTCGAGGAGCGGGAGGTGCTGCTGCTCGTCAGCTGGGAGCAGCTCACCCCCGCCGAGGCGGCCGCCGCCGTGGGCATCCCGGCGGGCACCGCCCGCTCGCGGCTGCACCGGGCACGGGGTCGGCTGCGCGACCGGCTCGCATCAACGCGCCCGGCCGGACGGCACCTGAGCGTGACGGGAGACATGGCATGAGTACGTACGACGACGTGGAGTGGACCGGCATGAGTACGCAGGACGTGGAGGAGACCGGCATGACAGAGCGGGCGGCATTGTTGGACTTTCCCGGCGCCGATGACCTGGTGGCCGCAGGGCGGGTCGAGCCGCCGTCGGCACAGGCGTTGGCCAGGGCGCTGGAGGGGATCGAGGCGGCGGTGGCCGTGCAGGAGGCCGGGCACGCCGCGCAGCGCAAGCGGGGCGCTGTGGTGACCGCACCGCTGCGGAAGATGTCCGGGCGCCGCCGGGTCCTCGTCGGCCTGTTCACCGCCGCCGCGGTCGCGGTCGGCGCGGTGACATACGCGAACACCGGTGATACCCCCACGGACACGGGCACGCGGAGCGAGGCACGCGCGGACAGCGCGTCCGTCTTCCTCGACGACATCTCCACGGTGGCCGCCACCCGGTCGGTCTCCTCGGGGAAGTACTGGAAGACGCACCTGACGATCGGCGACTCGTACCTCTCGCAGTCCATGGACTTCTACGTCGTCAACAACGGCAAGGCGTACAAGAAGGGGCGCCGGCCCGACTGGCAGTTCGGGCCGAAGGACCTCGACTGGAAGTCCCTGGACCAGCTGACCACGGACCCGGCGAAGCTTCTCCAGCTGCTTCAGACTCCGCCGAGGCCCGACAGCATCTCCCCCTTCGACCAGGCGGTCACCCTGCTCGGCGAGTCCCCGGCGAGCCCGAAACTGCGGGCAGGTCTGTTCAAGGCGATGGCGGGGCTGAAGGGCGTCAAACTCGTCGGGGCCGTCAAGGACAGCACCGGGCGCGGCGGGACCGCCCTGGAGTTCGCGGAGGCCAAGAGCGTCGGCCGGGTGATCGTCGACCCGAAGACGAGCTCCATTCTGGAGTACACCTTCACGTGGACGGCGGGAGCCAGCAAGGGCAAGGTCACCCATCAGACGTACCTGGCGGTGGGCTTCACGGACAAGATCGGCTGACACCGGACCGGCGGGGCGGTGCGGTCCTCGAACGGCCGTCGTTCTTTCGGCCGAGGCTCGGGGGCCGCTACCGCCGTTGTGCCGAGGCAGTGGCGCAGGGCGGGGGAGGAAGCTGGTGAAGACCACCGCGGCCCTCAGCGACTACGCCCACCGCATGTGGATGCGCCACCAGGACGCCCTCGCCCAGCGCGTCGACGCCCCCGAACGAGCCGTCGATTGCCGCCTTCGATCTCCTCGAACACGGATGGAGCGCCCTGGCCCCGCGGTTCGGTGACGGCCGCGACTGGCCTTTACCCGGGCAAGATCACCTGAGGGTGGGGGAAGAACCTGGAACGTGGGACGCGTTCCCGCTGGTGATCGACGGTCTGGTCCTTGATGGTCTCGATGTGGCCGCTCCCGCGCGTGAGCTGGAGACGGGCCGTGACGCCGGCCGGTGCCACCGCCCTCAATGCTTCCCGAAACGTTGCGCTCCGGCTGGGTCAATATCTGTGCCCGCGAGCTGAGATTTCAACGGAACAGGCAGACAGATTCTCTACCGCATTAAGTGGAGTGGGATTCTTCACCGTACACAGGCCGCTGCGGGGTGCTACTGTCGATGTCAGTTGCAGTTGTGGTTCCCAAAACTTCAAGTGCCCTCCGGTCGGCGCCTGTGCCACTGGAAGCGCTTTTGTTATCCGGTTCTTTTTCCGGGCGGGGTGATCATCGCGGCGACACAGGGTCCGCGCAGTGCGGATCCCGATGCACTGCCCCAAAGGAGAAATTACATGGCTGCTGGTACCGTGAAGTGGTTCAATGCGGAAAAGGGCTTCGGCTTCATCGAGCAGGACGGTGGCGGCGCTGATGTGTTCGCCCACTACTCGAACATTGCCGCCCAGGGCTTCCGCGAGCTGCTGGAGGGCCAGAAGGTGACCTTCGACATCGCGCAGGGCCAGAAGGGCCCGACGGCCGAGAACATCGTTCTCGCCTGACGCTGACTGTCGCGTACTTGTAGCTGGGGCCCGCGTCCTTCGGGGTGCGGGCCCCAGCTACTCGCATTTTCCCGCAGTGGTCTCGCCTGCGGGCGACAACCAGGAAACCCGTGAGTTCGCCGCATACGGGGCATCCTTCAGGGGCGCACGCATCCCTTCATAGCTTCATCGCGGTGGATCCCGAGCATTGCGTCCGCTTCGCGCCACTCATTTAAGCTCCTGTGCCCGCACGGATTTTTCGTCGGTCAGATTCGCTTTCGCATTCCATCGGTCCATTCTTGCGATTCTCTGTGCTGCTGATCGCTGCGGGAATTCCTTGATATGTGCCGCATCGAGGAAGGTTCCGCATGAACCGCACACGCACGAACGACCGCTTCACCCGCACCCGTAACGGCAGTGCCGAATCCGGAAGGGGTGGCAGCCGATTCGGTTCGTCGGCCAGGAGCCGCTCCGCCGGGCCGAGCCGTTCCGGTGGTTACGGCCGCCGGCCCGCCGCGGTCCAGGGGGAGTTCGCGCTGCCCAGGACGATCACTCCCGCGCTCCCCGCCGTGGAGGGCTTCGCCGATCTCGACATGCCCGGGGCGCTGCTGGGCGCGCTCAGCTCGCAAGGCGTGACCGTACCCTTCCCGATCCAGGCCGCGACCCTGCCGAATTCCCTCGCCGGCCGCGACGTACTGGGCCGTGGCCGCACCGGCTCCGGCAAGACCCTCGCTTTCGGGCTGGCGGTGCTGGCCGGTACGGCCGGGCAGCGCGCCGAGGCCGGGCAGCCGCTGGGGCTGATCCTCGTACCCACGCGTGAGCTGGCGCAGCAGGTCACCGACGCGCTCGCCCCGTACGCCCGCTCCGTGAGGCTGCGGCTGGCCACGGTGGTGGGCGGAATGCCGATCGGCCGGCAGGCGAGCGCGCTGCGCGGTGGCGCCGAGGTCGTCGTCGCCACACCGGGACGCCTCAAAGACCTCATCGACCGCGGCGACTGCCGGCTGAACCAGGTTTCCATCACCGTCCTCGACGAGGCCGACCAGATGGCCGACATGGGCTTCATGCCGCAGGTCACCGCCCTTCTCGACCAGGTCCGCCCCGAAGGCCAGCGCCTGCTGTTCTCCGCCACTCTCGACCGCAACGTCGACCTGCTCGTGCGCCGCTACCTCAGCGACCCCGTCGTGCACTCCGTCGACCCCTCGGCCGACGCGGTCACGACGATGGAGCACCACGTGCTCCACGTTCACGGCGCCGACAAGCACACGGCAACCACCCAGATCGCCGCACGCGACGGCCGCGTGATCATGTTCCTCGACACCAAGCACGCCGTCGACGGCCTCACCGAGCACCTCCTGAACAGCGGGGTACGGGCCGCCGCCCTGCACGGCGGGAAGTCACAGCCACAGCGCACCCGCACGCTGGCACAGTTCAAGACCGGACACGTCAACGTGCTGGTGGCGACCAACGTCGCGGCGCGCGGCATCCACGTCGACAACCTCGACCTCGTCGTCAATGTCGACCCGCCGACCGACCACAAGGACTACCTCCATCGCGGCGGCCGTACCGCCCGCGCAGGAGAGTCCGGCAGCGTCGTCACCCTGGTCACCCCCAACCAGCGCCGCAGCATGACCCGCCTCATGGCAGCGGCCGGCATCGTCCCGCAGACCACCCAGGTCCGCGTCGGCGAAGAGGCCCTGCACCGCATCACCGGCGCCCAGGCCCCCTCCGGCATCCCGGTCGTCATCACCGCACCGGTGGTCGAACGCCCCAAGAAGCGCGGCGCCACCTCACGCGGCCGGCGCCGCCCCGTCTCGGCGGGCCGCCGCGCGCCCGTACGGCAGTCCACCGCCGGTGCGGCGGCATAGAACCTTCGTGTCAGGAAGCCCGCCCAACTCCGCAGGAGGCACCCTTTGACGCTGGACCAGACGCAGTTCCGCCCGGCGAGCGCCCACCCCGCGCACGGCACGGAGGCCGACACCATGGACGCGGCCGGACCGCAGGTCTGGGAGGACATGACCGTGGAGGTGGCCCTGTCCGTGATGGCCGCCGCCCGTACAGGTCATCTGGTCGTCTGCGACGAGGACGGTATGTGCACCGGCCTGGTCACCCGGGACCGGCTCACGGCCGTTCGTGACGGTTCCGGATACACGGACCGGATCCGCCTGCGTGACATCGCCGACGTCTTCGGGCCCTTCGTCTCGCCGCTGGCCACAAGGGCCGAAGCCGAGCGTGCGATGCGCTGCCGCCGGTTCGGGGCCCCGCCCGTGGTCGACGGACGCGGCAACGCTCTGGGCGTCGTCGCCCTCTCCCGCTGAACCGCCCTCACCCCTACCCGGCCCCGTCTTCTCTTCTCCCTGGAGGCATCATGCGCTGTGTCATCGCTCGCTTCCCGTTCGACCTGACCAAGAGCGGCGTGGTGGAATCGATGAAGGGCGTCACACCTGAGCAGGTCACCGGTGAGTTCGTCATCATCGGACGACGCCACTACCCCGCCAAGCAGGTCGGCCAGGTCGTCACCCGCCAGGACCGGCGCGATTTCAGTACCGGCGAAGTCCTCAGGGCCATGACCCAACTCGGCTTCACCTGCCACCCCCGCCCTACCGCCGCATCTGCGCCCCTGGCCGGCCCGTACGGGCCGGCTTCGGCAACGCTCGGCACTCCACCTGTCCGCCTGACTTACGGACAGGTGTGAGCCGAACAGGGCAGGGAGCCCCCACCGGCGTGGGCGAATTCCAGGGGGCGCAGCAACACCGCGGTGAGTTGGCCAAGCCGCGAGCAGTTTGGACAGACGCTCGGCTGGGGTCTCCCAGTCGAGCGTTTTGCGTGGGCGGCTGTTGAGTCCGGTGGCGACGGCGTCCAGGTCCTCGCGGGTGTGGCGGGACAGGTCGGTGCCCTTGGGTGCCTCTGTGTCTGTCAAGGTGTCTGGTGCGGTGGCGTAGGCTCGGTTTCGGCGGGTCCGGGAAGTGACTTGTCCGAAGAGTCGGCCGCCGTTGGGCATGAGTGTGCGGTTGCGGCGGATCTCCCGGCTTACGGTGCAGGGACTGCGGCCAGGCTCGGCCGCGTTGGCCCCGACGGACGCCTTCTCCCGGAGCCGGTCAGCGATGTGGATGCGGTCGGCCTCGGGGAGGTGGCGCGACGGGCCGACGGGTTCCTCAGGTCGAGCCGGGGGTTCGGGCGCTTGCCAGGGCAGCCCCGTGTCCACGATGGGCGGGGCTGCCTTGTACCGCCTGGATGCCTGCCGGCCCTAGAACCAACGCTTGCTGGTGCGGCGTTGATGCCGATGATCCGGCAGGCTTCCGTGCTCCCTATTCCAAGATCCACGAGCCGAAGATATTCCTCCTGCTCACGGTCCAGCTTCCCGGGCCCCTGAGGCCGCCGGTGGGGCCTCACTGTGTGCCGTGGGTCAGTGGTCGGAGTAGCTGAAGTCGCCCACGGTCCAGGCACTGACGTCCTCGATCGCGACGCGGTACATCCCGCCTGTCTCCGGGATCCCCACCGTACCTTGCAGGATCCGGGCGACGTGGAAATGCAGATGCGTGGGCGGTCCGTCCTTCCGCGCGGGGGTGTCGAAGACGGCGGAGAACTCGCCCAGGTCGGCGGAGTCCGTCAGCACCTCAGACACCCTCTGTCTCCACATGGCTCCCGGAGCCAGCCGACCGGTGATGACAGCACCACTGGTGACCACGGTCAGGGTCATCTGATTGCTCTGCCCGGATTCCACCAGGGCGGCTATTGCAACGAGCAGCTCGTCAGGTTTCGACATGGGATCGGATTCTATGCACCGGCCCGCCCGGGCGGCTCGGACGATGGCGCAACCGGGCGAGACGGGCGCATACGGCTCCCCTGGTGCCGCACTACAGGTCAGGGGTTGCACATGTGCGGCGGCTGCGAGCCAGGGGCGTGTTTCGAGGCATTGGTCGGCTGCCGTTCGGCTGCCGCAGGTCTTCGATGAACGCTTGTGCGGTAGCGCGTGCGTCGGCAACGGCCGCGTGGAACGGGGCAGCTGTGGCGTTGACGGACATCGCGTTCATCAGGGTCACCCACGTCTGCGGATCGTTCATGCCCGGCCCTTGCCTACCCGACCCTGTACCCCGCCCGCCAACCCACCCGAGCCACCGCGCTCGCCGAAGGGGGCTGAGAGTCGCGGTCGACGCGCCGCGCCGGTCGACGCCGCCATGGGAAGCTCCGCGTGCGGCTCTGGGGTCTCATCCGTGCGTCGGACCTGCGCTGCGGACGGCCCCCAGTATTCGCAGACCGGCTCAGCGGGAGACCTAGTCGTCGAACCGCAGCAAATCTGTCCCGGCTGGAGTAGACATTCGATGTCTTCGTGATTACGGTTTCTTTCGTAGCCGAGATCGAGCAAGGCTCGGCAGACACGAACTGCCGGGCAGCAGTCCACGTATGACGGTGCGGTGGTGGAGTTTCGAAGCCAGGTTGTTGTATGACGGCGACGGGACTGACGACCGGACCGGGTGGCCCGAAGTGACGAGGGGCCGCCGTGAGAAGGACCGCAGTGGACGCGGTTGCAGTACCAGCAGTACGCAGTCCCTGTTTGCTGGGCGGAAACAGAAGGCCGGCGCAGCACTAGGGCCGGCAGATGGTGTTGCAGTTCCTTCGGGGCCTTGGTGCCAAACGGCACCAAGGCCCCTCCACGCGTTCCACAGAGAGGTGAGATGACAGCAGACGAGTCGCTGAGCCGTCTCGACGACGACGACTACCCCGCCTACACGATGGGCCGGGCTGCCGAGTTGCTCGGTACCACTCCCGGCTTTCTCCGCGCCATCGGCGAAGCGCGACTGATCACACCACTGCGCTCCGAGGGCGGACACCGCCGCTACTCCCGCTACCAACTGCGCATCGCGGCCCGCGCGCGTGAACTCGTCGACCAGGGCACCCCGATCGAGGCCGCATGCCGGATCATCATCCTGGAAGACCAGCTCGAAGAAGCCCAGCGCATCAACGCCGAATACCGGCGCACCGGCGGATCGTCCAGCCCATCGGCCGCAGCCTGAGGTGAGCGGGCCCGCCGGTATCGGCGAGCTGTCACACCCGTGCGTGGCCGGGCTGCGGCGCGCGGAGATGGTGCTCGTGTCCGAACGGCTCCACCGGCATGTCGCCCACCTCCGGCCCCGGTCGCGGCGCCGCCACAACGGGTGAGGCGGCTGGCCGGCGCTCACCGAGGCAGGGACCGTCGCGGCATGGAGCCAGCCGCGCAGTTCCGGCTTGACCGGCTCGACCAGATCGGCCGCCCGCTCGACCAGGCCGGCAACCGGGTGAAACTCCTCCCCGGCTTGCCATGATGTGATCCGCCGGGGAGACCGGCTACGGCCTCCCCAGACACGACTTCCCGTCCTGTCTCGTCCTTCTGGGCATCATCGGCAACCATCCGATCATGCCAAGAGCCTGCCCGTGACAGCGTCCCTCGAGGTCGGTCTCGCCACCAACTGGGCCTGCGGAAGCCGTGTAAGCCGCCTGGCCATGGGAAGGACCAAGGTTCCCGAGCGCGCCCTCACAGTTCGAAACCGGCCGTTTCGACGTGGAGCGTGTCGCCGGCATAGCGGTCCTCGCGGCGGCCCACTCCGATGGCTACGCGGCCACCGCGCATCTCCTCGGACTGCCGGCTGCGCTCCCCGCCCCCACCGACGCAGGAGAACGCTTCTGGTCGAACCTGTGGAGATCCTCGGGCACCGCCTACCTGCTGCCGACCAATATCAAGGACCTGGTGCTGCGTTCGCTGGCCGGAGAGGGAACCGGTCTGGCCGGACAGATCCTCTCGGCCGTAGACGAGATGACGCCTCCCCAGCGCGTTGCGGCCGCAGAGGTGATCGGCCAGGCGCTCGCCGAGTCCGACCACCTCCTTGATCTCAAAACACAGGTCATCGGCGAACTTTGGCTCCGGGACCTGGAACTCCCCGCCTGGCGCGTCCTTCACGCGGACCGCAAGTCGGCCGATGCGGCCGGACGTGACGCCTTCATCGAGGCATGGACGAGTGTCTGACCCGGCCGAGCCGGCACACACAGGCATCCGAATATTTCGGGACGTTCGAGCAGTGACCATTGATCGAACGAATCCGGGCACGACTCGGACGGTGGTGGTGGGAGGCGTCGGTCAGCTGGTCCTTGCCGTGAGGACGGGTTCGTCATGGCACGGCTGCGGCCCGTGGGCGCACGGACTCGCCGCACTGTCCTGGTTCCTGAGCACCGACGGTGACACTGTGCTGACCTGCGCACAGGGGGCCGGTGACGCCGCCTACGACCCGTACCTGCGGGGCGGCGGCCTGGCAGCCGCCCTCGCGGGGCCGTCTCGATGCCGCCGGTACCTCGGTCTCGCCGTAGCCGACGAGACTCACACGCCCGGCTGCCCGGTCACCGCGGCCTTGGACGTCATGGAGTCGAGTGGCAGCGCGCCTCCACGGACGCCGTGATCGCCGCCCAGCCGAGGGACGGCGGGCACCCGGGGCAAGATCGGGCGCACTTCCGGCACAGCGCCGACGGCACTCGGGCACTGCTGTACACCGAGTGGCCCAGCGGCGAGGCGCACCAGGAGGCCGCGGAGGCCGGCCACCACGACAAGGGGCACGAGATCTTCGCCGGCACCACCGGCCGCACGGCTGACCCACCGAAAGCGGTACCGCCTTGCCCCCTCCCTGTCCGGCCGCCGGCGTCATCGGATCGTCCCCGGACACCCGCTGTGGTGCCCCGACCCTGTCGGGAGGAAGAGATCGCACAGGTAATGGATCACCCTGTCCCGCTCTCCGGGTACCGTCAGGGTATGAGTCATCCGCACCCCGAGTTGAAAGCCGCACCGCCCCTTCCCGAAGGAGGGCTGCGGGTCATCGCCCTGGGCGGCCTGGGTGAGATCGGCCGCAACATGACCGTCTTCGAGCACGCGGGCAAGCTGCTCATCGTCGACTGCGGCGTGCTGTTCCCCGAGGAGACCCAGCCCGGCGTGGACGTGATCCTGCCGGACTTCACCTCGATCCGGGACCGGCTGGACGACATCGTGGCCGTGGTCCTCACCCACGGCCACGAGGACCACATCGGCGGCGTGCCGTACCTGCTGCGGGAGCGGTCCGACATTCCCGTCGTCGGCTCCAAGCTGACGCTGGCGTTCCTGGAGGCCAAGCTCAAGGAACACGGCATCCGGCCGCGCACGGTGCGGGTGCGGGAGAGCGACCGGCGCGGCTTCGGGCCCTTCGACTGCGAGTTCGTGGCGGTCAACCACTCCATCCCCGACAGCCTCGCGGTCGCGATCCGCACCCGGGCCGGGATGGTGCTGCACACCGGCGACTTCAAGATGGACCAGTTCCCTCTCGACGACCGCATCACCGATCTGCGCGCCTTCGCCCGCCTCGGCGAGGAGGGCGTGGACCTGTTCCTCACCGACTCCACCAACGCCGAAGTACCCGGCTTCACCACCTCCGAGCGGGAGCTGAACCCGGCGATCGTGCAGGTGATGCGCACCGCGCCGCGCCGGGTCATCGTCTCCAGCTTCGCCAGCCACGTGCACCGCATCCAGCAGGTCCTGGACGCCGCCCACCAGCACGGCCGCAAGGTCGCCTTCGTCGGCCGGTCGATGGTCCGCAACATGGGCATCGCCCGTGACCTGGGCTATCTGAAGGTCCCCTCCGGTCTGGTCGTGAGCACGAAGGAGCTGGAGAAGCTCCCGGACCACAAGATCACGCTGGTGTGCACCGGCTCCCAGGGCGAACCCATGGCCGCGCTGTCACGGATGGCCAACCGCGACCACATCATCCGCATCGGCAAGGGCGACACCGTCCTGCTCGCCAGCTCCCTCATCCCCGGCAACGAGAACGCCATCTACCGGGTGATCAACGGACTCACCCGGTGGGGCGCCCACGTCGTCCACAAGGGCAACGCCAAGGTGCACGTCTCCGGACACGCCAGCGCCGGCGAACTCGTCTACTGCTACAACATCGTCAAACCCCGCAACGTCATGCCCGTGCACGGCGAATGGCGCCACCTGCGGGCCAACGCCGACCTCGCCATCCGTACCGGCGTCGACCCCGACCGGGTCGTCATCGCCGAGGACGGCGTCGTCGTCGACCTCGTCGACGGGCGCGCCTCCATCACCGGCAAGGTCCCCGCCGGCAACGTCTACGTGGACGGCATGGAAGTCGGCGGCGCCACCGAAGCGTCCCTCAAGGACCGCCTCACCCTCGCCGCCGAAGGCGTGGTCACGGTGGTGGCGATCGTCGACGCCGACACCGGCGCCCTCGCCGAGGCCCCCGACTTCCTGGCCCGGGGCTTCGTCCACGACGACGCCACCTTCGAGCCGGTCATCCCCGTCATCGAGAAGACCCTGGCCACCGCGGCCGAGGAAGGCGTCGGGGACGCGCGCCAACTCGAACAACTCCTCGCCCGCGCCGTCGCGAACTGGGCGTTCCGCACCCACCGCCGCAAGCCCCTCATCATCCCCGTCATCATCGACGCCTGAGCCACACCCCGGCAGGCGTCCGGGGGGCGGACGCCGATGCGCACGAGGTGAAACTCGGCGACGAGTCGTTCCTGATGTCCAGCCTCATCACCGGCCCACCGGGCCGACCCCTACGAATCGCGCGCGGGTTTCGTCCGCACGCTTCCGGGGCGGCCCGGTGGCGGGAGCGCTGCGCCGGGCATCCCGCAGCGCCTTCAGCAGGCGACCGCTACGGCGGAAAGCGGGTACTGGTCCGGCTGATGGCGGTGGTCTCGGCCGGTGGTGTGGCGGCGGCCCTGGCGCCGAACCTGGCGGTGCTGTTGCTCGGGTGTCGAAGAGTGTCGAAGAGGTGGGCGGCGACCACGGCCTGCGCGTTGGCCAGGGTGATCTGATGGGCCACCAGGTCGTGCGGTTCACGGGCTATGCGCACGCGTTCCTCGGCCACTCTCCGGCGCGCCTCGCTCTCCCGGCTCTGCTCGGCCCGCCGGGCCCGCTCCTCCACGGCCGTCAGGTAGGCCCGTCGGTTCCGCACCGAGTACCCGAGCACGCCCGCGGCCAGGGGGAACACCGCCACCACCCCATCCTGCTCGCGTCCTTCCACGAGAAGTCCCCGAACAGCGGGATGCAGGCGGCCAGCGCCGCGGAGGTGAGCAACACCCCGCTCGCCGCGCGCCGTTCGGAGCGTGCGGCGAGCGCGTAGGAGTAGGCGGTGATCACCGCGGGGGCCACGATGAGCGGGGTGAGCAGCAGGCCCAGGGACGGCACCAGCACGCCGACCGCGGTCGTGGCCGCCAGGGCGGCCAGGGGCGCCCGGTGCCGCACCGGCAGCAGCGCACAGGACACCACGGCGACGACATAGGCGGCGGGCGGCGGCGCCAACGTGTCGTCGACCTGCACCACACCCCCGAGCAGACAGAGGGCGAACGCCGTCGCCGTGACCGCCGCTTCCCGCCACCATGTTGCCGCGTACGCGCGGGGCCACCGCCACCTATGTGCGTCATGGCCGGCTCAGTCCCGGCCGACGGGGAGCCGTCGCACCGCCGCATCCGGCTCGGTCGCGGGGGCCGGGACACGCCCGCGTCCCAGTGCCTCACCCTCGCCATTCGGCAGCACGCGGTTCAGGATACGGGGCGGCCGACAGGCCCGGTGGCCGTCGAGCCACAGCCGTCCGACGAGAAATGTCGCCACCTGCTGATCACTCCAGACACCGGCAGGGAAGGGGAACGCGCGAGACGCACACGCCTCCCACCCTTCCCTCCGGCGTCCCGGCGGGCATCGTGCCCAACGGCCGTCTTCCCCTGGTGCGATGGGACCGGTCACTCACGTGATCCGGTGCCTGCGCACTACCGGCCGCCGCCGGGCAGGGGGAGTCAGCGGGGTTCGAGGCGGCGTCCACGGCCGCGTACTCGTCGGGGTCGGCCGGGTGGAAGGTCACGTCCTGGCATACGCCGCCGGCGGTGACGCGGCCTTGGTCACGGGACCGGATGCCCCGGTACCAGGGGCCGGCGGTGCCCTTGACCGAGCGGACGTAGAGGTGGTCGCCGGAGCGGACGACCCACATGGTCACGGGGGCGCGCAGGGTGCCGTCGGTGCCGTCGGCGCGTTCGGACTCCAGGTCCGGTTCTTCCGCCGCGCCGACCTTCGCCAGGTCGGCGTCGTTCCAGTGCGTCATGGTTTCTCCTCCGGCTCGGCGAGGGTCGCACCGTCGACCACGAACCGGTAGCGGACGTCGGAGGCGAGGATGCGTGCGTAGGCGGTGTTGTCGAGCCTGACGTCGTGCGGGCCGACGTCGCGGCGCTCGATGGTGAGGGGGACGAGGGGCTGACGGATGCCGTGGGCGCCGAACGCCTTGACGGTGGTGGGCACGGTGGGTCTTTCCGGGGGATCGGTTGTTCTGGACGGCGGTCGGCCGGGTCAGGCTTCGGGGACGGTGCGGCCGTAGGTCGCGAGGGTGACGTTCTCGGGCTCGGGGCCGCCGCGGCGGCCGGTCTCCAGCCCGTCGAGGGCGGTGAGCTCCTCGGCGGTGAGCTCGAAGTCGAAGACGTCGATGTTCTCGGCGATGCGTGCGGGCCTGGTCGACTTGGGGATGACCGAGCGGCCCTGCTGGACGCCCCAGCGCAGCAGCACCTGGGCGGGGCTCTTGCCGTGCGTCTTTGCGATGCGGGTGACGGCGGGGTCCTGGAGTACGCTCCTGCGGTCCTCGCCGTAGCCCGGGTAGAAGGTGATCCCGCCGATGGGGGACCAGGCCTGGTTGAGGATGCCGTGCCGGTCGTCGAAGTCGAGTACGGCGCGCTGCTGGAAGTAGGGGTGGATCTCCAGCTGGTTGACCGCGGGGACGACGGAGGCGTCGTCGAGCAGCGCGGTCAGGTGATCGACCATGAAGTTGCTGACGCCGATGGCGCGGACCCTGCCGTCGGCCAGGAGCTTCTCCAGGGCGCGGTAGGCGGCGAGCGTCCGGTCGAAGTCGGACGGCAGGGCCTGGTGCAGGATCAGCAGGTCGATCCGGTCGACACCGAGCTTGGCGGCACTCTTGTCGAAGCCGTGCAGGGTCTCGTCGTAGCCGTAGTCGCTGATCCAGATCTTGGTCTCGAGGAAGATCTCGTCCCGGGGCACCCCGGAGTCGCGGACGGCCCGGCCCACCTCGCGTTCGTTGCCGTAGGCGGCGGCGGTGTCGATGTGCCGGTAGCCGAGGTCGAGCGCGGACCTGACGGCGGCCGTGGTCTCGTCGGGCGGGGTCTGGAAGACGCCGAGCCCGAGGGCGGGCATCTCGACGCCGTTGTTGAGGGTGAGGGTCTGCATCACAGGGACCTTTCGTGGCGGGTGGCCCGTACGGGCACGATGAGGACGAGGACGGTCAGGGCCGCCAGTGCGAGCAGCACGGCGGAGCCGGTCAGGGCCGTTCCCGAACGGGCCGCGATGTCGGCGGCCGTGTGGCCGGTGGAGACGGCGGCGGCGACGGCGGTCAGGATGCTCAGGCTCAGCGCGCTGCCGATCTGGTGCACGGTGTTGACCAGGCCCGAGCCGGCCCCGGCGTCCTGCGGGGCGATGCCGCCGACGCCGCTGGAGGTCAGCGGGGCCAGGGTCAGGCCCTGGCCGGCGCCGACGAGCACCATGGGCAGCGCCACGCCCGTCAGGTAGGGGGTGTGCAGGCCGAGGCGGCTGAGCCAGGCCATGCCCGCCGCGGTGAGGACGACTCCGGTCAGGAGCACCACCGGCCGGCCGGCCTTCTCCAGCAGCCGCGGCACCTGGACGGCGAGGACGAAGTTGACCAGCGTCATCGGCAGGAAGGCGAGCCCGGCCTGCAGCGGTGTCCAGTGGTAGACGTTCTGCACGAACTGCGCGGTGAAGAAAAAGAAGCCCATCATCGCGCCCATGTAGAGCATCCGGGTGACGTACGCGCCGCCGCGCTGCCGGCTCGCGAACAGCCGCAGCGGCACGATCGGCTGCGCGGCCCGCCGCTCCACCCCGACGAACGAACCCAGCATCACCACGCCGGCCACCAGTGGCACCAGGGTGGCGGGAGCGGTCCAGCCGAAGTCGGCGGCGTCCACGATGCCGAGGACCAGCGCGGTCGAGCCCAGCGTCGCCAGCAGCGCCCCGGCGATGTCGAAGCGGCCTCGCCGACGCTCGGTCTCGGGCAGGAACCGCCTCGCCGGCGCCATCATCAGGATGCCGATCGGGACGTTGAGGAAGAACCCGGCCCGCCAGGACACGAGGTCGGCGACCAGCCCGCCGAGGACCAGGCCGAGAGAGGCGCCGAGACCGGCGACGGCGCTGTAGGCGGCCATCGCGCGGTCACGGGCCCTGCCCTCGGCGAAGCTGCGCGTGAGCAGGGACAGGGCGGAGGGGGCCAGGACAGCGGCACCGACGCCCTGGAGCGCCCGGGCGCCGGTCAGCCACCACGGGGTCTGCGCGGCGCCCACCAGGAGTGAGGCCAGCGAGAAGACGACCAGCGAGAACAGGAACACCCTGCGGTGTCCGAACAGGTCACCGGCCCGGGCTCCCAACAGCAGCAGTCCGCCGAAGAGCAGGACGTAGGCGTTGGTGATCCAGGACAGGCCGGTCTCGGAGAACCCCATGTCGGAGCGGATCCGCGGCAGCCCGGTGAAGACGATCGAGTTGTCGAGGATGACCATGAAGTAGCTGACGCAGATGATCGCGAGGATCACTGTCGTGTGGACCGGCGCCCCGTCCGGCCGCTCTGTCACGGCCGCCGGCGCGCCCTGCGCGGTGGTGCTCATCGTGTCACCGGCCCTGTCGTCGGCGTCGTCGGTCTGCAGGCCGCACAGGGGCGTCCACCGCGCTGATCACACGCTGCCCGTTCACGGTCGTACCAGCACCTTGAGGGCCTCGCGCGCGTCCATGGCCCGGTAGCCCTCGGCGACCTCGTCGAGACCGACGGCGCGGTCGAAGACCCGGCCCGGCTCGATACGGCCCTCCAGGATGTCGGGGAGCAGCTCGTCGATGTAGGCACGGGCCGGGGCGGGGCCTCCGGTCAGGGTGATGTTGGGACCGAAGAGGCTGCCGAAGCCGACCGGGGCCTCCTCGTACTGGGGCACGCCCACGCGGCTGATGGTGCCGCCGGGGCTGACCACGCCGTACGCCTGCTCGTACGCGGGCCGGTGGCCGACCGCTTCGAGGACGACCGGGCTGCCGCCGCCGGTGAGCTCGCGGACCTTCTCGATGCCTTCGCCGCCGCGCTCGGCGACCACGTCGGTCGCGCCGAACGCCCGGCCGAGGTCGGTACGGACCCGGTGCCGGCCCATGAGGACGATCTGCTCGGCGCCCAGCCGCTTGGCGGCGAGCACGGCGAGCAGGCCGACGGCGCCGTCCCCGATCACCGTGACGGTGCTGCCGGGCCGCACTCCGCCGCGGACGGCGGCGTGATGGCCGGTGCCGAGCACGTCGGACAGGGTGAGGAGGGACGGGATGAGCGCGTCGTCGGCGCCCACCGGCAGCCGGACCAGGGTGCCGTCGGCCAGCGGCACGCGGACCGCCTCGCCCTGACCGCCGTCGACGCCGTCCCTGGCCCAGAATCCGCCGTGCTCGCAGGAGGTCTGCAGCCCGGCCCGGCAGGAGGCGCAGGTGCCGTCCGAGTAGGCGAACGGAGCGACGACGAGGTCCCCCTTCTTCACCGTCCGGACGTCGCCGCCGGTCTCCTCGACCACGCCCATGAACTCGTGGCCCATGCGAACGGGGCCGTCGGAGCCGGGCATGGACCGGTAGGGATGCAGGTCGCTGCCGCACACGCAGGCCGTGGTGACGCGTACCACCGCGTCGGTGGCCTCCTTGAGCGACGGATCGGCGACCTGCCCGACGCGGACGTCGCCGGCTTCGTACATGAGTGCTGCGCGCACGGTGTTCCTTCGGTTCGGTGTCGTGTTCGGGCCGGTTCCGGACACGCGGTCCTCGGCCTTCTCCAGAGAACCGCGCCCAGGCACACAGGTGGGAGTCACTGCTCTTCCAGGTAACGGCAGTGCCTCGCAGGCGCTCGCCGACGGACCTACCGTGAAGTGGCCGGTGCAGATCCACACCGTCCGATCAGGAGGAGCCCCCCGTGCCCGACAGCGACAAGAAGAACCTGGCCGCCGAGGTGCGCGAGTTCCTGAGCACCCGGCGGGCGCGCATCACCCCGGAGCAGGCCGGGCTGCCGGTCCACGGCGGCGGCAACCGCCGGGTCGCGGGTCTGCGCCGGGAAGAGGTCGCCCTGCTGGCGGGCATGAGCGTGGACTACTACATCCGGCTGGAGCGCGGGAACCTCAGCGGCGCCTCCGACTCGGTGCTCGAAGCCCTCGCGCACGCGCTGCGGCTCGACGAGGCCGAACGCACCCACCTCTACGACCTGGCCCGGGCGGCGACCCCGTCGGGCCGCCGGTCCGCGGTGACCGCGTCCCGGGTGCGGCCCACGATCCTGCGGCTGCTCGACTCCATGACCGACGTGCCGGCGTACGTACGCAACGCCCGCTTCGACCTGCTGGCCGCCAACGCGCTGGGGCGGGCGTTGTACGCACCTGTCTTCGACTCGCCGCTGTTCGCCCAGCGCGGGCCGGTCAACAGCGCTCGTTTCATGTTCCTGGACCCCGCGAGCAGGGATTTCTGGGCCGACTGGGACAAGGGCGCCGACGATTCGGTGGCCTTCCTGCGGACCGAGACGGGCCGGGCGCCCCACGACAAGGCGCTGACCGACCTGATCGGAGAGCTGACGACGAGGAGCGACGACTTCGCCCGCCGGTGGGCACGCCACGACGTGAAGTTCCACCGCTCCGGCGTGAAGAACCTCCACCATCCGCTGGTCGGCGATCTCGCCCTGCCCTACGAGGCGATGGACCTGCCGTCCGACCCCGGCCTGCGGCTCAACTTCTACACCCCCGAACCGGACTCGAAGGAGCGGGAGGCACTCGCCCTCCTCGCCAGCTGGGCGAGCACCGGCACGGTCGCCTCCGCCGGTAACGACTGACCGGCGAACCGCTGACAGGCGACCGACCACACGAACGAGGAGAACAGCTTCATGCAGTACCGACCGCTCGGCCGCACCGGCGTCCAGGTCAGCCCGCTCTGCCTGGGCGCGATGATGTTCGGCCCCTGGGGCAACGAGGACGAGGCCGACTCCGTACGGATCATCCACCGGGCCCTCGACGCGGGCATCAACTTCGTCGACACCGCCGACGTCTACTCCGGCGGCGTCTCGGAGGAGATCGTCGGCAAGGCGCTCAAGGGCCGTCGCGAGGACGTGTTCCTCGCGACCAAGTTCTTCATGCCGATGAGCCAGGACGACCCCAACCAGCGCGGCGGCTCGCGGCGTTGGATCGTGCGCGCGGTCGAGGACTCCCTGCGGCGCCTGGGCACCGACCACGTCGACCTCTACCAGGTGCACCGCCCGAGCCCGGACACCGACGTCGACGAGACCCTGGGCGCCCTCTCCGATCTCGTCCACCAGGGCAAGGTCCGGTACATCGGCTCCTCGTCCTACTCCGGCTCCCAGATCGTCGAGGCCCAGTGGGTCTCCCGGGAGCGGCGCCTCGAGCGGTTCGTGACCGAGCAGCCGCCGTACTCGATCCTGGTCCGCGGCATCGAGGAGGACGTCCTGCCCACCGTGCGTCGCCACGGCATGGGCACGCTGACCTACAGCCCGCTCGCCGGCGGGTGGCTCTCGGGCCGCTACCGCAGGGACAACACCTCCGGCCCGGCCTCCGCGGCGCGCCCCGCGGCCCGCTTCGACCTGACCAGCCCGGCCAACCAGCGCAAGCTCGACGCCGTCGAACAGCTCGCGCTCCTGGCGGAGAAGGCCGGCCTCACCCTGATCGAGCTGGCCGTCGCGTTCGTCGTCCACCACCCCGGCGTCACCTCGGCGATCATCGGACCGCGCACCATGGAGCAGCTGGAGGCGTTCCTGCCCGCCGCGGACATCACGCTCCCGGCCGACGTCCTCGACCGCATCGACGAGATCGTCGCCCCCGGTGTGACCGTCAACCCCGCCGACAACAGCTACGGCGACTTCGAGCTGCGCGCCGAGCAGCGGCGGCGCTGACCGCGGTCCGGCCCCGATGTCAGTGGCGACCGTTAGTTTGGCGGCACTGGAGATCGGCCGCACCGGCCGGCCAGGCCTTGGGGAGGGGTGTGCGGTGTCCGCTGCGCAGGCACGACAGTCGGGGAGCACGACGTATCTGGAGCTGTCCCAGGAGAGCGGCGGTGCCCACAAGTTCTACGAGGTGACCGTGGAGGGGCTCGTCGTCTCCGTGCGGTACGGCCGGATCGGTGTGGACGGGCAGCGCCAGACCTCGTCCTTCGCGACCGTCGAGAAGGCACGGACAGCGGCGGCGAAGAAGATAGCCGAGAAGGTAAGGAAGGGGTACGCGCCCGCCGTCCAGGGGCAGCGCGCGGCCCGGCCCGTGACCCGCCGTCAGGTGACGTCCGCCCCGTCCACGGCGCGGGCGACCGCCCCGGTGCTGTGGCGGTTCCGTACGGGTGCCTCCGCGTTCGGCATCCATGTGGACGAGGACCGCTGCTGGGTCGGCAACCAGCAGGGCAGCGTCTACAACCTGAGCCACGATGGCGAGGTGCTGGCCCACTACTCCCTGCCCGACGGTGTGAAATGCCTGGTGGCGGACGACTTCTGGATCTACGCGGGCTGCGACGACGGCCGGGTGTACGACCTGTCGGCGAAGGTGCCGTTCGCCGCCTACGAGATCGCGGCCGAGGTGGACATCTTCTGGCTGGACATCCACGCGGGCGTCCTGAACGTCTCCGACCGCAACGGCGGCCTGACGGTCATCGACCACGAGGACGAGCTCCAGTGGTCGCGCAACTCGTCCGGCGAGCAGGGGTGGATGGTGCGCGCCGACGAGCGGGCCGTGTACCACGGGCACAGCAACGGTGTGACGGCGTACGCGGCCGACGGCACCCGCCAGCTCTGGCACACCGCGACCAGCGGCAACGTGCTCTTCGGATGGCAGGAGGAGGACGCGGTCTACGCCGGGACGGGGCGCCGGGTCGTCCAGCGGCTCGCGAAGTCCTCGGGGGCCGTCGAGGCCTCCTACGAGTGCGACGCCGCGGTGTACTCGTGTGCCACGTCCCCCGGCGGCCGGTACGTCTTCGCGGGGGACTCCGCCTCCTCCGTCTACTGCTTCACCGCCGACGGCACCCGGCTGTGGAAGCTCGGCACGGGCGGCGGCTCGGCACTCTCCATGCAGTACCACGACGAACGGCTCTACCTCGTCTCCACGGACGGCTCGCTCGCCTGCATCGACGCGAGCGAGGCCGCGATCAACGCCGCCCAGTCGGGCACCGTCCCGGTCGCCGCGGACATCAAGCTGGCGGCCGCCCTGCCGACGTACGCACCGCTGACCACCGCTGCCTCCGTCGCCACGGTCAGCGCCGTCCCCGCGGCGGGCGGCGGAGTGGTCGTGGAGGGCGGTGGAGTCGTCGTGGAGTGCTTCGAGCAAGGCGGCCGGGTGCGCGTGCGGGTGGTCTCCGAGGGCTACGAGCCGGGCTGGAACGTCCAGTTCCCGCGTGCGATACGCCAGCCCGGCGCCCGCTATGTGGTGGACGCGCTGCACTCCTCCTCGGGCGGCTTCTACCGCGTGCGCGGAGAGATCAGGCGTCTGGTGTGAGAGGCGGGGCGGTGTCGGTGGTCGTCAGGTGGTTGCGGTAGGCGTAGCCCACGGCCTGGGCGCGGTCGGTGGCGCCGGTCTTCGCGAAGATGTGGTTGATGTGGGTCTTCACCGTGGCCTGGCTCACCACGAGGCGGCGGCAGATCTCCGCGTTGCCCAGGCCCTGGGCGATGAGGGCGAGGACCTCGGCCTCGCGTGCGGTCAGCCCGTCGGGCAGGGCGCCGGCGCGGCGGGTCCCCGGTGCGGGGGGCGGTGCGTCGTCGTGGCGGAGGGCGGTGACCAGACGGGCCTGGACCGCCGGATCCAGCCAGGTACGGCCGTCGTACACCTGACGGATCGCCGTCTCCACCTCGCCGTCGTCGGCGTCCTTCGTCAGATAGCCGCGGGCGCCCGCTCGGAGCGCCGGGAAGACCGAGTCGTCGTCCGCGTAGGTGGTCAGGACCAGGACGGCGGTGCCCGGCAGCTTCTCCTGCAGCACCGCGGTGGCCGAAACCCCGTCCAGCACCGGCATGTTGAGATCCATCAGCACCACGTCGGGACGGAGCCGCTCGGCGAGCTCCACCGCCTCGGCGCCGTCGCGTGCGGCGCCCACCACCTCGACGCCGTCCAGCATGCCGATCAGCAGGACGAGCCCGCTGCGGACGACCTGCTGGTCGTCCGCGACCAGGATCCGGATGCGCTCGCCGTGCCCGGCCCGCGCGGGGTGCCGCTCCGTCATGCCGGGATCTCCATCCGTACCGTCCAGCCGTCCGGGGTCGGCCCCGCGTCGGCGCTGCCGCCTGCCCGGCCGAGCCGCTCGCGCATCCCGGTCAGGCCCAGGCCGGAGCCCGTGAACAGCGCGGACGGGGCGGGGGCCGGCCCGGTGCGCCGGTCCGCCACGGTCAGTACCGTCGTCCCCGGTGCGTAGCGGAGGGTCACGGTGACGCGGGCTCCGCGCGCGTACCGGACGGCGTTGGTGAGTGCTTCCTGCGCGCCCCGGTACAGCGCGAGGTCCGCGTCGTCCGGCAGGGTGTGCGGGGCGCCGACGACGGACAGCGTCACATCGAGCTCCAGGTCCAGCCGGTAGCGCTCGACCAGTTCCGCCAGGCGGTCCAGCGAGGGCGTCCGGCTCCCGCGCAGCGCGCCGACGGCCCGGCGGGCGTCGCCCAGCCCGTCCTTGACGAGCGACCCCGCCCGGTCCAGCAGTTCCCTGAGGTCGTCACCGGCCCGGTCCCGCCGGGCCATCCGCCGCGCGGCCTGCACCTGCACGGCCAGCCCGGACAGGGTCTGGGCGAGGACGTCGTGCAGGTCCTGGGCGATACGGGTGCGCTCCGCGAGCGCGGCGGCCTCGGCCTCCGCCTCCCGGGCGTCCTCCAACTGCGCGAGCAGCAACTCCGCGCGCTCCTCGTTGTCTCCCGCCTGCCGCAGGCTGATCGCCATCAGGGCCAGCACCACACAGAACAGCACCTGGCTGATCACACCGACCACACCGCCGCCCGATCCGGTGACGGCCTCGGCCGCCACCAGTCCTCCGACCACGACGGCGCCCAGCATCACGGCCCGCCGTCTCGACAGGATCAGGAAGGCCGTCAACACCGCCACCGAGGGCGGCAGGACGGACATGGTGCCGGGCTGGACGACTCCGAGGACCAGCCCGAACCCGCTGACCAGCAGGCAGAACCCGACGCAGGCGGCCGGCGTCGGCACCTTCCACACGCCGGAGGCCACCGCGGCCAGCGGCAGCAGACAGCCGGCCAGCACCAGGGCGACCGCGAGGTGCGCGCCGGTCCGGCCGGGGGCAGGGTCGGCGAACAGCGACTGCACGAGAACGGCGACCAGGATGCCCCACAGCACCGGCCGCAGACGTCTGCCCCGGCGCTCGCGGCGCGACCGGGCACCGGCCAGCGCCGCGGCCAGTCGCGGACTGACCGCGGCCGGTGCGTCGTCGGGGAGGTCCGTCATGGTCTGAAGGATAGGGACGAGCCGGTGCACCGGTACGACGGCGACCGCCCCGGAGGGCGGGATCGGCATCGGGGTCAGGCCCGGGCGGCGGAGAGCCCGGGGCCGGAGGAGATCCGGCGGGCCCTGACCCGCACCACGGCGAGCCGGCACAGCACCTGGGCCAGCGCCATCAGCAGCAGCGCGGCCGTCCAGGCGGCGGCCCCGGTGATCAGGTTGTCCCGGCTGAACCGGGCCACGGACGTCGCACCGCTGTGGGTGGCCCAGAACTCGAATCCGCCCCGCGCGGCCATGCCCACGATCCACAGCAGCGCGGCGACGGCCCCGGCCTTCGCCAGTGCTGTGCCGTCCGGGCCGAGGCTGAGTCGGGTCGTCGCGCCGCAGGCGGCGCCGAGGACCGCGCCGGCGAGCACGGTGACCACGTACAGCCGCACGTCGTGGCCGTCCGTCGGGAAGGAGTTCAGGTAGTACGCGGCGGCCGCGGCCACCGCCACCACCGGCAGCAGGGCGTTGCGCGTGGTCTGGCGGGTGCCGCGGATCTGCGGGATCACCAGGAGGACCAGGGCCGCGGAGATCAGGTAGTCGGTCGTCGTCATACCGACGAGCGTGCCGGGAACGGGCGCGTGGGGCGTCGGCCCCCGAGTTGACCGCGGGTTGATTCCACGGTCCACCCACGGGTGGACGAGCCGGCCTGCCCGCTCGCGATTCCGGCTTCGGATATTTAGTCCTATTCAGGAGGTTTTGTGTATCAATGGCCTGTCCTGAAAGTGCGTCAGTGTGCGGGTGTGGCACATGTGTCGGAGGAGCCCGAGAGTTGGCGAATGTGAAGTAGATTGCAATGGTGGTGTCTTGACCCCGGTGGCCTGAATCAGGCAGGTTTCAGACAGTGGATGCCATCCACGGGTCTGCCGAGAAAGCTGCGTGTTATGGGTGCCTACCTCTCTCCTCCCGTCGTGATACATGGCGAAAATGCCGTGACGACCGGCCAGATCCTGGCGGAGGTGCGCGGCCGGCACCCGCGGGCGCCGTGGGTGTCACGGATCGACGGCATCGCCGAGAGCACCGGGATCGTCTCGCGCGGGTGGATGCTGCCGCTGGAGACGGCCGTCGCGCCCGGCAGCGGGAGCGGCCTGCGAACTCCTGGCGCCGGTCAGGCCCGTGAGGCGCTGCTCCGCGGCGGGTTCACCGACGGGGAGGTGAACCGCGTGATCGCCCAACTGGAGGCGATACCGGCGCCGCAGACGGTGCAGGAGCGCACCGCGCCGGCCTGGGCGGCCGTGCAGGCGTACGGGGAGCGCGCGGCGCGCGGGGCACTGGACAGCGCCGGACTGACAGCCGCCGACGTCGACTGTCTGATAACCAGTCACTCCACCACCCCCGCCCTGCCGGGCCTGGACCTGTCCCTGCTCAACCGCCTTCCCTTGCGCAACGACGTGCTGCTGCTGCCGGCCACCCAGTGGGCCTGCATCGCGGGCACCCGGTCGCTGGCGCTGGCGGCCGACCTGGTCGCCGCCGACCCCGACCGGGCGGTGCTGGTCGTGATATCGGAGGCGCTGAGCACCACCTACCAGCCCGGCGACGACACGCTGGAATCGCTCATCGTCCGCCTGCTGTTCGCGGACACCGCCGTCGCCGTCGTGGTCACCGGGCGCCCCAGGACGGAATCGGTCCTGCGGCTGGACGCGGTCTGGCACCACACCCTGCCCGGCACCACCGACCTGCACCGGCTGGAGACCCGGGCCGACGGTACGCACTTCGTGATGGACCGCCGCGGACCGCGTGCCGTGCAGGAGACGGTCGCCGCGATGTGGGAGTGGCTGCGCCTGCGCCACCAGGACGACCGGCAGTCCTGGCACCCCGATCTGCTGCTCGCCCACCCCGGTGGCACGCGGGTGCTGGAGTACATGGAACAGACCATGCCCGACGAGTGGCCGGAGGGACTGCTGGACTACAGCCGGGACAGCTACACCACTGGCAACCGCGGCGGTGCCGCCGTCCTCGACATCCTGCGGCGCGCGTACGACGCCGGCCAGAAGTCGGGCAGCCGTACGGTGCTCTACGCGGCAGCGCCCGGGCTGACCGCCACGGCCGTCGAGGGGGAGTGGCTGTAGCCGGAGCCCGCCGCTCCGCTCACCGCGCGGGCGTCATACTTCCAGCTCCGCCCAGACGGCCTTGCCGGTGTCGGTCCACCGCACCCCCCAGCGGGTGGTCAGCTTGTGGACGACGTGCAGCCCCCGCCCGCCGTCGTCGAGCAGCTCACCGCGTCGCAGCCGCGGCCGGCCGCTGCCGGTGTCGCCGACCTCGCACGACAGCCTGTCCCCCGCGCTCACCAGCCGTACCGTGACCGGCCCGGTGCCGAACCGGACGGCGTTGGTGACCAGTTCGCTGAGCACCAGCAGCACGCTGTCCCGGGCCGGGCCGCCGAGCTGCCACTGCCGCAGCAGGGGAGCGGCCAGGGCCCGGGTTCGGGCGGCGGTGTCCTCGCGGGCGGGCAGCCGCCAGGCGGCGGTGTCCCGGCCGCGGCGGCCGGCCATCCGGGCCAGCAGCAGGGTCACGTCGTCGCGCAGCCGGCCCTGCGGGGCGAGCCGCGCGACCACGCGACGCGCGGCCTGCTGCAGGTCGTCCCAGGGGTGCACCTCGCGCACCACGTCCGTCAGCCGTCCGATGCCGTCGTCGATCGAGGCCGCCGGATCCTCCACCAGGCCGTCGGTGTACAGGACGAGCAGCGAGCCGGGCGGCGCCGCGAACTGGTGCACCTCGAACGGCTCCCGTACGACGAACTCCGCCCCCAGGGCCGGGTGCGGTTGCGTGGCGATGGTCTTGGCGGACCCGTCGGGGCGGACGAGGACCGGCGGCAGATGGCCGGCGTTGGAGAGCACCACCCGGTGGTCGACCGGATCGTAGACCGCGATGCAGCAGGTCGAGCCCAGTGCGCTGTACCCGGCCGCCAGGCCCGCGTCCGTGTCGTCGAGCAGGGTGACCGTCTCGTCCAGCCGCGCCAGCACCTCCCCGGGGCCCAGCCCCGCCGACAGCAGCGCACGGGCCTCCATGCTCAGCTGGCCCATGGCCGCCGCCGCCCCCAGACCGTGCCCCACGACATCACCGACCACCAGCGCGGTACGGTCCCCCGGCAGTGGAAAGCTGTTCACCCAGTCACCGCCGACGCCCGCGCTGTCGGGGGTGGTGGGCTGGTAGACGCTGGCCACCTCGATGGTGTCGCTGCCGGCCCGGGGGAGCAGCCGGCGCTGCAGCGCCAGGACCTGGGCGTGCTCACGCTGGTGCTGGCGGGCCAGGTCCACGTGCCGGGCGGTCTTCGCCACCAGTTCCTGCAGATCGAGCAGCTCACCGTCGCGGAAGGGGTGCTCCGGCCGCCGCCAGACCTCCGTCACGCCCAGCACGATCGGCCCCGGTGCGCCGTTCGGCCCCTCCACGACCAGCGGGATGCAGGCGACGCTCACCGGCCGCTCGCCCGGCACCAGGGCACGCACCAGCTGCGGATCCTCCAGCGCCCGCTCGATCGTCCCGCGGTCGGGAATGACGATGGCCTGCGGCACGTCGTCCCGCATGACCGCGCCGGCCAGCAGCCCGCTCGCCTCCCGGGGAAGGTTGTCCCCGGGCGTCAGATACCCCTCGGGCCAGGCCCGGTCCGGTGCCAGCGCCGCCCGCCGCAGCCGGATCCGCTCATGCGCCTGTTCGGTGACCGCCTCGCCCGTCCACACGGCGTAGTCGAGGTCGACGGCGGCCACGTCCCCCCAGGCCAGCAGCGACTGGGCCAGGGACTGCGCGGTCTCCCCGACGTCCAGCGAGGTCCCGATCGCGGTGGCGGAGGCGTACAGGTGCAGCCGCTTGGCCATGGCGATCAGGGAGACCGTCAGCCCCTCCTGCGGTGGCGCGGCCGGCAGGATGCTCATCGAGACCACCAGCTCCGTCCCGTCGTCCCGCCGCAGCCGCTGGACCCGGGCGACATGCGCCTCCCGCGTCTCGAGAACCCGCCGCAGCCGCTGGGTCACCGTCGGTACGTCACCGGGCGGCAGCAGATCGGTGAAGGCGGACCCCGGAGGGGCACTCACCCCCGCGAACGGAGCCGCGTCCAGGTTGCAGCGGGTGATCCGCAGCTCCCGGTCGAGGTTGACCGCCCCGAGGATCTGCTCCCGGCCGTCGCCCTCCCCGTCGTCGCTCTCCCGGCCTTCGCCCTCCCCGCCGGCACTCGCGGGCCGCCGCGCGTGCTCCTCGCCCGCCGCTCCGCTCCTCGGCAGGTAGTTCGCCAGGGCGCCGCTGACCATGTCGAACGGCGAGGAGGAGGGAGACGGGGGAGAGGGAGGAGGGGAGGGTTTGGGATCCATGCGGCTCACGCAGCTCGCTGACTCCGGCACCGGCCGGACGATGTTCCCGAGTCCATGCGGCCGGGCCCCGAGATCCCGCACCGCACATCTCATGAGTAGCACAGATGGCCTGCCCGCCGAAGGGCCGGAGCCGGCGCCCGCTAGGTGCCGCTCCTCAGGTCCCCCAGCAGGTCCTCCGTCGAGGTGATGCGGTGCGCGAAGGTGGGCCCGTTGAGTTCGTGGGCCGCGTGCATCATCTCGGGCTTGAAGGCGGCGGTGGCGTCGCGGACGAGGGTGACGTGGTAGCCGAGCTCCATGGCGAAGCGGGCGGTGGACTCGATGCAGGTGTTGGCCAGCAGGCCGATGACGACGAGGTGCGTGATGCCGTGCTGCTTGAGCCGGAAGTCCAGGTCGGTGTTGGCGAAGCCGCTCTGCGCCCAGTGCTCCTTGACGACCACGTCGGTGCCGGCGGGCCGGAAGTCGGGATGGAACTCGCCGCCCCAGGTGCCGAAGGCGAAGAAGTGGCCCTGCCGGATGCGCTGCTGGGTGGGGTTGGGGTGGTCCCAGCCGCCGTAGTCGCCCTCCCGCCAGCGGCGGTGCGGGACGAAGAAGACGCGGACCCCGCTCTCGCGTGCCGCGCCGACGACGGCCCGCAGATGGTCGAGCAGCCCGACCTCCCGGGCGACATGGCTCACCGCGGGCCAGATCTTGCCGCCCTCGGAGAGGAAGTCGTTGTACGGGTCGACCAGCAGCACCGCCGTACGATCCGGGGGCGCCGGCGGACCCGCGCCCGGGGTCCCGGCCTCCGACCCGCTCACGAGGGCGGTTCCGTTCCGGCCTGCTCGCTCACCATGAACCGCGCGTACCAGTCCGGCCAGTCCGGGTCCTCCGCGCCGGTGCGCGCCTCGTGCTCGCCGTGCGCCGCCGCCGCCCGCCGGAGGGCGCTCGCCAGGTCCTCGGCCGAGGTGAACCCGGTGACGGCGGGATCCAGCCGTCCCGGGAGGCGGGTGGTGACCTCCTGCAGGACCCAGCCGTTGCCGTCCGGGTCGCTGAACGACAGGAAGGAGCCGTAGCTGCCGCGCCGCGGCTCAGGTCCGGGCACCCGGGCGTCGGTGCCCCCGTGGTGGAAGATCCCGCCGGCGTCGTGGAACACCTCGCTCGGCTCGGCGCCGTGCTTCGCCAGCTCGTCGTGGGCGGCCTCGATGTCGTCGACGACCAGGTGCAGGCCCTGGGCCGAGCCCGCCGCCTGCTCGGTGACGGACGTGCCGAAGATGACCGACGCCGGTGAACCCGGCGGGGTCAGCTGTATCACCCGGAAGCCGTCGTCGGGGGCGACGTCGGCGTCGAGCCGCCAGCCCAGCGCCGTGTAGAAGTCCTTGGCCCGGTCGACGTCGGACACCGGCACCACGACTACCTCGAGTTTCATGTCCATCTCTGTCTCCCGTCTCCAAGGAGCGTCGGCCCGCGGATCGGACCGGACCGGATCGGACTGGACCGGATCGAAACGGTGCGGGATCGGTGCGGGATCAGCGCGCGACGAACTGCTGGCCGCCGTCGATGTCGTAGGTGGCGCCGGTGAGGGCGCCGTTGGCCATGATGTGCAGCGCCAGGGCGGCGACGTCAGCCGGACCGACCACCCGCCCGATGGGCAGCGTTTTCCTCAGCTGCTCCCGGCGCGCCTCCAGCTGGTCGCCGAGGAGCGAGGCCGACAGCGGGGTGTCCACGAACCCCGCCGCGATGAGGTTGACCCGGACCGGGGCGACCTCCAGCGCCAGGTTGGCGACCAGCGCGGGCAGCGCCGCGGTGAGCGCGCCCGTCACCGCCATTCCCGGGGCGGGCCGCCGGCCGCCGGTGCCGCCGATGAACAGCAGCGTCCCTCCGGCCCTGACCTTCTCCCGGCTCGCCCGCGCCGTCGCCAGCACCATCGCCAGACGCCCGCCGAAGTCGCGCCCGGCGTCGGTCAGATCGAGCTCGTCGAGCGGGGTGTACGACGGACTGCCCGCCGTGACCAGCACATGGTCGACCCGCGTCGGCAGCTCGTGGAGAAACCGCTCCAGGCGCTCGGTGTCCAGGGCGTCGAACGACGCGGTGCTCACGGGGTCCAGTTCCTCCGCCACCTGCCGCAGACGGTCGGCGTCGCGAGCCGTGAGCACCACCTGGCCGCCGGCCGCGCGCACGTGGCGAGCGGTCTCCAGACCGATCCCCGCGCTGCCTCCCACCACCACGACCGTCTGGCCAGCCGGCCCTCCGTGCGCCGGACGGGCAGCCCCGCCGGCCGCACTCACAGGAGGTCACCGCCGCCCGGTTCCGGGGGAGGGCTGGGTCTCCGGTCGCCACGCATGCTCACCTCCGCGTGTCGCGCGATCCTTCCGCGGACGCCGGGCTCACCGCCGCAGCACCCGGCTGACCTGGGCAAAGGCCCACAGACTCCGCTTCAGTCTGTCACCCGTCCGGCCGACGTGCATCCGGACCCCGCCGGCCCGCCGCGACCGAGCCGATGGTGGCGGCGAGCAATTACGACCCGTCCCGCGAGAGGGCGTCGCGGAGCTGGGCCCGGGCGCGGATGCCGAGCTTCGGGAAGACCTTGTGCAGGTGGTAGCCGACGGTACGGGGGGAGAGGTGCAGGCGGGCCGCGATGTCGCGGTTGGTCAGACCCTGGGCGGCCAGTTCGGCGATCTGGCGTTCCTGGGAGGTGAGTTCGCCGGCCGGAGCGGCGGCGGTCGTGGCCCCCGCCGCCCGCAGCTCCGCCGCCGTGCGCTCGGCCCAGGGGCGGGCGTCGAGGCGCTGGAAGCACTCCAGCGCCTCGCTGAGGTACGGGCGGGCCTCCGCGCTGCGGCGGCGCCGGCGCAGCCACTCGCCGAAGTCCAGCCGGGTGAGGGCCTTCTCGAAGGGCCAGCAGTCGGTGGCGGGGTCGTCGAGGGCGGCCCGGAAGCCGGTCTCGCCGTCGTCATCCGTGCCCGAGTCCGTGCTCGTGCCGGTCAGCAGCGCGGTGGCCCGGTGGAGTACGGCGGCCAGGCGCGGTGAGGGGTCGGGGTTCAGGCCGTGCGTCACGGCGTCGACCACCGTGCGCGCGTCGTCCACCCGCCCGGCGCGGACCGCCGCGGCGGCCAGGTCGCCGAGGTAGTACAGGGACGCGTGGTAGTGGACGGGGGCGGGCCGGACATCGCGGGTGAAGGTGGCGCGCAGCTGCTCGTAGGCGTCGGCGTGGTCACCGGCGGCGAACGCGGCCATGCCCACGGCGTGCCGGTGCCGGACCTGGAGGCTCAGAGACCTGCGCAGGTCCACACCGCGTACGGCGTCCATCGCCTGGGTCCGGGCGGCCGCGTGGTCGCCCCGGAGCGCGCACAGCGTGGCCCGCAGCAGGCGGGCGCCCACGGTCACGTTGTCGGCACCCGCCTCCGTCGCCATCCAGAACGCCTCGTCCGCCGCCTCCTCGGCCGCCGTCCAGGAGCCGTTCTCGAACAGCGCCAGGGCGAGCGCCTGGGTCACCGTCGCGTTGGTGCCCGCGCTGCCGGCCCGCCGCAGGAGGTCGATGGTCCGGCCGAGGATCCGTACGGCCTGCTCGGTCTCGTCCAGGATCCAGGTCGTGCCGCCCAGCGCCGTGAGGTTCCCGAGCGACTCCTCCCGCTCCAGGGCGGCCAGCCCCTCCTTCAAGTGCCCCAGCAGAAACGGCCGTTCGTGATGGGGGTCGACGACCGCCCGGGCCCAGGCGCAGCCCGCGGGGTCGCCGTCCTCGTCGATCAGGTCGCCGATCCGGCGGAGTTCCGCGCGGTGGTAAGGCGCACCGGAGTTGTAGACGGACGTCGCCGCGGTGCCCAGGGCGCCCAGCGCCAGCTCCGGGGCCGGACCGGCGCAGGTCTCGGCGACGCCCAGCAGCAGGGCCAGCGCGTCCTCGTGGCGGAGCGTGACCCCGAGGGCCCAGCCGCCCAGCAGGGAGGCCTCGGCACGCAGCCGGGGATCGTCGGTCAGCGCGCCCACCCGGCCGCTCATCTCGCCGACCCACTGCGGATGACCGGCGAACATGGCCGACTGCGCGGCCGTCAGCAGCCGCCGGGCGCGCGGCTCCGGCGCCGGGGTCAGCTCGGCGGCGCGTTCCAGCGCGGTCGCGGCGGCCGCGTACCCGCCCCGGCTCCGGGCCCGTTCGGCGCTCTCCGCCAGGGCGTCCGCGACCTCGGCGTCCTGGCCGGTCGCGGCGGCGGCCAGTTGCCAGGCCCGGCGGTCCGGCTCGCCGTCCAGCGCGGCGGCCAGGGAGAGATGGGCCTGCCGGCGTTCGAGGAAGGAAGCGGCGTGGTAGACGGCCGAGCGGACCAGCGGGTGGCGCGGCAGCACCCGGCCGTCCACCACCCGGACCAGGCCGGCACGCTCGGCGGGATCCAGCGCCCGCACGACGTCCAGCGCCGGAGCGGCCCGGACGAGTTCGGACAGGTCCGCCGTGCCTGCCGCGGCCACCAGGAGCAGCGCCTCCCGGGTGGTCGCGGGCAGTCCGGCCAGATCGGCGGCGAACAGTCCCTCCAGACGCGCCGTGAGCGGCAGAACGGCACCTGCGGCGGCCTCGGGGCTGCCGGGGGCTCCGGCACCGTCGGGGGTTCTGGTACTCCCGGGGGCCAGGCCCCGGGCCAGGGCGCGGGGGAGTTCGATCAGGGCGAGGGGATTGCCGGCCGCCTGCTGGAGGATCTCCGTGCGTGCCTTGCCGCGGGGCGGGTCCGGCTGGGCGTCCAGCAGCTGTCCGGCCGCGCTGCGGGTCAGCGGACCCACGGTCACCTGGGGGAAGTCGCGGTCGAAGCGGGCCGGTACGCCCTCCTCGCGGGCGGCCAGCAACAGCACCACCGGTCTGCCTTCCAGCCGCCGGGCGAGGAAGGCCAGCACGTCCACCGAACCGAGGTCCAGCCACTGGGCGTCGTCGACGAGCAGGAGCAGGGGCCCGTGTGCGGCGGCCTGGGTGACGAGGCCCAGTACGCCCACGCACAGGGACAGCTGGTCGAGTCGCGGTTCGTGGTGTGCCGCCCCGGCCCCGAAGGCGCGGTCCAGCGCCTCCCGTTGAGCCGCGGGCAGACCGTCGCCGGGCAGCAGCGGATGCAGCAGCTGGTGAACCCCCGACAGACCGAGGCCCGTCTCGCCCTCGCTGCCGCGCACCCGCAGGATCCCGAGCCCGCGGGCCCGGCCCTGCTCGGCCGCCCACTCGACGAGGGTGGTCTTGCCGGCGCCCGGCTCCCCGGTCAGCACCAGCACCTGCGGCCCGCCGCCGTCCACCGCCCCGAGCAGCCGGTCGAGGCGGGCCAGCTCCGCGGCCCGGCCCAGGATGCCCGGAGCGGAGGGATGGTCGGTACCGGCGTGCATGAACGGTCCTTCGTCGTCGATCCTCTGCCCGCCCATCCTGCCAGCGGCCACCGGCACGACCGCCGGGAGGGTGACCGGTCATATGACAGAAGCGGCCCGTCCCCCTCTCCCAGACAATGGTGCCGGCCAGGGAGAACGCCACGGGGAGCACATGAATGACGGTCCACCCACCGCAGCGGTCCACGATCGCCGGCCAGGCCACCGCGCCGGGCCGGGACACCGGGACCGAGCGGATCCCGCGGTGCGTGACACGCGCACCCGGCGCTCCCCGGGCCCGGGCCCGGGTGCTGACCACGCGTTCGGTGCCGCCCAGGGAGAGCCTGGACTACTGGCACGACGCCGTGCTCGACACCCTGGTGGGGATGGACATCGCCACCGAGGGCCGTACGTACGACGCCACCATGCGGACCGACCGCCTCGGCAGCCTGCAGATCACCACGGTGGAGTGCGATCCCGGTGAGGTCCACCGGGCACCGCGCTTCATCGCCCGCGGCGACGGGCAGCAGGTCTTCGTGGCCGTCCAGAGCACCGGCCGGGCCTGGGTCGAACAGGACGGCCGCACCACCGAGCTGGGGACGGGCGACATCTGCTTCTTCGAGACCGTCCGCCCCTTCCGCACCGTCTTCCCGGAACACTTCCGGCTGAAGATCTTCGCGGTCCCACGCCGGCTGCTGGAGCTCCCGGAGGCCGACCTGGGGCGGCTCACCGCGCGGGCCGTGCGCCCGAGCGGCGGACTCCCCGCCCTGCTGGCGCCGTTGCTGGAACGGCTGGCGGACACCTCCGAGTCGTACGCGACCCCGACGGCCGAGCGGCTGGCCGAGAACGTCATCGACCTGGTCGCGGCCACGGCGGCCGACCAGCTGGGCGAGGAGCCCGCCGAACTGCCGGGCGCCGACGGCGTCCTGCTGCTGCGGATCAAGACGTACATCCGCTGGCAGCTGTCGGACCCGGCACTGACGCCGGCCGTCATCGCCCGTGCCCACGGCATCTCGGTGCGCTATCTGCACCGGCTGTTCGCGACCGAGGACAGCACCGTCTGCCGGTGGATCCGCGAACAGCGCCTTCGCGCCTGCCGCAGGGAACTCGCCGCGCGGCCACCGGGACCCGTAGACCTGGGCCAGGTCGCCCGGCGCTGGGGCTTCACCGGATCCGCCGGGTTCGGCAAGGCCTTCCGCGGCTCCTTCGGGCTGTCACCGACGGAGTGGCTGGACCGGACGCGGGCGGACGGGCCGCCGTGCTGACGACCGTGTCCTGTGCCGCCCCGGAGCCGGCGCCCGGCGACCGCCTCACCGCCTGGCGGCGCGCCCTGTCCCGGACCTTCGTGGACGTCGAGGTCAGCGTCGCGCCCGACCGCCCGTGGACCGGCACCCTGACCGCCGAACGCCTCGGCGCCCTGCAGATCGCCACCGAGGAGTTCGGCCCCGGGACGATCCTGCGCGGCGCCGCCGCGGTCGCCGCCGACCCGCGCGGCCACATCCTGGTCCGCCGCCAGCTGGAGGGCACCGCACTGCTGCTCCAGGACGGCCGCACCGCCGAACTGCACCCCGGTGACCTGGCGTTCCACGATGCCCGGCGCCCGTTCCGCCTCGTGCTGCCCGCGCCGCAGCGGGCCCAGGTCCTCATGGTGCCCCGGGCCCTGCTGCGCCTGGAGGAGCGGCACCTGCCCGCCCTCACGGCCACGGTGGTGGACGAGACCGCGGGGGGCGCTGCGGCCCTGCTGCTGCCGCTCCTCGACGGACTCGTCGACGAGATCGCCCGGGCCGGGCAGGACCGGCGCGAACAACTCGCCCGAACCGCGGCCGAGATCCTGGCCACCGTGGCCCTCGAACAGAGCGGCCGGCAGCCCGAGCCGGCCCTGTGGGAGCGGATCACCGCGTCGCTCGGCTCCCGGCTGGGCGAGCCCGGACTCACCCCGCAGGACATCGCCGACCAGCACGCCATCTCGCCGCGCTATCTCCACCGCCTCTTCCAGCGCCAGGGCACCACCGTGGGCGCCTGGCTGCGCGCCCGCCGGCTGGAGGCGGCCCACGCGGAACTCGCCCGGCCCGCCGCCGCCCACCGGTCCATCGCCACGGTGGCCGTCCGCTGGGGGTTCACCAGCCCCTCCCACTTCAGCCGCGCCTTCCGCGAGACGTACGGCATGTCACCGGCGCAGTGGCGCAGGACGGCGGCCGGAGGGAGCGCGACGGCGCAGGCGGCCCCGCCGGATCCTGCCCTCCGGCTCCACCGGCTCCCGGAGCCGGCGCCATGAGCCACGCACCCCGTCGCACCGCCCCGTCGCACCGCCCCGCCACACCGCCCCGTCGCACCGCTCCGGCACCCGTCGACCGGCCTCCGCCGCCTTCCCCGGCACCGCTTCGCCGATCACACCGCCCGATCGGCCACGACCTCCTACGCTTTCCGGTTGACGGCCGGAACGAACCGATGGCCCGAGTGACGATGGAGCGCGCATGACCGACGAGGCGATGGGTGACGAGGTCTACCAGCCGGACGGTTCGGAGGTGCAGGACGACGCGGGCCTGCTGGACGCCTCCGACACCCTGGACTACCGGGCCGGCGAGGAGGCCCTGGACGAGGGGTACTCGCCGCCGGAGCGGCCCTGGGCCGTGGAGCACACCGGTGTCACCGCGGCCGAGGGACAGCGCGGGGAGACCCTGGACGAGCGGCTCGCCGAGGAGGTGCCGGACCTCGCCGTCCCGGAGGGCGACGACCTCGGCGACACCTGGGACACGGACGGCGAACTCCTCGACGACGAGGTCGGCGACGACCGCGCCGGACGGCTGCTCGCACCGGACGAGGGCGCGCACGAGGTCACCGACTCCGACCTGTTCGCCTCCGACCGGGGCCTGGACGGCGCCGGGGCGTCGGCGGAGGAGGCCGCGATGCATGTGATCCCGGACTCCGACACCTACTGACGCACCCGCACCCGCGGCAGCGCCGCGACGGGGCCGGCGGCGGTCAGACGATGTGGCGCAACAGCGCCGCGACCGCCGCCGGGGGCTCTCCCGGCGGCCGTACCACCATCACCTTCCAGTTCGGCGCGTGCCGGCCGAACCGGTAGGTCGTCAGGTCCGGGAAACGGCCGGCGATGGTCGGCGGCATGATGCAGACGCCGAGGTCGTTGCGGACCAGTTCCGACGCGGCCACGATGTCGTTGACCTCGAAGGTCGTGGCACGCTCGACGCCGGCCGCCCGGAACGAGCGGTCCGCCGCGTCGCGGATCGCCCAGCCCGGGGTGAACTCCACCTGCGGCAGCTCCGCGATGTCGGCCAGGTCGACCGTGCCCTGCGGTCCGCTCAGGGTGAGACTCCGCCGGGGCGAGGCCACCAGGACCATCTCCTCGTGGGACAGCAGCTTGGTCACCAGCCCGCGCTGCTGCTGGCGGTCCAGCGCCACCACCGCCAGATCCACCGTGCCCTCGCGCAGCGCCTGCCGGATGTCGATGACCGCGGCCTGCCGCAACCGGACCACCACCCGCGGGTGTTCGGCCCGCAGCGAGGCCAGCGCGCGCGGCAGGTTCGCCATGGCCCCCTGCATCGTGCCGACCGTCACGCGACCGCGCAGCTCGCCCTTCGCCGCGTCCACCGCCTCGCGGGCCAGTTCGGCCGCGCGCAACGCCTGCCGCGCCGCCGGCACGAACGCCTCACCGGCCGGCGTGAGCCCGACCCGGTGGGTGGTCCGGACGAACAACGCGGTGCCCAGCTCGCGTTCCAGCGCACGCACCGCTCCGGAGACCGCGGACTGCACGACATGCAGCTGCCGTGCCGCCGCCGTGAACCCACCCGCGTCCGCCACCGCGACGACGACTTCCATCTGCCGTAGGTCCATCGCCCGCTCCCACCGACCCAACACCCGCCTCGGCCGGGCGGCGATCACCGCTGCATCCTAGGCAGGCGCCGACTTTCCCCGGCGCCGGACCGGGGGAGTGTCGAGGAGACACTCCACGGGGAACCACGCCCACGGCCACAGCCGTGCGACCGTATCGCCGTGCCGCCGTATCGCCCTGCCGCTGCGCTGCCGCGCCGGCCCAGCGGGGACTGCCCTCGTGCCGGCCCAGCGGGGACTGCCCTCGTGCCGGCCCCCGCCGAGAGCCGCCCCCACCGCCTGACGCCTCCCGCCCCGGCTGGACCCGGGGGCGGGAGGCGTCAGTCGATGAGTCGCCCTGGCGGCCATTACGCCGTGCGCACCTCGCCGCCGCCGCGGCGGCGTTCGGTGAGCCAGTACAGGAGGGCCAGCACCGGCAGGGCGCCCCCGAACAGGCTGACCGCGGTCCAGCCGTCGGTGCGGTAGGCGATGGAGCCGACCTGGGAGCCGACGGCGCCGCCGATGAAGAAGATGGCGATGAAGGCGCTGTTCAGGCGGGCCCGGGCGAGCGGGTCCAGCTGGTAGACGGTGTGCTGGCCGAGGATGAGGCTGGTCTGCACGGCCATGTCGAGGGCGACGGCCGCGAGGGCGATCAGCACGATGCTGTGCTGCCCGAAGCCCGCCGCGGCGAAGGCCACAGCGGCGAGACCGAACGCGGCCCCGGTCATCGGCCGGGTCAGCCCCTGGTCGGCCCAGCGCCCGGCCATCGGGGCGACGGCCGCACCGGCTGCCCCGACCAGGGCGAAGACGCCGACACCGACGGCGGAGTAGTGGAAACGCGGCCCGGTCAGCACGTACGAGACGGTGGTCCAGAAGGCACTGAACGCGCCGAACATCGCCGCCTGGTAGAGACCCCGGCGCAGCAGCGCGGGGTGGGTGCGCACCAGCGCCACCGTGGAGCGCAGCACATGGTGGTACGGCACGGACGTGGTCGGCGCGTGCCGGGGCAGCGCCGCCCGCAGGGCCACCGCCAGCAGGGCCATCAGCACGGCCGAGCCGAGGTAGACGACCCGCCAGCCGGCGACGCTGGAGACCAGGCTGCTGAGCGTGCGGGACAGCAGGATGCCGGTGAGCAGGCCGCTCATCACCCGGCCCACCACCCGGCCCCGGGCGTGGTCGGGCGCCAGGCTCGCGGCGAACGGCACGAGTATCTGCGCCACCACCGACGTCGCACCGCTGATCAGCGAGGCGGCCAGCAGCATGGGGAACCCGGTCGCGAGACCGGCCGCCACCAGGGCGAGCGTGGTCACCGTCAGCAGCGCGGTGATCAGGCTCCGCTTCTCCAGCCGGTCGCCCAGCGGGACCAGGAAGATCATGCCGATCACGTAGCCGACCTGGGTGAGCGTGATCAACGTGCCCGCGGTGGCCTCACTGATGTGGAAGACACCGCGCAGCTCGGACAGCAGCGGCTGGGCGTAGTACAGGTTGGCCACCGTCATGCCGGAGGCGACGGCGAACAGCGCGATCAGCCAGCCCGGCACCCCGTACGCGGGCTCGGCGGCTGCCTTCCGGCGGGGGGAGCGGACTTCGGGCGACGACTGGGACACGGGGACCTTCTTCACAGGAGGTGTGGCTGTCACCCTCCACCAGCGCTCCGCCGCCCGCGATGCTTCCCCCGCGGCGGCGATGGTTCGGGATGTCAGTCATCTCGACGAGAGATGACCTGGGGCCGCCCCACCCGCCTGTGCGCTGCCGGGTGCCGACTGTGCGCTCCGGGACAACTGGCGGGCCCGCACGGCTCCTACCGTGACGCACGGAGCGCCGGAACGACCGGTGCGCCCGACGCATTCCCAGGAGACTCGCATGTCCGAAGCCTTCACGCCCGTCACGCCGGTGCTCGAACCCGCAGCCCAGGCCTTCGTCGAGGCCACCGCGAACCCGCCGTACCTCTTCGACCTGGCCCCGGCGGACGGTCGCAAGGCCGTCGACGAGGTGCAGTCGGGCGAGATCGCCAAGCCGGCCGTCGACGAGGAGTGGATCACGGTCTCGGGCGGTCCCACCGGCACCGTCCGGGCGCGGATCGTGAAGCCCGCCGGTGCCACCGGCCCCCTCCCCGTGATCATCTACATCCACGGCGCCGGCTGGGTCTTCGGCAACGCCCACACCCACGACCGCCTGGTCCGCGAACTCGCCGTCGGCGCCGAGGCGGCCGTGGTCTTCCCCGAGTACGACCTCTCGCCCGAGGTCCGCTACCCGGTCGCCATCGAGCAGAACTGGACCGTCGCGCAGTGGGTCGTGGAGCAGGGCGCGACCAAGGACCTGGACGCCACCCGGATCGCGGTGGCCGGTGACTCGGTCGGCGGCAACATGACGATCGCCCTGACCCTGATGGCCAAGGAGCGCGGCGGTGTCCCGCTGCGCCAGCAGGTGCTGTTCTATCCGGTCACCGACGCGAGCTTCGACACGAACTCCTACCACCAGTTCGCCGAGGGCTACTTCCTGCGCCGCGACGGCATGTTCTGGTTCTGGGACCAGTACACGACCGACGAGGCCGAGCGCGCCCAGATCACCGCCAGCCCGCTGCGCGCCACCGTCGAGCAGCTCAAGGACCTGCCCCCGGCCCTGGTCGTCGTCGCCGAGGCCGACGTCCTGCGCGACGAGGGCGAGGCCTACGCCAACAAGCTCCGCGAGGCCGGCGTCCCCGTCACCGCCGTCCGCTTCCAGGGCATCATCCACGACTTCGTGATGCTCAACGCCCTGCGCGGGACCCACGCCGCCGAGGCCGCCATCTCGCTGGCCGTACGCACCCTGCACACGGCCCTGCACACCGCCTGACCCGCAGCGCCGCTCCGCCGACAAGGAATCCCCATGACCGACTCCACGCCCACCGTCGTCCTGGTGCACGGCGCCTTCGCGGACGCCTCCAGCTTCGCCCGGGTCGTCCCGGAACTGCAGGCCGACGGCCTCAAGGTGCTCGTCCCGGCGGTGCCCAACCGCAGCCTCACCGGTGATGCCGCCTACCTCGCCTCGGTGGTCCGGGCCGTGCCCGGCCCCGTCGTCCTGGTCGGCCACTCCTACGGCGGTGCCGTCATCACCGTCGCGGGTGCCGAGGCGAACGTCCAGGCACTGGTCTACCTGGCCGGCTACGCCCTGGAGGAGGGCGAGAGCCTCGGCGAGCTGCAGGGCCGCTTCCCGGACTCCGAGCTCGCCTCGGCCCTCGTGTACACGCCGTTCCCGGTCGAGGGCTCCGACGAGCCCGGCACCGACGTGACGGTCGACCCCGACCGGTTCCCCGAGATCTTCGCCGCCGACGTGGACCCGGACCTCGCCAAGGTGCTGGCCGTCTCCCAGCGGCCCCTGGCGGGTGCGGCCTTCGCCGAGGCGGCCCCGGTCGCCGCCTGGAAGACCAAGCCGTCCTGGGGCCTGGTGTCGTCCGCGGACCGCACCATCAACCCGGACGTCGAGCGCTACGGCTACGAGCGCGCCGGAATGACGACCGTCGAGGTCGACTCCTCGCACCTGGTCATGCTCGCCCACCCGCAGGAGGTCGCGGACGTGATCCGCGCGGCCGTGCTGTCCCTCGGCACGGAGTAAACGGCGCACCCCGCAAGAGTGACGCAGAGCGGGCCGCGCACCGGTGTCGACCGGGCGCGGCCCGTCCGCGTGTAGGTACGTGATCATGCGGACACCGATGCGATCCCCCTGGACCTGGGCGGCCCTGGCCGTCGTGACGGGAGTGTGCGGGACCCTGCCGTTCCTCGTCGTTGGCGGCGACGCTCCCCGCCCGCTCTCGGCGGACGAGGCCCGGCGCATGGCCCTCACCCGGTTCCGTGCGTACCGGGACAGCCCGGCCGAGGTGACGGTACGGGCACCGCTGCCCGGCGGAACGGCCGTGGTCCGCGCGGTGGTCGACGAGCACCGGCACCGGGCGGTGGGCTGGTTCTACACGGGGGACGCGGCCGAGCGGGGGCTGCTGGCATGGGACGGCACCGGACTCTCCATCGCCCGCCCGAGGATCGACGGCAGCGCGGGCCCCCTCGCGAAACCGGCGTCGCTGGCGGAGGCGGTACGGGACGCGGCCCGGGTCAGACCGGCGGCCTGGATCCGCCGTACGTACGGCCCCGCTTCACTGGACACCGCCCTCCGCCTGACACTCAGCCTCGCCGCCGACCACCCGGACAACGCCCGGTTGCTCGCCCGGTCGAAGCCACGCCGTCTGGGCGAAGACCGCATCGACGGCCGAACGTACGACGTCTTCTCCGCGCCTCCTCCGACCAGCACGCCGCCCGAGCTCGATCAATCCCCGCTGACCTACTGGATCGACAGGGCGGGACACCTGCGCCGGGTCAGGTCCGACCTCGACGACGACCGCACGATCGTGGTCGACGTGACGGCGGCGAAAGTCCGCCCGGGGGTACCGGAAGGACCCTGGGCTGCAGCCGCCCTGCCAGGGGCGCCGGGCTGAATCGATCTGCGGCTCCGCCGCGTGGGCGCGACCAGCCCCCACCGAACCCGCACCCGACTGTGAACCACCCCACCCCACCTATGAGTTGAGCACGCCACCTGTGGATCCCCGTACCACTCCCCGAAGGAGACCACGCCGGATGCAAGGATGATGCGCCATGACGGCAGGTTGGTGCGCACGCACAGTACGGTCCGCGGTGTTCGCGGCTGTCTGCGTGCTGCTCGCCGCCGTCGGCCACGTCCTGATGTCCGGCAGCCCGGTCCCCGCCTGGGCACTGGCCGCCGGCACCGCGGTCACCGCCGCCCTCGGCTGGACCCTGTCGGCACGCGAACGCGGACTCCCGCTGGTCGCGTCCGCCGCGGTGGGCGCCCAGACGGCCCTGCACTCCGGCTTCTCGGCCGCCCAGGTGTGGACCACCAGCGCCACCCCCATGGGTGCCATGCACATGGACATGGCCGGTGACATGTCCGCCATGCACATGGGCCCCGCCCACATAAGCCCCGCCGAATACCTAGGCTTCGGCACCGGCGGCACCGCCTCCACCGGCATGCTCGCCGCCCACCTCCTCGCCGCCCTGCTGTGCGGACTCTGGCTCGGCCACGGCGAACGCGCGGCCTTCCGCATCAGCCGGGCCGCGGCCGCCCGGCTCACCGCACCGCTCATCGCCCCGTTGCGGCTGCTGCTCGCCCTGCCCGCCGCCCCCGAGCGGCCGCGCCCCCGGCCGCACCGCCGCCGCTCGGACCGGGCACCACGGCTTCTTCTTCTCGTCCACGCGATCACTTCCCGGGGTCCGCCCGTGCGGACGGCTGTCATCTGACGACAGCTGGTGTTCCGGGACCGCCCCTGCGCGCCCCGGACGAACACGGCGGCCGTACGCCCGCTGGAGCACCGCGAGCGCCACCGGGCCGTCGCCCCCTTCACCTTTCTCACAAGGACACCGAGTGATCACTTCCGTCCTGCCCGCACGTCCTGCGCCGGACGAGAAACGCGACGCGTCGATCACGGCCTGGGCGCTTGCCGCCCGGTCCGGCGACACCGCCGCCGTGGACGCGTTCGTACGGGCCCTGCACCGCGACGTCCTGCGGTACGTCGCCCATCTCTGCGCCGACCCGCAGGCGGTCGACGACCTCGCGCAGGACACGTTCCTGCGCGCGCTGGGCAGCCTGCACCGCTTCGAGGGACACGGTTCGGCCCGTTCCTGGCTGCTGTCGATCGCCCGCCGGGCCGTCGTGGACAGCCACCGGTACGCCGCCGCCCGGCCGCGCCCGGCGGACGTCCTCGACTGGCAACTCGCCGTCGAGCGCGCCCAGCCGTACGGGCTGCCGGGTTTCGAGGAGGGGGTCGTCCTGCTCGACCTCCTCGCGGCGCTGCCCGACGAACGGCGTGAGGCGTTCGTCCTCACCCAGCTCGTCGGGCTGCCTTACGCGGAGGCCGCCGAGGTCAGCGACTGTCCCGTCGGCACGGTCCGCTCCCGGGTGGCCCGGGCCCGCGAGGCGCTCCAGGATCAGCTGGCCTGAGGCCCTTCGGAAGGCCTTTCGAGAGACCCTTCGGAAGGCCCTTCGAACGCTCGCAGAATGCGTTCGGCGGCCAGGGTCGCCGTCAACGAGCCGTCCCTGACCTGCTGTTCGAGGTCGGGGGCGGCCGCGCGCACGGCAGGGTGGGCGTGCAGCCGCCCGAGCAGTTCGTCCCGCACCATCGACCAGGTCCAGCCCACCTGCTGCTCACGGCGCTTGTCCGCGAGCCGCCCGGTCGAGTCCAGCAACGCCCGGTGCTGCTCAAGGCGTTCCCAGACCAGCTCGAGGCCCGTCGACTCCCGCGCGCTGCAACTCAGCACCGGGGGAGTCCAGAACGCGTCCTTCCCGTGCATCAGCCGCAGCGCGCTCGCCAGTTCCCGGGCGGCGGAGCGCGCGTCGCGCTCGTGCGGGCCGTCCGCCTTGTTGACGGCGATCACGTCGGCGAGTTCCAGGACGCCCTTCTTGATGCCCTGGAGCTGGTCGCCGGTGCGGGCCAGGCTGAGCAACAGGAAGGAGTCGACCATGTCGGCGACCGCGGTCTCGGACTGCCCGACGCCGACGGTCTCGACGAGGACCACGTCGTACCCGGCGGCCTCCATGACCACCATCGACTCCCGGGTCGCCTTCGCGACCCCGCCCAGCGTGCCCGCGCTGGGCGAGGGCCGGACGAAGGCGTTCGGGTCGACGGCCAGCCGCTCCATCCGGGTCTTGTCCCCGAGGATCGAGCCGCCGGTTCGCGTCGACGACGGGTCCACGGCGAGCACGGCGACCCGGTGCCCCAGGCCCGTCAGCAGCGTGCCGAACGCGTCGATGAACGTCGACTTGCCCACGCCCGGCACCCCGCTGACGCCGATCCGCCGCGCCCGGCCGCTGTGCGGGAGCAGCTCGGTGAGCAACTCCTGTGCCAACGCCCGGTGTTGTGGACGAGTGGACTCGACGAGGGTGATGGCGCGGGCGATCACCGCGCGCTTCCCGTCGAGCACACCCTTCACATAGGCGTCGACATCGATCACAGGTCGTGCCCGAGTTCCGCCGACAGCCGCTCGACCAGGTCGTAGGCCGCGTCCGGAATCACCGTCCCGGGCGGGAACACGGCCGTGGCGCCCATCTCCAGCAGGGTCGGCACGTCCTGCGGCGGGATGACACCGCCGACCACGATCATGATGTCCTCCCGGCCCTCCTCGGCGAGCTGCTCGCGCAGCGCCGGTACGAGGGTGAGGTGGCCGGCCGCCAGCGAGGACACGCCGACCACGTGGACGTCCGCCTCCACCGCCTGGCGGGCGACCTCCTGAGGGGTCTGGAACAGCGGGCCGACATCGACGTCGAAGCCGAGGTCGGCGAAGGCGGTGGCGATCACCTTCTGGCCGCGGTCGTGACCGTCCTGGCCCATCTTGGCGACCAGGATGCGCGGGCGGCGCCCCTCGGCCTCGTCGAACGCGTCGACCAGGGCGCGGGTGCGGTCCACGTTCGGGGACTCGCCTGCTTCGTTGCGGTACACACCGGAGATCGTACGGATCTGGCTCGCGTGCCGGCCGTACACCTTCTCCAGGGCGTCCGAGATCTCACCGACGGTGGCCTTGGCGCGGGCCGCGTGCACGGCCAGCTCCAGCAGGTTGCCGTCGCCGTCCGCCGCCCGGGTCAGCGCGTCCAGCGCGTCCCGGCACGCCGTCTCGTCCCGCTCGGCCCGCAGCCGCCGCAGCTTCTCGATCTGCTGGGCGCGGACGGAGGAGTTGTCGACCTTGAGGACCTCGATCGCCTCGTCGCTCTCCACGCGGTACTTGTTGACGCCGATCACCGGCTGCCGGCCGGAGTCGATCCGGGCCTGGGTGCGGGCCGCGGCCTCCTCGATGCGCAGCTTGGGAATGCCGGCGTCGATCGCCTTGGCCATGCCGCCCGCTGCCTCGACCTCCTGGATGTGCGCCCAGGCCTTGCGGGCGAGGTCGTACGTCAGCCGCTCCACGTAGGCGCTGCCGCCCCACGGGTCGATGACCCTCGTCGTGCCCGACTCCTGCTGGATGAGCAGCTGGGTGTTGCGGGCGATGCGCGCGGAGAAGTCCGTCGGCAGGGCCAGGGCCTCGTCCAGGGCGTTGGTGTGCAGCGACTGGGTGTGGCCCTGGGTCGCCGCCATCGCCTCCACGGCCGTACGCGTGACGTTGTTGAAGACGTCCTGCGCGGTCAGCGACCAGCCCGAGGTCTGCGAATGGGTGCGCAGGGAGAGGGACTTGGTGTTCTTCGGCTCGAACTGGTCGACCAGCTTGGCCCAGAGCAGACGGGCCGCCCTGAGCTTCGCGATCTCCATGAAGAAGTTCATGCCGATCGCCCAGAAGAAGGAGAGCCGGGGCGCGAACGCGTCCACGTCCAGGCCCGCCTCCCGGCCCGCCCGGATGTACTCGACGCCGTCCGCGAGCGTGTACGCCAGCTCCAGGTCGGCCGTGGCGCCGGCCTCCTGGATGTGGTAGCCGGAGATGGAGATCGAGTTGTAGCGGGGCATCCGCTGGGAGGTGAAGGCGAAGATGTCGGAGATGATCCGCATCGACGGCTTCGGCGGATAGATGTAGGTGTTGCGGACCATGAACTCCTTGAGGATGTCGTTCTGGATGGTCCCGGCCAGCTTCTCGGGCGGTACGCCCTGTTCCTCCGCCGCCACGATGTACAGCGCCAGCACGGGCAGCACCGCGCCGTTCATCGTCATCGACACGGTCATCCTGTCCAGCGGGATGCCGTCGAAGAGCTGGCGCATGTCGAGAATCGAGTCGATGGCCACGCCCGCCATGCCGACGTCACCGGTCACGCGCGGGTGGTCGCTGTCGTAGCCCCGGTGGGTGGGCAGGTCGAAGGCGACCGAGAGGCCCTTCTGGCCGGCCGCCAGGTTGCGCCGGTAGAAGGCGTTGGACTCCTCGGCGGTGGAGAAGCCCGCGTACTGGCGGATGGTCCAGGGCTGGTTGACGTACATCGTCGGGTAGGGGCCGCGCAGATACGGCGCGATGCCCGGGTAGGTCCCGAGGAAGTCCAGGCCCTCCAGGTCGCGGCCGGTGTAGAGCGGCTTGACCCCGATGCCCTCCGGGGTCTCCCACAGCGGCAGGTCACCGCCGGCCGCCCGCCACTCCTCGGGGCTGCCCTCGGTGACGGGGGTCCCCAGTTCGATGCCGGAGAAGTCGGGGATTCCCATCAGGACACTCCCATGCGGTCGAGGGTCTCGGACAGCACGGCCACGGCGTCGCAGCCCGCGAAGACGTACGAGTCGATGCCGGGGAAGTCGCCCCGGCCCGCGAGGAACACGTGCCGGGCACCGGCCGCCTTCAGCGACTCGGCCGTCCGCGCGGCCTGTTCGGCGTACTGCGCGTCGCTGGAGCAGAGCACCGCCTCGGTGGCACCGCTCTCCTCGAAGCTTCCCCCGGTGACCGGCTCGATGCCGCCCGCCTGGAAGAGGTTCGAGGCGAAGGTCGCGCGGCCCGTGTACTCGGTGGCCGAGCCGAGCGTCGCCAGGTGGATCCGGGGGCGGGCGCCGGTGGCCGCGAGATGGGCGTCCGAGCGGGCGCGCAGCTCCTCGAACGCCTCGTCCCGGCGGACCCGGGGGAGACCTCCCGACGGCGGCTCGGGCGCGGGCTCGCGCTCCACCGGCTTCTCGGCCAGGAGCGGGAACTCGCTGACGCCGGTGATGGGTTCGCGGCGCTTGGCGAGCTTCTTGGAGCGCTCGGCCCAGGTGGTCGCGAGGTCGGTGCGCAGCCGGCCGGAGCGCAGCACGGCCGCCTGGCCGCCGTCGCGCTCGATCGTCCGGAAGAACTCCCAGCCGGCGTGGGCGAGTTCGTCGGTCAGCTGCTCGACGTACCAGGAGCCGCCGGCCGGATCGACGACCCGGGCCAGGTGCGACTCCTCGACCAGGATCGTCGAGGTGTTGCGGGCGATCCGGCGGGCGAAGGCGTCTGGCAGGCCCAGCGCGTGGTCGAAGGGCAGCACGGTCACGGAATCGGCGCCGCCCACCCCGGCGGCCAGCGTCGCGATCGTCGTGCGGAGCATGTTCACCCACGGGTCGCGGCGGCTCATCATCACCGGCGAGGTGACGGCGTGCTGCGTCTGGGCGCCCGCGTCGGCCGCTCCGCTGACCTCGGCGACCCGCGCCCACAGCCGGCGGGCCGCCCGCAGCTTGGCGATCGTCAGGAACTGGTCGGCGGTCGCCGCGTACCGGAACTCCAGCTGCCCCAGGGCCTGTTCGACGCCCAGGCCGGCCTCGGTCAGCTCCCGCAGGTAGGCCACGCCGGTGGCCAGCGAGGCGCCCAGTTCCTGCGCGGCCGAACCGCCCGCCTCGTGGTACGGCAGCGCGTCCACGGTCAGCGCGCGCAGCCCCGGGAACCCCTCGGCGCACCGCTTCGCCAGTTCGGCGACGGGAGCGAAGGGGAGGGCGGTGCCGGTGCGGGCCTCGTAGCCGAGCGGGTCGGCGCCCAGGTTGCCGCGTACGGCCTCGGGAGCGACGCCCTTCGCCTCGTACACCCGGAACAGCTCGGCGGCGGCCGCCTCGGCGTCCCGGCCCGCGTCCAGGACGACCGGCGCCAGGTCGAGGTAGACGCCCTCCAGCGCCCGGCCCAGGCCGTCGACGGGGATGCCGCCCTCGCCGAGCACCAGCCAGAGCGAGGTGACGCCGTTCTCCAGGTCGGCCAGGACCGCGCCGTCGGGCGCGGCAGCGTGCCGTTGCCTTATGCCCCAGCCGCCGTCGGTGCCACCCTCGGGGCGGCCGCCGCGCACGAAGGGCGCGAAGCCGGGCAGGCCGGGTTCGGGCGCGGTGTCGCGCGCGGTGTAGAGGGGGCGGGTGCGCAGCCCGTCCTCCAGCGTCGTGGACAGGGCGTTCTCAGCGGCCTCGCCCGAGACTTCCTTGCCCGACTTGCGCAGCACACCCTCGACAAGGCGTTGCCACTGCTCGTGTGTCGCGTCAGGGAACTCGGCGGCCAGGGAGAGCCCGTCGTCAGGCAGGACCGTCATGCTCGGATGCTAGGGCAGACCGTCAGAAGTGCATGGGTGGCGGGGCTGTGACCTTGCCCTCCCTGTGGCTGTGACCTGCGCCTCTAGGGGGTGAAGTGGCCTGATTCGTGCGGTCCGTGCGTGTCGTCCGCGAGCTTCGGCACGAGCGCGTACAGCGCCTGACGCTGCTCGGGGCCGATGACCTGCGCGACCGCCTGGCCGACCGTTCCGGCCAAGGTGGCGGAGGTGTCCCTGAGGAGTCCGCGGGCCTTGTCGGTGAGGGCGACCTCGATGCCCCGCCTGTCGCCGCAGACCGACTTCCGGGTGACCAGGCCGCCGTGCTGGAGGCAGGCGATCTGGTAGGTGAGGCGGGTCTTGGGGCGGCCCAGCAGCTCGGCGATCCGGGTCATGCGCAGCCCTTCCCGGGGCTGCTCGGCCAGCAGGCACAGGATCAGGAACTCGTCGTGCGAGACGTCCAGGGTCTCCTTCACGACCGACCGCAGCCGCTGCTCCACCGCGCCCGTCGCGGCCAGCAGCAGCATCCAGGCGCGCAGCTCGGCGGGGAGCAGTCCGTCACCCCTGAGGGACGGGCATTCGGGCAGCTCGGCGGGGTGTTCCTGGGAGGCGGCCATGCCGTCGATTCTACCTGTTGTCCAAATTTGCATATTGGGCTAGCGTGACATCATCCAAATTTGAAACATCAATTGATCGGAGTAAGGCCATGCCCGTCACCGTGGAAACCGGCCTCTGGCAGCTCGACCCGACCGCCTCCGCCGTCGCCCTCCGGCACAAGACGATGTGGGGCCTGGTCACCGTCAAGGGCACCTTCGCGGGCCTCACCGGCCGGGGCGAGGTCGCCGCCGACGGCACCGCCACCGGCACGCTGGCGATCGACGCGGCCTCGCTGGACACCAAGAACAAGAAGCGCGACGACCACCTGCGTTCGGCCGACTTCTTCGACGCCGCCAACCACCCGGAGATCACCTTCGCGGTGCGCGCTGCCGTGCGGGGCGCGGGCGACGCGGTGGACGTCGACGGTCAGCTGACCGTGCGGGGCATCAGCAGGCCGCAGAAGATCACCGCGAAGCTGGTCTCCGCCGACGCGGACGGGCTCACGCTGGAGGCCGAGTTCACGGTGGACCGCAACGAGTTCGGGATGGGCTGGAACCAGGGCGGCATGATCCGCGGCCTGACCACGGTCACCGGCACGCTCCGCTTCACCCGCGCGGCGGCCTGACCCTCACCGGCCGGTCGCCGTCCTGCGCAGCCGGACGTCCTGGCTGGACAGGGTCTGCGGGTCCGCCGTGAAGGCGCGCAGCCGGATCCGGGTGCTCGGCTTGGTGGGGATCCCGAACCGGCCGTTCGGCGGGCGGAGTTCGACGCTCGCGGTGCCGTGCCCGGGAATCGTCGCCGGACCCCGCACGAGCAGCCAGTACATGCTCATGCCCTGGCCGGTGGTGAGCGTGTAGTGCGGGGTGAGCGCGGTGCTCCCCGTGTTGACCACCTTCAGGGTCATCTCCCGCACCACCGCCGCCGACTTCCCGGTCCGGCGCAGTGCCGTGACCTCCATCCGCAGCGGAGGCCTGCCGGACGCCGCGAGGGCCGCGCTCGCCAGCGCCGGGGCGAGCAGCAGCGCGATCGTCGCGACCAGGGCGGTCCGGCGCCGGGGCCCGGTCAGGAAGGCCGGGCGCGGCTGCCAGGCCCGCTCGAACTCCGGCAGCGGCGCGGTCACGGCCGCGGCCAGCCACAGCGGCGTCATCATCAGGTAGTAGCCGTCCTGGGAGCGCGTCGCCAGGTAGAAGGCCAGCCAGGGCAGCACGGTCGCGGCCGGGCCGAGGCGCCGTACGAACAGCACGAACAGGGCGAGCAGGGCCGCCGCGAGCAGCATGCTCGCGTGCGAGTACCAGTCGATGCGGTCGCTGCCGTTCGTGTAGTACAGCGTGATGTCCACCAGGCCCTGGCCGTGCACCACGGCGCCCTGGGTCAGCGGCAGCGCGATCCCGGCCAGCCAGCGGCCCGGCTCGGACACGATGAAGTACGTGTTGATCAGCAGCCACACGGTGACGGCGACGCCGGTGATCCGCAGCACCACCAGGCCGGCCGCCCGGCCGCCGAGCTCACCGCGCCGCACCGCGTAGACCCCGGCCAGCAGGAACGGTGTGACGAACCACGGCAGTTGCTGCGCCGCGCACGCGGCCCCCAGGCACGCGGCCCGGGCGATGCCGGCCGCGCCCAGCCGGCCGCCCTGCCCGATCTGCGGCCAGCGCACCACCACCGGGATCAGCAGGGCCAGCGCGATGACCGCCGGGTAGCCGACCCGGGCGTACGTCGAGAGGAAACCGAACCCCAGGCAGGCCATCGTCGCCGCCGACCGCCACGGGGCCGGGAGCATCCGCCACAGCGCGATCGTGCCGGCGATCAGCGCGCCCGTGCACACCGCCGTCGCCGGGGCGCCGTGGTGGCCGAGCCAGAGCAGCGGGGCGGTCAGGAGCGGGGCGAGCGGGGGATAGCCGTAGGTGTAGTCGTAGCTGCCGCCTATCGTCGGCGTGAGGGCGATGCCCGTGCCGTGGAACAGCCAGGGCCACGGCTGTCCGTAGACGGCGTGGCCGGCGACGAGTTCCCTGGCCGCCTGGGTGGTGAGGGCGCCCTCGTCGCCGCCGTTGTGGTTCAGGGCCCAGGCGCACAGCGCGAGGGCCACGGCCGTGACCAGCACCACCAGGTCGAGACGGGCCAGCGAACGGGTCCTGCGGACCGTCAGCGCCAGTACGCCGGAGACCAGGATCGAGACATAACAGAGCGAGATCGCGGCCGCCAGGACCAGGTGGTGCGTCGCCGCCTGTGTCCAGATCGAGCGGGTGCCGATGAACAGACTGATGTCGGCGAGGACGGTCAGGACGCGGTGCCATTGCGCGGGGGCTCCGGTATCTCCCGGAGTGGCGGACACCGCCGACTGTGTCCGCCGGTCGGGTGTCACCTGTTGTGTTTCTGCCAAGTGCACGCACCGGACGGTAATCGCGGGGGGTGAGCGGGGTGTTCCTGGAGGAGAAGAGTCCGGTGTGAGGGCGGTAAGAAGCCCCCAATGCGCCGCAATCGCCTGAATAGTGACAAGATCACGCCTTTGTGCACCGATCAGCACCGATCGCCGCCCGGACCCGCTCGCCCTTCGTGTCGCTGTTGGGCCGAACGGGTGGCTTGGCGTAAGAATTGGCTGGTGCAGGCATCGAGTGCGAGTCAGGTCAGGGGGAGCCGGTGAGCCGTTACGACGTCACCGATGAACAGTGGGAGGGGCTCGCCCAGGTCGTGCCGCTGCGGGGCCGTGACGCGTGGCCCTCCGCGGTCGGCCACCGTGCGCTGCCGGACGCGGAGACCGAGACACGGCGCCGTTTCGTCGTCCTGCGGGTCAATGTCTTCGCCGACGCCCGCGAGGTCGCCGAGACGCTGATGGCCGGGATACCGGTCCTCCTCGACCTCACCAGCGCCGAGACCGAGGTCGCCAAACGCGTCCTCGACTTCAGCACCGGCGTGGTCTTCGGCCTGTCCAGCGGCATGCACCGCGTCGACCGCAACGTCTTCCTCCTCACCCCGCCCGGCACGGAGGTCAGCGGGCTGATGGAGGGGGCGGGGGTTTCGGGGACCTGAGAGCCGGCATCGCCGGCGGCGGGCAGGCGGGGCGGCCTGGCGGTGTCCCCGTCCGGCTGAGAGACGGACGTCTCTTCGGTGGGCATCATGAACGGCTGCTCCGGTTGAGGGACAGGCGCCTTCGGGGGCGCTCACGCGCCTCCCTGGCACCCCCGGCGGCGGCTCCGCCATCGGCGTGCCGGTCGTGGAGCCGGCGCACGCCCGTCCCCCGATCGTAGGAAGGTCCGGACGACGGAACGGTTCGCCGCTCAGCCGGAGCCCTACGGTCCGCATATGGCCGTGCCCTCCGCGTCGTCCGCGCCCTGCCCTTCGCCCTCCGCCCACTCCGCCCCGAGCGACACACCGTCGCCGTCGTCCGAAGCCCCGCCGCCACCGGCTGCGGGGAGCACACCGGCAAGGCCCGACGGCCCGCCGTCGCCGGAACGGTCCCGCCGCGCGCGCTCGGGAGCCGCGGCGCCCGCCTCGTCGGTCTCGTCGGAGGGTGCGGTGTCATCGGGATTGCCGAGTGCGGCGGAAGGGGCTGATGGTTCGCCGTCGGCCGGGCGCTCCCGCCGTGCGGGTTCGGGCGATGGACGGGCCGCCTTGCCGCTGTCGCCCGAAGACGGGGTGTCACCGGGAGCGTCGAGCGTGGCCGCGAGGTCTGATGATCCGTCGTTGCCCGGGCGACTCCGCCGTACGGGTTCGGGCGATGTGCCGGCCGTGCTGCCGCCTTCGCCTGACGGCGCGGTGCCACCGGCGGCGGCGAGCGCACCGGCGGTGCCGAGCGTACGGGTGGGGCCAGACGGCCCGTCGCAGCCCGGGCGGCCCTCTCGTGCACGCAAAGGCGCGTCCGCCCGGCCGTCGGAGGCCGTCCCCCGTGCCCGGTCGGGGCGCGGGGAGGCACCGGTGGACGCGGGAGTTGCCGGTCAGGCCGACGGCGGTTCGGGGGTTCGGGCGGGGCGGGGGCCGGCGGCGCCCGTTGTCGTGCCTCGTCGTGATCCCCGGCCTCGGGTCACGGAGTTGCGGCTTTCTGCGTTCGCGCGGCATCGGGGAGCGAGCTTTCCGGTGGGGCAGGTGACGTTGTTGGCCGGGCCCAGTGGGAGCGGGAAGTCCTCGGTGCTGGCGGCGTACGAGGCGCTGGCGCGGCTCGGGGGCGGGGCCGAGCTGGGCGAGGTGTTTCCCGATCCCGTCGCGCTGGTGCCGGAGCGGGCGCGGCCCGATGCGCAGCGGCGGCGCGGGTTCCGGATCGGGTGTACGGCGGACGGTCCCGAAGGGCCGGTACGGCTCGACGTCGCCGTGCAGGCGGAGCCGGAACTGCGGATCGTGGGGGAGCGGCTGACCTCCGGAGGGCTCGTGCTCCTGGAGACCGCGCTGCGGGATCCGGGCCGACGGGCCGTCCAGGCCGCCTGGCACACGGCGGGCTCCGCACCGGTGACCCGGGCCCCGCTCCCCGACGACCGGCTCGGTACCGCGCTGCTGCCGCTGCGGGTGGCCGGGAAGACGGACGGACAGCGGCAGGTGCTCGCCGCCGCCGAGCAGATGGTCGTCGCGCTGCGGTCGGTGTTCGCCTGTGATCCGCGGCCCGAGGGCATGCGCACCCCGGTTCTCAGCGGCTCCGGACGGCTGCTGCGCGGCTGCGACAACCTGGCCGACGTCCTGTGGCGCACCCGCTCCGAATGCGGGCGGCGGCACGGGCTGCTCGTCGACGCCGTGCGCACCGGCTGCGCCGGCCCCGTCGCCGATCTGCTCGCGGAACCGCTCGGCGACGGCACGGTACGGGCGCTGCTCGACCGGGGCGACGGTCACCGCTCGGAACTGGAACGGCTCGGCGACGGCGAACTGCGCTACCTCGCCCTCGCCCTGGTCCTGTTCACCGGCCCCGGCGTCCTGGAGGTCGACGCCCCCGGCGAGGTCCCCGACGCCATGCGCGGCCTGACCGTCCTCGCCGACGGCTTCGACCGCTGCCTCGACCCCCGCCAGCGCGCCGAACTCCTGCGCACCGCCGTCCTGATGGGCGAGCGCGGCCACATCCGTCTCGTCGGAGCGGTGAGCGACGCCTCCTGGGCCCCCGGAGCCGGGGCGATCACAGTGGTACACCTGGACGCGTGACCGACGAACCCCTCGACGTGGCGAGACTCCAGCGCAGGCTGGCCGAGTTCGCCGCCGCCCGCGACTGGCAGCAGTACCACACCCCCAAGAACCTGGTGTCCGCGCTCAGCGTGGAGGCCTCCGAACTGGTCGAGATCTTCCAGTGGTTGACCCCGGAGCAGTCGTCCCGGGTGATGGCCGACCCCGACACCGCGCACAAGGTCACGGACGAGGTCGCCGATGTCCTGGCCTATCTGCTGCAGCTCTGCGAGGTCCTGGACATCGACCCGCTGGCCGCGCTCGCCGCGAAGATCGACCGCAACGAGCAGCGGTTCCCGCGTGCCTGACGGGGGATCAGGGCACCCAGGGAGGGAGTCCGAAAGTCCACATTAACGCTCCGTAGCCGGAACCCCGCCCGAATCCGAATTGTTGTCCACAGATTTCCGTCTTCCTCTGGCTTCGCGTCTCGCGCACCCTCACTCTGGGTAGTGAACTACTGAGTGCGGCAAGGCAGTTCGGACCGACGGGGACGGGGCGACGGATGGACGCGATGCGGCTCATCGTGGTGAGCAGACGGGCGCTGGCGCACGGCGCCGGCGTACCGGAACTGATGACCGAGGTATGGCAGGCCCAGGCCCTGGCCCAGGCGATCGGCAGCAGGCTGGCCGTCTCCGGTCCGCCCGAGCTGCGCGGCGAGGCGCTCGGCCTCACCGAGCTGGCGGGCCGGGGCTGCGGCGTGCTGGGCACCCCTGACCTGGACCCCGGCGCCCTGCGCGCCGCCCAGCTCACCGAACTGGACGACGCCCGCCAGACCCTGCTGAGCCTCGGCGGCCTCCTCGGCGAGGTCGGCATCACGCTCGTCGGCATGGCCAGTACCGCGGCCGACGAGGCGACGTACTGGCAGTGCATGGAGGCCATCGACGCCGCCGACGAGTCCCGGGACCGGGTGCTGGAGATGCTGCGCAAGCTGGCGGCCCGGGAGGAAGTCCGCGACGGCTAGCGGGTGTCCGGCGGATCACGCCGGACGGCGTTCAGCTCTCGATCGTCGATCCCTGCGCCAGTCCCGCCTCCTTGTGGAGGTCGGACAGATCCGCGTTCAGCGCCGCCATGAGCTCCTCCATCTGCTGGAGCAGCCCCTTCGGCTGACCGGCCCGGCCACCCTGCTGCGGAACGGAATCCGGAACGGAACCCGGAGCGGACTCTTCGGACAAGACGGCCTCCTCGGCCCCCCCGGCCCGCCGTCGGCGGCGGGCCATCTGACGCGCGGCGGAGACCGTCCGGCGCGGGCGCCGGCAGGCCCGGCACCGCCCACCCAACGATCACCGAAGAGGCCGGTCACTGGCCGGTACGGCCCCACGCCGCGCCGTCGGCGCTCTTCACCCGCGGCGGGGACGCGCGGGACGGCCGATACCAATGCGGCTGACGGGGGCAAGGAGATGCAGGATGGACGCATGGACCTTCGCATCTTCACCGAGCCCCAGCAGGGCGCGAGCTACGACACCCTCCTCACCGTGGCCAAGGCCACCGAGGACCTCGGGTTCGATGCCTTTTTCCGCTCCGACCACTACCTGAAGATGGGCGACGTCGACGGCCTGCCCGGCCCCACCGACGCCTGGATCACCCTCGCCGGGCTCGCCCGGGAGACCAAGCGGATCCGCCTCGGCACCCTCATGACCGCAGGAACCTTCCGCCTGCCCGGCGTGCTCGCCATCCAGGTCGCCCAGGTCGACCAGATGTCCGGCGGCCGCGTCGAACTCGGCCTGGGCGCGGGCTGGTTCGAGGAGGAGCACAAGGCGTACGGCATCCCCTTCCCGAAGGAGAAGTTCGGCCGGCTGGAGGAACAGCTGGCGATCGTCACCGGTCTCTGGGAGACCAAGGCCGGCGAGACCTTCGACTTCCACGGCACCTACTACGACCTCACCGGCTCGCCCGCGCTGCCCAAGCCCGCCCAGGCGCGGATCCCGGTGCTGATCGGCGGCCACGGCGCCACCCGCACCCCGAAGCTGACGGCGCGTTACGCCGACGAGTTCAACATGCCGTTCGCCTCGGTCGAGGACAGCGCGACCCAGTTCGGCCGGGTGCGCGCCGCCGTCGAGGCGGCCGGCCGCAAGGCGGACGAGCTGACGTACTCCAACGCCCTCGTGGTCTGCGTCGGCAAGGACGACCAGGAGGTCGCCCGCCGTGCCGCCGCGATCGGCCGCGAGGTCGACGAGCTGAAGACCAACGGCCTGGCCGGCACCCCGGCCGAGGTCGTCGAGAAGATCGGCCGCTACGCCGAGATCGGCGCCCGGCGCTTCTACCTCCAGATCCTCGACCTCTCCGACCTGGACCACCTGGAGCTGATCTCCGCCCAGGTCCAGTCCCAGCTGTCGTAACCGGCCGGGTCCGCGCGTCCGGTCGGCTGTGACACGGCTGTGACCGGAGCTGTGGCTTCCGCCACAGTCGCCCGCTGCTCGCCCTGATGAGGTGACCGGATGCGCAGACCCCACCCCCGTCTCCTCGCCCCTGCCGCAGTCCTGCTCCTGGCCACGGCATGCGGCACGGAGCACGCGGACCCGACCGGCGCCGGGGCGGCCGTCCCGGCGCCCCGCGCCACCGTCACCGACCCCGCGGTGGACGGTGTCCGCATCACCTCGGTCGCCCTCCCCACCGCCTCCCCGAGCCCGTCCGCGTCCCTGGGCTCGGTCCACGCGGACCGGCTGCCCGGCGACTCCGGCATCTCCGCCGCCTACCAGGTCAGCAACGACGGCGACGAGGCCATGACCTACTCCGTGATCTTCGCTTTCACGACGGACACCGGCGCGGTCATGGGCAACAAGAAGGTGACCGTGAGCGGGGTCGCGGCGGGCGGCAGCAGGAACGGGACCGTCGACCTGGGCGTGCTCGCGCCGGGTGCCTCCCCGGTGACCCGGGTGAAGATCGAGCAGGTCACCAAGGTCCCCGCCGACGAGGCACCGGCCGAGACGGGTGCCTGCCCGGCCTCCGGGCTGCGGCTGTGGGCCGACGACGGCGACGCGGCGATGGGCCTGCGCGTCGTCGGACTCCACCTGGAGAACTGCGGGAAGCGGGACTACGCGCTCGACGGCTATCCGCGGCTGAGCCTCCTGGACGAGAACCGCGCGCCCGTCGACGGCATCCGCATCCGGCACGGCGGCGCCGCCATCGCCTCGGGAACCGGCTTCGACGACCCGCCCGCCCCCCTCACCCTGAAACCCGGTGAGACCGCCCTGTCCGGCCTGGTCTGGCGCAACACCACCCTGGCGGGCACCGCGGTGAACGTCCCCTACGTCCGGGTCGTGGCGAAGCCCGGCGCCCGGCCCGTGACGGTCACCCCGGAACTGGATCTCGGCACCACGGGAGAGCTCGGCGTCGGCGCCTGGCAGCGGGCCGACCGGTAGGACGGGAGAAATTCCGCGTCCCGCGCCGTCTTCCTCGGTACGTTGGGACCGCGGACACGCGCACGACCAGCGCTTTCGCACTCTTCCCTGACCCTTTTCGAGGCGATCCACCGTGTTCCTGACGATCACCACCACCGGCACCGCCGACCGTCCCGCGACCGACCTCGGGTACCTGCTGCACAAGCACCCCGACAACGCGCAGACCTTCTCGACCTCCTACGGCATCGCGCACGTCTTCTACCCCGAGGCGGACGTTCAGCGCTGCACGGCGGCGCTGCTCCTGGAGGTCGACGCGGTGGCGCTGGTCCGGCGCGGCAAGGGCAAGGGGCGCGGCGGGGCGCCCGACGCGGCGCTCGCGCAGTACGTCAACGACCGCCCGTACGCGGCCTCCTCGCTGCTCGCCGTGGCGATCGGCAAGGTCTTCTCCAGCGCGATGCGCGGGGTGTGCCGGGCCCTGCCCGACGCCCCGGCAGAGCCGAGGCCGTTGCGCGTGGAGGTCCCCGCGCTGCCCGCCCGCGGCGGCCCCGACCTGGTACGCGGCCTCTTCGAGCCGCTCGGCTGGACGGTGACCGCCGAACCGGTCGCCCTGGACACCGCGTTCCCGGAGTGGGGGGACTCGCGCTACGTCGGCCTGGTCCTGGAGTCCGCGACCCTCACCCTCTCCGAGGCGCTGCGCCACCTCTACGTCCTGCTCCCCGTCCTCGACGACGCCAAGCACTACTGGGTGACCTCCGAGGAGGTCGACAAGCTGCTGCGGGCCGGCGAGGGCTGGCTGCCCGGCCACCCCGAGCAGAAGCTCATCACCAGCCGCTACCTCTCCCGCCGCTGGTCGCTGACCCGGCAGGCCATGGAACGGCTGGAGCTGGTCCGGCTCGCCGAGGCCGACGACAGCGAGGTCGAGGACCTCGACAACGCGGTCGAGGACGAGACGGAGACGGAGGAGAAGCCGACCCCGCTCGCCGTGCAGCGACGCGAGGCGATCCTCGCCGCCCTGAAGCGCTCCGGCGCCGCCCGCGTCCTCGACCTCGGCTGCGGACAGGGCCAGTTGGTGCAGGCGCTGCTGAAGGACCCCTCCTTCACCGAGATCGTCGGCGTCGACGTGTCGATGCGCGCGCTCACCATCGCCTCCCGACGGCTCAAGCTGGACCGCATGGGGGAGCGGCAGGCCGCCCGCGTCAAGCTCTTCCAGGGCTCGCTCGCCTACACCGACCAGCGGCTCAAGGGGTACGACGCCGCCGTGCTCAGCGAGGTGATCGAGCACCTCGACCTGCCCCGGCTGCCCGCCCTGGAGTACGCGGTGTTCGGCGCGGCCCGCCCCCGCACGGTCCTCGTGACCACCCCGAACGTCGAGTACAACGTCCGCTGGGAGAGCCTCCCCGCCGGACACGTCCGGCACGGCGACCACCGCTTCGAGTGGACCCGTGAGGAGTTCCGCGCCTGGGCGCACCGGGTCGCCGAACTCCACGGCTACGACGTCGAGTTCACCCCCGTGGGCCCGGACGACCCCGAGGTCGGCCCGCCCACCCAGATGGCCGTTTTCGAGATCGGCACGGACACGATCGCCGCGAAGGAGGCGAAGGCGGCATGACCGAGACACAGCGCACCGGACGGGTCCTCCCCGTCACCGACCTCTCCCTGGTCGTCCTCGTCGGCGCCTCCGGCTCCGGCAAGTCCACCTTCGCACGCCGTCACTTCAAGCCGACCGAGGTGATCTCCTCCGACTTCTGCCGGGGCCTGGTCTCCGACGACGAGAACGACCAGAGCGCGACCAAGGACGCCTTCGACGTCCTGCACTACATCGCGGGCAAGCGACTGGCCGCCGGCCGCCGCACGGTCGTCGACGCGACCAGCGTGCAGCAGGAGTCGCGAAAGCAGCTGATCGACCTGGCCCGGACGTACGACGTGCTGCCCATCGCCATCGTCCTCGACGTGCCCGAGGAGGTGTGCGCCGAGCGCAACGCGGCCCGCACCGACCGGGCCGACATGCCGCGCCGGGTCATCCAGCGCCACATCCGCGAACTCCGGCGGTCCGTCCGGCACCTGGAGCGCGAGGGCTTCCGCAAGGTGCACATCCTGCGCGGTGTCGAGGAGGCCGAGTCCGCGACCGTCGTCACCGAGAAGCGGTTCAACGACCTGACCCACCTCACCGGCCCCTTCGACATCGTCGGCGACATCCACGGCTGCGCCTTGGAACTGGAGTCGCTGCTCGCCAAGTTGGGCTACGCCGACGGCGTGCACCCCGACGGCCGTACCGCCGTGTTCGTCGGCGACCTCGTCGACCGCGGCCCGGACAGCCCGGGCGTGCTGCGCCGGGTGATGTCGATGGTCGCATCGGGCAACGCCCTGTGCGTGCCCGGCAACCACGAGAACAAGTACGGGCGGTATCTCAAGGGCCGCAAGGTCCAGCACACCCACGGACTCGCCGAGACCATCGAGCAGATGGAGGGCGAGAGCGAGGAGTTCGCCCAGCAGGTAAGGGAGTTCATCGACGGGCTCGTCAGCCACTACGTCCTCGACGGCGGGAAGCTGGTCGTCTGCCACGCCGGGCTGCCCGAGAAGTACCACGGCCGCACCTCCGGCCGGGTCCGCTCGCACGCCCTGTACGGCGACACCACCGGCGAGACCGACGAGTTCGGCCTGCCGGTGCGCTACCCGTGGGCCGAGGACTACCGGGGCCGCGCGGCCGTCGTCTACGGTCACACGCCCGTTCCGGAGGCCAGCTGGTTGAACAACACCATCTGCCTGGACACCGGAGCGGTCTTCGGCGGCAAGCTGACCGCGCTGCGCTGGCCGGAGCGGGAGCTGGTCGACGTACCGGCCGAGCGGGTCTGGTACGAGCCGGCCCGCCCGCTGCGGACGGAGGCACCCGGCGGTCAGGACGGACGGCCGCTTGACCTGGCGGACGTCCAGGGCCGACGGGTCGTCGAGACCCGCTACCAGGGCCGGATCGCGGTCCGCGAGGAGAACGCGGCGGCGGCCCTGGAGGTGATGAGCCGCTTCGCGGTCGACCCGCGGCTGCTGCCGTACCTCCCGCCGACCATGGCGCCCACCGCCACGAGTCACGAGGAGGGCTATCTGGAGCACCCGGCGGAGGCCTTCGCCCAGTACGCGCGGGACGCAGTGGCCCGGGTCGTGTGCGAGGAGAAGCACATGGGCTCGCGGGCGGTGGCCCTGGTGTGCCGGGATGCCGAGGCGGCGCAGAAGCGCTTCGGCGTCGCCCCCGGCCCCACCGGCTCCCTGTACACCCGCACCGGACGCCCGTTCTTCGCCGACGAGTCGGTGACCGAGGAGATCCTCGGCCGGATCCGCGCGGCGGTCGACGCGGCCGGTCTCTGGGACGAACTCGCCACCGACTGGCTGCTCCTGGACGCCGAGCTGCTGCCCTGGTCGCTGAAGGCCTCCGGCCTGCTGCGCACCCAGTACGCGGCCGTGGGCGCCGCCTCCGGCGCGGTCTTCCCGGGCGCGCTGGCCGCCCTGGAGGGCGCGGCGGCCCGCGGTGTCGACATCGGTGAGCTCCGCGACCGGCAGCGTGACCGCGCCGCCGACGCGGCCGCGTTCACCGACGCCTACCGCCGCTACTGCTGGACCACCGACGGCCTGGACGGGGTGCGCCTCGCCCCCTTCCAGATCCTCGCGGTCCAGGGCCGCAGCCTCGCCGCGCTCCCGCACGACGGGCAACTCGCCCTCCTGGACCGGCTGGTGGAGCACGACCCGAGCGGTCTGCTGCAGACCACCCGCCGCCTGTACGTCGACACCGGCGACCCGGAGTCGGTGCGGGCCGGCGTCGACTGGTGGCTGGAGATGACCGGCCGGGGCGGCGAGGGCATGGTCGTCAAGCCGCTCGGCGCGGTCGTCCGCGACCCGGACGGCCGCCTGGTCCAGCCCGGCATCAAGTGCCGGGGCCGCGAGTACCTGCGGATCATCTACGGTCCCGAGTACACCCGCCCCGACAACCTGGCCCGGCTGCGCAACCGCTTCCTCAACCACAAGCGGTCCCTGGCCATCCGCGAGTACGCCCTGGGCCTGGAGGCCCTGGACCGCCTCGCGGACGGCGAGCCGCTGTGGCGGGTCCACGAGGCGGTGTTCGGGGTGCTGGCCCTGGAGTCGGAGCCGGTCGACCCCCGCCTCTGACCGGCGTCAGGGCCTCGGGGCCTCAGCCGACCAGCCGGAGCCGGCGGGCGCAGGCCCCCACCCGGACGGTCTGCCCCCAGGTCAGCTCCAGGGCATCGGTCTCGATGCCGTCGCCGAAGGCGATCAGGCGGTCCGACTCGACCGTGAGGGTCAGGGCCGCCGAGGCCGTCAGCTCCCCGGCGACCAGGGAGGTCCCGGTCGCCGGGGACGGCCAGGCCTCCCGGACGAACCACAGCAGGCGGTCCTCGGTGGGGGAGGGCAGCGGCAGCCGGGTGCCGCGTTCCTGCCACAGCGAGCGCAGCCAGCCGGTGGCCCCGGTGCCGGTGCCCACCAGCACCCCGGAGGATGCCTGGGCCTCGACGACACCCCCGTCGTTCTCGAGGCCCAGGCGGTATCGGGCGGTCTGATGACCGGCGGTTCCCAGGTAGATCTCGTTGAGCGCCACGAGCCGCTGCGTGTCGTCGGCGACCGCCTCGACCATCGTCAGCTCGTCGACGCCGGTGGCCACGACCGAGGCCAGCAGTACGGCCGCCTGCTCGGGCCGGTGCCGTACCAGGACACCGGGGTTGCGGCCGGGGTCGGTGTCGATGCCCACCACCGGCTGGCCGTCCAGGTACTTGGCGACGTTCGCCACCAGCCCGTCCTGGCCGACCACCACGACCACGTCCTCCGGCGCGAACAGGAAACGGTCCAGGTCGGACCGCTCCACCCGGGCCTGACGCCAGGTCAGCGGCACCGCCGAGGTCACCTCGGCGAGCGCCCGCCGGGTCCGCCGGTGCCGTTCGGCGACCTCCTCGATGCTCCGCCCCCGGGAGGAGAGGAAGAAGGCGGCCTGTCCATGGGTGCCGTGGTGGGCCACCAACTCCTCGTACTCGGTAATCCGGTGGACGAGCACAGCACGGGGCGCGAGACTCACGGCGCCGCCTCCGGAAGCCGCCGCACCCCGCTCATGCCTGCTCCCCCGAGCCCAGCTTCGCCAGCAGCCCTGTCAGCACGTCCGGTGACACGGTCACGCTGTCGATGCGTGGCAGGTTCTCGGCGAGCCGGGTGCCTGTGAGGGCGTGCAGGGTGGCCACGTCCACTTCGCCGTGCACCCGGAGCCAGGCCGCCTGTGCTGCGGCCCGCGCCTCGCCGACCTCCCGCGCGCCGGCCGCCTCGGCCCGCGCGAGCGTGACCGTCCGGGCCGCCTCGGCGTCGGCGAGCTTCACGGACCGGGCCGCCTCGGCCTCCGCGAGGGTCACGGAGCGGGCTGCTTCCGCCTCCGCCAGTTTCACGGAGCGGGCGGCCTCGCCCGCCGCGAGCTTCACCGTCCGGGCCGCCTGCGACTCCGCCTGGACCGCGTCCGCCGCCGCGGCTTCCTCCGCCTCGCGGCGCGCGTTGGTGCCGCGCTGCTCGACCAGTTGCTCCTCGCGGCGGGCCAGTTCGATCTGGCTGGCCAGCTCGTTCTCGGCGATCGCCCGCTCCCGCTCGACGGCCACCGCCCGCCGCTCGTAGGTGGCCCGGTCGGCCTCCTGCTGGATCTGTTCCCGGGCCGGGGTGCGCAGCGCCCGCTCCACCTCGGGCTCCGGCCGCAGCGCCATCACCCGGACGGCCACCACCTCGATGCCGGTCGCCGGCAGCCGGGGCTCGGCCTCCAGCCCCTGCGCGATCCGCTCCCGCACCGCCGCCACCCCGTCGACCAGCGCCGCCGAGAGCGGGGTCCGGGCCAGCACGTGCAGCGCGTGCTGCTGGGCCGTCTCCGTGAGCAGCGTGCCCAGCTGCTCCAGCGGGGTGCCCCGCCACACCCCCGTGTCCGGGTCGATCGAGAAGTCGAGGCGGGCGGCGGCCGCCGCCGGGTCGCCGATGCGGTAGGTGACCGTCGCCTGCACCGCCACGTCCTGGAAGTCGGCCGTACGGGCGTGGAAGGTCATCGCCAGTTCGCGGTCGTCGACCGGTATCTCCGAGATGGCCGCCGTGAGCGCGCGGAACCAGAAGCTGAGCCCCGGTCCGTCGTGCAGCAGCCGGCCACCCCGGTGGTGTCGGACGTGCGCCGTCGGCGCCCCGCGCAGATGGCGCCAGCCGAGGCGCCGGGTGATGTCGGCCATGGTGCCCCCCTCATGATTTAGAGTCAGTAAGACCATAATCCAGGGCGCGGCGCTTGTCGTCAAGGGGACGAGAAAAGGAAACGGTCAAGCAGGGGGTGAACGCGGTCCGCGATGGTCAGGATGGAGACATGGGATTCCACGTCGACTCCGAGGCCGGGCGGCTGCGCCGCGTCATCCTGCACCGGCCGGATCTGGAGCTGAAAAGGCTCACCCCGAGCAACAAGGACGCCCTCCTCTTCGACGACGTCCTCTGGGTGCGCCGGGCCCGGGCCGAGCACGACGGCTTCGCCGACGTGCTGCGCGACCGCGGGGTCGCCGTCCACCTCTTCGGCGACCTGCTGGAGGAGGCGCTGGAGATCCCGGCCGCCCGCACCCTCGTCCTGGATCGGGTCTTCGACGAGAAGGAGTACGGCCCGCTCGCCACCGACCATCTGCGCGCCGCCTTCGAGAAGCTGCCCGCGCGCGAGCTGGCCGAGGCGCTGGTCGGCGGGATGACCAAGCGGGAGTTCCTGGGCGCGCACGAGGAGCCCACCTCGGTCCGCTTCCACGTCATGGACCTGGACGACTTCCTCCTCGAACCGCTCCCCAACCACCTCTTCACCCGGGACACCTCCGCCTGGGTCTACGACGGGGTCTCCATCAACGCCATGCGCTGGCCGGCCCGGCAGCGCGAGACCGTGCACTTCGAGGCGATCTACCGGCACCACCCCCTCTTCCGTGCGGAAACGTTCCACGTCTGGTCCGAGGGGCAGGCCGCCTACCCCTCCACCATCGAGGGCGGCGACGTCCTGGTGATCGGCAACGGCGCGGTCCTGATCGGGATGAGCGAGCGCACCACCCCGCAGGCGGTAGAGATGCTCGCGCACAAGCTGTTCGCGGCGGGCTCGGCGCGCACGATCGTGGCCCTGGACATGCCGAAGCGGCGCGCCTTCATGCACCTCGACACCGTGATGACGATGGTCGGCGCCGACACCTTCACCCAGTACGCCGGGCTCGGCATGCTCCGCTCGTACACCATCGAACCGGGCGTCGGCGAGAAGGAACTCAAGGTCACCGACCATCCGCCGGAGCACATGCACCGCGCGATCGCCGCCGCCCTCGGCCTGAACGAGATCCGGGTGCTGACCGCCACCCAGGACGTCCACGCGGCCGAGCGCGAGCAGTGGGACGACGGCTGCAACGTCCTCGCCGTCGAACCCGGTGTCGTGGTCGCCTACGAACGCAACTCCACCACCAACACCCATCTGCGCAAGCAGGGCATCGAGGTGATCGAGATCCCGGGCAGTGAACTGGGCCGGGGGCGGGGCGGGCCGCGCTGTATGAGCTGCCCGGTGGAGCGGGACGCGGTGTGACGGATCCGGCGATATCGGCCTGTATAGAAATGTGGAACATCGTATAGACTTCCATAGTCCCTGAAGCTGACCCCTACCGCTGGAGCGCCCCCATGGCGACAGTCCCGACCGCACTCGCCGGCCGCCACTTCCTCAAGGAACTGGACTTCACCCAGGAGGAGTTCCGCGGGCTGGTCGAGCTGGCCGCCGAGCTGAAGGCGGCCAAGAAGGGCGGGACCGAGACCCAGCACCTGCGCGGCAAGAACATCGCGCTGGTCTTCGAGAAGACCTCCACCCGCACCCGCTGCGCCTTCGAGGTCGCCGCCGCCGACCAGGGCGCCGTCACCACCTACCTCGACCCGGCCGGTTCGCAGATCGGGCACAAGGAGTCGGTGAAGGACACCGCCCGGGTCCTCGGCCGGATGTTCGACGCGATCGAGTACCGCGGGCACGGCCAGGGCGTGGTCGAGGAGCTGGCCGCGTTCGCCGGGGTCCCCGTCTACAACGGCCTCACCGACGAGTGGCACCCCACCCAGATGCTCGCCGACGTGCTCACCATGACCGAGCACAGCGACAAGCCGCTCACCGGCATCGCCTTCGCCTACCTCGGCGACGCCCGCTACAACATGGGAAACTCCTACCTGGTCACCGGCGCCCTGCTCGGCATGGACGTGCGGATCGTCGCCCCCCGCCTGCTGTGGCCGGACGACACGATCGTCGACCTGGCCCAGCAGCTCGCCGCCGCATCCGGCGCCCGGATCACGCTCACCGAGGACGTGAAGGAGGGCGTGCGCGGCGCCGACTTCGTCGCCACCGACGTCTGGGTGTCGATGGGCGAGCCCAAGGAGGTCTGGGACGAGCGGATCGCGCTGCTCGGCCCCTACGCCGTCACCATGGACGTGCTGCGTGCCACCGGCAACGCCGACGTCAAGTTCCTGCACTGCCTGCCGGCCTTCCACGACCTCGGCACCGACGTCGGCCGCGAGATCTACGAGCGGCACGGCCTGACCGAGCTGGAGGTCACCGACGAGGTGTTCGAGTCCGAGCACTCCGTCGTCTTCGACGAGGCCGAGAACCGGATGCACACCATCAAGGCGGTCCTGGTCGCCACACTGTCCTGACCAGCCCTATCCTTTGCGGCGGCCCCGCACCACCCCTCGCCGGGGCCACCGCCGCGATGGCGGCCGTGAAGCTGGTCGTCCTGGTCGCCTTCTGCGTGATCGGCTTCAGCGCCTTCAAGGACGGCAGCCTCGTCCCATTCTCCCCGGCCGGGCTCGGCGGCATCGGCGCGGGCACCACCGCCGCGTTCTTCTCGTACGTCGGTTTCGACGCGATCACCACGGCCGGCGAGGAGGCGAAGAACCCGCGCCGGGACATCCCGGTCGCGATCCTCGTCTGCATGGGCGTGGTCACCCTGCTCTACTGCGCGGTCGCGCTCGCCGCGACCGGCGCCATCGGCGGCGACCAGGTCGCGGGCCGCCCCGCCGCCCTCTCCTACGTCGTCAACCAGGTCACCGGGTCCACCGTCGGCGGCGGGGTGATCGCCTTCGGCGCGGTCGTCGCCATCGCCTCCGTGGTCCTCGCGGTGATGTACGGCCAGACCCGCATCCTGATGTCCATGTCCCGGGACGGACTGATCCCGCGCGTCTTCGAGAAGGTCTCCCCCAAGACCGCCACCCCCGTCGCCGGCACCCTGATCGTGGCGGTCGTCTTCGCGCTCCCGGCGGCCTTCGCCTCGCTCGACGCGGTGATGAACCTCTACGCCAACGGCGGCAGGTACAAAGGATGCGACTCGTGAAGTGGCTCGGTGGCGTGGTGTGGATCGGTTCCTGGTACCTGATGTACTTCGAGATCACCCGCTGGCACCACGTCAAGCCGTCGCTGGCGTTCAACTCGGACATAGCCCCCGGTGCCCATCCCGGGCTGGCGCTGATCGTGCTCTATATCGCCTGCGTTGCGGCCCCGCTGGTAGTCCTGACTACCGTGGCCAAGCAAATCCACCGGAACCGGGCTGCCCAGTAAGCGCAGCCCGTTTCCGCACGCCCTACGCCTCACCAACTACAGCTGCCGTGGCAGCGCGGGCAGAAGTGGGCGATGCTGACGGCGTACGACATGTACACCGCGGCCACCTTCGAGGAGGCCGGTATCCCGGTGCTGCTGATCGGGGACTCGGCGTCGAACAACGTCTTCGGCAACACGACGGCGTTGCCGGTGACCGTGGACGAACTGCTCCCGCTCGTACACGCGTGTCCGGGGCGGCCCGGCGGGCGCTGGTCATCGCGGACCTGCCGTTCGGCTCGTACGAGGGGTCCGCGGAGCAGTGCTTCCCCACGGCAGTGCGGTTCATGAAGGAGGCGGGCGCGCACGCGGTGAAGCTGGAGGGCGGCGAGGAGATGGTGCCGCAGGTGGAGCTGTTGACCCGGTCCGGGATCCCGGTGATGGCGCACATCGGGTTCACCCGCAGTCCGAACACAGCCTTGGGCTACCGGGTGCAGAGGCACGGTGAGGACGCGCAGGGGCTGGTGTCCGCGGCGAAGGCATTGGAGGCGGCCGGTGCGTTCGCTGTGCTGATCGAGATGGTGCTGGCCCGTTTTGGAGCATGGCTCAGTTGGCGTTGAGCCACTTCATGAAGGTTTGCGCCTTGTCTTTCCACAGGGCTGGATGTGTCATCGACAAGTGTCCCGTTGAATCGTCTGTGGTCGGGCGTACGACGTATCTTCCGTGCTGCACCTTGGTCATGCCTTGCTGCAGGATACCTAGGCTGTCGCGGTAGAATTCGTCGTCGGCAAAGTTCACTGCATACACCTTGGCCGTTATATTCCCTAGGTGAGGCTCGCCGTTGAAATCTTGGGACGCCTCCAACGAGTAGATGAGGTCATTGGCGTCACCGCCGGAGGATTGCGCTTTGACGGCCTGGATAAACTGGTCAGCCTGCCCGGGTGTGGTGACTTCTTCTTGCAGGTGCGAGACACCGTCGATCATCATCCGCGCAATGCTGGCAGCAGCCGCCGCCGCAGGTGGCTGTTGTTGGTAGTTTCCGCCGTTCCAGGTTGGGTCGGATTTTATTTGGTCGACGATGATTTTTCGCCACAGCAGGTTCCGTCCGCTGATCGGCGCTGGGAAGCACGCCACTGGCATGATCCCGTCCATCGCGGATGGGTAAGCCTCTGCCCACTGCCAGGCGTTCATGCAGCCCATGGACATCCCCACGACTGCGCGCAGATGCGAAATGCCGAGTGTCTCCGTGACGAGCTTGTGTTGGAGATCGACCATGTCGCCGTACCCATAGTGAGGGAATCTGCTCCTGAGTCCGTCGCTCGGCTTGCTCGACTGACCGTGCCCGATCGCGTCGGGAATGATAACCAGATAACGTGTCACATCAAATGGCGCCCCTGGCGTGAAAAGTGACTGTTGAAACTCCGGTGTCAACAGGGCCTTACTGCTCGCGCCCGTCCAGTGAAGGAGCAAGATAGCGTTATCGACCACGCCCTTCTGATTTTTATGTGGTTCGCCGAGTAGGGTGTAATGGAGTTTCAGCTGATCGATTGTTTCGCCGTCCCGGAACTTGTAGTTAGCGACAGTGGCGTCCCCTTCGCGGGGAGTCGTCACACCGGACTGGGGCGACGGTGCCCCACTTGCCGCCGTGCCTGCTACAGCCCGGAGCTCGGTGGCCGACCGCGCGGGGCCAGCACAACCTTGAAGCAACGCGCACAGTGCTAGAGCGGTGACAGGACTGGCCACACGGCCAGTCCTGTGCCGTATGAGACCTTTCTTCCCGTGATTTGCGCGTGAGCGTGTCGACATCTTTCTCCTACTTTCCTGGTTGCATACTCAAGGGAAGGATTCCGGAGCCAGAGTCATCGCCCCGGCGAGTCAGAGATCCGCCGCTGGATCATCGAGATCGAATTGCTGGAGGCCGTGCTCGCACGTGGTCTTGTCAGGTCCGCCGGGCTCCCCGGCCGGGGTGGCGGGACCACGCTGCGGTCCTCGAAGGTGACCAGCGCGTGCGCCGGCGTGGCGCTGGCGCGCAGGAGCGCTGCGAGGCCACGGCGGCCCTGCCGGAGGGTGAGGTCCGACCCCAGGGTGATCATCATCGCGGTGAGGGCCGGCATCTGATGCACGAAGAGCGTGATCTCCTTGATGTGTGCCTCCTCGAACGGCTGGGTCCTACCCGCGCGTTGTGGAGCACCGCGTAGGCGTTGTCCTCGCCGGTCTGGGTGTGGAGGCGGATGTCCTCGACCGCCGTGAACGCGGAGGCCAGGAAGTCTCGCAGCTGGCCGGGTCCCTCGAAGTGGAACTGTTCGGTGAGCGGCGGGACGAGCACGACGTCCGCGCTCAGGCACGCGGCCGCGGCGTCGACGTCACCGCGTTCCAGGGCGGATCGCCAGCGCGCGACGGTAGTGGCGGCGGAGTGCGGGGTGTCGGACATGGGTCTCTCCCCGGTATGAACGGCGCGATCGGGTTTGCAGGTGGCGGGTGTCAGCCGTCGAGCTGGTTGAGCTTGCGGATCTGCTTGTCGAAGGCCCAGGCAGGAACGAGGCGGCGCAGTATGCTGGCGCGTCCGGCCAGGGTGCCGGCGGTGTAGCGCAGCTTCGGCTTCACGTCGGTCGGTGCCCCGACGATCACCCGTCGCCGTCCTTGATCGCCGCCACCAACCGGGCCCTAGGGCCCGGCGGTTGAACTGGCGGCATAGGCGGGTCGAGCGCGTTGGGTGGCGGCCATCGATGCGGTCGCCGCTGCGAGGAACGTACGTCGTTTCATCCGAGCTCTTCTTTCAGGCGACGGGGACGGTCGGTTGCCGGAAGTCGATGTCGGAGCCGCCGAGCAGGGTCGGGGTGCGGGCGGCTACGGATTCGTGGGGTTGGCCGAGCGGGATCCGGCTGGCTTCGTCCAGTTGCTGGTATTGCTCGTGGCTGAGTTCGACGTCGAGGGCGGCGAGGTAGGTGTCCAATTGGGACACGGTGCGTGGGCCGATCACCGGGACGAGTCCGGTGGTGGCGATTGTCGCGCGGTGCCGTAGCCACGCGATCGCGACCTGAGCCGCGGTGGTGCCGAGGTCGTCGGCGATGCGCAGGACGGTGTTGAGCACGGTGCTTTTCTGTTCGGTGTCTTCGGTGTGGATCAGTCGACCCAGCGTGGTGAGTCGTCCCTCCGACCGGTGGCGATACTTGCCGGTCAGCAGCCCGCCACCCAGCGGTGACCAGAACGTCGCGCCCAAGCCGAGCGCTTCGGCCATCGGCAGGATTTCCCGGTCGGCGGAGCGTTCGACGAGGCTGTACTCGACCTGCACGCCCACGATCGGGGCCCAGCCGCGCACCTCGGCGAGGGTGACGGCCCGCGCGGTGCGCCAGGCCGGGAAGTTCGACAGCCCGGCGTAGAGGATCTTCCCGGAGCGCACCAGATCGTCCAGTGCACGCACGATCTCCGTCGTCGGGGTGACCGGGTCCGGGAAATGGACCCACAGCAGGTCGATGCGGTCGGTGCGGAGCCGGGCCAGGCTGCCCTCGACCGCCCGGATCATGTTCCGACGGGAGTCGCCGGTGCCTTGCACGCCCGAGGTGGCGTGGATGCCGACGCCGAACTTCGTGGCCACGGTGAACTGGTCGCGCCGGGTGGTCAGCAACTGCCCGAGGATCTCTTCGGACTCGCCTGCCTGATAGCTCTCGGCGGTGTCGAGGAAGGTACCGCCCGCGTCAGCGAACCGGTCCAGGATCCGAGCCGTCTCACTCCGCTCGCTGCCGGCGCCCCACCGGGTGCCGAAGGTTGCGGTTCCCAGAGCGTATTCCGAGACGCGCAGGCCGTTGCCGCGGCCGAAGGTCAGGTACCGCATGATGCCGCCTCCAAAGTAAAGCGATCACGGTACTTGACCGTAGCCGACGACCGACCCGAAGTAAAGCGGCCGCTATACTTGAGTGGTGACCAGCACCGAGACGATCCACCGGGGTGGACGTGGCGCACGGGAGCGCATCCTGCGCGCCGCGGCGGAACTGTTCTCACGAGACGGCATTCACGCCACCGGCGTCGCCCGGCTCGCTGAGGTGGCCCACGTGTCCAGCCGCACCCTGTACCAGCACTTCCCCAGCAAGGAGGCCATCGTCGCCGCCTATCTGGGACGCTTCAGGGCCGAGCCGCCGGTGCCCGCCGTGGCGCAACTGACCCGCGACGACGTCGATCCGCGGCAACGCCTGCTCGCCTTGTTCCGCGAACCCCCGACCAGCCCGGACGCGGTATATCGCGGATGCGTGTTCCACAACGCCGTCGTCGAGGGTGCAGGCACCATGCCCGAGGTGGCGGAACTGGTCCAACAGCACAAACAAGCATTCACCCACCGCCTGGCTGGGCTTGCCGCCGAAGCAGGCGCCCCCGACCCGGAAACCCTCGCCCGCCGCCTGGCGCTGCTGTTCGACGGAGCCCGCGCCCTGTCCACCTCACTCAATGACACCCAGCCCTTCCGTGACGCCCACGAAGTCGCGGAAATGCTGATCGACCAGGCCATCCCGCCGGCCCCGAACTGACCCCCAGCTGAAGATCACCCCCCCCCCGTGTCTTCGACGCGAACCGGGACCAATGGCCGCAGCGGTTAGCGTTGTTCTGGGCTGCCAGTCGCGCCCCTCAACTGACTGTGAAGAACGCACTTCCGGCTCGGGTGAAGGCTGAGGTCGCGGGAATCTGCGTGTGCTGCCCTTCGGTGTCGCACGGGAAAGCCGTCCGTACTCCTAGTGATGGGGGTTCGGGACTTGCTCGCCTCTGCGACGAAAACTGATCGGGCCCCCTCGTCGTAAACCGATCGATTTCCATCCGTAAGTCCGAGCGGAGGGGCGCCGCTCGGTGCCCCGATGGCCGCAGAGGATCAAGTACGATGCCCATCATTGGCGTCTGCTGGCCGTGCGACAGCCGGCTCAGCAGCACCGGCCACGGTCCCGTACCGCCGGGCCGGTGGACATCCGCGCGCAGCCTGCCGTCACGCATCTCTGCCGGAACAGCGAACTCGATCTGGATCTCCACCGTGTGCCGCTCCATCGCCTCTTTCGTTCTTGCGTGGCGCTTGAGTGCGGGCAGGTGTCAGCCGGCCAGCTTGTTCATCTTGCGGATCTGCTTGTCGAAAACCTGGGCGGGGGCGACGCGGCGCAGTATGCGCGCGCGTCCGGCCGTGGGGCCGGCGGTGTAGCGCGGCTTCGGTTTGGCGCCGGTGGCCGCCGCGACGATCGCCTTGGCGACGGTGGCGGGGGCGTCACCGTCCCTGATCGCCTCCGCCATCACGCGGTCGACGGTGAAGGGCAGCGAGCAGGCCCTGGGCGCCATGGCGGGCGCGTAGGCGCGGCTGATCTCGGCGCGCTCCGAAACGCTCGTGATGCAGATGCAGGGATACGGCGTCGTCGCGGCCGCTGAGGCAGAGGGTGATGGCCAGACGGGCGAGCTCGTCCGGGCCGGCTGGATGAGGCGGTGGGGTACCCGTGCACCTGTCGCTGGGTGCCGACGTCCACGCGACCACAGGCTTCTTTGCTTGCGGCATGATCGGCAGCACTCTTACGGCCATCGGGCTTCCCGCCGATTGCGGGGAAGCGGGGACGTGAGGCCGTGGGCGCTGCTCCGGCTGCCGGAGTCGGGCAGCAACCCGAAAGAGCGTTTCGGTCGCCGATCCTGCTCGAAGACGGGGTGGATCACTGCATGTCTGCCGCATCGAGCAGGGTGGTCGCCGTGGGTGCGATGATCCCGGTCAGATGGTCGGCGCCGATCCCCGCGCGGGCGCTGGCGCCGTCGATGACCAGGATGAGCTGCCGGGCCAGCAGGTCGGGGTTGCTCGCCCCACCCCGTTCGGCCTCGGAACGGAAAAAGGCCGTCAGGTTCGCTTTGATCTGGTGGGCCGTCCGGCTCGCGGGGTGGGTCTGGTCCTTGAGCTCGATCTGCACAGCCAGGTACCGGCAGCCTTGGAAGTCGGGCGCACCCGCCTGCGACTCCACCCGCTCGAAGACGTACAGGATCCGCTCGCGGGGGGAGCGGCCATCATCCGCCGGGGGCAGGGCCCTCGCCACGAAGGCACCGCAACGCTCCTGCAGGCTCGCCGCCAGCAGTTCGTCCTTGCTCTCGAACAGCTGATACATGGAGCGCTTGGACACCCCCGCTGCCTTGCACAGCGCCTGGACGCTGATGTCGATGCCGACGCCGTCGCGGTAGGTGAGCGTGGCTGCTGCCTCCAGCAGCCGCTCCCGGGGGCTTTGCTTCACTTTGGTAGTCATACCGCGAGGTCAACTCCAATCGGACGCAATGGAAACCGATCGGTTTCCATGTGGGGTCGGGGGAGGCGCCTGCCGTCGGGTGGACGTCTGAAGGCCGCTCAGAGGCTCGGCGACGGTCTTGGGGGAGAGACCGTCGCCGAGCCCTGATGGTGCACGCGCCTCTCGTCCCCGCGGGGGCGACGCACACCGGGGCCACTCCGCTGAATGGCCCCGTCTTGGGTGAGCCGCCTTCCGCTACGCCGGGGCAGCGGTCTTCTCGGGCTCCGTGTCGGCGGGGATGCGGTGCAGCCCCTTGCGGTCGTACCAGCTGGTCACTCCGAAGCCGAAGAGGGCGGCTGCCGCGAGGCCGACGGCCATCATGACCCAGCCCCGGGTCAGGCCGGCGTCGGCCTGGGCGTCGTAGTACAGGATGGAGCGGATGCCGCCGGTGATCTGCCGCAGCGGTTCGAACTCCGCCAGGAAGCGGTAGAAGCCGGGCAGGGCCTGGAGGGGAGTGGTGGCGTTGGCCGTCGGCACGGCCATCCCGATGAAGACCAGCGTGACCACCAGCATGCCGGGCGTGCCGAAGACGGCGAGCAGGGTGAGCGCACCGATCCCGGAGACGGCGATGGCGCACACCGAGTACAGCCACAGCAGCGGCAGATGGGCGGCTTGCATTCCCATGAGGCCGACCGCGCCCGCCATGACCAGGCTCCCCATCAGCAGGGACAGCCCGGCCATGAGGGTGCTGCTGATGGCGAGGGTCTGCACCCGGGTCGCCCGGATGAGTGGGCGGTGCAGGCGCAACGGGCCCATGTCGTTGTGGGTGTAGCCGAGGGCGTGGTCGACCTGGCCGCTGATGACGTTGGCGGAGAGCATGCCGCAGACCACGAGGACGAGCGCGTAATAGAACGCTGTCAGGCCCAGGCCGCTGTGCGCGTCGAGGGGATGGCCGTCCTCGACGGTGACGGCGGCCGGGTCGGCCAGCAGGACGCGTGCCGCGGCGGGCAGCTTCGCCTGCCCGGTCCCGCCCTGGGACGTGAGCTCCTTGCCCACCTGGAGCGAGGCGCTTTCGGCCGCCTGTGTCGTCGCCGTCCGGGCCAGGCTGGAGCCCACACTGCCGGCGGACTGGTTGGTCAGCACCGTCAGCGTCGGACGGGTCGGGGTCCCGGTGGTCGCGGGGCCGGTGAGTGCGGTGGTGGCGGAGGTGAAGTCGGCGGGGACGACGAGCGCGCCGTACAGCTTGCCCTTGCCGAGTTCCTCCTTCATCTCCTTCTCGTCCATCACCTTCCAGTCGATCTTGCCCCCGCTCGCGGTGGACTTCTTGATCGACTCGGTGATCTGAGCCCCCAGGTTGACCTGCTCGCCACCGACATCGGCCCCCTTGTCGGCGTTGACCAGGCCGACGGGCAGATTCTTCATGTGATCGACGGGATCGATGTTGGCCCCGACGTAGAACACCGTGAACAGCAGCGCGAGGACGCCCGTGATGACGCCGTTGGCGGTCCACAGGGGTTTGGCACGCAGGACGCGGAACGGGTGAATCACACTCATGACTTACTCCGGTCTCGGACAACACACTCATAGACGGAGAAGGCCGGACAGCTTCATTGCGGACCGGTGACCCTCGGAATGTTCGATCTCGGCACACACGGCCGCGACGCGGAACCGGAGGTGCAGCACCCTGCCGGGACTCCAGCCGATGAAACCGGTCGGTTTCAGACCCGTCAGCAAACCGATCGGTTTACGGATTCCAAGTCGAGGCGCTGGCCCATACCCCGGCAGCGCCGCGAAGCCGCGTGCCGACGCCACTCCTGGTCATCGAGTCGCTTCGAACCGTGAGGGGAGCGGCTCACTTCAGGTCGCGCAAGCCCTGCAGCGCACTACACCGGCAAGCCCTGCCTCGACGGGGACCCCGCCCGGGGCAGCGCCCGGGGCGGGGTCGACCGCTGCACTGCTGGGGTGCGCACCTGGACAGCGACCAGGCGGCCGCCTGACGCGAGCCGGAGAGGTCACACGAGCCTGACCGGCCCGGCGTCGATCGGCAGGCGGACCAGGAGGTAGGGCTTGCGGCGCAGGTCCTGGCCCTCGTGGAAGGGCGCCAGCCGGTCGAGTTGGTTTGCGGTGGCGTACAGGTGCCGGTCCGAGGCGACGGACAGGGTGTCGATCCAGTTCAGGTCGGTGCCCTGGGCGAGGGTGCGGTAGGTGCCGTTCGGGTTTCTGCGCCAGATGGCGTTGTGTTCCAGGTCGCCGCCGTAGAGCCGTCCCTTGTCGTCGCTCTCCAGGCCGTCGGCCATCGGCTTGAACCCGAGGTTTTCGACTGTCGCCGCGACCTCGGCGTCCGTGGCGTCCGGGTCGGCGAGGGCGTCGGTGGACACGCTGTGCAGTCGGCGGCTGGACAGCGGGCAGTAGTAGAGGCGCGTGCCGTCGGCGCTGAGAGCGATGCCGTCGGAGCCGGTCTCGTAGTACGTGGGCTCGCCGCCCGCGGGGCGGACCATGAAGGGCTGGCCGTCGATGACCGGAAGGAAGTCCGGGTCCGGGAGCGTCGAGGGATGTCCGGCCAGTCTCCGCCAGGAGCGGCCGGTGGCGAGGTCGACCACGATGATGCCGTTGGAGCCGCCCGAGTCGGTGATGAACGCCGTGCCCTGGGCGCCGCGCCGCAGGTCGAGGCGCACGTCGTTGGGGTAGCTGTTCGCCGGCACCACCTCGGGCGGGAAGAGGATCTTCCGTACGATCCGGTTGGTGCGCAGGTCGACCGCCACGAGCTTGGGGCCGCCGTAGGAGGACCCGGCGAACAGCGGGCTTCCGGTGTCGAGGATCCACAGTCGGTCGGCCCCGTCGACGACGACGCTCTGCACCGACTGGAAGTGCCCGGCCAGGTCGGAGGCGTCCTGGCGGTTCACCTCGGCGTCGGGGTAGGCCACCGGCTTCCCGTCCCGCAGTTCGGCGACGGTGAACGGGACGTCGTCGCCCCAGCGGGGAAAGTTGACGAAGATGCGGCCGCGGCACGAGACGGTGACACCCGTCGGCATCGCGTCCCAGAAGCGGGCGACGACCTCGTAGTGACCGGCTGTTGAACCGGAGGGGGATGCGGAGGCGTAGGCGGGTCCGGCGAGTTGGCTGGCGGCCAGCGACGCGGTGGTCGCCGTAAGGAACGTACGTCGTTTCATAAGAGCGTCTCCTGTTGGGTCAAGGCACTGGAGAGCGCGACGAGTTGCCGTAGCACATCGGCGCGTGGTGGGAATGGACGGACACTGCCGTGGCTGGTGGAGGCCGCCACCAGGAGCGCTGTCCGCCGAGGACATCGCCTGCGGCTACCGCCAACTCCTGGAAGGGGAACGGGGTCAAACGGCCGGTGGACCTGGTGCTCTCAGGTCCGCCGGGCTGCCGGGCGGGTCTTCGCGACCATGCTGCGGTCCCCCGAGGAGACCATCGCGTGAATGGGTACGGTGCTGACGCTCATGAGCGTCGCAAGGCCCCGGCGGCCCTGCTGGCGAGCGAGCGCCGGACCCACGAGGTGCATCAGGGCGGTGAGGGCCGGCATCGGACGCCCGAAGAGCGTGATCTCCGTGATGCGTGCTTGGTCGTCGAGCCGCAGCATCTGCACCTCCTCGAACGACTGGGAACCCACCCGCGCCCGGTAGACCAGGGCGTACGTGTCGCCCTCGCCGGTCTGGGTGTGGTACTGGACGTCCTTGACCGCCGCGAACACCACGGTCAGGAAGTCGCGCAGCTGGTCAGATCCCTCGAAGGGGAACTGGTCGGTGAGCGGCGAGCTGAGCACGACGTCCGGGCTCAGGCACGCGACCGCGGCTTCGACATCACCGCGTTCCTCGGCGGAGCGCCAGCGCGCGATGGTAGTGGCGGCGGAGTGCAGGGTCTCGGACACGGGTCTCTCCCGGTATCAACGGCGCGAACGGGTTTTTGGGTGGCGGGATGCGCGGGTGGCGGGGGTCAGCCGGTGAGTTTGTTCATGCTGCGGATCTGCTTGTCCAGGACCCAGGCGGGAGCGAAGCGGAGCAGGCGTGCGCGTCCGGCCGTGGGGCCGGCGGCGTAGCGCAGTTTCGGCTTGGTGTCGGTGGCTGCCGTGACGATGGCCTTGGCGACCACGGCGGGGTCGTCGCCGGCCTTGATCGCCTCCGTCATCAGGCGGTCGAAGATGTGCCGCTGGTCGGCGTAGGTCTGCAGGGGGGTGTCGGGCTTGGCGCTGTTGGCCTCGAATCCGGTGTTGGTGTAGGCGGGTTCGACGAGGAGCGAGCGGACGCCGTACGGGCGGACCTCGTGGTCCAGGGACTGGGAGTAGCCCTCGATCGCGTGCTTGGAGGCGCCGTAGACGGCCATGTAGGGGGCGGGGATGAAGCCCTGTACGGACGAGAGGTTGATGATGCGTCCGCGTCCCTGGGCACGCATGTGCGGCAGGACCTCCTTCACCATGCGCATGACGCCGAAGACGTTGATGTCGAAGACGCCCTGGGCCTGCGTGAGGGAGGTTTCCTCGGCCGCGCCGATCGAGCCGATGCCGGCGTTGTTGACCAGGACGTCGATCCGCCCGAAGCGGCCGATCACCTGCTGGACCACGGCAGCCACCGACTTGTCGCTGACCACGTCGAGGTCGAAGAACGTCACCCCCCGCAGCGGGGTGACGCGTGAGGTGTCGCGGCCCGTGCCGGCCACCTCGAAACCCGCCGCGACCAGCGCGAGCGCGGTCTGCTTGCCGATGCCGGAGGACGCGCCCGTCACCAGGGCAACCGGCCGATTTGTCGTCATCATGCACTCCCGAAGCCATCTGGGAAACCGGCCGGTTTCCCCTTGGCCTCACTGTAAAGTGATCGGTTTACATTGCGCAAGCTCAAGCACGGAACTGATCCCAGGCCGCGCCGCCGGCCGGCTTCAGGTGGAGCTGACCGGCGCCCGCCGGCATGGCGGCACGCACCGGATGAGCAGGCATGAGAGATGTGGGAGCGCCATCCCCGCGCTGCGATCGCGAGTTCGCGCTCAAGGGCCGCTACGGCACCTCTGCCGAGGCGATTGCCAAGCGGGTCGGTGTCACGCAGCCGTACCTCTTCCGACTCCTCCCGGGCGAGAAGGCGATCGTCGCCGCCTTGGCGCGGAGCACGGAAGACGCCTGCTCAGCGTTCGAGAGCGTGGGCAAAAGGAAAGGATGAGGGGCACGAGCGGGCCTCCCGCGCCATGGGCAGCCCAATGGCGATCGGTTACGCGGCCGATCTCGGCACACCCCGAAGCGCTCCATATGCGGATGCAGGGGTACGCCGTCGTGGCAGCCGCCAACGCACGGGGCAATGACCAGATCGGCGAGCGTCCGGGCCAGCCGGATGAGGTTCCCGGACACCATGACCAAGCCCTGCCGCTGGGCGCCAATGCCGACAAGACCACAGCCTCCCCCGCGCCCGGCTGCTCATCAATTCCCTTACGATCATCGGGCTTTGCCTCGAGTACCGGGGAGTCAGGGCATCAAGCGGCTCGGGCCGTGCCGGTTACCTGAGACCGGCATCAGCTCGGAGAACACATCAGTCACCGAACCTGCCCGGAAAGGCGATGCGTCAGCGCATGCCTGCCCCATCGAGCAGGGCGGCCACAGTGGGCGCGATGAGCCCGGTCAGGTGCAGTCGGCGCCGATCCCCGCGCGGGCACTGGCGCCATCAAGACCAGGATCAGCTGTCGGGCCAGCAGGTCGGGATCACTCACCCCTCCCCGTTCGGCCTCGGCACGGAAAAGGCCGTCAGCCCTCCCTTGATCCTGTGTGCCACCTGGCTCGTAGGGTGACTCTGATCCTTCAGCTAGATCTGCACAGCCAGGTACCGGCAGTCGCGGAACTCGGGCGCACACGCCTGCAGTTCCGCGGGCTCGAATACGTGCAGGATCCGCTTGCGGGGTGAACGGGGGCGTGGGCTGCCGTCCGGGGAAAGCTCCTGAAGGAATCCGGGCCTGCGTGATCAGGGCTGATCGCTGATGGCTCGGTAGGCCGCGATGAACAGGGTGTGGCACAGGTCGAGCAGCTCTTCGACGGTCGCGTTCTGGTGACCGAGCGTCCAGTCCACGAGGAGTTCGTTGACTCCGCCGACCAGGCTCATCGCGGTCATGGTGAGCCGGCTGGAGGGGGCTTCCGGGGCGGGGAGCGGTCCGACGACCGCGGCAACCATTGCGGCGAATTCGTGCAGGACCTCACGGCGACGCACTTCGAGGCGAGGGCTGGCGCCCACGACCTCGATGAGCACCAGGCGGGCCATGCGGGCGTCGCCGGCCAGTGTGCGGATGAACACCTCAAGGCCGGCGCGCAGTTGGGCGTCGACATCGGGTGCGGCAGCGGCTGCGGCCTGCGCGGTTTCGGCGCTGATCGTAGCGATCAGGTCGTTGTAGACCCCGGCGAGAAGGTCTTCGCGGTCGCGGAACGACTCGTAGAAGTAGCGCTGGGTCAGTCCGGCATGCGAGCACACCTGCTTGACGGAGACCGACGCGTATCCGGACGTGCCGAACAGGTCGAGGCCCGCCTGGATGAGTCGGGTGCGGCGCTCCTGCTGTCGTTGCGCCGCTTCACGTCCGCCGTAGCGCCGCCCGGCGGTCTGTGTGCCGGTCATTTCTCCCCTTCGCAGAGGTGTTGACACCGGTGTGCTCCGAACTGACACTCTAGCTTGTCACTTCATCTGACACGTCAACGTGTCAGAAGCGTGTGGGGGCCGCTTGCCGCTCAGCGGTCCGCTCGTGCTCAGGGCAAGGAAGGGGCTCGACCGTGGCAGCACCGCCCAAACACCCGTACGTGTTCAGTCGAAGAGACCGCCAGGGGCTCTCCCGCACACAACCGCTGACCGGCCGAGTGATCGCGGTCACCGGGGCGGGCCGCGGGATCGGGCGTGCCGTCGCAGCCCGGCTCGCTGCGGCCGGAGCCGCCGTGGCGATCGGCGATCTCGACGCGGAGCTTGCCAGGGAGACGGCCGGCGCCATCGGCGCGCGTCCCGGTGGCCGACTGCTCGGGCTGTCTCTCGACGTCACCGACACACCTTCCTTCGATGACTTCCTGCGCACCGTCGAGACCGAGCTGGGGCCGATCGACGTACTGATCAACAACGCCGGAATCATGTGGGTGGGCCCCTTCGAGGAGGAACCGGAGGAAGCCGCCCTGCGCCAGTTCGACGTCAACGTCCACGGCGTACTGCGTGGGATGAAACTGGTGATCCCGCAGATGCGGAAACGCGGGCGCGGCCACGTGGTGAACATCGCCTCGGCTGCCAGCAAGGTCGCCCCGGCCGGCGAGGCGACCTACGCGGCGACGAAGCACGCCCTCCACGGCTACAGCACCGCCGTCCGCACCGAACTGCGTGGCACCGGCGTGCAGGTGTCCCTGGTGATGCCCGGCGTAGTGGACACCGAGCTGGCCGTGGGCACCGCGGCTGGCCGCACCCCACGCCTGACGACAGATCAGGTGGCCGACGCCGTGCTCGATGTCGTGCTGCGCCCGCGGTTCGAGGTCTTCGTTCCACGCCAGATAGCCGCCCTGACCCGGCTGGCCGCGCTGCTGCCGGGCCGTGCCCGCGACGCCCTGCATCACTTCCTTGTCCCCGACCAGCTCGCCGCCCTGTCCGACCGGTCGGTCCGCGCGGCCTACGAGCAGCGCACCCGGACCGCCCGCCATCCCGGAAGTTGAGCCCGTGACCACCACGCCCAAGCCGGCGCCCAGCGCGGAGAAGGCCCAGGACGCCGCCGCTCCGCGTCCCATCCCCGAATTCGAAGGTGTCCACGACGTATGGCCCCGCGGTGACCGGCTGCGGGCCGTGCGCCGCGCCGCGGCCGCCTACCGTGAGCGGTTCGTCCAGCAGGGCCGCATCCACGCCGTCCGCAGTTTCGACATCGCCGCCGCCCCGTACCCGACCCGGTTCGGCTTCCACGGCGCCGCGCTCGCCGTCAACCCGTTCGTGAGCATCATCAACCGGATGCTCGTCGTGCAGTTCGACGGCTTCGACGGTCAGCCGAAAACACTCGTGTGGGAGCCGACCGTCGCCGCCGGAACGGCTCAAGCGCCGTTCTACGCCCAGCTCAAGCGGCTGGCGGGGGACTTTCTCACCGAGCACGTTTTCGCCCGCTTCTACCAGGACCCGAACACCGTCCTGCCCTCCTGCGGTCTGCGACCCGAGGACGTGGACTTCGTCAGCTTCGACCACCTGCACGTCCAGGACGTGCGCATGATCATGGGAAGTACCAGGACGATTCCGGGCGAACGGGCGCCCCGCGATGCGCTGTTCCCGCGCGCCAGGCTGCTGGTGCATCGCAGGGAGCTGGGCACCTTCGAATCGGTGCATCCGATGCAGTGGGCCTGGTACGTCGACGGAGGCATGGACGGGGTACCGGACGAGCGCGTCACCGCTTTCGACGGCGATGTCGAACTCGGTGTCGGCGTCAGCCTGTTGTGGACCCCCGGCCATACGGACGGCAACCACTCCCTGGTGCTGAACACTCCCGACGGGGTGTGGGTCTCCTCCGAGAACGGCATCTCGGCCGACAACTGGCAGCCCGAGCTCTCCCGCATCCCCGGGGTGCGCCGCCACGCCGCGTTCTACGGCCATGAGGTGGTCCCTAACGCCAACACCCTGGAGGACTCCCTCGACCAGTACGACTCCATGGTCAAGGAGAAGACCCTCGCCGACCCCAGCCGGCGCGATCCGCGCTGGCTGCAGATCCTGCCCTCCTCGGAGCTGGCCCCCTTCAAGCGGCACTGGCCGGTGCTGCCCAGCTTCTTCCACGGCGGTCTGAACTACGGCGAGTTGACCCCTGCCGGTGGTGGCCGATGACCGGCCCGGCCGCCCGCCGGATCGATGCGGACGGCGTGGAGTTGGCCGCCTACCAATGGGGAGCGTCCACGGCTCCTGCGGTGGTGCTGGTCCACGGCTATCCGGACACCAGCGCCGTGTGGCGCCCGGTCGCCGAGCACCTGGCCGACCGCTTCCACGTCACCGCCTTCGACGTGCGGGGAGCCGGTGCCTCCGACCGGCCCAGGGGTCTGCGCGCCTACCGGATGTCCCGCCTGGAAGCCGACCTGGAGGCGGTTCTCGACACCGTGAGCCCCGACCGCCCGGTGCACCTGGTCGGACACGACTGGGGATCGATCCACTCCTGGGAGTCGGTCACCGGCACCCGCCTGGCCGGGCGGATCGCCTCGTTCACCTCCATCTCCGGACCCTGCCTGGACCACGTCGGCCACCTGATCCGTGCCCGCCTCCGGCCGCGGCATCCGGACCTGCCGAAGATGCTGCGGCAGGCCGCACGGTCCTGGTACATCGCCTACTTCCATCTTCCGCTCCTGCCCGCCCTGACCTGGAGAGCACTGGGACACCGCTGGCGCGCCTTCCTCACCGGCTCCCAAGGCGTGCCCGGGGACACGCCCTACCCCGCGCCGACGCTGGCCCGCGACGCTGTATCCGGCACCGCGCTGTACCGCGCCAACATGCTGCCCCGCCTGCTACATCCCCGGAACCGGCGAACCACCGTCCCGGTTCAACTCATCATCCCCACCCGCGACTTCTGCGTCACCCCGGTGCTGTCGTACGGAGTGGAGCACTGGACGGGCCGGATACAACGGCGCCCGATCGACGCCGGGCACTGGGTACAGCTCAGCCACCCCGAGGAGATCGCGTCCCGGATCGCGGAATTCGCCAACCGCATCGAGGACGGCCCCCGCCGCACTCACACTCCGGACCACACCGCGTACCCGATCTGACAGCCCAACAGACCACCAGTACGGGACGTCTGCCTGACCGCCCCTTCGCACACACCGACCGCTGACGGAGGAACCTGTCATGTTCCGAGCCGCACATGCCCACCCGGAGCGTCCGTCCGAGCCCATCGACCACCACGACCTGGTGCTGCAACCCCGGGACGTCACCTTCGACTGGGGCACCACCCCGCTGCACTGGCTACCGGGCGAGCCCTTCGCGACCCACACCTTCGATGTGCTCCACCTCATGCTCCCCGAACTCGAACGCTGGTTCGTGCGCACCTTCGAGCAGGCACTGCCACTGATCACCGATGACCGGCTGCGCGAGGACGTACGCGGCTTCATCGGCCAGGAAGCGATGCACGCCGAGGCGCACCAGGAGGTCCTGGAGCACCTGCTCGCCAAGGGGCTGGACCCGACTCCGTACACCCTGCAGTCCGAGTGGATCTTCCGAAGGGTGCTCGGAGACCGGCCGGAGCTGACACCGGCCGCCACCCACGCGCACCTCCTCCAACGACTCGCCCTCATAGCGGCCTTCGAGCACTTCACCGCGTACATGGGTCACTGGATTCTCAGCAACGGGCACCTGGACCAGGCCGGCGCGGACCCCGCGATGCTCGATCTGTTCCGCTGGCACGGCGCGGAAGAGGTCGAACACCGCTCGGTCGCGTTCGACCTGCTGGTGCACCTCGATCCCCGCTACCGGCGCCGAGTGGTCGGCATGCTCGTCACCGCTCCGGTGCTGACCCGGCTGTGGATCCGCGGAGTCCGCTTCCTGATGAGCGCCGACCCCGAACTCGACGATCGGTTCGAGGTCCGCTTCCGCGACTACCTGACCGCGGCCCACAAGGACCTGTTGCCCCCGCCGGGCTCGTTCGCCCGCTCGGTGCTGCGCTACTTCCGCCCCGGCTACCACCCGACGCAAGAGGGCTCGACCCAGCTGGCGGTCGCCTACCTGGCGGCGTCCCCCGCTGCCCGAGCGGCTGCCCAGTGACCCGGCAACCAGCAAGGCAACCCATGAACACCATCACACCCGTCACCCGGCCACCGGACCTGTACGGCAGGCCGCGCAGCGACTCCTTCATGCAGAAGCTGGCGGCTTTCAGCGACCACGCGGTCACGCGCCTCGCGCGGCGCAGCGCTCCTCCCCGACGTCCGCCGGCCACCGAGATGCCCGTGATCCGGGAACTGGTGGTCGCCACCAAGCACCAAGAGGCCGAGGACGTCGTCTCCCTGCGGCTGGCAGCACCCGACGGGGCAAAACTCCCGCCCTGGCAGCCCGGCGCCCACATCGAACTGCACCTGCCCTCCGGCCGCAAGCGGCAGTACTCCCTGTGCGGCGACCCCGCCGACCGGTACCGGTACCGCATCGCGGTGCGCCGCATCGCAGGCGGCCAAGGCGGTTCGGCCGAGGTACACGACGCCCTCACAGACGGTATGCGGGTCGCCATCACCGGGCCCCGGAACGCCTTCCCCTTCGCCGCCGAGGCATCCATCCTGCTCATCGCAGGCGGCATCGGCATCACCCCCATCCTGCCGATGGCCCGGGAAGCCGCCCGCCGCGGGCTGGAGTGGCGGCTCGTGCACACCGGCCGCAGCCGCGGCTCGATGCCCTTCGCGGCAGAACTGGCCGAAATCGCGGCAGCAGCCCCTGACCGGGTCTCCATCCGTCCTGACGACGAGTCCGGCGCGCCCGAAACAGCCGATCTGTTGAACTTGAGCCCGGCGGCGGGTGCGGTGTACTGCTGCGGGCCCGCGCCCATGATCGACGGCGTTCGGCGCGCGTTCGGTGACAGCCGCGCGTCCGCCCTGCACTTCGAGCGTTTCGCCCCGGCCCCGATCACGGACGGCCGTCCTTTCGAACTCCAGCTGGGCGACACCGGACGGGTTCTGCCAGTGCCGTACGACCGCTCCGCCCTGGATGTTCTCCAGGAGGCCCTGCCGGACCTGCCCTTCTCCTGCCGCCAGGGGTTCTGCGGAACCTGCCGGGTACGGGTGGCCCAGGGCCACGTCGATCACCGTGACCGCCGGCTCACCGCAACCGAACGAGCGGCCGGCGCCATGCTGCCCTGCGTCTCACGCGCACCGGAAGGAGAGCGGTTGGTGCTGGAGGTGTGAGCGATGGCCGAGCGCCCGTCGAGGAGGTCTTGCGTGACGCCCTCCGGCCCTCTTGCCAACGCCGTCAGAGGGGGCTGCACGGTGAGCGGTGTAACTCTTGAGCTGGAAGCGGCAGTTGATGACTGACGTGACGAGTGACACCGAGGGGCCGGGAAGGCTGCTGTGAGGGGGGCGAGCGCCGTGGATGACGGTTGGTCGCCGAGTTGGTTGCGCGGGCTCAGGCCGGTGGCGTGAAGCTCACCGGGGAGGGCGGCCTCCTGCAACAGCTGACCAAGCGGGTGCCGGAATCTGCGCTGGAGGGCGAGCTCACTGATCATCTGGGGCACGAGCCCGGTGAGCGGGCCGCGGGTGGCCGGGGGAACTACCGCAACAGGCACCGGGCCCAGCCGGTGTCGTCAAGGTATAAGTACCCCGTCGTCGCCGAGCTTCTCGGCGACGTGTGTCTGCGGGTCGTCGCGGATGTCGTCGGCACTCCAGGTGGCTCCGTTGAGCAGCCGCTGCAGGCCATCGAGGGGGCGGAGGCCAGCGTATTCGGCCAGTTGTCAGCCGTTCTTGCGGCCGACCGGGCCGAGCAGGGCACGGACGTAGTCCCGCATACGGCTTCGCAGGTCCGCGCGGCCGAAGCCGTGGCCGATGCGGAGGAAGAGGTCTTCGAGTTCGCGGTCCCAGGTCGTGTCCGCAAGGTCGTCGATCACGTGGGGAGACTGCCCGGATCGCACCGCGGCCAGTTCTGGTATCGACTCCTTGGAGGGGCGGTCCGCCAAGACACGGCAGCTGTAGTTGGTGAGGCGTAGGGCGTGCGGAAACGGGCTGCGCTTACTGGGCAGCCCGGTTCCGGTGGATTTGCTTGGCCACGGTAGTCAGGACTACCAGCGGGGCCGCAACGCAGGCGATGTAGAGCACGATCAGCGCCAGCCCGGGATGGGCACCGGGGGCTATGTCCGAGTTGAACGCCAGCGACGGCTTGACGTGGTGCCAGCGGGTGATCTCGAAGTACATCAGGTACCAGGAACCGATCCACACCACGCCACCGAGCCACTTCACGAGTCGCATCCTTTGTACCTACCGCCGTTGGCGTCTACTGGTCAACGTGGTGGGTGGGGTGCCGGCGGGTAGAGGTGCGGCCACCTGCATCGTGATCGTTTGTGAAGACGGAAAACGAAGCGGTGGCCGCGCAGGCCACGGTAGTACACGCCGGGTGGGGCGAGTCCTTCGAGGCTTTGATGGGCCGAGTGGCGGGGTGCTTCCCACGCTGAGAGACGCGGTTGACCTGCCGGAACATGGTTCAGGGGCAGCTGATGGTCAAGGACTCGGCGAACTGCTGGTCGCTGGCCGAGGCGATCGGCCACACCGGCCCGCACGTGTTGCAGCACTTCCTCTCCCGGGCCCGCTTCGATACCGAGGCGATACGCCGGTCGGCCGCGGCCTGGACGGTGGAGCAACTCGGCGACCGAGAAGTGATGTTGGTGGTGGACGAGACGGGCGATGAGAAATCCTCCCTCGACGCGGTCAGCGCGGCCCGCCAGTACTCCGGTGCCCTGGGCGGGATCGGACTGTGCCAGGTCGCGGTGCACCTGTCCTACGTGAGCGCCGACGGACACGCGCTGATCGACCGCCGCCTCTACCTGGGCGAGGCATGGGCCGCCGACGACGAACGCCGTGAACTGACCGGTGTGCCCGACGAGACAGCGTTCGCCACCAAGCCGCAGCTGGCCGGCGCCATGCTTGCCGAAGCACACGCCTCGGGCATCCGCACCGCGTGGGTGGCGGCCGACGAGGTCTACGGCGGCCGCGAGTTACGCCGCCGCATCCGCTCCCTGGGCTACGGCTATGCGATCACCGTGCCCACCAGCCACCACGTCACCACACCAGGCGGCGGGAAGAGCAAGGTCACCGCGCTGCTGGAACGGGTGCCCAAGCGGGCCTGGATGCGGCTGAAGACCGGCCACGGCACCAAGGGTGAGCGGCTCTACGACTGGGCGATGATCGACGTGCACCCCGACGACACCCCGCCCGGCCAGGCCGCCGGGCACAGCCAGGTTCTCATCCGCCGCCACCGCCGTACCGGCCCCCTCTCCTTCTACCGCACCTGGCACCTCGACCCGCAACCGATATCGGTGCTGGTCAGCGCGGTCTGCCGCCGGTGGCGCGTCGAGGAGGACTTCCAAGGGGCCAAGGGCCTGGCCCACCTCGACGAGGGCCAGGTCACCTGCTGGACCTCCTGGCACCGCTGGAGCCTGATGAGCGTGCTCGCCTACGCCCTCCTGACCGTCGGCGCCCTCCAGCAGCAGCGACACACGACCCCCGCCGATCCCGACGACGACCTGGCCATGGTGCCCGTCAGCCCGCACGAACTCCTCGCCCTGATCAGGGCCTTCGCCCTGCCCCGCCCCCGCCAGGACGCCGATCCCGCACACGTGCTCCGCTGGTCCCACTGGCGCCGCCGACATCAGCATCGCGCAGCCGACTGCCACCGTCGCTGGAACAACGTCACAGCAGTAGCCATCGCATGACAGAAACCTCACGCCTCACGAACTACAGCTGCCGTGTGAGACTTGGGCGTCAATTCCGGTTCGGTCGAGGGCTCGGTAGTTATGTATGGCTCTGTATTTCTGTCGCTTGCCGCTTCCGGAGGAGCTGACCCCCAGTCTCGCGACCGGCCGCGAGACTGGAAATTGGGGCCAGAGACTGCCGTTGGGCCTGCCTCCTTAGGAGAGCTGATGGCGACGATCGGGGATCGGACTGGAATCCATGCATCTGTGTGTGGCCAGTGTGAAGTCGGTGCCACGCGGCATCTCGTTCGCGGTGAATTGCGACTCGGTACCGTTTGGGGTTTGAGTTCTGGAGGTCTCTCGCTCGAAAAAGCCCATCGGTAGGTTCGATCGCTACCTACGCGTGACGCAAGTCATGTGCGAGGTCCATATGTTGGACGTCGGCGACTCGGAACGCCCCCACCGTTTCGCATCATTACGTCAGGTCGGCGAAGGCCCGGATGGCGGTGCGCTCCGGTACGGATTGAGAGCCGCGGCCTTTTCGTCGTACGGGAGTCGAGACAGCTTGCCGACGAGGGTCCACATCCTTCGCTCGTCCGCGATGTCGGCAGGCAGGACCAGCCCGAGGTTCTCAGCGAGGGGCTTACGCCCCGTGTTGACCAGGGCGCGGACCGCCGCGGCCCACTCGTCGGTGGCAGACACGGCGCAGCGGTACCACACGTGGGTCAGGCAGCCGAGCACGACGGCACTGGCGGTGAGCGTGGCGGGCCGGGCATCAGCCGAGAGCAGGGCGGCCACCGCCGCACCGGCCACCGCCACGTGGCCGGCCAGGAGCGCGATGAAGAAGTCGACGCTCGCGCGGGCGAGATCAACCTGACGGCGCAGTTGCTCCGGGGCGGTGCCGGTGAGCTCGTTCCACAGGATCTGGGTGTCGAGCCGGAAGCGGTCGTAGCCGTACTCCTCGAACCGGCGGATGGCGTTTCCGAGCCGAGTGGGTGCGATCTGCGCGTCGTTGACGGGGTAGCGGGCCAGCTTCTCGCGCAGCAAGGCTCGTTGGGCGGCCGTGCGTCTGAGGTCTGCGCGGGCAGCCTTCGCGATCCGAGGGTGCTGTGAGAGGCGTACGAGGTCGGCTCGAAGGTCCGTCGACAGCAAGGCGCCCGCCTGCGCGCGGCGTTGCAACCGCAACAGGGTCAGCCGGTCTTGGAGGTCCCACTTCTCCTGGCGGCGTCGGCCGCAGGCGTTGTCGTAAGCTCGGGCTGACCACAGCAGGTAGCCCTCCAGAATCCGGTAGAGAGGATTCTGTAGGGCATTGAGCATCAGCCCAAGCACCACGGCTCCGGCGAGCAGGAGCAGGGTCGCGTTAACGCCGGTCGTGGGCCAGAGCCTCGCGAACAGCGCGGTGTGCCGGAGGCTCGGGGCCACCGCAAAGAACAAAACAGCCAAGTTGACGGCGGCCGGCAGAATCCATCCCACCAGCAGCGTCCAGGCTCCTGCGAGCACGCCTTTGGCAATGTCGCCCACGGGTCACCACTCGTCGTCGTCGCCACCGATGTCGGGGCCGGGGGAGGTGTGCAACTGAGGTGGTGGCGGGGGCGGAGTGGCACCTGCGAACCCGCCCCGCCGCCGCTCCGAGTTCCCCCCGCCCCCGCCGCCCTCTGTGGAGACGCCCACGTCGTGCCAGGCCTTCATCAGGGCCTGGATTTCCTCACCGTGGCCGTAGCGCTCTATCGCGGCCTGGGCAGTGAGGCGGGCGAAGCCGCCGAAGTCGGCCATCTCCGGCAGCTCGCCGCCGGTTAGGACGTCGTACCAGATCTGCCCGGCCCGCTCCCAGGCGTGGCCGCCAAGGGCGGCGGCGAAGAGGTAGAAGGCGTGATTGGGAATGCCGGAGTTGATGTGCACGCCGCCGTTGTCGTACGCGGTGCGGACATAGCCGTCCATCGTCGCGGGCTGCGGGTCCTTGCCGAGGACCTCGTCGTCGTAGGCCGTGCCCGGTGCCTTGAGCGAGCGCAGGGCCACACCGTTCACGCGCGGGGAGAGGATGCCCGCGCCGATCAGCCAGTCGGCCTCGGTGGCCATCTGGCCGAACGCGTACTGCTTGACGAGCGAGCCGAACACGTCCGACATCGACTCGTTGAGGGCACCAGCCTGGCCGTGATAGCCGAGGTTGGCGGTGTACTGCGTCACGCCATGCGTGAGTTCATGGCCGATTGCGTCGATGGACTTGGTGAGGTCGAGGAAGAACTCCCCATCTCCGTCACCGAACACCATCTGCTCGCCGTTCCAGAAGGCGTTGCAGTACCCCTCGTCGTAATGGACGGTGGCCGTGAGCGGGAGACCGTCGCTGTCGAGGGAGCGGCGGCCGTAGGCATCAAAGAAGAGATCGAAGGCGGCACCGAGCCCCGTATAGGCGCGGTTCACGGCCGCGTCCCCACTCGCATCCTCGCTGTTTTCCGAAACCATCTTGGCGCCAGGCAGACCAATCCCGTGCTGCCCGTCGTAGACGGTCCGATACGGCCTGTCCGCCTCCGCCTCGGCAGGCCTGACGACCCTTGGTACGCCGAGAAGGGAGGTCAGATCCCGATGGGTGCGCTCGTAGGCGTCGCGTTCCAGGGTCCTACGCGCCGCGTACGCGAGCGCCGGGTCCGCTTGGGTGGCCAGGGGCATGAGGATGTGGGGCGGAATCAAGGTGCAGAAGATCCGATGTGCCGCCATGGCCTCACCCCCCTTAGATCGTGCGACAGACCGTAGCGTTCCGCGGGCGGCGTCGGGAGGCGAATGCCGTGTTCCGCGCGGGCGATCGCCCACTGGTCAGTTACCTCCGTAGCTGGCGGAGGTGCTCAGTGCGATGAGGATCAGCATGATCGCGGTGAGTGCGACAACATGTTCCACGTCTCAACCCTCCTGTGCGGCAACGGCGACGACGGCGGCAACTACAGGTCCTACTTATGAGTCAACGATACGGAAAGGCGAACATTTCGCATCAATTGGGACATATTGTTGGGTGCTGTGTTGAGGGCGCTACCGGGCAGGCGTGGAGCGGGAGACGCAAGTAGCCATCAAAGTAGCCATGGACGGGGACCTCCTGCACGTCTATGCAGGTGATAGCGCTGCGATGACCCTCTCTGATGTACGAGACCGGGTGGGCGACCTGGCTCCAGTTCGCCGGCTTCCTGGCGGTGGGCCTGCTGGTCTACCTCGGCTACGGGCGCCGCAACTCGACGCTGGCCACGGCGGCGGTCGTCGCTACGCCGGACGCCACTGACGCGGTACTACAGGAAGCCTGAACCACACGGCCTTGCCGGACTCGGTGGGGCGGTGCCCGCAGGACGAGCTGAGGGCGCGGATCAGCAGCAGGCCGCGCCCGCCCTCCTGCATGGGGTCGGGCTCCTCGATCACCGGACGGGTGAGGTGGCCGGGCGGCGCCGGGTCCGGGTCGTGCACCTCGACCTTGCAGCCGCTCGGCAGCAGCTCGACGACCAGCTCTATCGGCCCCTTGCCCGCGGTGTGCTCGACGGCGTTGGCGACCAGCTCCGCCGTGAGCAGCTCGGCGGTGTCGGGGTCCGCCGCGTGGTCCGTCTCCTCCATCGCCGAACGCACCAGGGCACGGGCGACCGGCACGGCCGCGACGGTGTGCGGCAGCGCGATACGCCAGGAGGCGGCGGAAGGTGGTTCGTACACGGCGATTCCGTTCATGGCGCAGGCGATCACTGCTTGTCCTGCTTTCAACTGTAGGAATGGTACGGGGCCGGTCCCGGAGGCTCTCGGCGCCCCCCGGACGGGACCTTCGCCCCGGTAACGGGTGGCTTACCCCGCCCTCCGGCCCGTCTCGCACGCCCGGCTCCACTGTTACCGCCTTATTGACGCGCCGTGACCTTGTGACGCGGTGACCGCGCACACGAAGATGCCCCCGGCGATCGCCGGGGGCATCTTTCGCGCGTGAGTGGCTGGGCTCAGCCGAACTCGACCATGCCCGCCGTGAGCGTCGCGCCGTCCGCCGGGTCGATCAGGATGAACGCGCCGGTACGACGGGAGACCGCGTAGGCGTCCAGCGGCAGCGACTCGGCGCTGCGCAGGGTGATCCGTCCCAGGTCGTTGGCGGTCAGCTCGGTGGCGCCCGCCAGGTCCCGGACGATCGCCTTGACGGTCCGGGTGGCGTGCTTGAGCAGCACCCGGTCGCCGACCCTGAGCGGCCGGTCGGCCAGATGGCAGACGGCCGCCGTGACGTCCTGGGTGAGCACCGGCACCTCGGTACCGGCGGTGATCATGTCACCGCGCGAGACGTCCCGCTGGTCGGCCAGGCGCACCCCGATGGACTGCGGGGCGTGGGCCGACTCGACGGCGGTGCCCAGCACGTCGATCGCCGCGATCTCGGAGGTCTCCCCGGACGGGTGGACGGTGACCCGGTCGCCGACCCGCAGCGAGCCGGAGACCAGCTGGCCCGCGTAGTGACGGATGTCACCGTGGCGGATGACGTACTGGACCGGGAAGCGGGCCGGGGCGTCGGCCGCGTCCGCGGCGACCGGGACGTTCTCCAGGAACTCCAGGAGCGCCGGGCCGTCGTACCAGTCCATCCGCGTGGACCGGTCGACGACGTTGTCGCCGACGAGCGCGGAGACCGGGATCGCGGTGACCTCCGGGAGCCCCAGCTCGGCGGTCTGCGCGGTGAAGTCGGCGACGATCCGCTCGAACTCGGCCCGCTCGTACCCGACCAGGTCCATCTTGTTGACGGCGAGGACGACATGCGGGACCCGGAGCAGGGCGGCCACGGCCGCGTGCCGGCGGGTCTGCTCGACGATCCCGTTGCGGGCGTCGACCAGGACGATCGCCAGTTCGGCGGTGGAGGCGCCGGTGACCATGTTCCGGGTGTACTGCACATGCCCCGGGGTGTCGGCGAGGATGAACCGGCGCTTCGGGGTGGCGAAGTAGCGGTAGGCCACGTCGATGGTGATGCCCTGCTCGCGCTCGGCGCGCAGCCCGTCGGTGAGCAGGGCCAGGTCGGGGGCGTCCTTGCCACGGCTGAGGGAGGCCTGCTCGACGGCCTCCAGCTGGTCGGCGAGGACCGACTTGGAGTCGTGCAGCAGCCGTCCCACGAGGGTGGACTTGCCGTCGTCGACCGAGCCGGCGGTCGCGAACCGCAAGGTGTCGATGGTCGTGGTCATGCTTAGAAGTACCCCTCGCGCTTGCGGTCTTCCATCGCGGCCTCGGAGAGCTTGTCGTCGGCACGCGTGGCGCCGCGCTCGGTGAGCCGGGAGGCGGCGATCTCGGCGATCACCTTCTCGATGCTGTCGGCGTCGGAGTCCACCGCGCCCGTGCAGGACATGTCACCGACGGTCCGGTAGCGCACCTGCCGCTTCTCGACGGTCTCGTGCTCACGGGGGCCGCCCCACTCGCCGGCGGTCAGCCACATGCCGCCGCGCCGGAACACCTCGCGGTGGTGGGCGTAGTAGATCTCCGGCAGCTCGATGGCCTCGCGGGCGATGTACTGCCAGACGTCCAGCTCGGTCCAGTTGGAGAGCGGGAAGACACGGACGTGCTCGCCGGGGGCGTGCCGGCCGTTGTACAGGTTCCACAGCTCGGGGCGCTGGCGGCGCGGGTCCCACTGGGAGAACTCGTCGCGCAGCGAGAACACCCGTTCCTTGGCGCGGGCCTTCTCCTCGTCCCGGCGGCCGCCGCCGAAGACCGCGTCGAACTTCTCGCTCTGGATCTTCTCCGTCAGCGGCACGGTCTGGAGCGGGTTGCGGACGCCGTCCGGGCGCTCGCGCAGCACACCCCGGTCGATGTAGTCCTGCACGGAGGCGACATGCAGCCGCAGCCCGTGCCGCTCCACCGTGCGGTCCCGGTACTCCAGGACCTCGGAGAAGTTGTGCCCGGTGTCGACGTGCAGCAGCGAGAAGGGGACCGGCGCGGGCGCGAACGCCTTCAGCGCCAGGTGCAGCATGACGATGGAGTCCTTGCCGCCGGAGAACAGGATCACCGGCCGCTCGAACTCGCCCGCCACCTCGCGGAAGATGTGGACCGCCTCGGACTCCAGCGCGTCCAGGTGGGACAGCGTGAAGGTGCTCATACCAGCCCCCGCTCCGCCAGCAGCGCGTGCACCGCGTCCGCCGACTCCTGCGGGGTCTGGTGCTCGGTGTGCAGCACCAGCGCCGGGTCGGTGGGCGGCTCGTACGGGTCGTCGACGCCGGTCAGCCCGGTCATCTCGCCCGCCGCCTGCTTGGCGTACAGGCCCTTCACGTCCCGCTCGCTGCACACCTCGACCGGGGTCGCCACATGCACCTCCAGGTACGGCGTCCCGCTCTTCTCGTGCCGGGCCCGCACCGCCTCACGGCTGTCCGCGTAGGGGGCGATGACCGGGACCACGGAGAGCACGCCGTTGCGCGCGAGCACCTCGGAGACCAGCCCGATGCGCTGGACGTTGGTGTTCCGGTCCTCCCGGGAGAAGCCGAGGCCGGCCGAGAGGAAGCGGCGTATCTCGTCGCCGTCGAGGACCTCCACGCGGTGTCCCTGGGCCTTGAGCCGGTCGCCGAGGAGCCGGGCGATCGTCGTCTTGCCCGCGCTCGGCAGCCCCGTCAGCCAGACCGTGGCCCCCTGAGCCCTTGGCGTGGTGGTCATCCGCAACAGACCTCTTCCTTACCTACTACTCAAACTCGCGTACGACCCGTCGAAGAGTAGGTAAGAAGTCTGAGAGGAGTGGTTAAGGAAGCTGAGGTTTAGCTGAGTGACTCGTGGTACGCAAGAGGTCACAGGGTCCTGCAATGAACATTTCACAGACCTGGTTCCATTCACAGCGGGTGTGAGTGTTCACAGGCCGACGAAGGCGCCCCCCGCGTCCCGCAGCCGCTCGTGCAGCGCGCGGAAGACGGCCGCCGAGCGGATGCCCGGCCAGTCCGCGGGCAGCAGGTCCGTCGGCAGCCCCGGGTCGGTGTACGGCAGAAGGCGCCAGGAGTCGAGGGCGAGGAGGTAGTCGCGGTAGGCGTCCTCGGGCGGGGTGTCCGTCCGGTGCTCCCAGCCGCGCAGCACCGGTTCATGGGCGTCGAGGAACTGCTCGTGCGCCTTGGCGATCGCCGTCAGGTCCCACCAGCGGGCGACCGCCTCGGTGGTCGGCGCGAAGCCGAGATGATCGCCGCGGAAGAAGTCCACGTACGGGTCGAGGCCGAGCCGGCGCAGGGTGTGCCACGTCTCCTCGAACAGCCGGGCCGGGGCGATCCACACCCCCGGCGCGGCCGTGCCGAAGCCGAGCCCGGCCAGCCGGGAGCGGAGCACATGCCGCTTCTGCCGCTCCGACTCGGGCACCGAGAACACCGCGAGCACCCAGCCCGCGTCCTGCGGCGGCGGCGCCGCGTACACCCGGCGGTCGCCGTCGTCGAGCAGCTGCCGTGCCTCGGCGGAGACCTCGTACCCGGCGGCGCCCTGCGCGGTTCTGGCCGGGGACAGCAGCCCGCGCCGTTTCAGCCGGGACACCGACGAGCGTACGGAGGGGGCGTCCACGCCCACGGCGGCCAGCAGCCGGATCAGCTCGGCGACGGGCACCGGGCCGGGCAGGAAGCGGCCGTACGCGCCGTAGAGCGTGACGATGAGGGACCTCGGGGCGTGTTGCTCGGGCACGTTGATCATTTTAGGTCCCCGGCATCACTGCTGGTCACCTCAGGTTCCCGGCTGAACGTGAGTCAGGAACGCGGGGCCCGGCCCCAGGCGGCGACCAGGGCCGGCGCGAGGTCGGTGAACGCGGGGTCCGCGAAGCGCGGCCGGGAGGTCGGCGGTGCGGACGTCCAACTGCCGGACGTCCAGCCGCGGATCGGCCGTCCCGTCGAGGAACCGGGTGTCGAGGTCGGCGGCGGTGACCGTGCCCCGCGGACAGCGGGCGAGCAGCCGGCGGGCGATGGTGCCGAGGCCGGCGCCGACGTCCAGACAGCGGCTGTCCGGGGCGAGCGGGAGCGCGTCGAGTACGGCGACGGTGGCCGGGTCGCAGGCGTCCGCCAGGGCCGCCAGGCGGTCCGCCTCGCCGGGCCTGGACTGCCCGAGCAGCCGTTCGCCGTAGCCGCCGTGGTCGTCGGGGGTGGGCATGCAGCCTTTGTAGCGGTGTCGTGGCCGGTGCTCCCCCCGACTCGCCCGGTGCCGGCTCAGGCGGCGACGGCGAGCCGGTCGGCCGGGCCGCGCCGCGGCGGCACCACGCTGCCGTCGGGGTGCAGCTCACCGGTGTCGTCGAAGACGATCGCCCCGTCGCACAGCAGGGTCCAGCCCTGCTCGGGGTGGGCGGCGACGATGTGCGGGAGGCCGCGGTCGGCCGTCGCGCTCGGGGACTGGTGGGAACACATGGCGCACCTCCACGGGTAGCCTGCGGCGCGTTCGCCGCGAGACATACCCAGACCATGCTCCGGTCGTGAACGCCGGGGAACCACCCGCCGCGACCTGTGACAACACGCGGACAACTCACAGACACCCCGGACACGGTCGCCGCACGTCCGCGATACACCGGCGTCTCCGGCCCGGCGCGACATCAGCACCCCGATACGGCGGACGGCGTCCCTGCGATACGGCGCGGCGGCCCCGGTGTGGCGCGGTCGGCGTCCGCGCCCTGGTGGGACGCGCCACCGAAGGGGTGACGGTCACGCCTCGCGGTCCGGGCGCCGGGTATGCAGGGCATGCCCCCACGTTATGTTTTCCGCGGTCCTGCAAGAGGGCCGCTGGCCTCCGGGCCCGGCATGACTTTTGCCCCCTGTCGAACGGATGACCTGGGGGGTGGTGT
>NZ_JBIBKW010000025.1:0-128791 GCF_042959465.1 Streptomyces sp. NPDC007901 | reverse complement strand
CAGAGGTCCTGGAGCGGGTCGTGGGTCACGACCGCTCATGATCGCGGAGGTGGTGACCCTCCGTTGCTCCGGCACCAAAAGTGATCCAGAACCACGATTCACGCGTCGCCGACAACCCTCACCACTGCATTGTTCATTGATCACTGGCGTGAGAGCCAGTTGAGCGAGGTCAACGAGTGCGCGCGGCGGATTCGAGAGGCTGGCAGCGCTGTTGCCTTGCTGGGTCCTGACCCTATGCTGCACGCTCAGTCGGTGATCACTGATCGCTGTCTTCGGCTGGAGGAGATTTTCCTCGAATCGTTCGCGGACCACTCGACTGATCGTGACGCAATCAGCGAGGCGACTGACGCCTTCGACCAGGCATCCGAGCACTTCGTAGCTGCAGCTAGAGAGGTCCTCAGTGGTCGGCCAGGATCTGCCATATTCGGCAGTGGATGAAGTCCGGCAGCTTGTCAAGGCCACCTCGGTGCCTGACATCAGCGGCGGACACCAACAGGCGCGAACAGCAGCAGTTGGCGCCGGATCTCAGCGGACGACCAGCCAAGGCACAGGACCAGTTGACCGACATCGCAGAGCCGCCATGATCGACCTGATAAGGATGAGGTCGCACCTCAAAGCCTGCCTCCACTCGCCGAAGACTCACGCGGCCGTGATCACTCGCCCCACGGCAGCTCCAGCCCAAAGTCTCGGAGCCAACCTTTCAGCGTCGTCGACTACAGCCCCGCAGGTGCCGGTGGTGAGCGGTCTCACCTGGGCGCATACGATCCCCGGCCATGAAGCAGGCGCTTCGCGCGTGAGGAGTGGCAGTGACCATTTTCGGGCTTTTCACCTGGGGTGTTTTTGTCTGGATGGCCTGTTCTGTATGGCGCATGCGTGCCCTGCCCCGATGGAGGAGGGGACTGCCCTTGGTGCTTCTGGCGGCCAGCGGGGCAAGTTGGGTCATGGCTGCATCACTCAGCTACATCGGTCCGGTCTATTGGCTTTCCGCATCCTTGTGCCCGGTCATGGCCCTTGCTTCATGGGGGCTGAGCTTGTACGAGCGCCGACGGGAAGGCAACGCAATCCGTAGTAGGCAGTGCCGCCCGCAGGTCGAATAGGGAGCCTGGTGACAGCCCGGGTGCAGCAACAAGAACGGCGCCCGGCGCTGCGGTACAGCAGGGAAGTACAGCAACCGGCACGACCGCAGCCGACCGTCACCGGCTCACGGTGACCGGCTGATCAGCCCAGCAGACCTCAGTGACCGTCGTGCCCGTAGTTCGCATCGAGAGGGTTCACGTCGGCCTTGGACCGTTGTCCTTCTCTCGTGTGACCTGCAATGATTCAGCCCGAATCATCATTACGAGAGAGTCCAGCATGCAACCTCCGAGACCAGGCTGTCCCAACACCGCGTCCCGCCGACGCATGAAGCGGCCGCGCATTTCGCTGCTGGTCGCGCTCGGCATCGTCGCCGTTTCCGTTACGGGGTGTGGCAGTTCCGATGACGAAGGGCTGCCGGTGCGCGTGGTCAACGAGTCGGCCTGGGATGCCCACGTGTTCGGTTGTCCAGGGTGCGGGAAGCTCGGCATTGCGATCGAAGGGGAACCTGACCGAAAGCCCGGCGAGAGCGGCGGTTCCTACATGGGGTGGACCGAGGCGCGCGCGTGGCCCACGACGTACAAGGTCGTCGTCCGCGGAGTGGAGTCGGTCTGCCCATTCATCGACCCCGAGCCCGGTAAGGCGGAGGGCGCAGTGGGGACCCGTGACGTCATCTACGTAGTGGACGAGAGCGGGAAATGCGTCGAAGGCCCGGGGAGCATGGACGAGATCTGACACCAGCGGCTGGCACCAAGCGCGAACAGCGGCGGTCAGCACCAGATCTCAGGCGAGGGGCTGTGCCACTCTCGTGCCAGAACACGCGGGGACTCACGGGCAACCGGGGTTCGCCAGGGCTGTGCCGACAGCCGACGCGCAAGGCAGAGAATCCCCAGGTCCCGCCCACGATTGCCCAACCTCGCTCCTAAAGCGGTGCTCTCCGCGTCAAAGCGAGGCTGTGAAGCCGGCGGACTGGTCGAGGTGGAACGCGGAGCCCGGAGCCGTCGGAGTCCAACCCTCACGCAGGGCAACCCACACAGCCGCGGCAACGCGTGACGGCAATACCGGCTCAGCCTCGCGACCGATCCAGTTGCTCGGATGCGGCTGATCGGTGGTGACCACGAGCGTCGCTCCACGGGTGTCCGCATGCTCGACCGCGAACGTGCACGGCGACCAGGCCAGCCCCTGGGAGTACGTCGGCCTGCCTCGCAGCCGCCAGCGGTAGGGCGTGCCGTCAACATCGATCCGTCGTGATCCCTTGCGGACCAGTGCCATGTCTCCCCCTTCAGCAGCAACGATGCTAACGAGCCCGGCCCCGCCCTCCGTCTCAGTTTCCGTCTCATTCAGCGCCGTTCACGGCCGTTCAGACGAGACCGTAGCCCGTAGCCGCTCCCGCAACCGACCGGCCATGAACGCAGGTGAACGGACCCGTACGCGGCCACGTGAGGCACCACCACAGTTGGAAAGCGTGCACCGCGGTAGACGTACAGCGCTGTTTGGTGCGCGGCCGGCGCTGACAGGTCTCACTCTTGGCCATCGACGAAGCCCGACCGTCGGTTAGGTCCCGGGTTGACCCCGGGCCGCCCCCAGACAGAGACGGGGATGCAGCTGCTCTACAGAGCTGGACACCTCGGAAGCCGACCGCGCGTCTGAGACCCTAGCCGGGGCCACAGACAATCGACCCTGCAACGTGGCACCCCTCGACCTTGTGCCGCTCACCCCGCACCACAAGCGCACCAGATCGGGCGGGGAACAGCGGGGAACCACGGTAAAAGCAGCCCAGCCCGACGGAGCCACGATCCGACCGTTCGGCCAGGCCAGTGCCCGGACCGCCCCCAAGTGCCCGCAGCTTCCCAAGCTGAGGTCCCGCAGCCGGGTGTAGCCCGGGTGGAACCGTGACTCCGCAGTTCGAGGCCGAGGTATGCCCGACGCTACGTCAGATCACGGCGCCGACTGGCCACATGCGCCGCGGACAGCGCACTGTGGACCGGCGGGCAGTCGCGTCAGGAAGCCGAGTGGTATCGCACGGTCCACGATAGGAGCGGGCACGAGTGGGCATCGTCATCCCATGTTGTATCAACTGCTCATAGTGGGCCTCGGCATAGCCGCCGTATGCCTCTCAGGGCTTGTCGTCGTGGCTCTGGCGCTTACTGTCAGAATCTGGAAGACCTGGTGGGCCAGATCAGCCCATGTCTTGGTCTTCCTAGCGGTAACGGCGGCTGTGGTGTTCGGGATTCGCTGGGTAGTCCATGCTGTGCCGTGGGATTCATGCCCGAACCACCGTGCCGACCGTCCGTGCGTCACCGCGCCCGGCGACTAGGGCAGCGTGAGATGGAGAACTGACCTTTCGGGCAACGTGATCGGAGCACAACACACCATCATCGGAGTCCCGGTGTCGATCCGTGCCGCCATCCCAGCATCCTTGATCCGCTATGCACCGCTGCCCGGCAGGCCAGCAGGCGTCTCTTTCCGTCTCATTCACCCAGGTTCACGGGCATTCAGATGAGTCCAACGCTCCGCGCTCACTCAACGGGCAACCACCCTTGAAAGCAGGTGAACGCCCCTGCACGCACCCCACCGCCCCACCAACACAGTTGGAAAGTGTGTTGACGATATGGGTCAGCAAGTGTCTGGTCGTGCCGTGCCCGGTTGGGTTTGCCGGACGCCCGTACACGCCACCAGAGTGCTGCCGTCCTCGTCGAGAAACAGCATGAAGACCCACGATCCGTCGACAGTCCTGATCTGGCCCAGGCGAAGTCGGCTGGCCGTATAGGCCTAGGCGTTGCAGGGCACGCGCCAAGCCCAAGGTCTCGATGCCTCTCCGAAGGTGTGAAGGAGTCGGCGCCTGTGGACCGTCGTGAGCGACTCGGCCGACGTCGTTCCGTCCCAGACAACGTGAGAGGCACCGGCACGGAGAGCAGGCAGGGCAGCCGACGATGTCTCGTCACCATCGCTCAGTAGCCGTTGGAGCTGTTCTCGTTCCATGACCCCGCCCCCGGCCAGGATCCTGCGGTACAGCAGCGAAGTACAGCAACCCCAGCAACCGGCAGTGCCCGACACCAGCCCTCGCGGCCCCTCCGGCAGTCTGTATGACCTTCATTGACCGATCTCTACAGAGCTACGGATCAGAAGGTTGCAGGTTCGGATCCTGCCGGGTGCACGTAGCCGAGAGGCCTCGGAGAGATTCGGGGCCTCTTGCGTTGGGATCCAACAGGGGCCAGGGTCTCCCGCCCCCCTCCCCCCCCGCGTCCGCCGGGCGAGTGAATCCACCCGTTCGTCGACGGGCGGTCGGCGTGACAGCGGGAAGGTCATCCTGCACGTCAGACAGGTAAGACGGGTCGGACACGTCACGGGCAGGGAGTGCTGTTATGCCGAAGTTCCTCATCCAGGCCGCCTACACGTCCGAGGGGACGAAGGGCTTGCTCAAGGAAGGGGCGAGTGGTCGCCGGGCCGCTGTCGATCAGGTGGTCGCTGGGCTCGGGGGGACGGTCGAGGCCATGTACTTCTCCTTCGGGGAGGACGACTTCGTGTGCATTCTCGACTTCCCCGACCCGGTCTCCATGGCTGCTGTCAGTCTCAGCGTCAAGGCCAGCGGCGCGATCCGGACCCGGGCCACTCCTCTCCTCACCCCGGAGGAGATCGACGAGGCCGCGCGTCGGCAGGTCGACTTCCGTCCTCCCGGCGCGTAGGCGAGTAGGCGAAGACGGCATTCGACCCGCCGGCCGTCCATGTAGCGAGCCCTGGATGATCCCCGGCCTTCCAGGCTCATGGCCGCTGACTGTCGGTAGTCCGGCGCCGGTGGCGAACACCCCAGTCGCTCCGGCCGCGCACCCCAACACACCAGCGCTGCACCACGGTTGGGCGACCAGTTGGCGGCCGTCCCTCTCCGGTCTTCCTACGATGCCGAGTGTGAAGGTTCTGGAGATCATGCGGCGGATCAAGGGCTTCAGTACGCCGCTCGGTGGCGTCGACTGGGACCTGCCGGTTCCGCAGCGGACGGTTGCCAGGAAGGTCGTCGTCTACCTGGAGGACCGCAGGGTTCTCACGATGCCTCGTGTGGGCATGATCGCGACCGAGGCCCGAGGGCGCTGTGTCGTGTCCGTGCAGGAGATCAGGGAGACGCTGACCCAGATCCTGATGGAGCCGGAGACCGGGGACGAACTCGCCGGGAGTCCGAGGGCGATGCGGGCTGCGTGCCGGCGGTTCCTCGACCTCGTGAACCCCGACGATGCCGGATGGGCCCGGGATCACATCGACGACGCTACCTTCGGTGCCGCGCTCGGCGGACTGCGAGCGGTCTTCGGGATCCAGGTCGGCATCGTTGCCGCGCGCTACAGGATCGACCTGCCCGAGGAACTGGCGGCCCTCCTTCCCGCCTCTGACGTCGATGACGAATAGGCCGAGCTTGTAGAGGTTGTCGTCGGCTCACTGCGACGGGGATTCCAGGACGAGGCGGATCTCCGTCACCTCATAGCCCGCACGGTCGAAGGCGGCGGCCATCGGAACGTTGACGGTGTCGGTCGTGGCGGTGATGCGGTCGGCGCCCTCGCTCGCGTGGAACCTGGTGATTTCGGCGAGGATCTCGTCGATCAGGCCCTGTCCGCGCTGTTCCGGGACGACTCCCAGGTAGCCGACGTTCCGGTGGTAGGGGGTCGCGGAGGGGACGGCCAGGCCCGCCAGAGTGCCTTCGGGGAGTTCGGCGAGGCGCCACCAGGAGCGCTCGCCGGGACAGTCGAGGTAGAACTCGATGTCCTCGCGGGCCAGTTGCTCGGGATCCATCGAGCGGAGCTCGTTCTGGGTGTGCAGGTCCAGGCTCCCGGCCGACAGCCGGACGAACGCGTCGAGGAACTCCTCGTCCGTGCCCTCCCGGAAGATCAGCTTTCCCGTGGGTGCGGGGACCTCGGCGGCCGGTGTCCACTCGTACCGCAGACGCTCGATCTCGCTGCTCAGCCCGGACCTGGACGCCGCCTCCCGGCGCCAGGCCACCGCGTCGACCAGTGCCGGGCTGGTCCGCCAGTCCCGGGGCAACGAGATGTTGTAGGAGGGGAGAGTCCCGAAGGAGGCATGGGCGGTGGCGAGCAGTCCGGAGGCGACGGCGGCCGGGTCGACGACGTCGGGCCGTACCTGGAGGCAGTCGAGCGCGATCGGCCGCACGCTGTCGGCACGGCCCCACCACAGGGCGCGGGCCAGGATCTCCCCGTCCTCGTCCTCGGCGAACCAGATCCACTCGGGGCGGAACTGGTTGCTCGCGAGCTCCTCTCGGATCCTTTCCGCGGTCAGGGCGGGGACGGGACCGTCGGCCGGGTAGGCGGCGGCGCGGTCGAGGTCCGTGGGGTCTGCGGTGGCAGCGCGAAAGAGCATCCGATCATGATCGGGGCGGGGGGCGGGCGGGGCCACGGCTTTTTTCGAGCGGAGCCAGAGCTTTCGAGCGGTGAAAGGGTGTCGTTCCTGGGAAGGAATGAGGCGATCGCGTTCACTGCCACGTCGCAGGGGGCCTGTTCTGCTCAGCCATGTGTGGGTGCACCACCGTGCCACCGTCCTACCGGAAGCCACGCGATGACCGCCGGCGTCGCCTCTCCCGGCGCCTCGCCCGCTCCGCTCGGCCCCGACGAACTCGTGGCGCAGCTGCGCGCGTTGGGGATCGGGTCGGGGGACACCGTGCTGGTGCACGCGTCGCTGGGCGCCGTCGGTCCGGTGCGCGGGCGGGCGCGGGCCGTCGCCGACTCCCTGCTGGAGGTGCTCGGCCCGGACGGCACCCTCGTCGTCTACACCCAGACGCCCGACAACTCCGACCCCTCCCGCTGGCCCGTCACCCGCGGGTACGCCGTGCCGGCCAGGCAGTGGCCCCGGCTGCGCGCGACCCTGCCCGCCTACGACCCCGAGCGGACCCCGAGTTTCCGGGTCGGCGTCCTGCCCGAGGAGGTCCGCACCCGCCCGGGGGCGCTGCGCAGCGGTCACCCGCAGAGTTCGTTCGCCGCCCTGGGGCCGGCCGCCGAGCGGATCATCGCCGGGCACGCCCTGGACTGTCACCTGGGCGAGGAGTCGCCTCTCGCCCGCCTGGAGGAACTGGACGCCCGTGTCCTGCTGCTGGGCGTGGGCTACTCCGTCTGCACCGCCTTCCACCTGGCCGAGTACCGGGTGCCGGGGCAGGGCACCCGGCGCTACGGCTGTGCGGTCGCCGACGGCTCGGGAAGGCGGCGCTGGCACCGCTACCGCGATGTGGACTTCGACGCATCGGACTTCGCGGCGCTGGGTGAGTCCTACGCGTCGCTGCCGGAGCGTCCGGTGATCCGGGGGCGGGTGGGGGCCGCCGACTGCCTGTTGTTCGGCCTCGCGCCCGCGGTGGCGTACGCGGCGCAGTGGCTGCGCGAACACCGGTCGGGCGGCGGGCCCCGATGAGCCGGTGCCCGGCGCGCCCTGTGTGTCCGGCGGCAGCCTCAGCAGGGCTCCGCTGTGTCGTTCCTGTTGAGCTTCTCCAGGTAGTCGTGCGCCAGGGCGGTGGCCCGGGTGAACCAGTCCGTGAGGATGGCGAGTTCGTCGGGGGTGTAGTCGGCGAACAGTTCGGTGAGGCGTGCGTAGTGGCCGGCGTAGACCGCCTCGACCCGGGTGACGGCTTCCGGCACCGCGGCGACGCGGACCCGGCGGCGGTCGGCGGGGTCGGGGCGGCGGGTGACGTAGTCCGCGCGTTCCAGGCGGTTGAGGATGCCCGTCATCGCGCCCGTCGTCACATGGGCGCGGGCGGCGAGGTCGCCGGCGGTGAGCAGGTTATCGCCCGCTTCCAGGACGAAGGCGAAGCAGGTGAGGTCCGTGACGTTCAGTCCGAGCCGCCGGGCCAGTTCCTGCTGGCCGATGACATGGGCCGCGATGAGGTGGTCCATCGCGGACAGGGCCCTGGCCGGGTCCGCGGCCGGTCGCGGCTTGCCGTGCATGGTCGTTCCCGATTCCTCGGAGATCCGCAGATTCCCTTAGCGTGTGAGAGATCTACGCGGTAAATTTCTTACCCCGTGAGGGATTCTAGTCGCCCTCGCGTCGGCCTGTGTGTTTCCGCTGCCTAGGAGAGGGAGGCGGGTACGTGAGTCAGCACGACGAAGGCCACACGGTGGCGGGGTGGACCGGCACCGCGATCGCGACCGTCGGAAGCGGTCTGCTGGGACTGGCCGTGTGTACGGTCTCGGTCCCCGCCCTGGTCGCAGGGCTCGCGGTGTGCGCCGTGAGCGTCCTGGTCACCTGGTACCTGCATCTGGCGGGGCGGGGCAAGCCGCCGGGCCCGCGCCCCCGGAGCCAGTGGCCCCTGGGCGTCCGCGACACCGCCGCCCGCGACGGCCACCCCGGCTGCGTCTCCTGCCGCCTCGCCGGACGGGGCCGCCACCCCTCCTCCGCCCTCCAACCGGCACCCGCCACGGGAGACGCGGAGCAACCAGCCACAGCAGAGGCCGGCAGCTGATCCGAAGCCGCGCGGGATCCCGCCGCCCCTGCCACGCAAGTCCGCCCCCCTCACCCGAGTCCCCCCACCCGTTGTCAGTCCCCGCCCCTACCCTCGCCAGTGATGGCACACGTGTGGAAATGCTCGGGGCTGCGGTGGTCGGACGACGGGCCGGTGCTGGTGTGGAGTGGTGGGCGGCGGAGTGCGCTCGGGTGGGGGAAGCGGGTGGGCTTCGTGGTCGTGGAGGGGGGTGTGCGGGAGTGTGTGGGGGCGCGGGGGCATGCGTGCCCGGCGCGGGCGCCCGTGTCCGGCAGGAGTACCGGAGCCCGGTGCGAGGAGTGTGCCCGGCTGGACCGGGCGCACTCCGTGGCCGCCGACACGATGGCCGACGACCCCCGGCCGTACCACGTGTACCTGGCGTGGTTCGGTCCCGGCATGGTCAAGGTGGGGATCACCGCCGTCGAGCGGGGACCGGCGCGGCTGCGGGAGCAGGGCGCCGTCTGCTTCAGCTGGCTGGGCGCCGGGCCGCTGATGGCCGCGCGGCGGGCCGAGGAGCTGCTGCGGGCCGCGCTCGGGGTGCCGGACCGGATTCCGTACGGCCAAAAGCGCCTCGTACGGTCCGCGCTGCCGGCCACCCCGGCCGAGCGGGCGGCTGAGGTCCGCGAACTGCAGGCGCTTGCTGTCACCCTCGGTGGCTGGCCCGAGTCGCTCGTCCCGGAGCCGTGCCAACCCGTCGACCATGTGGGGCTGTTCGGGCTGGACGGGACCCCCGCCGCCGTCGGCGAGGTGGCCGGGCTGGTCCCGGGCGGTGTGGTGAGCGGTGAGCTGGTCGCGGCGGCCGGGCCGGATCTGCATCTCGCCACCCGGCGCGGGGTCGTGGTCCTCGACACGCGTCTGCTGCCAGGGTGGGAACTGGTTGCCGCGGGGAGTGGCGAGGAGGGGCAACTGAATGTGCCTGTAAGGGAGTTCGAGACTCCGCAGGACGGGCTCTTCTGAGCCCCGGCCAGGGTCCGCGCTCTCGCCGCGCGGGACCCGCTCCGGGTCGCTACGCTCTCATCAGTGGTTCATCGGCGTTTCATGGACGGCGCGGCGCGCGTTGCGGACGTACAAGATCTACACAGCCCGGCGCGAGCGGAGCCACGAGTTCATGCGCACGTGATGGGATTCCCAGGCGTTCCCTGAGAGGCGCCTGTGTGTTTCTTAGGGAAATCACAGATTAGTGAAAGCGTGTTCTCAGAGGACCCCGACAAGGTGTCCACCATGACCACGACCTCGCCCCAGGGGCGCACCGAACTGCTGAGGCCGGACGGGAGCCCCGTCCGAGTGCTTGTGGTGGACGACGAGCTGTCGATCACCGAACTCCTGTCCATGGCCCTCCGCTACGAGGGCTGGCAGATCAGGAGTGCGGGCGACGGCCAGGGCGCCATCCAGACCGCCCGGGAGTTCCGGCCCGACGCCGTCGTCCTCGACATGATGCTGCCCGACATGGACGGCCTCACCGTGCTGGGGCGTCTGCGGCGCGAACTGCCCGAGGTGCCCGTCCTGTTCCTCACCGCGAAGGACGCGGTCGAGGACCGGATCGCCGGTCTCACCGCCGGCGGCGACGACTACGTCACCAAGCCCTTCAGCCTCGAAGAGGTCGTGGCGCGGCTGCGCGGGCTGATCCGGCGCTCCGGTGCCGCCGACCGCCGCTCCGACTCCGTCCTCGTCGTAGGTGACCTCACCCTGGACGAGGACAGCCACGAGGTCTCCCGGGCCGGCGAGTCCATCCACCTCACCGCCACCGAGTTCGAGCTGCTGCGGTTCCTGATGCGCAACCCGCGGCGCGTGCTCAGCAAGGCCCAGATACTGGACCGGGTGTGGTCGTACGACTTCGGCGGCCAGGCCAACGTGGTCGAGCTCTACATCTCGTACCTGCGCCGGAAGATCGACGCCGGGCGCGAGCCGATGATCCACACCCGGCGTGGTGCCGGTTACCTGATCAAGCCCGCCGCGTCATGAGCGGGCGACGACGGCCGCGTGCGCAGAAACGACTAGCGGGGAAACCGCGCAGCCTGCGGACCCGGCTCGTCGTCGTGTCCGTGACCCTGATCGCCGTCGTCTGCACGGTGATCGGGACGGTCACCACCCTGGTGCTGCGGGACCACCTGTACGGGCAGCTGAACAGCAACCTGCGGGAGGTCGCCGCGCGCGTCGCCGGCGGACCCGCCGGCGGACCCGACGGCAGGGGCAGCCTGCCCTCCAACAAGGTGCCCGGCCTGGACCAGTCGACCCAGCTCGGGGACTTCGTCAAGCAGGGACCCAACCCGCAGCGGACCCTCGCGGCCCAGGTCGAGAACGGGTCGATCACCAACGCCAAGGTCGGTAACAAGGACAACTCCGCCGGCTACACGCAGATGAAGCCCGGCAACCTCAGCGAGGCCCAGATCAAGGTGCTCGGCTCCGTCGCCCAGGACCAGAAGCCGCACACCGTCACCATCCCCGGTCTCGGCAGCTACCAGGTGCAGTACATCCACGGCAACAAGGGCGACTACTACGTAGGCATCCCCACCTCCGACGTGGACGGCACCATCGGCACCCTGGTCCTCGTCGAGATCAGCCTCACCGTCTCCGGCCTGATCGCCGCGACCCTCGCCGGCACCGTCATCGTCGGCGTCGCCACCCGCCCGCTGCGCCGGGTCGCCAACACCGCCACCCGCGTCTCCGAACTCCCCCTGCACACCGGCGAGGTGAACCTCAGCGAGCGGGTCCCGGAGTCGGAGTGCGACCCGCACACCGAGGTCGGCCAGGTCGGCTCCGCGCTCAACCGCATGCTCAACCACGTGCACGGCGCCCTGCACGCCCGCCAGCAGAGCGAGATGCGGGTACGGCAGTTCGTCGCCGACGCCAGTCACGAGCTGCGCACCCCGCTCGCCTCCATTCGCGGATACGCCGAGCTCACCCGGCGCGGACGGGAGCAGGTCGGGCCCGACACCCGGCACGCGCTGGGCCGGATCGAGTCCGAGGCCGGGCGGATGACCCTCCTCGTGGAGGACCTGCTGCTGCTGGCCCGGCTGGACGCCGGCCGGCCGCTCCAGTTCGAGCACACCGACCTCATCCCGCTCGTCGTCGACACGATCAGCGACACCCGCGCGGCCGGCATGGACCACAACTGGCGGCTCGACCTGCCCGACGAACCGGCGCTGGTCGCCGCCGACGCGGCCCGTATCCAGCAGGTGCTGATCAACCTGCTCGGCAACGCGCGCAAGCACACCCCGCCCGGCACCACCGTCACCGCCCGTATCCAGCGGCGCGGGCCGTGGATGTGCGTGGACGTCGAGGACAACGGACAGGGCATCCCGCAGGACCTGCTGCCGCACGTCTTCGAGCGGTTCGCCCGGGGCGACTCCGCGCGGTCGCGGTCCACCGGGTCCACCGGTCTGGGGCTCGCCATCGTGCAGGCGGTCGCGTCCGCGCACGGCGGAGCGGTCACCGTGGACAGTGTTCCGGGCCGTACCGTGTTCACCCTCTATCTGCCCGCGCTTGCCCCGGCGACTCCCCAGCCGGACCCCGAAACCAACTGGCAATCGCACTCACAGGCGCACCACAGTGCCACCACATGGGTGCAACAGGGCGCTTGACGAGAGTCGGTGCCATGCGAACCGACTCTTCTCCCGGCACCCTGCCGGCGCGGGAGCACCTCCCGGCCGGAAACGCCGGTACGCCTGTCCTGGACGTAGTGATCCCCGTCTACAACGAGGAGAAGGACCTCGGCCCATGCGTCGTCAGACTGCATGACCACCTCAAGCGCACCTTCCCGTACGCCTTCCGCATCACCATCGCGGACAACGCGTCCACGGACACCACCCCCCAGGTGGCGCGGCAGCTTGAGACGGATCTGGCCGAGGTCACGTCGTTCCGGCTGGAGCAGAAGGGCCGCGGCCGGGCGCTGCGGACCGTCTGGTCCGCCTCGGACGCGCCGATCCTCGCCTACATGGACGTGGACCTGTCGACCGACCTGAACGCGCTGCTGCCGCTGGTGGCGCCGCTCATCTCCGGCCACTCCGACCTGGCGATCGGTTCCCGGCTGGCCCGCTCCTCGCGCGTGGTGCGCGGGGCCAAGCGGGAGTTCATCAGCCGCTCGTACAACCTGATCCTGCGCGGTTCGCTGCAGGCCCGCTTCTCGGACGCGCAGTGCGGCTTCAAGGCGATCCGGCGCGATGTCGCGCAGGTGCTGCTGCCGATGGTCGAGGACACCGGCTGGTTCTTCGACACCGAGATGCTGGTGATCGCCGAGCGTGCGGGGCTGCGCATCCACGAGGTGCCCGTCGACTGGGTCGACGACCCGAACTCGACCGTGCACATCGTGAAGACGGCCACCGAGGACCTCAAGGGCGTGTGGCGGGTCGGCAAGGCGCTGGCCACCGGTTCGCTGCCGCTGGACCGGATCGCCCGCCCGTTCGGTGACGACCCCCGCGACCGCGACATCCAGGACGTGCCGAAGGGCCTGGCCCAGCAGCTCGTCGGGTTCTGCGTGGTCGGCGGCCTGTCGACCCTCTTCTACCTGGTCCTCTACAGCGCCTTCCGGTCCTTCTCCGGCTCGCAGATCGCCAACGCGCTCGCGCTGCTGGTGTCGGCGGTGGCGAACACCGCGGCCAACCGGCGCCTGACCTTCGGGGTGCGCGGCCGGGGCGGGGCGGTCCGGCACCAGGCGCAGGGACTGGTCGTCTTCGGTATCGGCCTCGCGCTGACCAGTGGCTCCCTCGCCGCCCTGAACGCGGCGAGCAGTGACCCCTCGCACTCCACCGAGCTGGCGGTGCTGATCGCCGCCAACCTCGCGGCGACCGTGCTGCGCTTCCTGCTCTTCCGCGCCTGGGTCTTCCCGGACCGCGACGGCGCCGGCCGGCCGGAGTCGACGGTGGTGGCCACGCACAGCCCGTCGTCGCCGACCTACACGACCGGCGGATACCAGCAGCAGTACCAGCAGCAGCCGTACCAGCCGCAGGGCCCGCTCCCGCAGCGCCCGGCGCGCCCGCCGTACGCCCAGAGCGGCTCCACCACCACGACTCAGTTCCGCGCCGGCGAAGCCGCGGACGGCACCTGGAGGGACAGCACCATGCAGTTGCAGCCGGTGCGCCCCCACGACACCGACCCGGGGGACCCCCGATGAGCACCGACACCGACCACACGGCCCAGTGGGGCCCGCCCCCCACGGCTCCCCCGCCGCCGCACCACGCGCCGGACGTCCCCGACGTCCCGTCCGTGTCCGTGCCGATGCCGGCGCCGGACTCGGGTGAACCCAAGCAGCCCTTCGTACGGAGACTGTGGCGCGGCCGCCCCGAGGACCCCCGCTGGGCCCGCCCGGCCTTCCTCGGCCTGCTGCTCGCCACCGCACTGCTCTACTTCTACAACCTGAGCGTCAACGGCTACTCCAACTCCTTCTACTCGGCCGCCGTCCAGGCCGGCACCAAGAGCTGGAAGGCGATGTTCTTCGGCTCGCTGGACGCGGGCAACGCGATCACCGTCGACAAGCCCTCGGCGTTCCTGTGGCCGATGGAGATCGCGGCCCGGATCTTCGGCCTGAACTCCTGGACGATCCTCGGCCCCGAGGTCCTGATGGGCGTCGCCTCGGTCGCGGTCGTCTACGCCTCCGTGCGCCGCCGGTTCAGTCCCGCGGCCGGCCTGATCGCGGGCGCCGTGCTCGCGCTCACCCCCGTCGCGGCGCTGATGTTCCGGTTCAACAACCCGGACGCGATGCTGGCCCTGCTGATGTCGCTGGCCTGCTACTTCGTGGTCCGGGCCGTCGAGGACGGCCGTACGAAGTGGCTGGTGTGGGCGGGCGCGGCGGTCGGTTTCGCCTTCCTCGCCAAGACCCTGCAGGCCTTCCTGATCCTGCCGCCGCTGGCCATCGTGTACGCGGTGGTCGCACCGGTGAGCGTGAGGAAGCGCTTCGCCCAGCTCGCCCTGTCCACGGTCGCGCTGGTCGTCTCCGCCGGCTGGTGGGTCGCGATCGTCGAACTGTGGCCGGCCTCCTCCCGCCCCTACATCGGCGGTTCGCAGAACAACAGCTTCCTTGAGCTGACCTTCGGCTACAACGGCCTCGGCCGCCTCAGCGGCGACGAGACCGGCAGCGTCGGCGGCGGTGGCGGCGGCACCGGAACCGGCCAGTGGGGCGAGACCGGCTGGGACCGGATGTTCAACTCCGAGATCGGCAGCCAGATCTCCTGGCTGATCCCGGCCGCGCTGATCCTGCTGGTCGCGGGCCTGGTGGCGACCCTCCCCCACTCTCGGCTTCGCTCGAGCGGGGGGACCCCCATGCTGAAGCGGACCTCGGTGACCCGGGCCTCGTTCCTGGTCTGGGGCGGCTCGCTGCTGACGACCATGGTGGTCTTCAGCTACATGGCGGGCATCTTCCACCAGTACTACACGGTCGCCCTCGCCCCCTACATCGCCGCCGTGGTCGGCATGGGCGCGGGGATCCTGTGGGAGAAGCGCGCCGAGCTGTGGGCGTCGATCACCCTCGCCGCCGCCGTGGTCTCGGCCGCGGTCTGGGGCTACGTCCTCCTCAACCGCACCTCCACCTACCTGCCCTGGCTGAAGTACCTGGTCCTGATCGGCGGTCTGGCCGCCGCGCTCGGCCTGGTCTTCGCGGGCCGGATCAGCCGCCGGCTCGCCCTGGGCGCGGCGGCGGTGGGCCTGGTGGCCGCGCTGGCGGGCCCGACGGCCTACACCTTCAGCACGATCGGCTCCGCGCACACCGGCTCCATTCCGACGGCCGGTCCGGCGGGCGCGAGCATGATGGGCTTCGGCGGCGGCCGGGGCGGCGGCGGTGGCGGTATGCCCGGTGGCATGGGCGGCGGCACCGGCGGCGGCTTCGGCCAGAACCAGCAGGGCCAGAACGGCACCGGCGGCACCCAGAACCAGCAGAACGGCAACGGCTTCCCCGGCGGTGGCACGGGCGGCGGCTTCGGCCAGAACCAGCAGGGTCAGAACGGCCAGGGCCAGAACGGCAACGGCAGCACGCAGAACGGGAACGGCTTCCCGGGCGGCGGGCAGCTGGGCGACGGCGGCGGCATGGGCGGCGGTGGCGTCGGCGGCCTGCTGAACGGCGCGACCGTCTCCTCCGAGGCCAAGAAGCTGCTGCAGACGGACGCGTCCAAGTACACCTGGGTCGCCGCGGCCATCGGCGCCCAGAACGCGGCGAGCTACCAGCTCGCCACCGACGACGCGGTCATGGCGATCGGCGGCTTCAACGGCACCGACCCGTCCCCGACGCTTGCCCAGTTCAAGGAGTACGTGGCGGACGGCAAGATCCACTACTTCATCTCCTCGGGCACCGGCGGCGGCATGGGCGGCAGCAGCAGCGGCACGTCCTCGCAGATCAGCTCCTGGGTCGAGAAGAACTTCAAGAAGGTGACGGTGGGTTCGTCCACCTTCTACGACCTCACCCAGAAGGCGAGCAGCAGCTGACGCTCGGCTGACACACACAAGGGCGGTGGCTTCGGCCACCGCCCTTCGTCGTGGGCCCCGACCCTGTCGAGGCGCTCGAGTCAGTTCGGTCCGTCGGCTCCGGTGCCGGGCGTGGCCGTCCCCAGCCGTTCGGCGAGGAAGGCGATGATCTCGTCACGGGCGCGCGTGGTCGGGTGACCCTGCTCGTCGACGAGATGGGCCGTGGTGACGCTGTGGGCGCAGCCGACGACGTCGCGGAAGAAGGGCGGCGGGTCGGTGTTCGCCGCTTCGTCCGCGAGCACGCGGCCGTCGAACGCGTCGCCGAGCAGAGCCCGGTAGGCCGCGAACCGTCGGCCGGTGCACCACCTGTCGTTCTCGAAGCGGTAGGCGAGCACCTTGAGGCCGTCGCGTCGGACGCGCTCGGCCACGCGGGCGGCGTCATCGGCTGCGATCTCCAGGCCTGCCGGGTCGTCGAGGGGGAGTGAGGGATGGTTGACGACGGGGGCGATGACGGCGGGTTCGAGCGTCATGGTCAGGGCGAAGTTCCCGGTGAAGCACAGCCCGACCGCGCCGACGCCCGGGCCGCCGCACTCCGCGTGCGCCAGGCGTGCGAGCCCGCGCAGCCACGCCACGACGGGGCTGGTGCCGCCGCCGGCGAACGCGCGGAACTCGGCGCTGACGCAGGCGCGCCGCACGACGGCCTGGCCCGCGTCGGCGGTCGGGTAGGCGCCGTCCACGCCGAACAGGGAGGGCAGATAGACGCGGAAGCCGGCATCGCGCAGCCAGCGCGCCAGGCGGGCGACGTCAGGGCTGATCCCCGGCATCTCGGGCAGCAGGACGACGGCCGGCCCCGACCCGGTGACGTGCACGGTCTTTCCGACCGTGTCGATGTCGACGACGCGGTGCGAGAAGTCGTCCAGGGAATCGTCCATGGAGTCGTCGTGTCGCGGGTGCGTGGTTGTCATGAGGCGCAGCGTGGCAGGAGACTGTCTCCCCCGGAAACGGCGGCATCGCCAGATACTGCGGCGAAATCGCCACCCGCTCGTGCCGGGGGGACACATGAGTTCACTGCGACTGGGAGTGCTGGCCTACCCCGGGTGTTTCGGCTCGGAGGTGTTCGGAGTCCCGGACCTGCTGGTGATGGCCCGTCACGTCGCCGCGGCGCAGGGGGTGGCACGACCGTCGTGCGAAGTGTCCGTGGTCTCGCCCAGGCGGCGGGTGATCATGTCCGGTGGCCTGACGGTCGGCGTCTCGGCCATGCGTCCGGTGGACGTGCTGGTCGTGCCGGGCTTCGAACTCTTGCCCGCGCTCGATCTCGACGCGGCACTGGCGGACCTGCGGCCCGAGGTGGCGGCGATCCGCTCGCAGGCCGCCTCCGGAGCCGCCGTCGTGTCGATCTGCGTCGGCGCCTTCCTCGTTGCCGAGGCCGGCCTGCTCGACGGACGTGAGGCGACGACCGCCTGGTTGTTCGCGGACCGCCTCGCCCGCCGGTACCCCGACGTGAAGGTGTGCCCCGAGCGCCTGGTCGTCACCGACCGCGGGGTGACGACCACGGCCGCCTTCAGCGCCATGTACGACTTCGCGCTCCAGCTCATCCGCGAGCAGGACGGCCCCGGCGTCGCCCGCGGCACCGCGCGTGTGGCGCTCGTCGACGACGCCCGTACCACCCAGGCCCCGTACGTCGACCCGGCGCTGCTGCCCGTCGCGGGCCGTGAGTTCTCCCGCGGTGTGAAGCGGTGGCTCGACCGGAATCTGGGGTCCCGCTACGACCTCTCCGCCCTTGCCGCGGCGTTCCACGTGAGCACGCGGACGATGCTCCGTCGCTTCGGCGAGGAGGCGGGCCAGAGCCCCCTCGCGTACCTGCAGTCCGCCCGGGTCCGCCGGGCCCGGCATCTGCTGGAGACGACCGACAGCACGGTCGCACACATCGCGGCCGACCTCGGGTACGCCGACGCGAGCACGTTCAGCGCCGTCTTCGCCCGGCACACGGGCCGGCGACCGCGGGACTACCGCGCGATGTTCCGCCGCTCGCCCGCAGCGCCGCTCGGCGACCTCCCGCACGAGCCCGGCACCCGCTGACGACCCCGGAGTCCGCACGCCATCGGAAACCGCGTTGTACACCGTATAATCCATGTTCTACGGTGTACAACATGACTTCTCAGGGCCACCCCCAGCGCTGGCTGATCCTCGGCGTCGTCTGTCTCGCGCAGCTCACCGTGCTGCTCGACAACACCGTTCTGAACGTGGCCATCCCCTCCCTCACCCGGGAACTGCACGCGGCCACCGCCGACATCCAGTGGATGATCAACGCGTACTCGCTCGTCCAGTCCGGTCTGCTGCTCACGGCGGGCAGCGCGGCCGACCGCTACGGCCGCAAGAAGATGCTGATCACCGGCCTGGTCCTGTTCGGCGCCGGTTCGCTGGCCGCGGGCCTGGCCGACTCCACCGGCCAACTGGTCGCGGCACGGGCCGGCATGGGCGTCGGCGGCGCACTCCTGCTCACCACCACCCTCGCCGTGGCGATGCAGATCTTCACCCCTGACGAGCAGCCCAAGGCCATCGGCATCTGGAGCGCCGTCAACGCGCTGGGCTTCGCCGCCGGTCCGCTGATCGGCGGGTTCATGCTCAACCACTTCTGGTGGGGCGCGATCTTCCTGATCAACCTCCCGGTCGCGGCGCTGGCCCTGGCGGCCGTCGTGGTCCTGGTCCCCGAGTCCAAGGCTGTGCCCTTCCGGGGGACGACCCCCGGACCCCCGGGCCAGGGCGACCGCCCCGACCTGCTCGGCGCGCTGCTCTCCACGATCGGCATGGCCGCGCTGGTCTTCGCGATCATCTCGGGCCCGGGACACGGCTGGACGTCGGCACGGGTGCTGGTCACGGCGGCGGTGGCGGTGCTGGCGCTGGGCGCGTTCGCGTACTGGGAGAGCCGGATCCCGTTCCCCATGCTCGACCCCCACTTCTTCCGCGACCGCCGCTTCACGGGCGCCGTCGCCGGCGCGGTCCTCATCACCTTCGGCATGGGCGGAGCGCTCTTCCTCCTCACCCAGCACCTGCAACTCGTCCTCGGCTACGGCCCGTTGGAGGCCGGCCTGCGCACGGCGCCGCTCGCGCTGTCGGTCGTCGTCCTCAACTTCTCCGGCCTCTCGGCCAAGTGGGCGACACGCCTCGGCACGCCGGTGGCGATAGCCCTGGGCATGCTGCTGATGTCGCTGGGCCTGGTGTCCATCGCCGTACTGGACTCGAACGGTTACGGCGGCACGCTGCTCGGTCTGCTGCTGATCGGCGCGGGGTGCGCGATCGCCAACCCGGCGATGGCGCACGCCATCATGAGCGCGATTCCTCCGGAGAAGGCGGGGGTGGGCGCCGGGATCAACGGCACGCTGGCCGAGTTCGGAAACGGGCTGGGCGTGGCTGTACTGGGAGCCGTCCTGAGCTCCTCGGTGGCCTCGGGGAAGTCGTTGTCGGCGGGGCTGGGGGCCGGGCAGCTGGTGGGCGCGGTCGCGGTGGTGGCCGGGGGGTTCGTGGCGGCGGGGCTTCTCAGGAAGGCGGAGAAGTATGTCGCCTAGTGGGGTGGGGGTATGCGTCCGTTCGCGACCGCGGGTTCGTCGTGGCCGGTCGCGCAGTTCCTCGCGCCCCTGACGGGGCGTTGGAGCTTTAGCATCGTGAGAAGTGATCGTTGGGTGAGGAGGGGTCGCGATGGTGCGGGCCAGTGTGTGGCTTGAGGAGAAGACGCGCCGGGGCGGTCGCGGCGGTCAGCCGTCCGGTCTCGACCGGGCCCGGATCACCTCCGCCACCGTCCGGCTCCTCGACTCCGACGGGCTCGACAAGTTCTCCATGCGCCGGCTGGCGGCCGAGCTCAACGTGACGGCCATGTCCGTGTACTGGTACGTCGACACCAAGGACGACCTGCTCGAACTCGCCCTCGACGCGGCCTTCGGCGAACTGGCCCTGCCCGATGCCGTCGCCGGCGACTGGCGCGAGCAACTGCGGGCGCTGGCCACGGAGTACCGGGCCCTGCTGGTCCGCCACCCCTGGTTCTCCCCGCTGGCCGGCCGCTACCTCAACGTCGGCCCGCACTCGCTGGCCTTCTCGCGCGTGGTCCAGCAGGTCGTCCGCCGCGCCGGCCTGCCCGCCCACGGCGTGACCGGCGCGATCTCGGCCGTCTTCCAGTTCGTGTACGGCTACGGCACCATCGAGAGCCACTTCGCCGCCCGAGTGGCCGCGGCCGGCATGACCCCCGACGAGTACTTCAATTCCACGATGGACGCCGTGACCGAGGCCCCCGACACCGCGAAGATCATCGAAGAGTCCAGGGACCTCATGGCGGCCCGCGGCGGCGACACCGTCGCCGAAATGCTCGACAGAGACTTCACCTTCGCCCTGGACCTGCTGATCGCTGGAATCGAGGCCAAGGTGCAGCGCCCCTGAAAGGGGCGCGGGGCTGTATCAATATGCGGCTCCGCCGAGTGGGCGCGATCACCACCCCACCCCATTAGGCGCCCGGCGAAGCCAACCGCGCCGGAAACCCCCCGGTGGCCACCGGCCCCCACCGCTCCGGCGTGACCCGGATGATCGACTTCCCCTGCTTCACCATCGCCGCCCGGTACTCGTCCCAGTCGGGATGCTCCCCGGAGATGTTCCGGAAGTACTCCACCAGCGGCTCCACCGACTCCGGCGAGTCGATCACCTCCGCCCGCCCGTCGATCTGGACCCACGGCCCGTCCCAGTCGTCGCTCAGGACGATCACGCTCACCCGCTCGTCCCGCTTCGCGTTCCGCGTCTTCGCCCGCTCGGGGTACGTGGAGGCCACGATCCGCCCGGAGTCGTCGACCCCGCAGGTCAGCGGCGACCCCTGCGGGCTCCCGTCGGCGCGGCGCGTGAGCAGGATCGCGCGGTGCCGGGGCCGTACGAAGTCCAGCAGCTCGTCGAGGGAGACGGACGTGTTCGTCGCGATGTTCGGTGCCATACCGCCAGCCTAGGGCCGGGCGGCCCGCTCAGCCTGTTCCTGCTGGGCCTACGATCACGCCTGCGGCAGCGAGTCCCCCTGCACCGCCTGGACCTCCAGCTCGATCTTCAGTGTCGTGCCGATCGCGGCGATGCCCGCCTGGACGACCTGGTTGTAGTTCATCGCGAAGTCCTCGCGGTGCAGCTCGGTCGTCGCGCGGAACGCGGCGCGCGTGCCGCCCCAGGGGTCGGCGCCGGTGCCGAGGTAGGCGAGGTCGAGGTCGACCGGTCGTACCACCCCGTGCAGGGAGAGCTCGCCGTGGACCGTCCAGCGGTCCGAGCCCGCCACCGTCAGCCCGGTGGAGGTGTAGGTGATCTCGGGGTGCTTCTCCACGTCCAGGAAGTCGGCGGAGCGCAGGTGGGTGTCGCGCATGCCGTTGCCCGTGTCGATGGAGGCGGCCCGGATGACGGCCTGGACGCGGGACTTGGTGACGTCGTCGGGGGCGATCTCGATCCAGGCGCCGAAGTCCGTGAAACGGCCGCGCACGCTGGAGATGCCCAGGTGCTGGGCGACGGCCCCGACCGTCGAGTGCGCCGGGTCCACCGTCCAGGGCCCTGGCGGGGGCAGCTCCGTACCGCCCTGCCGCGCCAGCGTGACCGTGCCGATCTCGGCACGGCCGCTCGCGGTGACGATGGCGCTGGAGGCGGCGGGCGCGTAGCCCACGGCCGTGACGATGACGGTGTAGGCCCCCGGCGTCAGCGGGTTCGGGTCCCGGACCGCGCCCTCGTCGTCGGCCTCGGCGCGCAGCACCTGCGTACCGGTCATGTCGGTCACTGTGACGACCCCGTGCGACACGGCCCATCCGTCCCGGGTGCGGATCCTCGCGGTCAGTCCCATCCCGTTTCTCCCTGCGAACACTTGAGTGACAATGCACTCACACGCTTACAAATTGGTCGTATGGAACCGGCCCGCGGCGAGCGCCTCCTTGTGGGCGCGCCCGCCACGGGCCGGAGTGTGAACTACTCGCCCGGGTGCGCGAGTTCGATGTCGTGGCCGTCGACACCGGGGCCGGTGACGTTCAGGGCCGTGGCGACCGGCGGGTAGCCCGTCGCGATCACGGTGTAGTCGCCGCCGTCCAGGTCGGCGAAGGCGTACGCGCCGTCCACGCCGGTGGTGGCCGTGCCGACCACGTTGCCCGCCGCGTCCACGAGGGTCACGCGGGCGTCGGCCAGCGGACCGTGCGGAGCCCGTACGACACCCTGCAGCTGGGCGCCGGCGTCCAGGTCGACCTCGATCCGGGTGACCCCGGCGGTGCCGATCTCGACCGGCAGGGCGCGGGGCCGGTACCCGGCCGCGTTCACCGCGACGGTCACCACACCGGGCACCAGGTCGCCGAAGACGAACTGGCCCTGCTCACCGGTGACCGAGGTGGCCAGCAGGTCACCGCGCACGTCGGTGACGATCACCATCGCGTCCTTGACCGGCAGCGCGCTGCCCGCGCCCCGCACCACACCGCTCAGCCCGCTGGTGCCGCTGAGCAGGATGTCGTACGACAGCGGGTCCTCGCCCACCAGGACGGTGGAGGCCTGCGGCTGGTAGCCGTCGGCGGAGGCGATCAGCACGTACGAGCCCGCGCCGGGCGCGTCCAGCCGGTACGCGCCGTCGAAGCCCGCGACCGAGCGACCCAGCTGGCGGCCGGAGAGCGAGATCAGGGTGACCGCGGCCTGCGCGACCGGGGCGCTCTCGGCACCGCGCACGAAGCCGTGCACCGGGGTGGAGCCAGGACCCGTGGACTGCTCGGGGACGGCGATGGTGGCCACGGCGGCGAGCTGCCGGGTGGCCTCCGTGCCGGTCTCCGTGGCGCTGTCCACGACGGGGGCGGCCCAGCTGGGGACCTGCTCCTCGACGGGAGCGGCGGCCGGGGCGGCGACGGCGGCCGGGGCGTTCTCGGCGCTCTCCGTGTTCTCGGCGTTCTCCGCCTCGGCGGCCTGGGCGAGCCCACCCTTGGTCTTCAGCGGGACCTCCTTGATGAACAGGCTGATCAGGAACGCGAGGGCGGCGAGGCCGCCGGCGATCAGGAAGACGTCGGCGATGGCGTGGCCGTAGGCGCTCTCCATGAGGGTGCGCAGCGGGGCGGGCAGCTTGGCCAGGTCCGGGAGGCTGTCGTCGGACGAGCCGGAACCGGCCAGGGCGGCCTGGTACTTGTGCGGGAGGGCAGCGGCGCCCTCGGTCACGTAGTGCGTGATCCGGCGGGCCATCACCGCGCCGAGCGCCGAGACACCGACCGCACCGCCCAGGGAGCGGAAGAAGGTGACCGTGGAGCTGGCCGAGCCGAGGTCGCTCGGGGCGACCTGGTTCTGGGTGCAGAGCACCAGGTTCTGCATCATCATGCCGATGCCGAGACCCAGCAGCGCCATGAAGATCGACATCTTCCAGTACGCCGTGTCGTACCGGATGGTCCCGAGCAGGCCGAGCCCCGCCGTCACCAGCACGCCACCGCTGACCAGCCAGGCCTTCCAGCGCCCTGTGCGGGTGATGAACTGGCCGGAGACGGTGGAGGAGATGAACAGACCGCCGATCATCGGGATCGTCATCACACCGGACATCGTCGGGGACTTGTCACGGGCCAGCTGGAAGTACTGGCTGAAGAACACCGTGCCGGTGAACATCGCGACACCGACGAACAGGGAGGCCAGCGAGGCCAGGGTGATGGTGCGGTTCTTGAAGAGCCGCAGCGGGATGATCGGTTCCTTGGCCTTCGACTCGACGAGCACGAAGATCAGCGCGAGGACGATCGAACCGCCGATCATCGCGTACGTCTGCCACGAGATCCAGTCGTACTTGTCACCGGCGAAGGTGACCCAGACCAGCAGCAGCGAGACGGCCGCGGCGACGAAGAACGCGCCGGCCCAGTCGACCTTGACGTCCCGCTTCACGACCGGCAGGTGCAGGGTCTTCTGCAGCACGATCAGCGCGATGACGGCGAAGGGGACACCGACGTAGAAGCACCAGCGCCAGCCCAGCCACGACGTGTCGGTGATGACACCGCCGAGCAGCGGGCCGCCGACGGTCGCGACCGCGAAGGTGGCGCCGAGATAGCCGGAGTAACGGCCGCGCTCGCGCGGCGAGATCATCGCGGCCATGACGATCTGGGCGAGTGCCGACAGACCGCCGACGCCGACGCCCTGCACGACACGGCAGGCGATCAGCATGCCGGCGTTCTGCGACAGACCGGCCGCCGCCGAGCCCAGCACGTAGATGACGAGGGCGATCTGGACGAGCGCCTTCTTGCTGTACAGGTCGGCGAGCTTGCCCCACAGCGGGGTGGTCGCGGTCATGGCCAGCAGCGAGGCGGTCACGACCCAGGTGTAGGCGGACTGGCCGCCGCCCAGGTCGGTGATGATGTGCGGCAGGGCGTTGGTGACGATGGTGGACGACAGGATCGCCACGAACATACCGAGCAGCAGCCCGGATATGGCTTCCATGATCTGCCGGTGCGTCATCGGGGCCTGCTCGACGGAGCCTCCCCCGTGCTTGGCATGGGCCCGCACACCGGCTGGTGTGGTTGTTGCCATGGGCTTCCTTCTCTTACGTCTCAAGCGGGTGTACGGGTGGTCGTGGATTCGAGTACGGGGGTGGGGGCGCGGGCGACGGAGCCGGCCGTGGCCGGGACGGCGGCCTGCGCGGTCCCGGGGGTCGGTCCCGGGGGCGTGGCCGATGCCGTTGTCCTGGCGGTGGCGGTGGACCGGGGATGCGGTGCCGTGGCCCGGCAGCCGCCGAAGCTGTCCCGGAGCCGGGTCATCAGCCGGATCAGCTGCTCGACCTCCTCGTCGCTCCAGTCGCTCAGCCGCTCGGTGAGCAGCTCGGTGCTGCGCCGGGACAGGTCCTCGAGGGTGGCCTCGCCCGCGGGGGTGAGGTGCAGGATGCGGGACCGCTTGTCCGCGGGGTCGGGGGACCGGTCGATCCAGCCGCGCTCGGCGACGTGCGCCACGTGCCGGCTGGTCACGGACATGTCCACGGCGAGCAGCTCGGCGAGCTTGCTCATGCGCATGGAACCGTGGCGGCCGAGCAGTGTCAGCACGGCCGCTGAACCGGCCGGGCACTCGTGCGGCAGGATCCGCGCGAGGTCCCGTTTCACGGCTCCGACGGCGCTGAGCTGACGCGCCAGCTCCTCGAACTGCGCCTGCTCCGCCATCACACCTCCCGTATTCGTTGCTTGGGGCAACCATAGGACTGTTTGGTTGCTGCAGGCAAACAAGCGGGTGGCCTGGGGGACAAAAACTTGGCAAAGGCAAGTATTGCGAACGTAAACACGCAGGTGGGGCGGCTTGCCCGCCCGGGTGGCCCCCCACTTGGGCCGCACCCCCGGATTCGCTAGTGTCTCGGGCCATGGCTAACACCCAGGGCCCCCAGGGCAACTACGACCCCGCAGGCAGCACCCAGATGTTCCGCGCGTTCGTCGACGAGGCCCCGCAGACCTCCCAGCAGACGACGTCCACCTACTCTTCCTCCTCCGGCCCCCGCGTCGGCCTGATCCTCGGCGTCGTCGCCGCGGTGGTCGTGGTGGCGGCGGTGGCCTGGCTGGCGTTCATGTAGGACGGCGTCCGGCGATACGGCGCCTGCTACGGCGTCCGGGCCGGTGCCCGACGAAGAACCCGGGGTTGTGCGCCCCGGGTTTTCGTCGTGTCCGTGGGCACGATGGCTGGGTCGGGGCGGTAGCGCGAACCCCACCCCAAGAGGCCGGTCCGCCCCAGTGATCCGGCACCGGCCGCCGGGGCAGGGTGAGGGGCCGACGCCCGCCTCACCGTGAAGGTCGCCCCTTGTCCGGTCCCACAGCCCCGCGTGCAGTGCCGCCCGCGTCCCGGGCCGTACACCTGTCATGCTCGCCGTGCTCACCGCCCTCGCCGCGGCCCTGCTCCCCGCTCTCTTCCTCGCCCCGCACCTGCTGGCGGCGCGCGGGGCACAGGACGGCTTCGCCGACCAGGACACCCTCGCCGGCACCGTCCGGGACGTGTTCGTCGAGTACTGGGGTCCGGCGACCGGGCCTACCCGCCGGACCTGGACGGGGTGGTCGGCTACCGGGAGTCATTCGCAGTGCTCCTGCCTTCAGGCCGGGGGCGAAGCGAATCCTGCGGTGGCGTTGCGGCGGAGCCGGACCCTGCTTCGTGACGGTGACGGGTCGCTCACACGTTCCCAGTGACGACGTGGGTTCGACTTGCCTGGTGCGATCGGCATGCAGCTCCGGTACGCGTTCAGGCTCTACCCGGATGCCGGAAAGCGCACCGCGCTGGCCAGGGCTTTCGGGTGCGCCCGGATGGTGTTCAACGACGCGGTCCGCGCCCGCGAGGACGCCCGACAGGCCGGGCGGCCGTTCCCGACAGCAGGGGAACTGTCCCGGAAGCTGGTCACCGAAGCGAAGCGGACAGGGACACGGAGAGGGCGTACCGCAACTTCTTCGCCTCCCTCAAGGGCACCCGCAAAGGCCCCAGGACCGGGCCGCCCCGCTTCAAGTCCCGCACGGACAAGCGGCCCAGGGGCTCTCGGCCTTCTTCCACGGCGGCTGACCGTTCCGGAAGCCCGCTCAGCTCCAGTCGACCGTCACGACCCGGGTCTCGATGTGCATGCCCAGCGGGACCCGCCAGTCGTCCACACAGACCGTCCAGGTCGCGTTCTTGCGGGAGTCGGCGGCGATCGGGGCCGGCAGGGACTCGGTCGTCCTGATCGTCGCCCAGTCGATGCCGAGGAGGTCGATGATGTGCGTGCCGAGGGTGACCGAGCCCGAACGGACCGCGGTGCCACCGGAGTTCCGGAAGGCGACGGTCACCTTCTCGCACCATCTCTTGTCCGTGGCCTCGCGGGTGGGGGCGCTCCAGGTGAGGGCGGCGGGGGACGCGGTGGTGGGTGAAGTGGTGCTGGGGTGTGGTGAGTTCGGCGTGGTGGGGTCGCCCGGTCGTGGCTGAGCGCTGTCGCGGCGGGAGGGAGGGGAGGCCGAACCAGAAGGGGTGGACGGCGGGTTGGAGCCAGGGCCCGTCACCGCCGGCCCCTGTGCCGCGGTGGACGTGTCCCCCGTACCGTTGCCCGTTCCCTCGCCCGTCCCCTTGGCCGCTCCGTCCAGCGGGACCAGGGTCACCGAGCCCGTCGGCCGGGCCGGCGTCGGTGTCGTACCGCCCGCCGCCCCCACCGCCGTATAGCCGCCGCCACCGGCCCCGCCGCACGCCGTGAGTGCCGAGGCCAGGCAGACGACCGCCGCCGACACCGCCGACGCCGACGTCACGGTGCCCCACCGGCCGCCCGGTGCCCTGCTCGGAGTTCCGCTCGGAGTCCTACGGGGAAGCATCGCGCCAGTGTGGCTGACACTCCGTCAGTAAGGAACCCGTAGGACCGGTCCGGTGCGGAACCCGGAGGAGCGGGAGCGGTTCAGTCCGAGATCAGGCCCTCGCGGAGCTGGGCCAGGGTGCGGGTCAGCAGGCGGGAGACGTGCATCTGGGAGATGCCGACCTCCTCGCCGATCTGGGACTGGGTCATGTTCGCGAAGAAGCGCAGCATGATGATCCGGCGCTCGCGCGGCGGGAGCTTGGCCAGGAGCGGCTTCAGCGACTCGCGGTACTCGACGCCCTCCAGGGCCGTGTCCTCGTAGCCGAGGCGGTCGGCCAGGGAGCCCTCGCCGCCGTCGTCCTCGGGGGCCGGGGAGTCGAGGGAGGAGGCGGTGTACGCGTTGCCGACGGCGAGGCCGTCGACGACGTCCTCCTCGGAGACGCCGAGGACGGCGGCGAGTTCGGGAACCGTCGGAGAGCGGTCCAGCTTCTGGGAGAGCTCGTCGCTGGCCTTGGTGAGGGCCAGCCGCAGCTCCTGGAGGCGGCGCGGGACGCGCACCGACCAGGAGGTGTCCCGGAAGAACCGCTTGATCTCGCCGACGACGGTCGGCATCGCGAACGTCGGGAACTCCACGCCCCGTTCGCAGTCGAAGCGGTCGATCGCCTTGATCAGGCCGATGGTGCCGACCTGGACGATGTCCTCCATCGGCTCGTTGCGGCTGCGGAAGCGGGCCGCCGCGTAGCGCACGAGGGGGAGGTTGAGTTCGATCAGGGTGTCCCGGACGTAGGCACGCTCGGGGCTGTCCTCTTCGAGTGCGGCAAGGCGCAGGAACAGGGAGCGGGACAGGGTGCGGGTGTCGAGGCTCTCCGAGACGGCCGGAACTTCCTGGGCCGGCGGAGCCTCCAGCGCCGGAGCGCCGTCGATGCTGTCGAGCACGTCGATGGCGTCGAGCTCCTTGGGCGCTGCCTCGCTGGGCGTGGGCGTGAGCACCTTCGAGCTGCCCTGGTCTGCGGACATGCCACCCCCTTTGGGTCGCGGGACGGTCGCGGCGGCGTTCCCTGGGAGGAACCGCGCCTTCACCTGAATACCGGAGCCGGGGCCCCGGCAAACGCGCTTCCGGCAGAATGTCACATGTCGGCAACACGCTGTAGTGACATGTCGACACGTAAGAAGTGAATCCGCCCTGGATGCAGGGGGTCTGTCGCTTTTTCGACCCTCAACTGTCGGGAAGTGCGCTGGTGAGCGATTCGCTCGCGCCGGTGATGGCTCGATCCTGTGCGCGGTTACGGTCGTACCAAGTCGCCCGGGGCGGGTCTCGGACCGGTAACGGGCCCTTCGGGCGCGGTGCGGGCGCGGGGTCAGGCCTCGATGCGGTTCGCCGAGCGCAGGCGCTGGAAGCTGCGGGCGAGGAGGCGGGAGACGTGCATCTGGGAGACGCCGAGCTCCGCGCTGATCTGGGACTGGGTGAGGTTGCTGTAGTAGCGCAGCAGCAGGATCCGCTGTTCCCGTTCGGGGAGTTGGACCAGGAGGTGGCGGACCAGGTCGCGGTGTTCCACGCCGTCCAGGGCCGGGTCCTCGTAGCCGATGCGGTCCAGCAGCCCCGGCAGGCCGTCGCCCTCCTGGGCGGCCTCCAGGGAGGTCGCGTGGTACGACCGGCCGGCCTCGATGCAGGATAGCACCTCCTCCTCGCTGATGCGCAGCCGCTCGGCGATCTCGGCGGTGGAGGGGGAGCGGCCGAAGGCGGTGGTCAGGTCCTCGGTCGCGCTGTTGACCTGGACCCACAGCTCGTGCAGCCGGCGCGGTACGTGCACGGTGCGGACGTTGTCCCGGAAGTAGCGCTTGATCTCGCCGACGACGGTCGGCATCGCGAAGGTCGGGAACTGCACGCCCCGGTCCGGGTCGAAGCGGTCGATGGCGTTGATCAGACCGATGGTGCCGACCTGGACGACGTCCTCCATCGGCTCGTTGCGGGAGCGGAAACGGGCGGCCGCGTAGCGCACGAGCGGGAGGTTCGCCTCGATGAGCGCCGCGCGCACCCGGTTGTGCTCCGGCGTGCCCGGCTTGAGCTCCTTGAGCTGGCCGAAGAGCACCTGGGTCAGTGCCCGGGTGTCGGCGCCCCGCCGCTTCTCGGGGGCCGGTGCGGGGCCCTGAGCGGGCGCTTGGACGGCGGTCTGGACGGCGGTCTGGGTGGGGGCGGGCGCCTCTTCCTGGGGCGGCGCAGAACTGGCCGACACGGTCAACGCCACCTCTTCATCGGTCAATCATCCGTCAAAAGCGGTCATAGCATCACAAGACATGTGCACTGTGTGCAAGCACCCCATAACGTCGTGTTGAGCGCGAGTCGGAATAAATGCGGGCAAGTTGAGGCATAAGGCGCGCAAAAGCCCCCCGCCGTTCCCGGCGGGGGGCCGTGCTCCGAAGCGGGCGGGCCGCTCAGAACTCGTAGTCGGCGATCACCCACGTGGCGAACTCCCGCCACTGCCCCGCGGCGGCCTGGTGGGCCGGGTGCTCCACGTACCGCTTCAGCGCGTCCGTGTCCTCGACCGCCGAGTTGATCGCGAAGTCGTACGCGATGGGCCGGTCGGTGATGTTCCAGGCGCACTCCCAGGAGCGCAGCTCCTCGATCTGGTCGCCGAGCGCGAAGAACGCCTCGGCACCCGCGACGACGCGCGGATCGTCGCGCCCGACGCCGTCGTTGAGCTTGAAAAGAACCAGATGGCGGATCATCGATGCTCCTGATGGGGGTGCGCTACTTGGCTCCGTTCACGAGCCAGGTCATGAACTGCCCGATGGCCTTGGCCGCGTCCGATATGCCCTCGAAGCCTATCTGGACGTAGTCGGCCGCCTTGGCCGGATCCGTGATGATCACGTACAGCGCGAAGACCACGAGCACGTACGTGGCGATCTTCTTGGCATTCACCGCCACCGCGGCCTCCCCTGTGCCCGCCTCAGCCGGCGTGTCTGCGTACCCTCTGCGCTCTCTGCCGGGCGCGAGTGTAACCTTCACGCCCCCCTTGAGGGCCAACGCCCCGCTGGTCGAAGCCCTTTGCCGCCCACCGGGGCGCGTTCGGGGGCGCGTGGCCGGATCGAAAGCCCCCGTTTTCCGGAGATCGCCGTCGTCCCGGAGATCACCACCGTTCTCCCGAATACCGGAACGCGGAAAGGGCCCCGTCTTTCGACGGGGCCCTTTCTCGAAGCGGTAGCGGAGGGATTTGAACCCTCGGTGACTTGCGCCACACTCGCTTTCGAGGCGAGCTCCTTCGGCCGCTCGGACACGCTACCGAGGGAGACCTTACAGCACGGGGGGCCGTGCTCTGAAATCGGTATTCGGGGGCTCGGAGGCACGCCTCAGCGGTCGCGGAAGAAATCCGTGAGGAGGCGGGCGGACTCCTCCGCCAGGACGCCCTCGACGACCTCGGGGCGGTGGTTCAGGCGCCGGTCCCGTACGACGTCCCAGAGCGAGCCGGCGGCTCCGGCCTTGTCGTCCCGGGCGCCGTAGACGACCCGGTCCACCCTGGACTGGACCAGGGCACCCGCGCACATCGTGCAGGGCTCCAGTGTGACCACGAGGGTGCAGCCGGTGAGCCGCCACTCCCCGAGGGCCGCGGCCGCCCGGCGCAGGGCGAGCACCTCGGCGTGCGCGGTGGGGTCGGCGGTGGCCTCGCGTTCGTTGTGACCGGTCGCGAGGACCGTCGTACCGTCCCGGGACAGTACGACGGCGCCGACGGGGACGTCCCCGCCCCGGACGGCCTGTCCGGCCTCGTCCAGGGCGAGCCGCATCGCGGCCCGCCAGCGGTCGCGTACCGGGTCGGGGGACCCAGGTGCCTCGTGGAGGGTCAGCGGACGGTCTCCAGGACGTCCGAGGCGCCCAGGGCCTCGGCGATCTCGCCGAGCGCGTCCTCGTCCAGGGTGAGCAGCTCCTTGGCGCTCACGCCCAGGTCGTCCAGGATCGCGGCGTCGCCGACCGGGCCGGCCGGCACGGCGGAGTTGTCCGGGTCGTCGTCCACTTCCGTCTCCGGCTCACCGTCCTCGGTGCCGTCGAGGTCGAGGGCGTCCAGGTCGTCGGCGTCGTCCTTGGGCTCCCTTCCGAGCATTTCGTCGGTGAGCAGGAGCTCGCCGTACGAGCTGCGGGCGGCGGCTGCGGCGTTGGAGACGAAGACCCGGGGGTCCTCCTCGCCGTCGACGCGCACGACGCCGAACCAAGCGTCTTCCTGCTCGATGAAGACGAGCACCGTGTCGTCGGCCTCCGAGGCCGATTCCCGGGCCAGGTCGGCCAGGTCCGACAGGGTCTCCACATCGTCGAGCTCTGTGTCGCTCGCTTCCCACCCGTCTTCGGTGCGCGCGAGCAGTGCGGCGAAGTACACCGTGACTCTCCCACTGGTCTTAGGCGTGCCGGTTGGGGGTCCCCCCGGCGGAGGTTCTGGGCGGGGAGAGCTGTGCTCCGAGCCCCACCCACTCGGAATCGTGGCAGAAACAAGGCGTTCAGGGGACGTCTTCGGCTCCCTGTGTCTGGCAGTTTTGATCGCACGTATGCAAAGAGGCGTTCATGTGTCCGCGAACGGACTCACCAGCGCACTCGTCGCCGCCACCTGCGGATCGTACGCGGATTTTCCCGCGGCCCACGCACGGCCTTCCCCGTGACGGACCGCAACGCGCCACAAGCAGTGGATCTTTGCCGAAGGATCAGCTTTACGACTCTTACCGTGTCTTACCGCGTTACCGGCTCTTACCAGCGGAAGGTCCGCATACGCAGGGCGTGCCGCAGCCGGGCGGTCTTGGCGCGGCGGGGCTGGACCCGGTCGCGCAGCGCCCGCGCCTCGGCGAGCTCGCGCAGGAACAGGGCCCGGCGGCGGCGCCGCTCGGCGTCCGTCTCGCCCTCGGGCGCGCCGTACGCGCGATCAGGCCGCTCGGGCGGCTCGGGCACCTCAGGCGGCTCTGGCACGGTCCCACCACCCCCGTCCGTCACTCCCACTTTCCCCCGGACGGGGGGTTTGATGCCAGGACGGGCCAGCGCGGGCCAGCGCGAAGGGCGGCCGGGCACGGTTACTGTTGTGGACATGCGTCTCCACGTCGTCGACCACCCTCTGGTCGCCCACAAGCTCACCACGCTGCGCGACCAGCGCACCGACTCCGCGACGTTCCGGCGGCTCGCCGACGAACTGGTCACCCTGCTCGCCTACGAGGCGACCCGGGACGTGCGGACCGAGGCCGTCGACATCCAGACCCCGGTCGCCGCCACGACCGGCGTCAAGCTCGCCCGCCCGCGCCCGCTGGTGGTGCCGATCCTGCGGGCCGGGCTCGGCATGCTGGACGGCATGGTCCGGCTGCTGCCGACCGCCGAGGTGGGCTTCCTGGGCATGATCCGCAACGAGGAGACGCTGCAGGCGTCCACGTACGCCTCACGGATGCCGGAGGACCTCTCCGGGCGCCAGGTGTACGTCCTGGACCCGATGCTGGCCACGGGCGGCACCCTGGTCGCGGCGATCCGCGAGCTCATCCGGCGCGGCGCGGACGACGTGACGGCGGTGGTCCTGCTGGCCGCGCCGGAGGGCGTCGAGGTCATGGAGCGCGAGCTCGCGGGCACGCCGGTCACGGTCGTGACGGCGGCGGTGGACGACCACCTGAACGAGCACGGGTACATCGTGCCGGGGCTGGGCGACGCGGGCGACCGGCTTTACGGCGCGGCGGAGTAACGGACTTCTCGTTCTCCGTTCTCCGTTCTCCGGGGCGAGTCTCCGGGGCGAGTCGCGAACCCTCGGTCCGCCGCGATGGTGCCCGGCGGTCGTTCGCCGTGGCGCCGTAGGGGGGCGGTCGGGTGGCGGCTGCGGGTTCGTCGTGGCTGGTCGCGCCCACGCGGCGGTGGCCGCATGGCGAATGCGGCCCCGCGCCCCTTGGGGGGCGCCGCACCGCAGGGCGCTGCAGTTGTGACCGTCTCTGAGTCCTTGACCGCCGCCACGGCGGCCGGCCACGGCGGCGGTGTTCGGCGGTGCCCAGCCCTCAGCAGGTCTTCTTCGACGCCTTCGGCTGGGGGTCGGACAGGGCCGTGATCGCCTTCGCGGCGGTCGCCTGTGGCGTCAGGGTCTTGAACGCGTTGCCGATGATGAGGTCCACGGCGGCGCCCTTGCGGCCCGCCTCCGTGCGCTGGTCGGCCGCTGTCAGCTGGGTGGCCAGTACCGGGAGCGAGGTCTTCAGCGCGGTGGCCGGGCCGAGCAGTATCGCCGTGCCCTTGATCTTCTGGTCGAACCTGGCCGGCGCGTTGCCGACGTCGCCGATCTTGAAGCCGCGCTTCTTCAGCTCGTCCGCGGTGTCCTTGGCCAGGCCCGCGCGGGTCGTGGCGTTGTAGACGTTCACCGTGATCTGGGCCGGTTTCGGCAGCGCCGCCGCCGTCGCCCCGGCCGCGGGACTCGCGCTCGCGACGGCGTGCTTCACACAGTCGCCCGCCGAGCCGGCCGCCGAGGCCGTCCCGCCGCCGCCCGTGAAGACGTCGATGAGCTGCAGGGTGCCCCAGCCGACCAGGCCGAGCGCGGTGACGGAGGCGACCACGGAGAGGGCCAGCCGGGCACGCCGCCGGCGCGGGCGCATGCGAGGGTATTTGTCCCCTGTGATCCGGTACTGGCCGCCCATGCCGGGGGGAGTCAGCATGCTCATGAGCGCAGCGTAGTGCGCCACGGGTGCGTTGACTAATAGATGATCATCCGACGGTGCGCGGTCCAACCCGAAAGGGGCAACCGGCGCGGAACGGCGGGTGGCGACAGGGTGTCCGGGTGGATCCCCGGGCGGCTCAGTCGAGTTCGAGCACGCGTGCGTGCAGCACCTGGCGCTGCTGGAGGGCGGCGCGGACCGCGCGGTGCAGCCCGTCCTCCAGGTACAGGTCGCCCTGCCACTTCACGACGTGCGCGAAGAGGTCGCCGTAGAACGTCGAGTCCTCGGCGAGCAGGGTCTCCAGGTCGAGCTGCCCCTTGGTCGTCACGAGCTGATCGAGGCGGACCGGGCGCGGTGCGACGTCCGCCCACTGCCGGGTGCTCTCCCGGCCGTGGTCGGGGTACGGCCGGCCGTTTCCGATGCGCTTGAAGATCACACGGAAAGCCTACCGGTCCTGACGTTCCGGGCGCAGCCATGGCGACCGAGTGCGACGCTGGAAAAGACGCCGTAAAGATAGACAAAGAGGCGGAACGGGAACAAGGGGTCCGATGATGAGTGCCGGGGATGCCGGTGACAAGCCCCCCGAAGCGGACGCCGAGGTCGCCGCGATCGCCGCCGGGTACGCCTTCACCGGTCAGGCGCTGGACCTCGGTGCCCTGCTCCGGGACGGGCGGTGCCGTTCCGACGCCCAGGTCCGCATCCCCCTCCCCATGCTCAACCGCCACGGCCTGGTCGCCGGCGCCACCGGCACCGGCAAGACCAAGACGCTCCAGCTGATCGCCGAGCAGCTCTCGGCGCAGGGCGTCCCGGTGTTCCTGGCGGACGTCAAGGGCGACCTGTCCGGGATCGCCCGCCCCGGGCAGGCGGGCGAACGGGTCCGGGGGAGGGCGGGCGAGGTCGGGCAGGACTGGACGGCGACCGGCTTCCCGGCCGAGTTCCTCGCGCTCGGCGGCCTCGGCCACGGCGTTCCCGTCCGCGCCACGATCACCAGCTTCGGACCGGTGCTGCTGTCGAAGGTCCTCGGGCTCAACCAGACCCAGGAGCAGTCCCTCGGCCTGATCTTCCACTACGCCGACACCAAGGGCCTGGAGCTGATCGACCTCAAGGACCTGCGGGCGGTGGTCGCCTTCCTCACCTCCGACGAGGGCCGGCCCGAGCTGAGGAACATCGGCGGGCTGTCCACGGCCACCGCCGGCGTCATCCTCCGCTCCCTCACCGCCTTCGAGGCGCAGGGCATGGCGGACTTCTTCGGCGAGCCGGAGTTCGACACGGCCGACCTCCTGCGTACGGCACCGGACGGGCGCGGTGTCGTCTCGGTCCTGGAACTCCCCGCCGTCCAGGACAAGCCCCTCCTCTTCTCCACCTTCCTGATGTGGCTGCTCGCCGACCTCTTCCACGACCTCCCCGAGATCGGCGACGCCGACAAGCCGAAGCTGGTCTTCTTCTTCGACGAGGCGCACCTGCTCTTCAACGACGCGTCGAAGGCGTTCCTCGAATCGATCACGCAGACCGTGCGCCTGATTCGCTCGAAAGGAGTCGGCGTCTTCTTCGTGACGCAGACCCCGAAGGACGTACCGTCCGACGTCCTCGGCCAGCTCGGCAACCGTGTCCAGCACGCGCTCCGGGCCTTCACCCCCGAGGACCAGAAGGCGCTCCGGGCTACCGTGCAGACCTTCCCGAAGTCGTCGTACGACCTCGAGGAGCTGCTCACCGGGCTCGGCACCGGCGAGGCCGTGGTCACCGTGCTCAGCGAGGACGGCGCCCCGACACCGGTCGCGGCGACACGGCTGCGCGCCCCCGAGTCGCTGATGGGGCCGGTCGACGCGGCGGAACTCGACGCGGCGGTCCGGGCCTCCGCGCTCTACGGGCGTTATGCACAGGCTGTGGACCGCGAGTCGGCGTACGAGAGGCTCCAGCGGACCCCGGCCGCCGAACCCGAGGCCGCCGCCGAGGCCCCGAGCCGGAAGGCCCAGAAGGCCCGGAGGGAAGAGCCGTCGCTGGTCGAACAGGTGGTCGGCAGCGGGATGTTCAAGTCGCTCGCCCGGTCGGTGGGCACACAGCTCGGCCGTGAGATCACCCGGTCCCTGTTCGGTACGGCGCGCCGGCGGAGGTGAGCCGGACGACCCCGGCCCACCTCCGCCTCAGGGGTCAACCGTGCTTCTGGTCCTGGGGCCGCGGCCGTGGCGGCTGAGCCGCCTTCACCTCCGGCTTGGGCGTGCTGCGGACGGCTTCGGCACGCAACAGGGCGCGCAGGACCGCGTACGGGTCTGAGGACATGACTGTGTTCCTTGCGTAGAGCTGACGGAGGGAGAGCCGACTGGCCTGGGGGAGTGCGGGGCCGGACGGTCGGTCAGCAGCGCAGGACCACGGTGCGCAGGAAGGGCATGGCGTACGGCGGACACGGTGCCGTCGCGTGGAGCCGCAGGCCGCGATCGGCCGGGCCGGCGGGCGCCGGACCGGGGAGAGGCGCGAGGCGCTGGGGTACGTCGGCGCGGTGGACGGCGCGGGCGGGCGGTCGTAGCGGAGTGTGGAGGACGTCGTGCTCGACGGTCTCGGCCGAGACGGCCGGGGCGGTCGCGGTCAGCGCCTCGGCGGCCGTCGGGACGGCGGCCAGCAGCAGGGCGAGCAGCAGCACGAGCGCCCGCAGCCAGGCGTGACCCGGCTGCGGGCGACGCCTGGCTGCGGGGCTGCTGCTCATGACGGTCATCTCCCCGCGCGGCGGCCGGTGTTCAGCGCGCCGGGCGCGAGATCCGCTCGCTCGGCGTACCGGTGAGGCGCCGGGTTGACGCCGTTCACACGGCCCGCGGGATGTGCTGGGCCCGGCCGCGGATGCCGAACGAGGCGATGATCTCCACGATGCCGACGACGACCAGCCAGATACCGGCGACCAGTGTCAGCACGGCGACCGACTTGAACGGCGAGACGATCAGCACGACGCCGGCGATGAACGTGACGATGCCGAGGAAGATCATCCATCCCCGGGCGGGCATCGCGGGGTCGTGCACGGCGGCGATGGTCTGGGTGATCCCGCGGATCAGCCAGCCGATCCCGATCCACAGGGCGAGCAGCAGGATCGACTCCAGCGGGCCGCGGAAGCAGAACAGGCCCAGCAGGATCGACAGCGCGCCGCTGATGAAGGCCAGCACGCGCAGCGAGGTCGCCTTGTGGGTGCCGAAGGCGGCCACCAGCTGGAAGATGCCGCTGACCACCAGGTAGATGCCGAAGAGCACACCGGCCGCGAGCAGCGAGGCACCCGGCCAGACGAGCACCAGGACGCCGAGGATCAGCGAGGCGATCCCGGTGAGCAGAACGGTCTGCCAGGCGGCTTGCGCGAGGGCGTGCAACGGCCCTTCGAAGGGCGGTTCGGACTCATGCCGGACACCGCCGGCGTGCACCTTGCGGTCGTCGTCGGCGGGCCCGGTGCTGGGAGGCTCGGTCATGTCTCCAGCTGAGACCGGCGGGGTCGGGCGTGCCAGCAGGGAGAGGCCGACCGGGTGAAGGGATGAGCCTCGGGGTCACTTCCCCCCGGCCTTCGCCGCCTTCGCCGCCGCCTTCATCTCCTGCTTGTGCGCCCGCACCTTCGCCAGCGACTCGGGCCCGGTGATGTCGGCCACCGAACGGAACGACTCCGCCTCCCCGTACGCCCCCGCGGCCTCCCGCCACCCCTGCGGCGTCACCCCCAGCTGCTTGCCCAGCAGCGCCAGGAAGATCTGCGCCTTCTGCTTCCCGAATCCGGGCAGTTCCTGGAGCCGCTTCAGCAGCTCCGCCCCGGTCCCGACACCGCGCCAGACGTTTTCGGCGTCACCGTCGTAGTGCTCGACGAGGTACTGGCACAGCTGCTGGATCCTCTTGGCCATGGAACCGGGGTAGCGGTGCACCGCCGGCTTCTCGGAGAGCAGCGCGGCGAAGGCCTCCGGATCCTGGGCGGCGATCTCGTGCGCGTCCAGATCGTCCGTGCCCATGCGGTGCGCGATGGTGGCGGGCCCCTTGAACGCCCACTCCATCGGCACCTGCTGGTCGAGCAGCATGCCGGTGAGCGCGGCGAGCCTGCTGCGGCTGAGGAGTTCGTCGGCCTCGGGATCCTGGGCGAGATGCAGGGCGGGGGTGTCGGCATTGGCGTCCATGGACCGATGATCCCGCGCCCGGACCGGTCCCGCGCGGTCCCGCGCGGCCTGGCCCGGCCTCGCGCACTCGCCAAGGCCCGCCCTCCTCCGCTCTCTCACCCCTCACGTACGATTCCTGCACGATTCAGCTTAGGCAAGCCTAACCTCAGACAAGGGGGGTCACCGGGTGACCATCGAGACGTACCGCGACGCCTGGGGCATCCCGCACCTCCGGGCGGCCGACGCGAGCGAACTCGCCCGCGCGCAGGGCCGGGTCACGGCCCACGACCGGGCCTGGCAGCTGGAGGTGGAACGGCACAGGGCGCAGGGCACCTCGGCCTCCTTCCTCGGCTCCCCGGCCGTCGCCTGGGACGTCTTCGCCCGCCGGGCCCGCCTGGCGGACACCGCGAGGCGCTGCTTCGAGGCGCTGGAGAGACAGGACCCCGAGACGGCGGACTGGGTACGGGCGTACGTGGCCGGCGTCAACGAGGCACTGGCGGCCGGTGCCGCCCGCACGCCCGAGTTCGCCCGCACCGGCCTGACCCCCGGCACCTGGGAGCCCTGGCACCCCCTCGGCATCTGGCTGGCCACCCACATCCTGTTCGCCGGCTTCCCGGCCAAGCTGTGGCGCGAGGAGGCGATCCGGCACCTAGGCGAGGAGGCGGTCCCCCTCTTCGCCACGGACGGTCCCACCACCGTGGGCAGCAACGGCTGGCTGCTCGCGGGCTCCCGAACCACCACCGGCCACGCCCTGCTCGCCGGCGACCCCCACCGCTTCATCGAGTCCCCCGGCGTCTACCAGCAGATCCGTCTCTCCTGCCCGGAGTTCGACGTGCTCGGCCTCGCGGTCCCGGGCGTCCCCGGCATCGCCCACTTCGCCCACACGGGCACGGTCGCCTGGTCCATCACCAACGCCATGGCCGACTATCAGGACCTCTACCGGGAACGGCTGCGCCGCACGGAGACGGGAGCGGTGGCCGCGCTGGGCCCGGACGGCGTGTGGACCGAGACCGAACGCCACACGGAGACGGTGGAGATAGCGGGGCGGCCCGCCCTGCGGATCGAACTCCTGGAAACGCCCCGGGGGCCGGTGATCACCGAAGCGGCTGCGACTGCCCACGCACCGGCTGCCCACGCACCGGCAGCCGCCGACGGCGCCGCACCCCCGCAGGGGCCACCCGCACCCGACAACGAAAGCCGCACCGGCGGTGCGGGTGGGAGAACATCCACCGAAGGCGAAGCCGAGGCGCTGGCGTTGCGCTACCCACCCCGCGTCACCCACGACCTCGGCTTCAGCGCCCTCCTCCCCCTCCTCCGCGCCCGCCACGTCACCGACGTCGACCGGGCCTTCGACGCCTGGGCCGAGCCCGTCAACGTCGTCCACGCCGCCGACACCGCCGGAGGCACCCTGCACCGCGTCGCCGGCCGCGTCCCCGTCCGCTCCCGCACCAACCGCACCCGTCTCGCCCCCGCCTGGCTCCCCGGCCACGCATGGCACGGCTGGCACGAGACGCCGTACGGCGAACTCACGGACGGCGCCGCCGTGATGGCGAACCAGCGCGGCCCGGCCACCCCCCTCGGCGTCGAGTTCGCCCCGCCGCACCGCGCCGACCGCATCCGCGCCCTCCTCGACGAGCGCCGTACCTGGTCCGCCGCCGACCTGCCCGCGATCCACATGGACACCCATCTCGCCTCCGCCGCCCCCCTCCTGGACCACCTGGCCGCCCTGGACGACCTCACCCCCGAGGCCACCCGGCTCCGCGACCGCCTCCTCGCCTGGGACCGCCGGATGGACGCCGACAGCACCGACGCCGCGGTCTACGCGGCCGTACGCACCGCGGTCGTACGACACCTCGCCGCGCACCCCGCCTTCGCCGCCCTCACCGAACCCCCCGCGTACCCCGAGGTCCTGCTCCCCTGGCTGGCCCTCACCCCCCGTATCGCCTTCGCCCTCGAACACCTGCTGCGGGCCGAGGAGTTGTACGGCATCGACCGCCCCAGCGCCGTCCGCGCCGCCCTGGAGGACGTCGCGGCCGACGGGCCCACCGGCACCTGGGGCGACACCCACCGCCTCGCCCCCTGGCAGGCGCTGCCCGAGCCGTCGTACGAAGGACCGGCCCTGTCCGGCGACCACGACTGTGTGCTGTGCACCTCCGCCGTCCCCGGTCTCACCGACCTCTCCGCGCGTGGCCCGGCCGCCCGCTACGTCTGGGACCTGGCCGACCGCGACCACAGCCTCTGGGTGGTCCCGCTCGGCTCCGACGGCGTCCCCGGCACACCGCACCACACCGACCAACTCCCCTTGTGGCTCAAGGGAGAACTCGCCCCCGTCAGCACCGACTGGGACCACCTGGAACTCGTGGAGAACACCGATGCCTGAGCAGACGCAGCCGCACCTTCACACCTCCGTCCACGAGGAAGCGGTGGACGGCTTCGGCACCGTCCGGCTCCGGCCCCTCGACCCGGCGCACGACTCCGCCGTCGTCCACACCTGGGTCAGCGAGGAACGCGCCGTCTTCTGGGGCATGACCGGCCTCACCCGCCCCCAGGTCGCCGAGGTCTACGCCCACATGGCCACCCTCGACACCCACCACGCCTACCTCGCCGAGCAGGACGGCACCCCGGTCGCGCTCCTCCAGACGTACGAGCCGACGGCCGACCGCGTGAGCGATTGCTACGACGTCCGCCCCGGCGACATCGGCATCCATGTCCTCCTCGCCCCGCCCGGCGCCGAAGGCCCCCGCCCGGGCTGGTCGGAGGCACTTCTCGGCACCTTCACGGCGTACGCGCTGCGTACCCTCGGCCGCCGTCGCATCGTCGTGGACCCGGACGTGCGCAACGAGAAGGCGATCGCCCGCTTCCGGCGCCAGGGCTTCACGCCCGGCCCGGCCGTCGTCCTCCCCGAGATCGACATCCCGGACGTCCACCTGCCGGAAAAGCACGCTCAACTGGCCTTTCTCACCCGGGCGGTAGCCTTCCCGGATGATGACGCCTGAGGACATCGTCGCCCATTACGACCTGGAGCCGATCCCCCGCGAGGGCGGCCTGTTCCGGCGCACCTGGGCCGGTCCCGAACGCGCCGACGGCCGCCCCGAGGGCACCGCGATCGTCGCCCTCCTCACCACCGACGACTACTCGGCCCTGCACCGCCTCCCCTCCGACGAGATCTGGCACTTCTACCTCGGCGACCCGCTCCGCCTCCTGCTCCTCGACCCCGACGGCACCACCCGCAGCCCCGTCCTCGGCCCGGACATACGGCACGGCCAGCACCTCCAGCTCACCGTCCCGGCCGGTACCTGGGTGGGCGCCCGGGTGGCAGCCGCCGGCGCCTGGACCCTCTTCGGCTGCACCATGGCCCCCGGATTCACCTACGAGGGGTACGAACACGGGAACGCGGCCCATCTCACGGCGCGTTACCCCGCCGAGGCCGCCCGGATCACGGAACTCTGCCGCCCATGACCCACCTGCTGGACGGACAGACCGCCCTGGTCACGGGCGCGAGCGGCGGCATCGGCCGGACCATCGCCCGGCGCCTGGCGGCGGAGGGCGCGGCGGTGGTCCTGCACTGCCGCACGGCGGTGGCGGCGGCGCGCGAGACCGCCGCGGCCATCGGCGACGACCGGGCGATCGTCGTCCAGGGCGACCTCGGCGACGAGCAGACCTGCCACCGCATCGTCCGCGAGGCCGCGGAGTGGGGCGGCGGCCGCCTGACGGCCCTCGTCAACAACGCGGCCGTACAGCCCGTACAGCCCCTGCCCGGCATGACCGCGGCCGACTGGCGCGCGGTCGTCGACACCGACCTCACCAGCGTCTTCGCCTGTACCCAGGCCGCCGCCGAGCTCATGCGCACCCAGCCCGACGGCGGCACGATCACCCACATCGCCTCCATTGAGGCCACCCACCCGGCCCCCGGCCACGCCCACTACAGCGCGGCGAAGGCGGCGGTGGTCATGCACGCGAGAGCGGCGGCCCTGGAGTACGGCCCCTTCGGCATCCGCGTGAACACCGTCTCCCCCGGCCTGATCGACCGGGAGGGGCTGAGCGAGTCCTGGCCGGAGGGGGTGCGGAGATGGCAGGAGGCAGTACCGACAGGCCGGTTGGGCACCCCCCAGGACGTGGCGAACGCGGTGGTCTTCCTGGCATCGCCGCTCGCGTCCTGGATCAGCGGTCACAATTTGGTGGTGGACGGCGGGGTGTCCGCTCGGCCGACGTGGTGACAGCGCCCCGTCAGGGGCGCGGGGCTGTGTCGACACTGCGGCTCCGCCGCGTGGGCGCGACCCAGCCCCCACCAACCCGCAGACGAAATGAGTGCCCATCGCCTCCCATCCGTATGACCCATGAACGCGTGTTTCCGAACTCAGGACGGTGACGTGGGCGAAGAACACGACCGGCAGCCGACGGCGACGAAGCACAGGGCGCTCCGCGCCCTCACTCTCATCGGCACCCTCCTCGCCGCCCTCCTCCTCGCGTCCGCCGCACCCGCCTCCGCACACGCGGCCCTCCGCGACAGCGACCCCGCCGACGGCGCCGTACTCAAGACGTCGCCCGCATCGGTCACCCTCACCTTCACCGAGTCCGTCGGCCTGCTCGACGACTCGTTCCGGGTGTACGACCCCACCAACCACCGGGTGACCACGAGCGACGCCGAACACGGCCCCGCCGGCTCGGACACCGCCCGGATCACCTTCCCGAAGAAGCTCGGCACCGGCACGTTCACCGTGGCGTGGCGGGTCGTGTCGGCGGACAGCCACCCCGTCTCCGGCGCCCTCACCTTCTCCGTGGGCAAGCCGTCGGCCACCACGGCGACCGTCCCCGCCGGCCCGGTCGAGAACCCGGCGACCGACAGCCTCTACAACATGGGCCGCTACGTCGCCTACCTCGCCGTGGCCCTGCTGGTCGGCGCCGTCGCCTTCATCACCGTCTGCCGCCCCCCGGACGCCGGCCCCCTGCGCGGGCCGCTCCGGACGGCCTGGTGGGTGCTCCTGGCCGCCACCCTCTTCCTCTTCGTCCTCCGCTCCCCGTACGAGGAGGGCACGTCCCCGGCGACGGCCTTCGACCTCTCGGCGCTCGCCAAGGCCGCGACCGGCCGCCCGGGTCTGGCGCTGCTGGCCAGGGTCGCGCTGCTGGCGGTCACGGCGGCCCTCTACCTCCGCTTCCGGAGCCGCAGGCACTGGTCCCGGCCCCTGCTGGCGACGGCCGCCGCCCTCTCCATCGCCCTGGCCCTGACCTGGGCGGCGGCGGAGCACGCCTCGGCGGGCATCCAGGTCCCGCTGGCGATGACGTCCTCGGTGCTCCACCTGCTGGCGATGGCGCTCTGGCTGGGCGGCCTCACGGCCCTCCTCATCACGCTCCGCCAGACCACCGCCACCCCCCTCCCGGCCGCCGTCGTAGCCCGCTTCTCCCGGGTGGCCTTCGTCTCGGTGACGGTCCTCGTCGTGACCGGCGTCTACCAGTCCTGGCGCGGCCTCGGCTCCTGGCAGGCGCTCACCGACACCTCGTACGGCAGGCTCCTGCTCGTCAAGCTCGGCGCGGTGACCCTGCTGCTGGCGGCGGCCTCCCAGTCCCGCCGCTGGACGGCGAAACTGGCGACGGCCCCGGCCACGGCATCCCGCGACCGTGTCCCGGAGACGGTCGGAGCCCCACCCCTGGACACCCACACCCCGGACACCCACACCCCGGACACCCCGGACACCCCGGACACCGGGGAGGCCCCGACCCCTGACCTCCCGGCGCAACCCCTCACCCCGTCCCCCCACCGGGCCCTGCGCCGCTCGGTCCTCGCCGAAGTCGCCATCGGCGTGGCCGTCCTGGTCATCACGACGATCCTCACCGGCACCCTGCCCGGCCGCGCGGCGGCCGAGGCGGCCGAGTCGGGGGCGGCGACGGACGCGACCGGCATCCCGGCGACCGCCATCGCCATGGTCCCGTTCGACGTCGGCACCCCGAACGGCCACGGCAAGGTGCAGATCACCCTCGACCCGGGCCGGGTCGGCAAGAACTCCGTGCAGGCGGTCGTCTTCGGCCCCGACAACGGCATCTCCACCGTCCCCGAACTCCGCCTCTCCTTCACCCTCGACGCCCAGAAGATCGGCCCCCTCCCCGCCAACCTGACCGACCGCGGCGGCTACTGGGCCACCAACTCCGTCAACCTCCCCATCGCGGGCGAGTGGACGATGAACGTGACGGTACGGGTGTCGGACCTGGACCAGGTGACGGTGGCGCGGAAGATCCGGATCGCCCCCTGACCCAGGCAAGCCCGCTCCCGAGGCCGGGGGTGTAACAGTTTCGGCCTCCCGCGCTCTGTCCATGCGGACGACCATGTCGGTCGTCCGCATGGACAGGGGCGGGGCGCGTGCAACGGACGGACGAGAGCGACAGAGCGTACGGCGAGGAGTCATACGGCGACTCCCCGCACGGTGACGTCATCACCGTGCTGCCCCCGGATCACACGGACCACCCGGATCACGCGGACCAGGACCCGGCGGAGAACGGTCCGGCACGGCCCGTCTTCGTGGACGCCTCGGGCCGCCGCCAGCACCGCGTCCGGCGCGCCGCCCAACTGCTGGTGATCCCCGCCGCCTGCTATGTCGCCCTGCTCATCAGCTCGGTCCTGGGCGGCCCCACCATCAGCGCTCCGTTCGTCCCGCTGCCGGAGACCCCGCACACGGCCACGCCCCACGCGACCGCCCCCGACGCCCCGTCCGGCGGCGACGGCCAGGCCGCGGGGAGCGCGAGTTCCGGGGAGGCGTACGACAGTTCCCGCCCCGCCGGCTCCCGTCCGGCTGCGCGCCGGGCGGCCGCCTCCGCCGCGACCGCCGCCACGGCGACCGCCGGGCCCACCACGACACCGGCCGCCACCGCCTCCCCGACCACGCCCGCCACCACGGCTCCCGGCGCCACCCCCACCACCACGCCTGCTTCCACCTCCACCCCCACCTCCACCCCCACCTCCACCCCCACCTCCACCCACTCCTCCAAGGGGCGCGCCGTCGGCTCGTCCCACCGGCCCGTGAAGTGATCCAGGGCCCTGACGTGACCGACCGCCGAAGCCGTACCGCTGCTCCGTTCCGCCTGCGTGGCCGTACCGGCCAGATCACCCCCCGCACCCACTGGCTGCTGCTCTGCGTGCTCGTGGTGACCCTGTCGGCGGCCCTGCTGCTGCAGGGCTACACCCACCACATGTTCGGGATCACCTCGGACGACGAGACCGGCCCCCGGGGCCGGAGCGATGCCGTGCCCACGCAGGTGGCCGACGGCGGCCCGGTGATCGCGAACGCAGCCACCGCCCCGCACACCGCCCGCCCGAAGGCCCGCACGATCGCCCTCACCTTCGACGACGGCCCGGACCCCACCTGGACGCCGCGCATCCTCGACGTGCTGCGCCGCAACCACGTCCACGCGACCTTCTTCGTCGTCGGCACCGAGGTGGTGGACCACCCGGAGCTGGTCCGCCGGATCGTCGCCGACGGCCACCAGATCGGCATCCACACCTTCACCCACCCCGACCTGTCCCGCCTCGCCCCGTGGCAGCGCTCGCTGGAACTGCGCGAGACCCAGCTCGCGGTGGCCGGTGCGGCCGGGGTCACCACCGCGCTGCTGAGGCCGCCGTACTCCTCGGAGAACGACGCGCTGGACGACGCCGACTGGTCCGTCCTGAAGCAGGCGGGCGCGGCCGGGTACGTCACGGTGCTCTCCACGCAGGACGCCCAGGACTGGCAGCGGCCCGGTACGGACCGCGTCCTCGCGAACGCGACCCCGCACGGCACCGCCGGGCAGATCCTGCTGATGCACGACGCCGGCGGCGACCGCGCCCAGACCGTCGCCGCCCTGAACACCCTGATCCCCCGGCTGAAGGCCCGCGGCTTCCGGTTCGCGACGGTCGGCGCCGCCGTCGGCATGGCCGGCCCGGTCCGGCCTGCGGGGCTGGGTGACCACCTCCAGGGGCTGGCCCTCATCGGGCTGCTGCAGGGCGGCGACCGGGCCGTGCGCGTGCTGGGCTGGCTGATGTACGCGGCCGGAGCGGTCAGCGTCCTGCGCGCGGCGGTCGTGCTCGTCGCCGCCCGCCGGCACCGGCGGCAGCGCAAGGGGCGCCGGAGCAGGTCCTGGGGGCCGCCGGTGACCGAACCGGTCAGCGTGATCGTCCCGGCGTACAACGAGAGCGCCGGCATCGAGGCGGCCGTACGCTCCCTGCTCGCCTCGGACCACCCGGTCGAGATCATCGTGGTGGACGACGGCTCCACCGACGGCACCGCCGACCTCGTGGAGTCCCTCCGGCTGCCGGGGGTGCGGGTGATCCGGCAGGAGAACGCGGGCAAGCCCGCCGCGCTCAACACCGGGCTCGCCGCGGCCACCTGCGACCTGGTGGTCATGGTCGACGGCGACACGGTCTTCGAACCCGACGCCGTCCGCACGATCGTGCAGCCCTTCGCCGACCCGAACGTGGGAGCCGTCTCGGGCAACGCCAAGGTCGTCAACCGCGGTGGCCTGCTGGGCCGTTGGCAGCACATCGAGTACGTGGTCGGCTTCAACCTCGACCGCCGCCTGTTCGACCTCGCCGAGTGCATGCCGACCGTGCCCGGCGCGGTCGGCGCCTTCCGCCGCCGGGCGCTGCTCGCCCTCGGCGGCGTCAGCGACGTCACCCTCGCCGAGGACACCGACCTCACCATGGCCCTGTGCCGGGCCGGCTGGCGCGTGGTCTACGAGGAGCGCGCCGTGGCCTGGACCGAGGCACCCGCCTCCCTGGACGCCCTGTGGCGGCAGCGGTACCGCTGGTGCTACGGCACCCTGCAGGCGATGTGGAAACACCGCGGCGCCCTGATCCAACGCGGCGCGGCCGGCAAGCTCGGCCGCCGCGGCCTGGGCTATCTCCTCCTCTTCCAGGTCCTGCTGCCCCTGCTCGCCCCCGTCGTCGACGTCTTCGCCGTCTACGGCCTGCTCTTCCTCGACCCGCTCCGGATCACCGCCCTGTGGCTCGCCTTCCTGCTCCTGCAACTGCTCATGGGCCTGTACGCGTTCCGCCTCGACGGAGAACGCCCCGGCCCGCTCTGGAGCCTGCCGCTGCAGCAGTTCGTCTACCGCCAGCTGATGTACCTGGTCGTCATCCAGTCCGTCTTCACCGCCGTCTCGGGCTCCCGACTGCGCTGGCAACGCATGGAGCGCTACGGCAGCCTCCCGACCCCGGCGGTCGCGGAGAAGTGACGAGCAGGTGGATGGACGGCGCACCCATGGTCCGCCATGCTGCCTTGGCGGTGGTCGATCAACGTCGGCCGCGGCACGTGAGGGGCGGGGGATGAGGGAACGCTCGCAGGTCGAGGCCATGTCGTCGGCGGAGTGTGTCCGTTATCGGCTGACGCGCCTCCAACGCCTGCTGTCCGCGCTGCCCAGCGTCATCGTCACCGCCTTCCAGGTCCTGTTGTGGTTGAGCGGGGGATCATCCGGTCCTGTGCTCTTCACCCTGGCCATGTGGGCCGTCCTGCTGCCCGTGGCGCTGATCGTCCCGCGACCCTTCGGAGTCACGCTCACCCCGTCGGCGGCCGTCGTGCGCAACCTCCGCCGCAGGACCATCCCCTGGTCGAACGTCCAGGCCGTCCGGGTCGAGTCCCTTCTCGGCAGCCGCACCGTCGTCATCTACGAAGCGGGCGGCCGCGCCACCCGCCTGCGGGCACCGATCACCGGGTTCCTCAACTGGGACCGCGGCTTCGGGGAGAAGTTTCACACCATCGGCCGCTGGTGGCTGGACCACCGCGGCCCGGACTGGGTCCCCGTCCCGCCCCCGGCCATGTGGTGGCAAGGCCCGGTGACCCCCGACGGGAACCCCTACGCCCCTCCCTCGTAGCCGGTAACTGATCCCGAGGTCCGCCCGGGAGGGCCATAGGCGGAAAACCGTGAGCGCTCGGAGCGTGGTGGTCGTCATCCTGGGGCCATGAGTCAGTGGAAGCTCTACGACAACTGGTACGCCGAGTTGGCCGGCCTCACCGTCGAGCAGCTGCGGGAGCGCCGGGCCTTCGCCGCTGAGCGGGCAGCGCATGCCGTGGGGCGTGGCATGGGCCGTAACCCCAAGGCCGGGCGTGAGTGGCGTGCGCGGCTGCGTGCCGTCGATGACGAGCTGCTGAGCCGGGGTGTGCAGGAGGCGTAGCCGCGACCGCTCCAGTCGAGCCCGAGGCGGACGAACGCCAGCGCGCCGGCGGAAGATACGAGATTCGACTCGTGAGGGGTTGCCCCCAACATGCTTTCCACATGTTCGTCTGGGGTTCGGTGGCGATCGAGGGCACCCTGACCTGCGGCGGATCCGGGCGCCGGGTCATACCTGCTTGACGACGATGGTCTGCGGGAGGAGCTTCTCCAGGTCGTTTACGTCCGAGGTGAAGACGGTGACCTGCCCCTTCTGCTGGCGTGCGATGACAGCGAGCACGGCATCGATGGCGTACTTGTGACCGTACAGCTTGGCGTCGGCCAGGAGACGCCGGGCCTGGCGGGCTTCGTCCTTGCCGATGTCTGCGACCTTGAGCCGGGAAAGCACCCAGTCCCAGCGCTGCTCGGTGGTTCTGCCGTCGAACGCCTCGACCAGCGTCATGGGAGACGTCACCACCTCGGCCTCACCCCCGGCCGCGAGGTCGAGCCAGGCGATCATCTTGCGGTCGCCGCGCACGGCCAGGGACAGGGCCTCGCAGTCAAGTACGAAGACGCGCAGTGGCCGCTGCCTGTGCTCGCCGGCGCGCTTCTTCACGCGGCCTCTCCGGCATCGTGTCCTCCGGCCGTGCGGCGGCGCTCGTGCTCGGCGTCGAGATCGTCCAGTTCCGCGAAGGCTGTCGCACGCTCGTCCTCGGTGACCGGCCCGTGTTCCTCCTGCAACCAGTCGACCAGCTCCAGCAGTCGGTCCCGATCGCGCTTGAATCGCAGTGCTTCGGCTACATACGCCGAAAGCCCCCTCTCCGCCGCGTCGGCGCGGATCTCGTCGAGGAGATCCTCAGGGATCGTTACCGTGACCTTTTTCGTCGCCATACAAGAGACCATACTCCTGGTGTAAGCGCCCTTACCAGGAGTTTTGAACCAGTCGTGCGCAGGATGCGAATGGTTGATCTGCCGGCGTGGACGACGAAGGGCCCCGCTGATGATCAGCGGGGCCCTTCGTCTCGCCTGTTCAGGCGGCTGCGGAGGATACGAGATTCGAACTCGTGAGGGGTTGCCCCCAACACGCTTTCCAAATGTTCGTCTGGGGGTTCTTGAGCGTACGGCAACGTCCTGACCTGCGGTGCAGCTGGTCCGGGCGGGGGTTCTGAACGGTGCCGTACGCCGGTGAATGCAACCAGAACTGCAACCACGGAAGTGGAGCAGCGTGAGTGTGTCCGACTTCTGCTCGTGGTTCCTGGTCAGCGGGGGGCCGCCTCCTTACTCCCCGTTCTGCGACCAGGCTGCGGTGAGCGCGGTGACCGGCTCACTGTCGGCTGGTGCCGCGGGCCACCATTCGCCGTCGTCGTCCTGGAGGTAGGGGTACCAGCGGGCGTCGGGACCCAGACGCAGCTGGATGCCGTGGTGGGTGAGGGTGAGGCGGTTGCGCCAGGTTCTGAGGTGTGCGGGGGAGTCGGTCATCTCGGCGAGGGCCGCGTTCAGGGCGGTGCGGGCGGCCTTCATCACCGCCGGGTCGGGGGCGTAGGGCTGTTCGGCGACGGCGATGCCCGTGGGGCCGCCGTGACGCCAGGCGCGGGTGAGGCGTGCGAAGGCAGTGGGGTTGGTGCCGGTGTTCTGGACCAGGTGGTGGAACCACTCGGGTCCGGGGTTGCCTGCGGCGATGCGGACGGTGTCCTGGTGCTCGGTCAGGTGCAGGTCGGCGGTGTCGCCCGCGAGGAGCCGGGCGGCGCGCGCGGTGGCGTCGGCCATGAGGTGTTCCAGGTCCGCGGCGGCCAGGCCGCTGCCGGGGGGCGGGGCGACGGGCAGTGCTGTGGTGTGGGCGGCGGGCTCCGGGAGTTCGGGCAGTTCGGGGGGCTCTTCGGCCCAGTGGGCGTACGCGGCGGCGGCCGGGATGCCGGCCGGTGCCGGTGGGGCGGCGGTGTCCTGTGCTGCCGTACGGAGTGCGCGCAGCTGGGCGAGGACCTCCTCGCGACCGCGGCCGCGCAGTGCGAAGAGCACGAACGGGTCGGTGTCGATGGTGGTGGCGATGGCGTAGCAGAGCGCGGCGGCGTGCTTGCACGGGTGTCCCCAGTCGGGGCAGGAACACTCCGGATCGAGCTCGGTGGGCAGCGGGAGCAGTGGGACGCCTGCGTGCCGGGCGTCGTCCACGAGTTCGGCGGGCACCTCGTCGTCGAGAAGTGCCGCGAGATGTCCGGCGCGGGCCGCGATCGTGTCGAGCAGGGTGTCCCACTGAGGGGCGGTGAGGACGGGCAGGTGGACCGAGGAGCGGTACGGGCGCGGGCGGCTGCCCTGGACAGCGGCATTGACCTTGCCCGGAGCGACGGTGACCGGGCCGACCATGCCTTTGCGGGCGTAGGTGCGTCCGCGCGAGAGCCGTCCGGCGTCCAGGGTGGAGTCCTCCAGGGCGGCCACCCATGCCTGGCCCCACCAGGTCGCGGCGAAGGCCCGCTTGCCGCGGGCGGGCGCACGGCGCGGGCCGGGGACGGCGGGGCTCATGACTGCCGTCCCAGGGCGACGAGTTCGGCGAGGTCGGCGTCGGACAGTTCGGTCAGGGCTGCCTCGCCGGAGCCGACGACGGCGTCGGCGAGGGCGCGCTTGGCTTCGAGCAGCTTCGCCACCTTGTCCTCCACGGTTCCCTCCGCGAGGAGCTTGTGCACCTGGACGGGTTTGTCCTGGCCGATGCGGTAGGCGCGGTCGGTGGCCTGGTCCTCGACGGCCGGGTTCCACCAGCGGTCGTAGTGCACGACGTGGCTGGCGCGGGTGAGGTTGAGTCCGGTGCCCGCCGCCTTCAACGACAGCAGGAACACCGGCACTTCGCCGCGCTGGAAGCGGTCCACCATCTCCTCGCGCCGCGCGACGGGGGTGCCGCCGTGCAGGAAGAGAGCGGGGACGCCGCGTTCGGCGAGATGTTTCTCCAGCAGAGCCGCCATCTGTTTGTACTGCGTGAAGACCAGCACGGATTCGCCTTCGGCGGTGATGGTGTCGAGAAGTTCGTCGAGCAGGTCGAGCTTGCCGGAGCGGCCCCGCAGGGGAGTGGACCGGCGCAGGCCGTGCTCTTTCAGATACTGGGCGGGGTGGTTGCAGATCTGCTTCAGCGCGGTGAGCAGCTTGAGTACCAGACCGCGTCGGGCGATGCCCTCCGACTCCGCGATCTTCGCCATGGTCTCGCGGACCTGTGCCTCGTAGAGGCTGGTCTGCTCGGCCGTCAGCGGGACGACGTGGTCGGTCTCGGTCTTGGGCGGCAGTTCGGGTGCGATGCCGGGGTCGGACTTCTTGCGGCGCAACAGGAAGGGACGTACGAGACGGGACAGGCGCTCGGCTGCCTCGGGATCCTCGCCCGCCTCGATGGCGCGGGCATGCCGGTCACGGAAGGCGGCGAGTGTGCCGAGCAGCCCGGGGGTGGTCCAGTCGAGCAGTGCCCACAGCTCCGAGAGGTTGTTCTCCACGGGGGTGCCGGTGAGAGCGACGCGGGCGCGGGCGGGCAGGGCGCGCAGTTCGCGGGCGGTGACGGCGTAGGGGTTCTTGACGTGCTGGGCCTCGTCGGCGGCCACCAGCGACCAGGCTGTCTCGGCGAGCACTTCGCGGTCGCGGCGCAGTACCCCGTAGGTGACCAGGACGATCTCGTCGCCGGCCAGGTCTCCCAGGTGGCGGTCGCCGCCGTGGTAACGGCGTACGGGGGTGAGCGGTGCGAATCTGGCGGCCTCGCGCTGCCAGTTGCCGAGCAGGGAGGCCGGGCAGACGACAAGGGTGGGGCCCGCGGTGGCGTGGTCGCTCTGGCGGTGCAGGTGCAGAGCGAGCAAGGTGATGGTCTTGCCCAGGCCCATGTCGTCGGCGAGACAGCCGCCGAGGCCGAGTGCGCACATCTCGGCCAGCCAGGCCAGGCCCCGCTTCTGGTACTCGCGCAACGTGGCCTTGAGGGCGGCGGGCTGGGGCACGGGGGCGCGGGACTCGGGATCGCGGATACGAGCGACCAGGTCGCCGAGCGCACCGACCGCCGCACAGGGGACCCGGTCACCGTCCCTCCCCCAGCCTCCGGCCGGGGGGACCCCCATCTCGCTTCGCTCGGCCTCGCCGGTCAGCGCGGCGCTCAACGCCTCCATGGGGGTGAGCGGTTCCATCCGGCGGCGCTTGGCGCGGGCCACCAGCTTCGGGTCGGCGACCACCCACTGGTCGCGAAGCCGGACGAGGGGACGGCGTGACTCCGCGAGGGCATCCATCTCGGCCTCGGTGAGCGGCTCGCCGCCGAGGGAGACCTGCCAGCGGAAGTCGAGGAGGGCCTCGGTGTCCAGCAGGCCGCCCGCGGTGGAACCGGGGGCGGTGCGCTGCCCGATCTCCGCGGTCGCGGTGAGCGCCTTGACCAGTTCGCGCGGCCAGTGCACGTCGACACCGGCCGCGCGCAGCGCGTCCGTGGCGTCCCCGAGGAGATCGAAGGCTTCGTCGTCGGTCAACCGGAGCTGATCGGGAGCGGCAACGTCGAGTAGCCTCCGCAGCGGGGGCCAGGCGCGGGCGCCGCGGCGCAGGGCGAGCAGCGTCTCGGTCTCGGCGCGCGGGCCGAGCAGCCGCTCCACTTCGGTCGGCTCGCTCCACAGCCGTGCGGCCTCGATGACGAGCGCCGGGTCCGCCGCGGTGTGCAGTTGCAGGACGGCCCGGAACTGTCGTCGGCGTCCTCCGGGTACGTCGACGCGCAGGGAGACACCGACCTCGGCGGTGAGCGCCGCCTGGGTTTCCTCGGCCCATTCACGCAAGGCGGGCAATGCGCGGGCCTCGCGCCAGGCGTACGGCAGCGCTCCCATGGCGAGCGGCGCGGCCGGGGTACGGACCAGATCATCGGCGACCGCGTCGCAGAACTGGCGTATCAGCGCAGCCGGTTCGGCGATCCGTACCGGCGCAGGGCCCGACTCGGGCAGGCAGTGGGCGTGGGGCGGGAAGGCGGCGGCCAGGGCATCCAGCGTCTGGCGCTGGGCGGCGGTGAAAGGGCCCGCCTGCCAGGTGTCGTAACCGGCGGGGGTGATGGCCGGGTGGAGGCGGCCGTCGGCGAGCAGCCGCAGCGCGAAGCGAGTGGCGGCCTGCCAGGCGGCGCCGGAGGGATGCGTCGGCTCCGCATTGACCAGGGCAGAGACAGCGACGGCGACAGGCAGCGCGTAACCCTCGACCCTGCGCCGCCGCACCGAGCGGCCGTGCGGCAGGACCAGCTCCACCGCCTCGGTCTCAAGGCCGGTGGACGCCATACCGTTTCCTGCTGCTGCCCCGGTCGGCTTCCACAGCAGCAGCCGCCCAAGGCGGGCGGGCTCACCGGGCAGGAAAACCGCCGCCCAGCCGGCGCCGAGCAACTCCCTCACGAAGGCGGACGTTTCCTGCCCGGCCAGCGGCGGTGCGCTCCTCGCTCCCGTACTCGGCTCTCGTACGACGTCTCGTGCCACTCTCTCCTGCCCTGTCGCTCGCCGGACCTTCCCCTGAGCCGCTCACTACGGAACCCCACCAGGCAACGTCACACGCTGGCAACCACGGGCCTTGCCTTGACTGCCGGCGACGGCGCCACGACGGATATGCCGCTGCTGAACACACCGGTCCTCAACCGTACGGTGCGGCGCTAGGGTGCGGCCATGAGCACCTTGGACCCAGCCGCGCTGGAGGCGTTGGTCGAAGAGGCCACCGTCGACGCCTACGGCGAGGATGAGCAGCTCACCGGCTTCTTCACGATGATCGAGGAGAGCCTTGCCGTGCCGTTCACCACGACCGTTCTCGGCGTCGAGGTGAGCGTGGTCGGTGTCGATCTGGCCGAGGACGGGCGCGTGGTCGCACGCTGCGCCCGAGGGGCGGTCCGACAGGACATCGGAATTCTGGACCTGCCGCTGCCGGAACCCGCCCCCGAGGGCTCGCAATGGATCGAGGCATACCGCTACTGGGCCCGCTGAACTGGCGCGTCGCACAACTTCCCAGCCGGGCCCCGGAACGGACAGTCGCCTCGACTGCCGCCGGCTCGGACCGAATGCGGGGAACAGACAGCGCGTAGCGCGCATACCGCAGTATGCTTACGGCTATGGCTGACACCACGCGCATCACCGTGACACTCCCCACCGAGCAGGTGGCGGAGCTGAAGAAGATCACGGACAACATCTCCGGCTACGTGGCCGAAGCCGTCGCCAGACAGATCCGGCACCAGCTCCTGGGGGCCGACCTGCGCAGCCACACAGACGAGCACGGGGCCTTCAGCGAGGAAGAGCTGGCCGAGGCGCGGGCGCGGATCTTCGGCACGACGCAGGCCGCCGGCGGCGCGAGCGCCGCGTGAGCGAGCGCATGGAGACCGTCGTCCTGGACAGCGAGGGGCTGTCGGCCTGGGTGGCGCAGGACCGGAAGGTTCTGGCGATGTTCCAGGTGTTCCACGACATGGGAGCGGACCTTGTCGTCAGCGCCAACACCATCGTGGAGGTGAGTCACGCCAGGGTGAACCTGGCCCGACTGCAATGGGCGCTCTCCCGGGTCAAGGTGGAGCCGGTCACGGAGGCAGCGGCCAAGGCGGCGGCGCAACTGCTCAAGGGTGCCGGTCTGCGCGGACACAAGTACGCGATCGACGCCACCGTCGCGGAAGCGGCCTTGCGTCAGCCTGGCCCGGTCGCCATCCTCACGTCGGATGTCGATGACCTGACTCGGCTGTGCGGCAGCAAGGTCCGGACGATCGGGCTATGACCGCGACATCGTCCCGGGGCCACGGACAGACCGCGTGGATCCGCGGAGACCAGAGCCGCCGCAGGTCGGCCCGCGATGGGTGAATGAGGCACCGACGGACGCGGGGGCATGACTGCATTCGGCGTCAAAGCTCCTCAGGGCCTGCGCCGGTCGCCCTGTAGGACATGAGCGTGCGCCTTTCCCGCTCGAGGATGTGTCCTAAATGTCGCCTATAAATGCAACCGAAACTGCAACCAGGGCATGCCGAAGAGCCGGACCGCAATGAGCGGTCCGGCTCTTCGTTTCGCCTGGTCAGGCGGGAGCGGAGGATACGAGATTCGAACTCGTGAGGGGTTGCCCCCAACACGCTTTCCAAGCGTGCGCCCTAGGCCTCTAGGCGAATCCTCCGGTGGGAACATTACATGACCGAGAGGAGTGCTCGCGAACTCGTTCCCACCCCCTGACGTCGGGTACTCTGTGCAGAGCCCCTCACGCGGCGCTATCTGACTGAACTCCCCCAGGGCCGGAAGGCAGCAAGGGTAGGTTGGCTCTGGCGGGTGCGTGGGGGGCGCTTGCGTGTGCCGGGCGGGGGGCTTCGGCGGGGTGGGTTGTCAGTGGGCGCCTATAACCTCGTATGCGTGTCGTCTCTCGCGCTGTACCGCCGCTATCGCCCGGAGTCGTTCGCCGAGGTCATCGGGCAGGAGCATGTCACCGACCCGCTGCAGCAGGCGCTGCGGAACAACCGGGTCAATCACGCGTACCTGTTCAGCGGCCCGCGTGGGTGTGGCAAGACGACCAGCGCGCGGATCCTGGCCCGCTGCCTGAACTGCGAGCAGGGGCCCACGCCGACCCCGTGCGGAGAGTGCCAGTCGTGTCAGGACCTGGCACGGAACGGTCCGGGCTCGATCGACGTGATCGAGATCGACGCGGCCTCTCACGGTGGTGTGGACGACGCCCGTGAGCTGCGCGAGAAGGCCTTCTTCGGCCCCGCAGGCAGCCGCTACAAGATCTACATCATCGACGAGGCCCACATGGTCACGTCGGCCGGCTTCAACGCGCTGCTCAAGGTCGTCGAGGAGCCCCCGGAGCACCTCAAGTTCATCTTCGCCACGACCGAGCCCGAGAAGGTCATCGGGACCATCCGGTCACGGACTCATCACTATCCCTTCCGGCTGGTGCCGCCGGGCACGCTGCGGGACTACCTCGGCGAGGTGTGCGGGAAGGAGCAGATCCCCGTCGCGGACGGCGTGCTGCCGCTGGTGGTGCGCGCCGGTGCGGGGTCCGTGCGTGACTCCATGTCCGTCATGGACCAGCTCCTCGCCGGTGCGGGCGAGGAGGGCGTGACGTATGCCATGGCCACCTCCCTGCTGGGGTACACCGACGGCTCCCTGCTCGACTCCGTCGTCGAGGCCTTCGCGACCGGGGACGGCGCCGCCGCCTTCGAGGTCGTCGACCGCATCATCGAGGGCGGGAACGACCCGCGGCGGTTCGTGGCCGACCTGCTGGAGCGGCTGCGGGATCTCGTGATCCTCGCCGCCGTTCCGGACGCCGTGGAGAAGGGGCTGTTCGACGCACCCGCCGACGTGCTGGAACGGATGCGGGCCCAGGCCGGCACCTTCGGTGCCGCCGAGCTCAGCCGCGCCGCCGACCTCGTCAACGCGGGGCTGACCGAGATGCGCGGCGCCACCTCTCCCCGGCTCCAGCTGGAGCTGATCTGCGCGCGCGTGCTGCTGCCGGCCGCCTACGGCGACGAGCGGTCCGTGATGGCCCGCCTCGACCGGCTGGAGCGGGGCGTCACCTTCTCGGGCGGGGGCGGTGCGCCCGCGATGGGGTACGTCCCCGGACCCGAGGCCCACATGGGCGCCCAGGCCGCGGCACCGGTCCAGGCGCCCCAGGGCGGCGGGATGGCCGCGGCCCGGGCGGCGGTACGAGGGGGAGCGGCGCCCGCACCGGCTCCGCACACCTCGCAGGCTCCGGCGGCCCCTCAGCAGTCGGCCCCTCAGCAGCCGGCTCCGGCCCCCGTGCATCCCGCGCCGACCCCTCCTCCGGCGCCCGCACCCGCCGCACCGGCCGCCCCGCCCGCGCCCGCTGCCACCGCTCCGGCGCCCGGTGCCTGGCCGACCGCGGCGCCCGCGGGTGGCGCCGCCGCCCGTCGTCCCGGCGGTTGGCCCACGGCCGCGGCCCCGGGCGCCCCGGCGGCCCAGCAGGCCCCGGCCCAGCCTCCGACCGGGGCGACGGCGCCCGCTCCGGCCCCGGCCGCGGCGTCCGCGCCCCCGGCTGCCCCCGCCCCGGCCGCCGTCGCCCCCACCGGTGGCCTCGACCCCCGTGTGCTCTGGCCGAACATCCTGGAGGCGGTCAAGAACCGCCGCCGCTTCACCTGGATCCTGCTGAGCCAGAACGCCCAGGTCACCGGCTTCGACGGCACCACCCTCCAGCTCGGTTTCGTCAACGCCGGCGCCCGCGACAACTTCTCCGGCAGCGGCAGCGAGGACGTGCTGCGGCAGGCGCTGACCGAGCAGTTCGGCGTGCAGTGGCGGATCGAGGCGGTCGTCGACCCGACGGGCGGCGGCGGCCCGGCCCCGGCCGGTAGCGGGTACGGCGGGGGCCAGCCCGGCGCCGGCGGCGGTTACGGCGCGCCTGCGGCGTCCGCCGGCTACGGCGGCTCCGCCCCGGCGGCTCCGGCCCACCCGGCACCCGCGCAGCCCGCCCCGGCGGCGGCCCCGTCCCCCCAGGGCCCCCCGTCGCCCGCTCCGGCGCCGGCGTCTCCGGCCCCGCGGCCCGCGGCCCCCGAACCGCCCCCGGTGTCCCCCGAGGACGACATCCCCGAGGAGGACGACCCCGACCTCGACGAGTCGGCCCTCTCCGGCCACGAACTGATCGTGAAGGAGCTGGGGGCGACGGTCGTCGAGGAGATCCAGAACGAGTGACGGCACCCGAGGGCGGCGCCCCCGGCGGACCGGGCGCTCCGGCACTCCGCCCCCTTGGAGGAACCTCCAGTCGGCTCGCCCGGCTACGCTGGCCCCCGTGAAGGTCCTCGTCATCGGCAGCGGCGCCCGCGAACACGCCCTGTGCCGCTCTCTGTCCCTCGATTCCGACGTCACCGCGCTGTACTGCGCCCCCGGCAACGCCGGCATCGCCGAGGTGGCCGAGCTGCGCCAGGTCGACGCCCTGGACGGCGCGGCCGTGGCCGGGCTGGCCACGGAACTCGGCGCCGACCTGGTGGTCGTCGGCCCGGAGGCCCCGCTCGTCGCGGGGGTCTCCGACGCCGTACGCCTCGCCGGCATCCCGGTCTTCGGCCCCTCCGGGAAGGCCGCGCAGATCGAGGGGTCCAAGGCGTTCGCCAAGGACGTGATGGCGGGGGCCGGCGTGCCCACCGCCCGTTCGTACGTCTGCACAAGCGCCGAGGAGGTCGCCGAGGCCCTCGACGCCTTCGGGGCGCCGTACGTCGTCAAGGACGACGGTCTCGCGGCCGGCAAGGGAGTCGTCGTCACCGACGACCTCGACGCCGCCAAGGCGCATGCCGCCGGGTGCGAGCGCGTGGTCATCGAGGAGTTCCTCGACGGCCCCGAGGTCTCCCTCTTCGCGATCACCGACGGTGTGACGGTCCTCCCGCTCCAGCCCGCCCAGGACTTCAAGCGCGCCCTGGACGGCGACGAGGGGCCGAACACCGGTGGCATGGGGGCCTACTCCCCGTTGCCCTGGGCCGACCCCAAGCTCGTCGACGAGGTCCTGGAGACCGTTCTCCAGCCCACCGTCGACGAGATGCAGCGCCGTGGCACCCCGTTCTCCGGACTGCTCTACGCCGGCCTCGCCATCACCTCGCGCGGGGTGCGGGTCATCGAGTTCAACGCCCGCTTCGGCGACCCGGAGACCCAGGTGGTCCTCGCCCGGCTGAAGACCCCGCTGGCCGGCGTGCTGCTCGCCGCCGCGAACGGCACCCTCGACGACCTGCCGCCGCTGCGCTGGCGCGAGGACGCCGCGGTCACCGTGGTCGTCGCCTCCCACAACTACCCCGACACCCCGCGCACCGGCGACCCCATCACCGGCCTCGACACGGTGGCGGCCGAGGACGCCCCGCACGCCTACGTCCTGCACGCGGGGACGAAGCGGGACGGCGACACGGTCGTCAGCGCGGGCGGCCGCGTCCTCTCCGTCACGGCGACCGGCAAGGACCTGACCCAGGCCCGGGAGCGGGCGTACACGGCGGTGGCGCGCATCGGCCTCGACGGTTCCCAGCACCGTACGGACATCGCGGCGAAGGCGGCGGCCGAGGCCTGAGCGCCGGCAAGAACCTTTTCATCTGCTTCAGTTCCTGATCAGGCCCCGGATCCGAAATCCGGGGCCTGATCGTTGCTGTCTGTCGATCACCTCTGACCAAAGCCATTCCATCGAGTGACCGATGCCCCATCCGGCTGACGGGGGCCGAGGCCCCAACTAGGGTGCGGCGCAAGCGTTCCGGCACTTGGCCCACCGGCATTGCGATGTCAGTGAGGGGTGCCACAGTGGGGGAGTGAGCAACAGCCAGGACGGCGCCAGGACAGCAGGGAGGGGGTGAGGTCCGGACGTGACCAGTACCGGTATCGGTGCGGAGGCGGGAGCGCAGGCAGCGCGTACCCGGGCCCTCGCCGTGCTGCGCATCCGCGGCCGGGCCCTGGCCGTGGCCCTGCTGCCCGCGGCGGTCACGGTGATCCTGCTCACCGGCGGCTCCACCGGCCATTTCGTCGGCCGGGGCTGGGACGCGGCCCGCTGGGCCGTCGGCTCTCTCGCCGTGCTCGTGCTGCTGGCCGCCGCCGCTGTCGCCCTGGTCGTGGCCCGCGCCCGCCCGGCCGTGAGCCCCACGGTCCCGATCGCGGAGACGTCCGCGCCGGACCTGTACCGGATGGTGCGCGACCTCGCCGACCGCCTGGACGTCCCGGCGCCCTCCGCCATAGCGCTCACCCCGGACTGCGACAGCTGGCTGGAGGACCGCACCCACCCGGCCCACGGCCCGCCCGCGCCCAAGGCCGGCGACGAACTGGGCAACCCCGGCTCGCACCGCCGCACCCCGGCCGCCCCCGTCCTCGTCATCGGCTCCCCGTTCCTGTGGTGGATGCGGGTCGGCGAACTCCGCGCGGTCCTCGCCCCGGTCGTCGCGGGTACGGGACCCTCGGCACACCCGGACATAGCGGCCGCCCGGCGCTTCGTCCGGGGGCTCGACGCGGCGGTGGCGGTCGCCTCCACGTCCGCCCGATGTCGGGCGACCCGGGTGCTGTGCGCGGGCATCGGCTGGGTGGCCCGGGTGCTGCTGCGAGGCTGCCGGGAGCACGCGGCGCTGATGGAGCGCGGGGTCGCCGCCGCGGCCGCCGAGCGTGCACAGGCTGTGGACTACGGACTGCGGATCGTCGCCCAGGAACAGGTCGGTCTCGCCTACGCCGGCTGGGACCGGCTCCTCACCCGGGTCGCGCTGCCCGCCTGGCGGATGGGCCGCTGGCCCTCCCGGCTGGACGCGGGCGTGGTCGCGGCGCTCACCGAACTGTCCCGGCGCGACCGGCTGGCCGAGGGCTTCGCCTCCCGGCTGGGCGAGCGGCCCGCCTGCGACCTGCTGGAGGAGCCGGGCCTGGTGGACGAGGCCGCCTCGCTGCTGGCCGCCCGTCTCTTCCACGGCGGCCCCGCCGGGCCGGGCCCGGACTGGTCGCCGGTGGACTGGCAGGAGTACCCGGACGAGGTCGTCGACCGGACCTGGCGTACCGACGCGGCCCGTCTTCACCGCGTCCTCGACTCCCTCGGCGTCCGCGCCACCGTCGACCCGGCCGCCCCCGACCCCGGCGGCCCCACCCTGGCCCGCGTCCTGGACCACCTGACCGACCCGACGGCCCGGAGCCGGCGCACGGCACCCCCGGCCTACGACGAGGACGCCGACGAGAGAAGCGGCACCGAGTGCAGCGCCGCCCTCGCCGCCGGCCTCACCGCGGCCCTCGCCCGCGAGGAGGCCGCGACAGCCAGCGCCGCGAACGCCGCCGCCACCGCCGTCGGCGGCACCTCCCGACCCGGCTCGGCGGCGGCACCCGCGGGCCAGGGCTCCGACAGGGCCCTCTGGGACGACGGCTCGCTGCCCCTCTTCCCGCTCCAGCCCCCGCGCACCGCCCGCGAGCTGCTCGCAGACCACGTCAAGGCCATGGTCTGCTGCGCGGCCATGGACACCGCCGGAGCCACCCCCGGCCTGGACTGGCTCGACGGCCCGTCCCTGCTGGTCGACGGTGAGCGGGCCGCCGACCTGACGCCCAGAGTCCTCAGTCTCGTCGAGGAGGGAGACCCGGCCCCGCTGCGGGCCTGGCTGGTCGAGTCCGGGATACGTCCCGAGAAGCCGGTACGGCTGGTCTGACCTCGGCGTTTCGACGCTTTAGCGGAGCAAACTGTTCCACTTCAGGCAAATTCGCAACGAACCGTGACCGTACGCGTGCGTTATGTGATGTGCTGGGACCGTTCGCGGATGTGGCAAGCGCATCCGACATAAGACAGGCGCCACAGTCACGCCACCGCACGGACAGCACATGCACGGCCGTATCAACCGCCCGCACGCACATCGACTCGTCACAGCACACCTCACGGGGGCACGAGGGAGGGGAGCCACCATGGCATCGGACCACATCCGCCGCTGGGAGTCGGGAGCACTCGCGCACGCCGTCACGGACCCCTTCGGCCTGGGGCCGGTCCCCTGGCTGCGCGGCAGCGAGACCTATTTCGACGACACCGGTCATGTCGTCCCGTGGTACGTGGACCCGAGCAGGCCACAACCCACCGGCGAGAACCCGCGGATCCCGGCACCCCGCAGTGCCGTCGGCCCGCGCTCCGCGGACGACGTGCACCGCCAGATCAAAGGATTCACCTCGACCGGCGCGGTCGGCCCCGGCGATGCCGTCGACTTCCACATCACGGTCGACCCGCCGCAGGAGTTCAGCGTCGACATCTACCGCATCGGCCACTACGGCGGTGACGGCGCCGCCAAGATCACCACCAGCCCCCGGCTGTCCGGCATCGTCCAGCCCGCGCCGCTGGCCGCCGACCGTACGGTCTCCTGTCACCACTGGTGGCTGTCCTGGCGGCTGCAGATCCCGTCGTACTGGAGCATCGGCGCGTATGTCGCCGTCCTCACCACGGCGGACGGCTACCGCTCCCACGTGCCCTTCACGATCCGCGACAACCACCCGGCGGACCTGCTGCTCCTGCTGCCGGACATCACCTGGCAGGCGTACAACCTCTACCCGGAGGACGGCCGCACCGGCGCCAGCCTCTACCACGCCTGGGACGAGAAGGGCCGGCTGCTCGGCGAGGCCGACGCCGCGACCACCGTCTCCTTCGACCGGCCGTACGCGGGCGCCGGCCTGCCTCTGCACGTGGGGCACGCCTACGACTTCATCCGCTGGGCCGAGCGCTACGGCTACGACATCGCCTACGCCGACGCCCGCGACCTGCACGCCGGCCGCGTCGACCCGACCCGCTACCGGGGCCTGGTCTTCCCGGGCCACGACGAGTACTGGTCCCCGCGGATGCGGCGGACCGTGGAACTGGCCCGCGACAGCGGTACCTCACTCGTCTTCCTCTCCGCCAACACCATGTACTGGCAGGTGGAGCTGGGCCCCTCCCCGTCCGGGGTCGCCGACCGCCTGCTGACCTGCCGAAAACGCAGGGGCCCGGGCAAACCCGTGCTCTGGCGTGAGATCGACCGGCCCGAACAGCAGACGGTCGGCATCCAGTACGCGGGCCGGGTGCCCGAGCCGTCCCCGCTGATCGTGCGCAACGCGGGCCACTGGCTCTGGGAGGCCACCGGCGCGCACGACGGCGACGAACTGCCGGGTCTGGTGGCCGGCGAGGCCGACCGCTACTTCCCGCGCACCGCGCTCCCCGAGCACGAGGAACGCATGCTGCTCGCCCACTCCCCCTACACCGACAACGACGGCGTCCTGCGCCACCAGGAGACCTCCCTCTACCGCGCCCCCTCCGGCGCCCTGGTCTTCGCCTCCGGCACCTTCGCCTGGTCCCCGGCCCTGGACCGCCCCGGCCATGTCGACCCCCGCGTCCAGCGCGCCACCGCCAACCTCCTGGACCGCATCTGCAAACACGACTGATCCGCACAGGTGTCCGCGCGGCCCCGCTGTCCGTGCGCAACCCGGCATACGGGAGAATCGAGGGCACCTGTACAGAACCACGGGGAGGAACCGTGTCCGGATTCGTCGAAAAGCCCGAGCCCGTGGAGGTCCCGGGTCTGGTGCATCTGCACACCGGCAAGGTGCGCGAGCTGTACCAGAACGCGGCCGGGGACCTCGTGATGGTCGCCAGCGACCGCCTGTCCGCCTACGACTGGGTGCTGCCGACCGAGATCCCCGACAAGGGCCGGGTGCTGACCCAGCTCTCCCTGTGGTGGTTCGACAAGCTCGCCGACCTGGCCCCCAACCACGTCATCAGCACCGAGCTGCCCGAGGGCGCCCCCGCCGACTGGGCGGGCCGCACCCTGATCTGCAAGTCCCTGAAGATGCTCCCGGTGGAGTGCGTGGCCCGCGGCTATCTCACCGGCTCCGGCCTCGCCGAGTACCAGGAGTCCCGCACGGTGTGCGGCCTCGCCCTCCCCGAGGGCCTGGTCGACGGCTCCGAGCTGCCCGCCCCGATCTTCACCCCGGCCACCAAGGCCGAGGTCGGCGAGCACGACGAGAACGTGTCGTACGAGGAGGTCGCCCGTCAGGTCGGCGCCGAGACGGCCGCGCAGCTGCGCCAGGCCACCCTCGCGGTGTACGGCCGCGCCCGGGACATCGCCCGGGACCGGGGGATCATCCTGGCCGACACGAAGTTCGAGTTCGGCTTCGAGAACGACACCCTCGTGCTCGCCGACGAGGTCCTCACCCCGGACTCGTCCCGCTTCTGGCCGGCCGACGAGTGGCAGCCGGGCCGCGCCCAGCCGTCGTTCGACAAGCAGTTCGTACGCGACTGGCTGACCTCGGCCGAGTCCGGCTGGGACCGCAAGAGCGAGCAGCCCCCGCCGGCCCTGCCGGAGCAGGTGGTCGAGGCGACCCGCGCGAAGTACATCGAGGCGTACGAGCGGCTGACGGGCCAGAGCTGGAGCTGACGGTACGAAAAAGACCCCGGTCCAGTGGACCGGGGTCTCATCCCGAGCGGACGACGAGGCTCGAACTCGCGACCTCAACCTTGGCAAGGTTGCGCTCTACCAACTGAGCTACGTCCGCATGCGCCGTGGCGCGAGAGCAACTATACCCAACCTCGCTCCCGCGCGAGACGCACTGCCGCATGACGGTTCTCCGCACCGAGTTTGGTGACGGCGGAGGAGAGGTAGTTCCGCACGGTCCCCGGCGACAGCGCGGCCCGCTCGGCGATCTCCGCGACCGGCGCCCCGTCGGCCGCCAGCTCCAGCACCTCGGCCTCCCGCGCGGTCAGCGGCGAGTCCCCGGCGGAGATCGCGTCGGCGGCCAACTCCGGGTCGATGTACCGGTTTCCGGCGTGCACGGTCCGGATGATCTCGGCAAGCCGCTGCGCACTGACCGTCTTCGGGACGAACCCCCGCACACCCGCCGCGAGCGCCCGCTTGAGATGCCCGGGCCGCCCGTGCCCGGTGACGATCAGCACCCGGCAGTCGGGCAGTTCGGTCCGCAGCGATGTGGCGACCTTCACACCGTCGGCCCCCGGCATCTGCAGATCCAGCACCGCCACATCGGGCCGGTGGGCCCGTGCCATCGCGAGCGCCTCCGACCCGCTCGCGGCCTCCGCGACCACGACCAGATCGTCCTCAAGACCGAGCAGCGCGGCCAGCGCACCCCGGATCAGATGCTCGTCGTCGGCGAGCAACAGCCGTACCGCAGACGTCATGAGGTGACTCCGCTCACACTCGTATCGGCGGTACGGCCGGACAGCGGCACCGAGGCCACCACCCGGAACCCGTCCGTCCCCACCGGCCCGGCCTCCAGCGTCCCGTCCACGACCGCCAGCCGCTCCCGCAGCCCGGCGAGCCCGTTGCCCCCGCCCCCGCCTGCGTCTCTCGGCCGCCCCGCCACCCCGTCGTTCTCCACCGTCAGCACCACGCACCCCTCCCGTATCCGCAGCCCCACCGCGCACCGCCCCGCGTCCCCGTGCCGCAGCACGTTGGTGGTCGCCTCCCGCACCACCCAGCCGAGCGCCGACTGCACCTCGGCGGGCAGCCCGTGGGCCGAGCCGCTCACCTCGCAGTCGATGCCCGCCGCCGTCAACACGCCCTGCGCACCGGCGAGTTCGGCCCCCAGGTCGGCGTCCCGGTAGCCCCGTACGACGTCCCGTACCTCCCGCTGCGACTCCTGCGCGATCCGCTGCACCTCGACCATCTGCTCGACGGCCTCGGGCCGTTCGCGGCGGGCCAGCTGGACCGCCAGTTCGCTCTTGAGGGCGATCACGGCGAGGTTCCGGCCGAGGACGTCGTGCAGATCGCGGCCGAACCGCAGCCGTTCCTCGGCGACGGCGAGCCGGGCGCGGGTCTCGCGGGCCTCGTCGAGTTCGTAGACGGCGTTCAGCAGCCAGAGGGAGAAGATCGAGGTGCCGGCGAGGAAGGCACCGCCGAGGAACACCGCGAACCCGGTGACCAGGGCGGCCGCCCCGGGATAGCCGAGCGGGAAGGAGACCGCCCCGGCCCCGCACGCGAAGCCCGCGACGAGCGACAGCACCCGCTTGCGGTGGCGCACGCCGAGCGCCAGGGTCCCGGCGCCGAAGGCCAGCACCCCGGTGAAGACGCTGCTGCCGGCGGCGTCCATGTCCGGCCCCGAGCCGTGCTTGCGCAGCACGAGGGCGACGACGGCGATGACGTACGTCGCCGCGCCGAGCGCCCACAGCAGCCGTACCGGCTGTGCCCGCCGGCCGCGCGTCCAGTCCAGCGCCCGGGAGGCGGTCAGCGCGCAGAGCAGCGCGTGGCCGACCACCAACGCGGCGAGCAGCCCCGCGGCTCGGGCCCCGGCCTGCGCGAACACCGGCAGCCCGATCGCGGCGACCTCGATCACCGCGAAGAAGTGGAACGACCAGCGTGTGTACGTCTCGACCTTGGCGGGAGTGGTCTTCCCCCGCCACCAGGCCCCTGCCCCGCTCATCCCGGTCCCGTCCTCGTTCTCAGCGGTTCTCAGCGCCGGGGTTCCCAGCGGAACCACCGCCGTACAGCAAACACCGCGGCCACGGTCCAGGCCAGCGCGGTGAGGACGGTGCCCAGAGCCTCGTACCCGCTCAGCTCTCCGGTCCAGCCCGCGCGGACCAGGCGGATTGCCGGGGAGAGCGGGAGGAACGCGCAGACCGCGGCGACCCGGTCGGGCAGGACATCGGCGGGGACGGCGATGCCCGAGCCCATCATGGACAGGAGGACCAGGGGCACCGCGGTGACCTGGGCGCTCTCGGTGGTCCGGGTGACGGCGGAGGTGAGCGCGGCGAGCGCGGCGCTGAGCACCAGGCCGGACAGCAGTCCGAGCAGGGTCAGGTACGGCGCCCTGGGCGCGCCCGCGTCGAGCAGGACCGCGCAGGCGGCGGCCAGCAGCAGTGCCTGCGCCAGGCCGAGACAGACGGCGGGCAGCGCGGTTCCGGTGAGGATCTCCAGGTCGTCGAGTTCGCCGGTGCGCAGCCGCTTGAGGACGAGTTCCTCGCGCCGCGCCACGAAGGCGCCGACCAGGGAGCTGTAGACGGCGAAGAGGAAGGCGAAGCCGATCGCGGCGGTCAGCGTCATGGTGCCGATGCTCAGCCCGATCCCCTTGAGGTCGATCTGCTCGGTCGCGGGCCGCACCGTGAACGGCAGGACGAGCGGCATGAGCAGCGCGGTGAGCACGGCGCCGCGATTGCGGCCGAACAGGGTGAGTTCCGCCCGCGCCAGCGCCCGCAGCCGCCGCCAGGACGGTGCGAGGGCGCGTGGACGTGTGCCACCGCCGGCCGCCGTCGCCATGCTGATCTCCGGCCCGTTCATACGGCCGCCTCCTTCTCCCGCTCCCGCGCGATCCCCAGGAACGCCTCCTCCAGGGAGGCCGACCGGATGTCCAGGCCGTGCAGTTCCACCCGTGCCGCCTCGGCCCAGACCAGCAGTCCGGTGGCCGCGCGCTGCAACTCCCGGGTGCGCAGCCGTACGACGTCCCCGTCGACCTCGTGTCCGGACACGCCGAGCGGGCCGAGCGGCGGCAGGTCGCCCAGGAAGTAGCCGTGGGGCAGCCGGAAGGAGATCCGGGAGGGCTGGGCGGCGGTCACCTCGGCCGGTGTGCCGGTCGCCGCGATGCGCCCCTCGTGCAGGATCGCGAGCCGGTCGGCGAGGTCCTCGGCCTCCTCCAGGTAGTGGGTGGTGAGCAGGACGGTCGTACCGGCGTCGCGCAGGTCCCGCACCAACTCCCAGGTGCTGTGGCGCCCTTCGGCGTCGAGCCCGGTGGTCGGCTCGTCCAGGAACAGCACCTCGGGCCGTCCGAGCAGGGCGAGCGCCAGGTCGAGGCGGCGCCGCTCGCCGCCGGAGAGCTGCTTGACCCGTACGTCCGCCTTGCCGGCGAGTCCGACCAGGCCGAGCGCCTCGGCCGTGGGGCGGGCATGCGTCGTACAGCCGGCCCACATCCGTGCCGTCTCGCCGACGGTCAGCTCGGAGGGGAAGCCGCCCTCCTGGAGCATCACGCCGGTGCGCGGGCGTACGGCGGACCGCTCCCGGTGCGGATCGTGGCCCAGCACCCGGACCCGGCCGCCGTCCGGCGGTGCGAGTCCTTCGAGCAGTTCGACCGTGGAGGTCTTTCCGGCGCCGTTGGTGCCCAGCAGCGCGAAGATCTCCGCCCGTGCCACGGAGAAGGTGATTCCGCGGACCGCTTCGAACCCGCCCCCGTACACACGCCGGAGATCTGTGACCTCAATCACGTGTTCGTGTTCGTTGTCTTCCATGAGATCAGCGTTCCGGCGTCCGGGGTCCGGCAGCAGTGCGCGGTGTCATCGGTCGCCATGACAAATGTCAGTGGTGCGCCCGGGTCCGGGGACACGAAAAAACCCCAGTCATATGACTGGGGTTTCTCCTGTGAACTGGAGCGGACGACGAGGCTCGAACTCGCGACCTCAACCTTGGCAAGGTTGCGCTCTACCAACTGAGCTACGTCCGCACTGCTCCCGACCGGCTCCCACCGATCGGTGCGAGCACCAGCCTACCTGATCCACAAGCATGCTCAGGACGGCGGTGCAGAGCGGGTGACAGGAATTGCACACTGCGCCTTCCCCCTGGAAGGGGGATGTTCTACTACTGAACTACACCCGCATGTACTCCGTGGGTTTCGGCCTTTCGGCCGCGCCCCTCGGCGTGCTCCAGACATTAGCTGATCAGCAGGGGGGTAGCGCAAGTCGGCTGCCCCCGAGGGCCGGTGACGGTCCCTGAGGGCAGCCGGGGCCGCGTCTCACTGCGCGGCGCTGAACGCCTCGTACACCTTCTTCGGGATGCGGCCGCGGGCCGGGACATCCATCTTGTTCGCCTGCGCCCAGGCGCGGACGGCCGCCGGGTCGGGGGCGACCTCCGTCTGCTTGTACGCCTTGCCCGACTTCGACCGCTTGCGGCCGGCCACGAGGTACGGCTCCAGGGCCTTACGCAGTTTCTGGGCGTTGGCTTGATTCAGATCGATCTCGTACGACTTGCCGTCGAGTCCGAAGGCGATCGTTTCCGCCGCTTCCGAGCCGTCGATGTCGTCAAAGAGAGTGACCACGACCTTCTGCGCCACGAATATCGGTCCCTTCGTGTGGCACGTCTATACAGCTCATCGGCGATGACGTGCCGAGTATCGGCTATTGCCAATTCATTTGTACAGTGCCTGGCAATACAAAGTGAAGCCCGACTAAATCCGTCCGCGTGTCCCCAGCGCAATAGATGTCACGGGCGAACCCGGGGAACTTTCCCAGAACTTTTCGTGAGGATCCTCCGCTGTCACCCGATCGTGATGCGCCTCACGTAGTTTCCTACAACTCTACCCGCGTAGAAATTTGGTGCGGGTAGTCTGAAGGAACCAGTTCAGCACCACACACCGGGAGTGCCAGTGGCACGCGTCGTAGTCGACGTCATGCTCAAGCCGGAGATCCTCGACCCCCAGGGCCAGGCGGTCCAGCGTGCGCTGCCGCGCCTGGGTTTCGAAGGGATCTCCGACGTACGTCAGGGAAAGCGATTCGAACTGGAAGTTGACGGACCGGTCGACGAGGCCGCTCTCGCCCGCATCCACGAGCTCGCGGAATCCTTCCTCGCCAACACCGTGATCGAGGACTTCACGGTTCGCGTCGATGAAGTCGCGGAGGCGGCGAAGTGACCGCTCGTATTGGCGTCGTCACTTTCCCGGGGAGTCTGGACGACCGGGACACCCAGCGCGCGATCCGACTCGCGGGTGCCGAACCGGTGGCCCTCTGGCACAAGGACAGGGACCTCCACCAGGTCGACGCGGTGGTCCTCCCGGGTGGTTTCTCCTATGGCGACTATCTGCGGGCCGGCGCGATCTCCCGCTTCTCGCCGGTGATGGAGACCGTCATCGAGCAGGCGAAGGCCGGTCTTCCGGTCCTCGGTATCTGCAACGGTTTCCAGGTCCTCACCGAGGCGCATCTGCTCCCGGGCGCGATGCTCGGCAACAACCACCTCCACTTCATCTGCCGCGACCAGAAGCTGCGGGTGGAGAACGCCTCCAGCGCCTGGACGGCCGACTACCGCGCGGGCCAGGAGATCCACATCCCGCTGAAGAACATGGACGGCCGGTACGTCGCCGACGAGTACACGCTCGACCAGCTGGAGGCCGAGGGCCGCGTCGCCTTCCGGTACGTCGTCCGCGGCGAAGCCGCTGATGGATGCGGCAACCCGAACGGCAGCCTCCGGGACATCGCCGGCATCACCAACGAGGCCGGGAACGTCGTCGGCCTGATGCCGCACCCCGAGCACGCCGTCGAGCCGCTGATCGGCACGGGCCGTACCGACGGCCTCCCCTTCTTCACCTCGATCCTCAAGAAGCTGGTCAACGCATGAGCCGGACGCCTCTGGACACGGTCGAGCACGCGGCCGCGACCCCCGACGTCGCGCTGCCCTGGGCCGAACTCGGTCTGAAGAAGGACGAGTACGAGCGGGTCGTGGAGATCCTCGGCCGCCGCCCGACCGGCGCCGAGCTCGCCATGTACTCGGTCATGTGGTCCGAGCACTGCTCGTACAAGTCCTCCAAGGTCCACCTCCGCCAGTTCGGCGAGAAGGCCCCGCAGTCCGACGCGATGCTCGTCGGCATCGGCGAGAACGCGGGCGTGGTCGACGTCGGCCAGGGCTACGCCGTGACCTTCAAGGTCGAGTCGCACAACCACCCCTCCTACGTCGAGCCCTACCAGGGCGCGGCGACCGGTGTCGGCGGCATCGTCCGCGACATCATCGCGATGGGCGCCCGCCCGGTGGCCGTGGTCGACCCGCTGCGCTTCGGCGCCGCCGACCACCCCGACACCAAGCGCGTCCTGCCCGGCGTCGTCGCCGGCATCGGCGGCTACGGCAACTGCCTGGGCCTGCCCAACATCGGCGGCGAGGTCGTCTTCGACGCCTGCTACCAGGGCAACCCGCTGGTCAACGCCGGTGCCATCGGCGTCATGCGGCACGAGGACATCCACCTCGCCAAGGCCTCCGGCGCGGGCAACCAGGTCATCCTGTACGGCGCCCGGACCGGCGGCGACGGCATCGGTGGCGCGTCGATCCTCGCCTCCGAGACCTTCGACGACGCCAAGCCCTCCAAGCGCCCGGCCGTCCAGGTCGGCGACCCCTTCCAGGAGAAGCTCCTCATCGAGTGCACCCTGGAGGCGTTCCGCGAGAAGCTCGTCGTCGGCATCCAGGACCTCGGCGCGGCGGGCCTGTCCTGCGCCACCTCCGAGCTGGCCTCGAACGGCTCCGGCGGCATGACCGTCACCCTGGACGACGTCCCGCTCCGTGACGCGACCCTCTCGCCCGAGGAAATCCTCATGAGCGAGTCGCAGGAACGCATGTGCGCGGTGGTCGAGCCGGCCAAGGTCGCCCGCTTCCTGGAGATCTGCGAGAAGTGGGACGTCATCGCCACCGTCATCGGTGAGGTGACCGACGGCGACCGCCTGGAGATCTTCTGGCACGGCGAGAAGATCGTGGACGTCGACCCGCGCACGGTCGCGCACGACGGCCCGGTCTACGAGCGCCCGTACGCCCGCCCGTCCTGGCAGGACGAGCTCCAGGCGGACGACGCGAACAAGCTGCCGCGCCCGGCGACGGCGGAGGAGCTCAAGCAGCAGGTCCTCCAGCTGGTCGGCTCCCCCAACCAGGCCTCCAAGAAGTGGATCACCTCGCAGTACGACCACTTCGTGCAGGGCAACACGGTCCTCGCCCAGCCCGAGGACTCGGGCATGATCCGCATCGACGAGGAGACCGGCCTCGGCGTCGCCATCGCGACCGACGGCAACGGCCGGTACGCCAAGCTGGACCCCTACGCGGGCGCCCAGCTGGCGCTCTCGGAGGCCTACCGGAACGTGGCGACCACGGGTGCCAAGCCGCTGGCCGTCTCCGACTGCCTGAACTTCGGCTCGCCCGAGGACCCGGCGGTGATGTGGCAGTTCGCCGAGGCCATCCGCGGTCTCGCCGACGCCTGCCAGCAGCTCGGCACCCCGGTGACCGGCGGCAACGTCTCCCTCTACAACCAGACGGGCGAGGTGGCCATCCACCCCACCCCGGTGGTCGCGGTCCTCGGCGTCATCGACGACGTCGCCCGCCGCACGCCGGTCGCCTTCCAGGAGGAGGGACAGCTGCTCTACCTCCTCGGCGACACCCGCGAGGAGTTCGGCGGCTCGGCCTGGTCCCAGGTCGTCCACGACCACCTCGGCGGCCTGCCGCCCAAGGTGGACCTGGAGCGCGAGCGCCTGCTCGCCGAGATCCTGATCTCCGCCTCCCGCGACGGCATGATCGACTCCGCGCACGACCTCTCCGACGGCGGTCTGGTCCAGGCGGTCGTGGAGTCGGCCCTGCTCGGCGGCAAGGGCGCGCGTCTGGTCGTACCGGACGGGCTCGACGCCTTCACCTTCCTCTTCTCCGAGTCGGCGGGCCGCGCGGTCGTCGCCGTACCGCGCTCCGAGGAACTCCGCTTCAACGACATGTGCGGCGCCCGCGGCCTCCCGGTCACCCGCATCGGCGTCGTCGACGGAGACGCCGTGGAGCTCCAGGGCGAGTTCACCCTCCCCCTGGCGGAGCTGCGCGAGGCACACGAGGGCACGATCGAGGCGCTGCTGGCGTAGCCCCCGGTCGTACGACGACGAGGCCCCGCCCGGGCGAACCGGGCGGGGCTTTCGTCATGCCGTACTTTCGTCATGCCGGTACCACGGTCCGTGCCCGCGCCCTCGGCAGCCGCGCCGCCAGCAGCACGCACAGGGCCATCAGTCCGGCCGCGCACAGGAAGACCGTGTCGGTCGCGGAGGCGTAGGAGTCGCGGGCGGCGGCTGTCGCGGTCAGGTGGGGTGCGGAGGCGGCGGTGCCGTAGAGGCGGGTGATGATCGTGCCGAAGAGGGCCGCGCCCAGGGCCGTGCCGAGGGTCTGGAAGAAGCGGATGGACGTGGTGGCGACGCCCAGCTGGTGGGGCGGGGCCGCCACCTGCACCAACTGGATGAGCTGGCCGAGGAGCTGGCCGAAGCCGACGCCCATCACCAGGAGCTCGGCACGCAGCAGCCAGAGCGAGGTGTCGGTGCCCGTGGTGGCCAGGAGCAGGAAGCCCGCGCAGGAGACCGCCGCGCCGCCGATCACGAACGTCCGCTCCGACCAGCCGCGTTCGGCCAGCCTGCTCGCGACGACGCCGGTCACGCTCAAGCCGAGCGCGAGCGGGAGCAGGAACAGCCCGGCCGAGGAGCTGGGCACGTTCCGGACGATCTGGACGTACAGCAGGACGTAGTAGATCGCGCCCGTCATCGCCGCGCCCATCAGGCCCTGGACGGCGAAGCCCCAGCGCAGTTCGGGGACGCGGAACATGGAGAGCGGGAGGATCGGTTCGGGCGCGGTGCGCTGGCGGCGCAGGAAGAGGACCAGGGCCGCGACGCAGACCGCGAGCAGGCCGGCGATCTCCGGGGAGGACCACGCGTACTTCTTGCCGCCCCATTCGGTCAGCAGCAGGAGCGCGGTGGAGAAGAGAGCGGCGAGGGCCGCGCCCGGGTAGTCGATCAGTCGTTTCACCGGGTGCCGGGGGAGCCTGATGACCACCGCGCCCACCGTCAGCACCAGCAGGCCCAGCGGCAGGTTGATGTAGAAGACCCAGCGCCAGTCGGCGTGGTCGGAGAGCAGGCCGCCGATCCAGGGGCCGAGGGCCATGCCGCCGCCGGCGACGACTCCGCCCATCCCGGCGCCCCCGCTCTTCTGCCGCGGCCCCTGGAGCTCGGCGAGCACCACCATCGTCACGCTCATCAGCCCGCCCGCGCCCACCCCCTGCACCGCCCGGGCCGCGATCAGCTCCCCGATCGACAGGGCCGCGCCGCACAGCGCCGAGCCGGCCAGGAAGGTGGCGACCGCGCCGAGCAGGACGCGTTTGGCGCCCAGTACGTCGCACAGCTTTCCGTACAGCGGGAGCAGGGCGGCCGCCGCGAGCGCGTATGCGCTGACCAGCCACGGGATCCTGTCGATGCCGTGCTCGGGGTCCAGGTCGCGGACGATCGGGACGGTCGCCGCGGACACGATCTGCATGTCGAGGACGGCCAGGACGATCGTCGCAAGACAGACAAGCATGCCTAGTTTGCGCTGGGTCTCGGTCATGGCAGCACCATGCCCGATAAATGTATACCCGGTCAATGTTTCATCCGAGATGAAATTTCGTCCCGGCTCAAACTTCGTCTTGGTACGGTTCTGTCATGTCTGACGGCATGGGGCTGCGCGAGCGCAAGAAGCAGCAGACGGCGAGCCGGATCTTCCACACCGCGATCGCCCTCTTCGTCGAGCGCGGGTTCGACGCCGTCTCCGTGCAGGAGATCGCCGACGCGGCCGAAGTCTCCAAGATGACCGTCTTCAACTACTTCGGGACGAAAGAGGACCTGGTCTTCGCTCCCGTGGAGGAGCACTTCGGCGACGCGTTCCGTGCGGTGCGGGAGCGGCGGTCCGGGGAGTCCGCGGTGGATGCCGTACGACGGCAGTTCCTGGAGATGGTCGAGAACCGCGACCCCTCGGTCGGGCTGCACGCCGATCCCGTCTCCCACCAGCTGCGCAGACTCGTCGTGGAGACGCCCGCCCTGATGGAGCGCGCCTTCCTCGCCGTGCAGAAGGGGGCCCGGGAGATGGCCGCGCTGCTGGGCGAGGAGACCGGAGACCTGATGCTCGGCACCGTCGCCGCCGCCATGCTGAGCTCCGCCCGCAACGCCCTGATCGAGGAGCACCACCGCCGTCAGGCCGAGGGCGAGGACATCGACCGCATCGTCGCCGACGCCCCGGAACGGGCCAGGGCCGCCTTCGACCTGGTGGAAAAGGGACTCCGGGGATATGCCGTGAAGGAGTAGCGCCGGTAGGCACCAGGCGACAACGACAGCCAGATCACCCGCTTCTAATCGCTCGCGGTGAGGCCGCGCCCATGAATAGGCTCGCCTCCATGCCCCCGGCCAAGAAGCGCACCAGGACGTACGACCCCGCCAGGATCCGCACGGCGGTGCTCGGCCAGCTGGCGAACGTGCGGGACGCCGTCCCCGCCCTCACCCCCGAGCGGCTGGCGCTCCCCACCCGGCTCGGTGAGTGGACGGTGCGCGATCTCGTCGCCCACATCGGCATGGCGGTCACCGCCCTGCACCGGGCCCTGGACCAGCCCGAGCCGGCGAAGGCCGACGCGGTCCTGCTGGACTGGCCCGCCGGGACCTCCGGCAACTCCGCCGCCATCGCCGACTTCACCCGGCGGATCGCCGCGGACCATCCCGACCTCGGCGGCTACCTCGCCGACATCGACGAGAGCCTCCGCGCCCTGCTCGCCGCACACCCCGGGACCCGGCTGCTCGCCACCAGCGCCGGCGTGCTCTCCCTCGACGACTACCTCGTCACCCGCACCGTCGAGCTGGTCGTCCACACCGACGACCTCAACGCGGCGGTGCCGGGACTGGAGGTGCCGTACGACCGGCAGGCGCTGGCCGCCTGCACCCGGCTGCTCGCGGACGCCCTCGCGGCCAAGGCGCCCGGCGGCTCCACCGAGGTGCGGGTGCCGCCGTACGCCGTGGTGCAGTGCGTCGAAGGGCCCCGGCACACCCGGGGCACCCCGCCGAACGTCGTCGAGACCGATCCGCTGACCTGGATCCGGCTGGCCACCGGACGGCTGGCGTGGCGGGAGGCCGTGGCGGACGCCAAGGTCAGCGCCAGCGGGGAGCGGGCGGACATCGGGGCCTATCTGCCCGTCATGAGCTGAGGGAACCGATCACCCGGTGCGTTCCGTCGAATCGGCATGTACGGGTACAAGCAGCGCACGCGGCCCAGGACCCTGACCATGACAGCCGTCGCCGTGCTCGCCACGCTCGCGGTGGCCTGCGGGAGCGGGAAGGATGGTTCCGTGACCGCCCGGCAGCCGGTGACCGGCATCGACTGGACCGTCGACAGCGTCACCGTCGACGGCACCACCCACCGCGCCCCGGCGCAGGCCCGGGTGCGGATCGAGGACGGCAGGGCGGCCGGCAACCTCGGCTGCAACCAGTTCAGCGCCACGGCGGACGTCACGGACGACCGGATCCGGCTGACCCACACCCGCACCACCCGGATGGCCTGCGACAACGCCCGGATGACCTTCGAGCGCGCCCTCGCCCGCACCCTCACCGCCGGGCCGCTCAGCACCGCGGCCGAGGGTAAGAAGCTCACCCTCACCACCGCTGCCGGCGACCGGGTCCAGCTGTCCAGGAAGTGACCTCCAGCCCCCCTCCGATCCCCCCGAATGATGTGCGACACCTCACTCAGGGATACGGTGTGAGGGGGTTGCGCGGACACCGGACGGCACGAACGGGCACCGCCTGGAGAAACCTCTTACCGTGTTGACCAGCGCAAATGGAGAATCCCACAACGACGTCCGCGGTCGTAGATCCATTACGGCCGGGTATCCCCAATTCGGACCAGTGGTCGATCTCGCCTACACTCGGAGCCGTGCCACGTGGTGACGGTCTCCTCAATCACGATCTGCTCCCCGGTGAGAAAGGCCCCCAGGACGCTTGCGGCGTCTTCGGTGTCTGGGCTCCCGGTGAAGAGGTCGCCAAGCTCACGTACTTCGGGCTCTACGCCCTCCAGCATCGGGGCCAGGAGTCCGCGGGTATCGCGGTCAGCAACGGCTCCCAGATCCTCGTCTTCAAGGACATGGGCCTCGTCTCCCAGGTCTTCGACGAGACCTCTCTCGGCTCGCTCCAGGGTCATATCGCGGTCGGTCACGCCCGCTACTCGACCACCGGTGCCTCCGTGTGGGAGAACGCCCAGCCGACGTTCCGTGCCACCGCGCACGGCTCGATCGCGCTCGGGCACAACGGCAACCTGGTCAACACGGCGCAGCTCGCCGAGATGGTCGCCGAACTCCCGAAGGACACCAACGGCCGGTCCACCCGGGTCGCGGCCACCAACGACACCGACCTGCTCACCGCGCTGCTCGCGGCCCAGGTCGACGAGGACGGCAAGCCGCTGACCGTCGAGGAGGCCGCCCCCGTGGTCCTCCCGAACGTGCGCGGTGCCTTCTCCCTCGTCTTCATGGACGAGCACACCCTCTACGCCGCCCGCGACCCGCAGGGCATCCGCCCGCTGGTCCTCGGCCGCCTGGAGCGCGGCTGGGTGGTCGCCTCCGAGTCCGGCGCGCTGGACATCTGCGGCGCGAGCTTCGTCCGCGAGATCGAGCCGGGCGAGTTCGTCGCCATCGACGAGAACGGCCTGCGCACCTCCCGATTCGCGGACGCGAAGCCCAAGGGCTGTGTCTTCGAGTACGTGTACCTGGCCCGCCCCGACACCGACATCGCCGGGCGGAACGTGTACCTCTCCCGCGTGGAGATGGGCCGGATGCTCGCCAAGGAAGCCCCGGTCGACGCCGACCTGGTGATAGCGACCCCGGAGTCCGGCACCCCCGCCGCCATCGGCTACGCGGAGGCTTCCGGCATCCCCTTCGGCAACGGTCTGGTCAAGAACGCCTACGTCGGCCGGACCTTCATCCAGCCCTCGCAGACCATCCGGCAGCTCGGCATCCGCCTGAAGCTGAACCCGCTGAAGGAAGTCATCAAGGGCAAGCGCCTGGTCGTCGTCGACGACTCGATCGTGCGCGGCAACACCCAGCGCGCGCTCGTGCGCATGCTGCGGGAAGCGGGCGCGGCCGAGGTCCACATCCGGATCTCCTCGCCGCCGGTCAAGTGGCCCTGCTTCTTCGGCATCGACTTCGCCACCCGCGCCGAGCTCATCGCCAACGGCATGACCATCGAGGAGATCGGCACCTCGCTCGGCGCCGACTCCCTGGCGTACATCTCCATCGACGGCATGATCGAGGCGACCACCATCGCCAAGCCGAACCTGTGCCGCGCCTGCTTCGACGGCGAGTACCCGATGGAGCTCCCGGACCCCGAGCTGCTCGGCAAGCAGCTTCTGGAGACCGAGCTGGCCGCCGGTCCGGCAGCCACGGCCGCGGCCGACGCGATCCGTCGCCCGTAAGCCTCGTAGAAACCGACCCGAAAGATCCCAGGCAATGTCTGAGAGCCAGTCCTCCGGTGCTTCCTACGCGGCTGCCGGCGTCGACATCGAAGCGGGCGACCGCGCCGTTGAGCTGATGAAGGAGTGGGTGAAGAAGACGCAGCGCCCCGAGGTCCTCGGCGGCCTCGGCGGCTTCGCCGGCCTCTTCGACGCCTCCGCCCTGAAGAACTACGAGCGCCCGCTGCTCGCCTCCGCCACGGACGGCGTGGGCACCAAGGTGGACATCGCCCGGCAGCTCGGCGTCTACGACACCATCGGACACGACCTGGTCGCCATGGTCATGGACGACATCGTGGTGTGCGGTGCCGAGCCGCTGTTCATGACCGACTACATCTGCGTCGGCAAGGTCCACCCCGAGCGGGTCGCCGCGATCGTCAAGGGCATCGCCGAGGGCTGTGTGCTGGCCGGCTGCGCCCTGGTGGGCGGCGAGACCGCCGAACACCCGGGCCTGCTCGGCGCGGACGACTTCGACGTCGCCGGCGCCGGTACGGGCGTGGTGGAGGCCGACCGGCTGCTCGGCGCGGATCGTATCCGTACGGGTGACGCGGTGATCGCCATGGCGTCCTCCGGTCTTCACTCCAACGGGTACTCCCTGGTCCGGCACGTCCTGCTGAACCAGGCGGGCCTCGCGCTCGACGCGCACATCGAGGAGCTGGGCCGGACCCTGGGCGAGGAACTCCTGGAGCCCACCAAGATCTACTCGCTGGACTGCCTGGCCCTGATGCGCACGGCGGAGGTGCACGCCTTCAGCCACGTCACCGGCGGCGGACTCGCGGCGAACCTGGCCCGGGTGATCCCGGACCACCTGCACGCGACCGTCGACCGTGCCACCTGGACCCCGGGCCCGATCTTCGACCTGGTCGGCCGGACCGGCGAGGTCGAGCGGCTCGAACTGGAGAAGACACTCAACATGGGCGTCGGCATGATCGCGATCGCCCCGCAGGAATCGGTGGATGTGGCGCTGACCACACTGGCCGACCGCGGGGTCGAGGCCTGGGTGGCCGGCGAGATCACCGAGCGGGGCTCGCACACCACCGGTGCGGAACTGGTGGGGGACTACGCCTGACGGTCAGCGCCTGACGGTCAGCACGAAACCCGGTCCGGCGTCGAAGCCCCGGACCGGGTGAAGTGCAGTTGCTGAGAGAACTGCGGAGAGTGGTACGTCAAGCACCACGACGATGCTGCGACTGCGGACCGGACTGATCGTCCTCGTCCTCGTCGTCATCATCGTTATAGAGATCCGCGTACTGGGCGTACGGGTCGTCCTCGTCCTCGTCGTCGTCCTCGAACGGCTCGCCGTTCGGCGGCTGGCTCGAAGTCGATGCGCCCAGCTCGCTGGCCAGACGTGACAGGTCAGTCCCACCGCTGTTGTACTTCAGCTGGCGGGCGACCTTTGTCTGCTTGGCCTTGGCCCGGCCGCGCCCCATGGCTCGACCCCCTCGGTGACGGGGCTCGACGGCCCCAGAGTCTGACACGCGTTCATGATCCGGAACGGGCTCTCCTCGGAGAGACCGGTCCGTAGGGCTTCCACGGTACCTGAGCCCGCGCCCATACGGTACGTCGCCCGCACCACGCGCCTGACTCCATGACCCGCGAGGCGCCCCGTCCCCGCTGGTCAACCACGATTTTAACCACTTCCTGGCGGACGACCCGCCGACGAACGTGAGAGTTCTCTCCAACCGCCCGCCGGCAGGTACCGAAATTCCTCGCGGAAACCGCCCGGACGGTCAGCGGCCACCCGCCGTTACCGCTTCGTGCATCCGCTGTTCGGCGATCCGGTCGGCCGCGGCGGCCGGCGGAATCCCGTCATCCTTCGCACGTGCGAAGATGGCCAGCGTGGTGTCGAAGATCTTCGCCGCCTTCGCCCTGCACCGCTCGAAGTCGAACCCGTGCAGTTCGTCGGCGACCTGGATGACCCCGCCGGCGTTCACCACGTAGTCCGGCGCGTAGAGGATCCCGCGGTCCGCGAGGTCCTTCTCGACGCCCGGGTGGGCCAGCTGGTTGTTGGCCGCGCCGCACACCACCTGGGCGGTCAGCACCGGCACGGAGTCGTCGTTCAGGGCGCCGCCGAGCGCGCAGGGGGCATAGATGTCGAGGCCCTCGACGCGGATCAGGGCTTCGGTGTCGGCGGCGACCCGGACCTGCGGGTGCCGGTCGGAGATCCGGCCGACGGCCTCCCGGCGCACGTCCGTGATCACCACCTTGGCGCCCTCCTCCAGCAGGTGCTCCACCAGGTGGTGGCCGACCTTGCCGACGCCCGCGATGCCGACGCTGCGGCCGCGCAGCGAGGGGTCGCCCCACAGGTGCTGGGCGCTGGCGCGCATGCCCTGGTAGACGCCGTAGGCGGTGAGGACGGAGGAGTCGCCGGCGCCGCCGTTCTCCGGGGAGCGGCCGGTGGTCCAGCGGCACTCGCGGGCCACGACGTCCATGTCGGCGACATAGGTGCCGACGTCGCAGGCGGTGACGTACCGCCCGCCGAGCGAGGCCACGAACCGCCCGTAGGCGAGCAGCAGCTCCTCGGTCTTGTCCCGCTCGGGGTCGCCGATGATCACGGCCTTGCCGCCGCCGTGGTCGAGTCCGGCCATGGCGTTCTTGTACGACATCCCGCGCGCGAGGTTGAGGGCGTCGGCGACGGCCTCCTCCTCCGTGGCGTACGGGTAGAAGCGGGTGCCGCCGAGGGCGGGGCCCAGCGCGGTGGAGTGGATGGCGATGACGGCCTTCAGGCCGCTCTTGCGGTCCTGGCAGAGCACGACCTGCTCGTGACCGCCCTGGTCCGAGTGGAACAGGGTGTGCAGGACGCCGGTGGAAACGTCGGTCACTGTGGTGACTCCCGGTTGTGTCGCGTGTGTCGCGGCGGGTGGCTGCGGCGGGGCTCCCGTAAGGGTGGCGGGGGCCGTGGCATGAGCGTAGAGCCCCGGCCCGCACACCATCCGCGCAGTGTTCAGGATCACTCTCCCGTGCCGTGTGTGCACGTATGAGCGTGGGACGATTTGCTGTGGTTTCCCCGGGCGGCCAGGTGGGCTCCGCCGTGGGTTCCGCTGGTTTCGAGCCCGGTCCGATGGGGAGGGTGCAGGCGTGCCCAAGGTGTCCTCGGTGGTCGTCCCCTACGCGACGTACCTGCGTGTGTACGAGCCGCTGGCCGCCTTTCCGGAGCCGGAGCGCGACCACTGGGCGCGTTATGCCCGCCGCCGGGGCCGGCCCTCGTACCAGGACGAACTCCGGCGCTCCCTGGCCGACTTGCTGCCGACCCCGCCGATCCCGGTGCCGGTGCAGGAGAGCGCCGACGCCTTCGTGCTGTCGGTGGACGGCGTGGTGTGCGTCTGCCCCTGGCGGACCCGGCTGCGCGGCTGGCAGGCGCTGCAGGAGCTCTCCGACGAGCTGCCGAAGTCGGTCCTGGACGCCATGCTGCCGCCCGTGGTGCGCCGCCAGGCCACGGTGGACTACGAGCGCTGGCTGGTCCGCAACCCCGACTCCCGGCCCTGGATCCGCACGGCGACCTGGCAGGTGCCGCTGAACTGGTTCGTGCTCGTCTCCGACGAGGAGCGCCGGTACGAGAAGGGGACCGCGGAGATCCCGCCGATGCTGCGCTACCGCACGCCGATGGTGCAGGCCCGGCGCCGGGTGGCCCGGGCGCTGCGCACGCTCAAGGACACGGTGGAGGAAGGGCCGCTGATCGACGGTCTGGTGGACGTCGGCCGCTGGCTGGAGGAGTTCCACCCGCGCTCGCTGGTCGAGCTGGACTACGGCGGCCTGGTGCACACCCTGCCGGCCGGTGATCTGGAGGACGACCACTCGGCGGCCGACGTGGCGGCCGGCATCGAGGCGCTGCGGCAGGGCGACGGGGCGGCCGCCGGGGCGGCGTACGGCCGGCTGGTGGAGCGCTGGCGGGCGGTCCGGGACCGGCGTTCGGCGAACTGAGCGCCGGTCTGAGCACCGGGGCCGGGTGATGCGTACTAACCGGGTGGGCGGTCCGGTGCCTTTTACGACTGGGTGACACCTCGGTGACGTATGTGTGGTGAGTGACGTACGTCACGGCCCGGAAGGCAGGAAACAACGTACCTTGACGGCACTTCAGTGCACTCACGGGACGTTGGCCTCGATCCGGGCTTTTGTGTCAAGGGTGATGGATAGCACTTACACGGCTCTTGCGTCGCTTGCCACTCCTCGTGCCAAAATAGGACAAGGAGTCCGGGGAAGGCTCCTTCCGTCCAAGTGTGGTGCACTGTGGGCGGATTCTCGGTATTACGTGCTTTGGGGGGTCTGGTGACTCCTGATCGTCCTGTGACTGATCGTCACAGTGGCGTGACTGTCCGCTATGGCATGGTCCATCGGCTTCCGCGGCTGATGACTACCTGGGAGGGCAATTCCATCGGTTTGGCCGACGCGGCTGGACAGATGGTGTAGTTGTAGTGCCGAGGACAAGCCGTTCGTCCTATAACCGACTCGACTCGCGTCCGCCATTTCGGGCAACGCGGGTCAAGGTGCAGAATTTAGAGGAAAGAACCGAGAAGGTTCGGTTCTCCCGAGGAGGCCGCTCATGACCGCTCGCACCCCTGATGCCGAGCCGCTGCTGACCCCGGCTGAGGTCGCCACGATGTTCCGCGTCGACCCCAAGACGGTCACGCGGTGGGCGAAGGCCGGCAAGCTCACGTCGATTCGTACGCTCGGCGGACACCGCCGCTACCGCGAGGCCGAGGTCCGCGCCCTGCTGGCGGGCATTCCGCAGCAGCGCACCGAGGCCTGACCAACTGAATAGCGGGCAAACCGACCGGTCCCCCAACTGGCCGCGACGCCCGCAGCCCTAGCTCCAAGCGACGCGGGACCTGCCCCAACAGGGCCCACGCCCAGGCCGACAAGAACTTCACAGGCAAGCGATACAGGGTGCGTCGTAGATCGCGCTGGACTCCGCCGGGTCCAGCGCGATCTTTTTTGTGCGCCCGTGGGGTCTTGCCCCACCGTAACCAGCGGCTCTGTGCGCAGCCTTGTCGGAGTCTGGGGAGGGGTGTCGGATCTGCTGTGGATGCGGCGCGACGGGCGTCCGAGGAGGGTTCGGAGCGGGTCCCCAGGCTGGTGCAATTGCACATATTAAATTGACCAGTTGTAGGAAGGGGGTAAGTTCCGCCGTTTCGGAAACTCATGCGGTGACACCCGTCACATACCGCGCGGGTTGTTTGTACTGCCCCAGGTGCGCTAGAGGAGTCACGCCCTCCATCGGCCCTTGAGGGAACGGCCGTTGGGGCCGGCGCCCCTCACGCGCCGACGGGGTCCTCGTCCTCCCTGGCGTCCTCGGGGGCCTCCGCGGCGGCACACGGCGCGGAATCCATGGCCAGCCGCAGGAGCCGATGGCAGACCGGACAGTGGCGGGTCAGATGCCGGTACGACGAGGCGGCCGCCAGATGGGCCCTCAGCAACGCCCGCGTCTCATGCCGCACCGAAGCCGCCATACGCCACCTCCAGAAGGGGGCCGAGGGGAGGAGCGGGCCCTCTCTTCTGGGTACCGACCGAATGTGACGCCGTCAATGCCACACACGAAAGAGCCCGGATCCGAAGATCCGGGCTCCTGACCGCGGTCTTGACGGGGCGCCGAGCGGTGTTGGTGTCGGTGACACGCGCGAGGCCCGCTTCCCTTACGGGATGTGCCGCATCCGATTGCGGCTGCGCCGCGGGCGCGGCCTCCACCTCGCCAGGGCGGCGAGGGAAGGTCCGGTGACACGGGCAAGGCCCGCTTCCCTTGCGGGGTGCGGGCCTCGGTTTACTGCGGTCCTGACGGGATGTGCCGCATCCGATTGCGGCTGCGCCGCGGGCGCGGCCTCCACCTCGCCAGGGCGGCGAGGGAGGGTGCGTTGCCGGTGACACGCGCGAGGCCCGCTTCCCTTGTGGGATGCGGGCCTCGGCTTCACGCGGTCCTGACGGGATTTGAACCCGCGGCCTCCACCTTGACAGGGTGGCGAGCACTCCAAACTGCTCCACAGGACCAGGTTTCGCGGCACTTTGTCTGCGCTGTGCTGCGAAAAGGACTGTACAGGAGGGTGTGGGTCCTGGTCGAACTCACTTAGCGTGGCCGGTCGGTTACGGAGCCAGTGTGTCGATGGCCTTCACGATCCGCTTGTCGGAGATCGGGTACGCCGTGCCCAGCGCGTGGGCGAAGTAGCTGACCCGGAGCTCCTCCAGCATCCAGCGGATGTCCAGGACCTGCCGGGACACCGGCCGGCCCTTCGGGAGCTGCTCCAGGAGCCAGGCGTACTCGTCCTGCATCTCGTGGACCTTCTCCATGCGGGTGGTGTCCCGCTGGACGTTCGTCGGCATCTGCTGGAGGCGGCGGTCCGCGGCCACCAGATAGCGCATCAGGTCGGGCAGGCGTCGTATACCGGCCCAGGTGACGAAGCCGGGCTTCACGAGGGCGTCCAACTGCTTGCGCACGTCCGTGAGGTTCGCCAGGAGCGCGGGACTCCGTACGCCCTTCAGACGGCGCTCACAGGCCTGCCAGGCGGCGAGCACCTGCTGCACCTGGCCCACCGTCCGGACCGTCGTGTCGACGATCTCGGCGCGCACCTTGTCGTAGAGCTTCCGGTACGACTCCTCGTCCCACACCGGCCCCCCGAAGTCGGCGATCAGCTTGTCCGCCGCCGCCATCGCGCAGTCGTCGAAGAGGGCCTGGATCGTCCCGTGCGGGTTCGCCGACAGGGCGAGCTTCTGGGCGTTGGTCAGCTTCTCGGACGCGAACTTCGCCGGGTTCACCGGGATGTTGCGCAGGATCAGCCGCCGGGTGCCCTTCCACATCGCCTCGGTCTGCTCCTCCTCGGTGTCGAAGAGGCGGACGGAGACCGTGTCGCCGTCGTCGACGAGGGCCGGGTAGGCCTTCACCGGCTGGCCCGCCCGGCGGGTCTCGAAGACGCGGGTGAGCGTCCCGATCGTCCAGTCGGTGAGGCCCTTGCGCTCCAGGGACTCGCCGCCCTCGCGGGACGCGGTGGCGGCCGCCGCCTGGGAGAGGGCCTCCCGGGCCTTCGGCTTCAGACGGAGCTTCAGCGCCTCCAGGTCCTTGTCCTCGGCCAGCTTCCGGCGCCGTTCGTCCACGATCCGGAAGGTGATCGTGAGGTGGTCGGGCACCTTCGCCCAGTCGAAGTCCTCGGCGTCGAAGGGCACGCCGACCATGCGCCGGAGCTCACGCGCCATGGTGACGGTGAGCGGCTCCTGCAGCGGCACGGCCCGCTCCAGGAAGGCCTTCGCGAAGTTCGGCGCGGGGACGTAGTTGCGGCGGATGGGCTTGGGGAGGGTGCGGATCAGCTCCGTCACCACCTCTTCCCGCAGGCCCGGGATCTGCCAGTCGAAGCCCTCGTCCTTGACCTGGTTGAGCACCTGGAGCGGGATGTGGACGGTCACGCCGTCGGCGTCCGCGCCCGGCTCGAACTGGTAGGTGACCCGGAACTTGAGCGGTCCCTGCCGCCAGGAGTCCGGATAGTCGGCCTTGGTGACCGCCTCCGCCGACTCCCGGATCAGCATCTCCCGCTCGAAGTCCAGGAACTCCGGCTGCTCGTGCCGCTTGTGCTTCCACCAGGAGTCGAAGTGGGCGCCGGAGACGACGTGCTCGGGCACCCGCTGGTCGTAGAAGTCGAAGAGCGTGTCGTCGTCGACGACGATGTCCCGGCGCCGGGCGCGGTGTTCGAGTTCCTCGACCTCGCTCAGCAGCCTGCGGTTGTCGGCGAAGAACTTGTGATGGGTCCGCCAGTCGCCCTCCACCAGGGCGTTGCGGATGAAAAGCTCGCGGCTGACCTCGGGGTCGATCCGGCCGTAGTTCACCTTCCGGTCCGCGACGATCGGTACGCCGTACAGCGTGACCTTCTCGAACGCCATCACGGCCGCCTGGTCCTTCTCCCAGTGCGGTTCGCTGTACGTCCGCTTCAGGAGGTGCCCGGCGAGGGGTTCGACCCACTCGGGCTCGATCTTGGCGTTGACCCGGGCCCAGAGGCGCGAGGTCTCCACCAGCTCGGCGGACATCACGAACCGGGGGGTCTTCTTGAACAGCGCCGAGCCCGGGAAGATCGCGAACTTGGCGTTGCGGGCGCCCAGGTACTCGTTCTTCGCTGTGTTTCTCCCACCCTCCCCCCCGGCGTTCTTCACGTCCTTCATGCCGACGTGGGAGAGGAGGCCCGCCAGGAGGGAGACGTGCACGCGGTCGCCGGGGGCGTCCTCCTCGTTGAGGTGGATGCCCATCTGCTTGGCGACCGTGCGCAGCTGTGTGTAGATGTCCTGCCATTCGCGGATGCGCAGGAAGTTGAGGTACTCCTGCTTGCACATCCGCCGGAAGGAGCTGGAGCCCCGTTCCTTCTGCTGCTCCCTGACGTACCTCCACAGGTTGAGGAAGGCCAGGAAGTCGCTGGTCTCGTCGCGGAAGCGGGCGTGCTGCTGGTCGGCCTGGGTCTGCTTGTCGGCCGGGCGTTCGCGCGGGTCCTGGATGGAGAGCGCGGCGGCGATGACCATGACCTCGCGGACACAGCCGTTCTTGTCGGCCTCCAGGACCATCCGCGCGAGCCGCGGGTCGACCGGCAGCTGGGCCAGCTTGCGCCCGCTGTCGGTGAGCCGCTTGCGGGCGTCCCGCTCGTCCGGGTTCAGCGCGCCCAGCTCCTGGAGCAGCTGCACACCGTCCCGGATGTTGCGGTGGTCCGGCGGGTCGATGAAGGGGAACTTCTCGATGTCGCCGAGGCCGGCCGCGGTCATCTGCAGGATGACGGAGGCGAGGTTCGTACGGAGGATCTCGGCGTCCGTGAACTCCGGGCGGGCGAGGAAGTCGTCCTCGTCGTACAGCCGGATGCAGATGCCGTCGGACGTACGGCCGCAGCGACCCTTGCGCTGGTTGGCGCTGGCCTGGCTGATCGGCTCGATCGGCAGCCGCTGCACCTTGGTGCGGTGGCTGTACCGGGAGATCCGGGCGAAGCCGGGGTCGATGACGTACTTGATGCCCGGGACGGTGAGGGAGGTTTCGGCGACGTTGGTCGCCAGAACGATCCTGCGCCCGGTGTGCGGCTGGAAGACCCGGTGCTGCTCGGCGTGCGAGAGCCGGGCGTAGAGCGGGAGGACCTCGGTGAACCGGTACTTCTTCTTCTCCAGCGCGTCCGCCGTGTCCCGGATCTCCCGCTCGCCCGAGAGGAAGACGAGGATGTCGCCCTGCCCCTCGCCCTGGAGCTCCTCCACGGCGTCGCAGATGGCGGTGATCTGGTCCCGGTCGGCGTCGTCCGTGTCCTCTTCGAGGAGCGGGCGGTAGCGGACCTCCACGGGGTACGTCCGGCCGCTGACCTCCACGATCGGGGCGTCGCCGAAGTGCCGGGAGAAGCGCTCGGGGTCGATGGTGGCGGAGGTGATGACCACCTTCAGGTCCGGGCGCCGCGGCAGCAGCTGCGCCAGGTAGCCGAGCAGGAAGTCGATGTTGAGGGACCGCTCGTGCGCCTCGTCGATGATGATCGTGTCGTAGGCGCGCAGCTCGCGGTCGGTCTGGATCTCGGCGAGCAGGATGCCGTCGGTCATCAGCTTGACGAAGGTGGCGTCCGGGTTCACCTGGTCGGTGAAGCGGACCTTCCAGCCGACGGACTCGCCGAGCGGCGTCCGCAGCTCCTCCGCCACCCGCTCGGCGACGGTACGGGCGGCGATCCGGCGCGGCTGGGTGTGCCCGATCATGCCGCGCACCCCCCGCCCGAGCTCCAGACAGATCTTGGGGATCTGGGTGGTCTTGCCGGAGCCGGTCTCACCGGCCACGATCACGACCTGGTGGTCGCGTATCGCCTCGGCGATCTCGTCCTTCTTCTGGCTGACCGGCAGCTGCTCGGGGTACGACACGGCGGGCACGACGGCGCGCCGGCCGGCCATCCGTTCCTCGGCCCTGGCCACCTCGGCCTCGATCTCGGCGAGGACGGCGGCGCGGGCCTCCGGCTTACGGATCTTGCGTGCGCCTTCGAGCCTGCGGCCGAGCCGGTGCGCGTCGCGCAGCGAGAGCTCGGTCAGGCGAGGGGCGAGAGTGCCGAGGGCGGGGGCGGGGTGCGTAGACATACGCGGTCCAGGATCTCACCTCGGGGAAATGCATGGCGAACGCTTTTGCCTCCGGCGGTTCGGCCGGGGTCGGGCTACTGGCCGCGCTGGGCGGGAGGGGTGCTGCCCGGGGCGGCCGTGGGGGCGGTCGGTGCGGCGGATGCGGCCGGTGCCGGGGCTGCGGACGTGGTCGAGGCGGCGATCGACTTCGCCGTGTTGGATACGGCCTTGATCCCCAAGTAGGCCGTGGTCATGCTGCTCACCGCCGTGAAGGCGGCGCTGAGGACGCCGATGATCACCGACTTGTCGCCGTCGAGCCGCCAGACGCCGAAGACCGCGACGGCGGCGATCGCGAGATTGCTGATGACCACCGCGAGAAGGCCGTATCTCGCACGGCTCTTCTCCAGCTGCATGTCCTCGACCTGGCTCATCTTCCCCACCCTTGTGACGTGTCGACCCGCAGAAAGTAGCGCCGGGCGGCCCTGCCGCCAAGGCGGTTCAGGACAGTCCGCCGCCGCGCTCCCTCAGCTCGGCCAGCCGGGCATCGACCTGCGCCCGGTCGTACCCCCGGCGGGCGATGTCGAAGACCGGAGGCGCGTCGGGGACCGTGTCCCCGGCCAGTCGTGCGAGGTAGGCGTCGACCTGGGCGCGGTCGTAGCCGCGCCGGACGATCTCGAAGCCGTGGAACTCGGGTTCCATCCCGTCTCCTTCAGCCTGCCGGGAACACGGCGTAGTCGCCGAGGAGGTCGGCGGTGACGTCCACCGGGCCGGCACCGGCGTTGTAGAGGTCGATCTCGCCGTCGGTGCCGACCTTGACCAGCGCGCGGTCGGCCGTGGTGTGTCCCTTGGTGAAGTTCAGGGAGTAGACGCCGGGGCGCGAGGTGCCGTCGGGGTAGGCGACCAGGTAGCCGCTGCCGGCCGGGGAGGGCACGGTGAGGTTCAGGTCGACGGCGGTGACTCCGGTCGCGGGGACGCCGTGGGCGCCGGTGACCTTGAGCTTGAGGGTGGCGTGGGCGGCGAGCTTGGCGGTCTTGAGGACCCGTACGGGGGTGACGGGCAGGAACTCCGAGCCGTTCGCGGTGGTGCCGTACCAGCCGGCCAGGTCCGCGACGAGGTTCGCCGCTGCCTTGCTGCCGTTGTGCAGGACGATCTTTCCGTCCTGCAGAGGGATCACGACCTGGGCGGAGGCGGTCTGTCCGGTGGTCCAGAACGGGCCGCTCACGCTGGAGTCACTGGTGCCGTGGGTGGAGACCGTGAGGCCGCCGGACGCCTTGGTGGTGGTCGCCGTGACGTTCAGCACGACCGCGGCCGCCCCGGCCGGGACTCCGTGGGTGCCGCCGACCGTCAGGGTGACCGAGTGGCCGCCGGCGACCGGGGTGTGCACACCGCCGGTGCCGGTGCGGGTGTCCAGCAGGCGGGCCGGGGTGACCGGGTGGTAGGTGTCGGCGTACTGGGCGTGCGACTGGAGGCCCACCGTGGCGACATCGACCGTCACGGCGCCGGAACTGCCGTTGTAGAGGTCGACCGAACCGGTCGGAGTGACCTTGACCGTCGCCTCGTTGAGCGCCGTCCGGCCGGGCTCGAAGTCGATGGTGGACGTGCCGGGACGGGTGGTGCCGGCGGTGTAGAGGGTGAGCGAGCCGCTCGCCCTGGCGCCGGTGGTGACGATCTGGAGCTGGGCCGCGTCCACGCCGCCGGAGTCGGCGCGCAGGGTGGCCGCCGAGAGCTTCAGGACACCGTGGGCGGCGATCGTCTTCTCGGTGTCGTGCTGCGGGGTCATGGCGACGTAGGCGTCGGCGGCGCGAAAGGTGGTCTTGGCGGTGGTGGTGCGGCCGAGCCGGTCCGTCTGGGTGAGGGTGGTCGTGTAGGTGCCGGGGGCCGGGTACTGGTGGAGCGTCTGCCGGACCCCGTCGCCCAGCTGCTCCTGGCTGCCGTCACCGAAGTCCAGAGCCCGGCTGAGGACCTCCCAGGAGTCCGTCGGCTCCGGGACGGTGAACCGTGCGGACCCCGCGTCGGTCTGGCCGTCGTTCGTGGTGTCGGCGGTCGCGGACAGCGAGGCGGCCGGTGGCGTGGCCGTCCCCACGGTGGTCCAGCCGAAGGACTGGGTCCGGCTCGTCCCGTCGGTGTCGGTGACCGTGACGAGCGCGGTGTACAGGCCCGGCTTGGTGTACGTGTGGGCGATCGGAGCGCCCGCCGCGCCGGTGACGGCGGCGCTGCCGTCCCCGAAGTCGACGGAATATGTGAGTGCCTCGCCCCAGGAACTGACGGCGTCGGTCTTCACCGAGGCGTCCAACGGTGCGATCCCGCTCGCCGGCGACGGGGCGGCGGTGGACGGGATGGTGAGCACGTCCTCCCGCTCGATGGCGCCCCGGTCGGGGTGCGGCGCACCGGTGCCGGTGTCGGCGACGAGCGGGTCGTCGGCGCGCGGGTGCCCCGTGTAGTCGGTGGTGAGCTCGCCGGGCGCGGCGGCGTCGGCGGAGTCGACGAGGGGGGAGTGCTCGGACGGCTGCACCCCGAGGGTCAGCGAGAGCCCGTCGATGTCGTGACCGGCCTGCCCGGTCCCGGCCCGGAACGCCGCGCTGGTCGCGTAGGAGGTGCCGGCCCAGGAGTACTCGGTGCGCGCCGGGGCGGACGGGCCCGCGTCCTTCGCCGCAACGTTGTAGTCGGCGGTGACCTGGTCCGTGGAGTCGGCCGACACTGCGTAGAGCGGATCGGCCGGCGCCGGGCAGGTGGTGCTCTGCGCCGACCCCGTGGTGATGGCCACGTTGTTCTCCACCACCCCGGAGCTGTCGCCGGTCAGCGAGATTCCGGTGGCACACGGCGCCAGGACCGTGTTGCTCGTCACGTCCGCGCCGGACGTTCCCGTCACCACGATCCCGCCCTGCCGCATCGTGGTGATCACGTTGGTCGTCACGGTGACCCGGGCCGCTCCCGGTTCCGTCCGCACGCCGTACGCGTACGAGGGGCCCATCCAGCTCCGTGACACGGTCACGTCCGAGGAGGTGCCGTCCACGCTGACCGCGCTCCCCGTGGCGGGGACCGACAGGGCGGGGTGGTTGATCGCCAGCCGGTCGAGGGTCACGTCCTCGGACCCCGTCACCGCCACGCCGTTCTCGCCGCCGTTGGTGAAGCCCAGCGATTCCACCCGCACGTCGTGGACGGCGTCCAGGGTCAGCGCGGTCGCGGAGCCGGGCCACGAGAGCACCGCCCGGCCGCCGGCCGTACCGGGCTGCGCCCCCGTGAAGGTGATCGGCGCGTCACTCGTCCCCGACCGGCTCAGGGTCACCGCGCCCGAGTACGGCTTGTCGTCCGGCGACAGGATCAGGACCGTGTCCCCCGGCTCCACCACGTCCGCCGCGGCCTGCACGGTGCAGAAGGGCAGGCTCTGCGTCCCGGTCCCGCTGTCGCTGCACGCGACGTCATGGTTGACGTACAGCGTGCCGTCGGACCCCGGATCCGCCAGCGCCGGCCCGGTGCCCAGGCCGCTCATCACCCCCGCCGCGACGATCATGGCGAGGGGCAGCCCGAGGGCGGGGCGGGGTCTGTGCACGAGGTCTCCCGGGAGCGTTCGCGGTGCGGTCACGAGAACGCCGGAGGGGGTGAACAAGCCTGAGCGTACGACCGGTTGGGGCCCAGGACGGTTCAGTTCAGCGTTGACATGCAGCTGTCATGGTCGCAGCGCCACCGCAAAGGAAGGCCATGATCCACCCCCGTCTTGTTCAAAAGGAGGCCGGGTGCCGGGCCGCTGCCAGACTGCACGGATGGACGAGACGGCCTTTCGGTACACGGGCAGACAGCGCTTGATGATGTGGGGGAACGCCCTGCTCGTCGGGGTGTGGGCCGGGTGGGCAGGGGCGAGTGCCGGGAGGCTCCTGGCCGATCACCGGACGGGCGCCGCCGTGGGCCTGTGGCTCGCGTTCGGACTGGCACCGACGGCGATTTCCGTGGTGCTGGTGGGTATGTCGACGGGTGCGACACGCATCGACGCGCAGGGCCTGCGCACCCGCGGCATGACCGGGCGGCGACGGGTGGCCTGGAGGGACATCGAGAGCATCCACGAGCTCCCGGGGCGCGGCCGCCGCGGAACGATCACACAGATCGGGGTGACCCGCACCGACGGGACGTCGTTCCTGCTGCCCATCCCCTTCACGTCCGGCACCATCGCCGCGGACCCCGGCTTCTACGACAAGCTGGAGCTGATGCGCCGCACCTGGAAGGGGCACCGGCGGCCGGGCGGAGCATGAGAACAGCCCCTCCGGAATCCCGGAGGGGCTGTCTGTTGTGGCTGGGGCCGGGGTCGAACCGGCGACCTATCGCTTTTCAGGCGATCGCTCGTACCAACTGAGCTACCCAGCCACGAGGTTTCACGTGAAACCCCAGCGGTCCTGACGGGATTTGAACCCGCGGCCTCCACCTTGACAGGGTGGCGAGCACTCCAAACTGCTCCACAGGACCAAGCTTTGCGTGCAACAGTGTCGCACACGATCTTGCGTGCCCCCAACGGGATTCGAACCCGTGCTACCGCCTTGAAAGGGCGGCGTCCTAGGCCGCTAGACGATGAGGGCTATCGGCCCGCCTGGGCGCTTCCTCAGCGCGTCGGGGACGTGAGAAGCATATGGGATGGCGGGGAGTATCGCCAAAACGGTTTACGACCCCGAGGGCGACGGGGCGCCGGGGGTGCCTCGTGAGGGTGACGGGCTCGGCGAGGGGGACGGGGTGGCCCCTGGCAGGTTCTCTTCCGGCAGGTGGCGGCTGACCTCGGCCGTCGTCTGGCCCAGCCCGCCCAGTTTGATCTCGTCCCAGGCCTGGAGGCGGCGGGAGTCGCGGTCGAAGTAGAGGACCGAGGCCTCGATGGGGTCCGGGTACTTGCCCTCGACCGCCCGCAGCCCGCTGCCGCCCGTGGAGCCCTCCACCCGGAGCCGGGTGCCGTGCGGCAGCAGCTCCGTCTGCTCGTGGTGCAGGTGGCCGGCCAGGACGATGGGCACCTCGCCGTCCGTCATCCGGGCCGCCGACGGCTCGTGGACGATCGCCACGTCCACCGGGGCGTCCGCCGCCCGCTGCTCCCGCAGGGCCGTGGCGAGGCGGTCCCCGGCCTGTTCCTCGGCCGCGTCGCCGCCGGGGACCGTCGAGCGGTCGGGGGTGAACTGGGGGTCGCCGATCCCGGCGAACCGCAGCCCGGCGATCGTCTCGGCCCGGCCGTCGTCCAGGACGTGCACGTTCTTCATGCGCTGCAGATAACGCTGGGTGAGCGGTGAGTCGTGGTTGCCCCGCACCCAGACGTAGGGCACGCCCAGGTCGGCGATCGGGTCCAGGAAGCCGTTCTCGGCCGCCGTGCCGTGGTCCATGGTGTCGCCGGAGTCGACGATCACGTTCACCTTGTACTGCTCCACCAGCGAGGCGATGATCTTCCAGCTCGCCGGGTTGAGATGGATGTCGGAGACGTGCAGGACACGCAGGGTGCCCGGGTCCGGCGCGTAGGCGGGCAACGTGGAGGTGACGTCGTAGAGCTTCGTCACATTGGTCACCAGGCGGGCCAACTCCTTCTGGTAGACGTCGAACTCGGTGACGATGCTGCGGGCGTTGCCGACCAGGGCGGGGGCGGAGGAGAGCAGGCCGGAGAACCTCGGTTCCAGGACCGACTTGGGGTTCCAGGTGGCGTACGCGGTCGCGCCGGACGTGGCGAGCAGGGCGAGGGCGAGGCCGCCGGCGGCCAGGGCGCGGCGCGGGCGGCGGTAGACGGCGAGACCGAGGGCGGTGGCGCCGGAGACGACGGCCACGCAGGAGCGTACGGCCAGGTCGAGGGTGCCGTGCTCGACGTCGTGGGCGACCTCGTCCTGGAGGCCGGAGAGCCGCTCGGGGTGGTCGACGAGGGCCTGGGAGCGGACCGGGTCGAGCTGGTCGACGTTGACGTCGAGGCGGACGGGCGCGGTGTGGGTGTCCAGGTAGAGGGCGCCCAGCGGGGAGACGTTTATCTTCGTGCCGCCGGTGAGGGACGGGCGCAGGGTCATCGTCGTGTCCATCGGGCCGACCTGGGAGCGGACGTTCCCGACGATCAGCAGACCGAGCCAGGCGCCGACGAGGACCACGGCCAGCAGGCCGAGGGCGCGGCTCCAGGCGGCCGACCGGTGCTGCTCGGCGGCGAGTTCCAGGACGGGGAGGCGGACGTGGGCTCGGGCTCGGGCCATTGGTGCCGTATGCCCAGGGTTGCGGGCTCCTATGCGACCGGCGCGGCCCGCCGATGCGGACGCCCGGGCTCAGCCCCAGCCGAGTTCGTGAAGGCGGTCGTCGTTGATGCCGAAGTGGTGGGCGATCTCGTGGATCACGGTGACGGCGACCTCGTGCACCACCGCCTCGGGGGTCTCGCAGTAGCGCAGCGTCGGGCCCATGTAGATCGAGATGCGGTCCGGGAGCACACCGGCGTACCACTCGCCGCGGTCCGTGAGCGGGGTGCCCTCGTACAGGCCCAGCAGCTCGGGGTCGTCGGCCGGGGGCTCGTCCTCGACGAACACGGCGACGTTGTCCATCACCCGGGTCAGTTCCGGAGGGATCCGGTCCAGGGCCTGGCTCACGAGTTCCTCGAACGATTCGCGTGTCATCTCCAGCACAGGGCCATTGTCAGGGACGGGGGGCGCGGGCGGGTCGGGTGACGCGGAGCGCGCGGTCGGCGGGCGGAGGTCCGCGGCGGAGCGGCCGACCTCGGTCTCGGCGGCCGACCTCGATCTCGAAGGTGCCCGTACTCACTCGCCGAGCCAGGAGCGGATGCGGGCGGCCCAGGCGCGGTCGGCGGTGGTCTCCGTCAACTCCTTTCGGTCGATGAGGAGGTAGAGCTCCCCGGCGGGCACGGTGCCCAGGATCAGCGGCTTGCCCGCGTTCAGCAGGCCGCCGATGAAACGGCCGTACAGGTCGGTGAATGTGACCTCCACCGAGGTGATGTCCGCCCGGCACAGCACCAGGTCCCCGGTGTCGCCCCAGCCGCCGAGCACCAGCCGGTCCCGGTGCAGGGCGATCCTGCCGCGCCGCGGGAACAGCGCCTTCTGGCTGACGACGGCGGCCAGTTTGTCGGGGGTCGTCCTGCGGTCCGGTTCGCCGGCGGTGGCGTCCACGTAGTCGCCCACGGCCTGCGGTGTGCTGTCTGCGCTCATGGTCATGAACCGACGGTGCCACCGGCCCTGCCGCCCGCGCGTCGGCGCTTGGTCTGCGGTTCCGCGACTCAGGTAGCGGGCGCCGGGGCGCACGCCGACCAAAGTCGGTGCCGACCCACCGGTACGCCGGTGGTGCGGTCGGCGTGTCCTCTTGCGGGCGGCGGGAGTTGGGCAGGACGACTTCTTTCTCCGCCCCCGGAGGTGGCCGCCGTGCGCCCCTTGTACACACCCGTCCGTCTGGCCGCCACGCTGATGGCGGTCGCGGCCGCCGCCGGCTGTGTGAACGTGGGGGACGACGCGGGAAAGGCCAAGCCGTCGCACTCCGCGGGGCACCGGGGCGGTGACGAGGCCGACGGTGGCTCCGGGGTGTCCGGCGGGGGCGGCGCGGGGGACGGCGGTGAGGTGGTCGACGGGAAGCGCGGGCACGCGGGGAAGCCGAAGCCGGGGGAGTCGTCGTCGGCGGCCGCGCAGTCGACGAAGGGGTCCAGTGCGGCGCCGGCCGTGCCGGTGAAGCCGGGGCAGAGCGCGCCGCCGGGATCGCCGGCCGGGCCCACGGGGGCGCCGGTGACACCGATGCCGCCGGCGGCATCGCCCACGCCGCCCCCGGACTCCCCCACGCCGCCGCCCCCCGTGACGGACCCGCCGTCGGCCGAGCCGTCCTCGTCGGCGCACGAGGACGGCTCGGGAACACAGCTGGTGCAGCGGGAGCCGGCGCCGGCGGCGGGGACACCGGCGTAGGGGGCGTGGCGGGGGCGTCTGCGGAGGAGCGCGGAAGAAGTGGGCGGGTTCGGGTGTTGTGACGTGCGTAAGACCGCGCGTCTGGTCTGTAGGGCCGTGGCAAACCCGCTGTGAGCTGCGATGTTGGGGCTCGGTTTGCCTTGGGGGGTGTTGGGTGCGTATGGTGGTAGATCGTTTGATCCCATTTGCCCGGCGCCACTGCAGAGCGCGCCGTGTGGCGCGTACTCTCCCTTGCCGTGGCGGACCGCATTGAGGCGGTCGTGAGCGAATCACGGAGTTGACGGGCGCGTGCCGAAGAGACTCCGGAAGGTTTCGCATTCGCATGTCCGTGTCCAGTACTGATCAGTTTGTCGTGTCCGAGAACAACCAGGACGACGATCTGGTGACCGAGGTCACCGAGGTCTCCGAGGAGACCGCTGACACCACCGACACCACCCCCCAGACCACCTTTGCCGACCTCGGTCTCCCCGAGGGCGTTGTGCGCAAGCTCGCGCAGAACGGCGTGACCACCCCCTTCCCGATCCAGGCCGCGACCATCCCGGACGCCCTGGCCGGCAAGGACATCCTCGGCCGCGGCCGCACCGGCTCCGGCAAGACCCTCTCCTTCGGTCTGCCCACCCTGGCCACGCTGGCCGGCGGCCGGACCGAGAAGAAGCGTCCGCGCGCCGTCATCCTCACGCCCACCCGTGAGCTGGCGATGCAGGTCGCGGACGCCCTCCAGCCCTACGGCGACGTCGTCGGCCTGAAGATGAAGGTCGTCTGCGGCGGTACGTCGATGGGCAACCAGATCTACGCCCTGGAGCGCGGCGTCGACATCCTCGTCGCCACCCCGGGCCGGCTCCGCGACATCATCAACCGCGGCGCCTGCTCGCTGGAGGACGTGCAGATCGCGGTTCTCGACGAGGCCGACCAGATGTCCGACCTGGGCTTCCTGCCCGAGGTCACCGAGCTGCTCGACCAGATCCCGGCCGGCGGCCAGCGCATGCTCTTCTCCGCGACCATGGAGAACGAGATCTCCACGCTGGTCAAGCGCTACCTGGTCGACCCGGTCTCGCACGAGGTCGACGCCGCCCAGGGCGCGGTGACGACCATGTCCCACCACATCCTGATCGTGAAGCCCAAGGACAAGGCGCCGGTCACCGCCGCGATCGCCTCCCGCAAGGGCCGCACGATCATCTTCGTCCGCACCCAGCTGGGCGCCGACCGCGTCGCCGAGCAGCTGCGCGACTCCGGTGTGAAGGCCGACGCGCTGCACGGCGGCATGACCCAGGGCGCCCGGACCCGGACCCTGGCGGACTTCAAGGACGGTTACGTCAACGTCCTCGTCGCCACCGACGTCGCCGCCCGCGGTATCCACGTCGACGGCATCGACCTGGTCCTGAACGTGGACCCGGCCGGCGACCACAAGGACTACCTGCACCGCGCCGGCCGCACCGCCCGCGCCGGCCGCACCGGCACGGTCGTCTCGCTCTCCCTGCCGCACCAGCGCCGCCAGATCTTCCGCCTCATGGAGGACGCGGGCGTCGACGCCGGGCGTCACATCATCAACTCCGGTACGGCCTTCGAGCCCGAGGTCGCCGAGATCACCGGCGCCCGTTCGATGACCGAGGTCCAGTCCGAGTCCGCGGGCAACGCGGCGCAGCAGGCCGAGCGCGAGGTCGCCCAGCTCACCAAGGAGCTGGAGCGGGCGCAGCGCCGGGCCGCCGAGCTGCGCGAGGAGGCCGACCGCCTCGTCGCCCGGGTCGCCCGCGAGCGCGGCGAGGACCCGGAGACGGCCGTGGCCGAGGCGCAGGCCGTGGCCGAGGCCACCGTGGTCGATGAGACCGTGGCGGCGGCGGAGCAGGAGCCGGTGCGGGAGAACCGCGAGCGTTCCTTCGAGCGCCGTGACGACCGTCGTGACGACCGGGGCGGCTTCCGTCGCGACGAGCGTCGTGACGACCGTGGCGGCCGTTCCTTCGAGCGTCGTGACGACCGTGGCGGCCGCCCCTTCGAGCGCCGGGAAAACCGCGAGCGCGGTTTCGAACGGCGTGACGACCGCCGTGACGACCGCCGTCCGTTCGACCGCGACCGCAACGACCGCCCGTTCAACCGCGACCGTCGTGACGACCGGGGCGGCTTCCGTCGCGACGAGCGTCGTGACGACCGTGGCGGCCGTTCCTTCGAGCGCCGTGACGACCGCGGTGGCCGCTCCTTCGACCGTGACCGTGACGACCGCGGTGGCCGCTCCTTCGAGCGCCGTGACGACCGTGGCGGCTTCCGCCGCGACGACCGTCCGTCCGGCCACCGGGGCAGCGACCGTCCGTTCAACCGCGACCGCCGTGACGACCGCCCGCCCTTCCGCGGCGGCAGCCACGACCGCCCCGGCCACGAGCGCCCCTACGGCCGCCGTGACGACCACCGCGGCTCGTCCTCCGGCTCCGGCTCCTTCGGCCGCCGCGACGACAAGCCGCGCTGGAAGCGCAACGGCTGACACACCTTCATGAACGGCTGACACTCCGTGAGCCGTCCCCGAGGCCCCCATCGGCACCCCGCCGGTGGGGGCCTCGGCGTTTCCGGCCGGCGGTCTCCGATGGCAAAGAGTTTCCCAGGATCTGTGAACGAGCTGTAAAGTCAGCACAGTTGTGTGAGGGGTGAGCAGGCCGGGGGGGCCGCGGGCGCCGGAGTGAGCGGTGCCGAACCCGTCACCGTTCCTGGGGAGGGACTCTTCGTGGTACGTCGTGCTCCCGCACGCCTGCGTCTCGTCGCCGCGACCGCCGTACTGGCGGCCGGACTGAGCCCGCTGCTGCCCATGCCGGCCGCCGTCGCCGACACCGCGCAGGAGACGGTCGTACCGGCGACCCTGCGCGGCACGTACACGTCCGGCGCGCTCTACGGCAAGTCCACCTACGCCGGGCACGACGGTGCCGGTGCGCAGGGCGTGTTCCACAGCCTGGAGGGCGCCGGGCTGGTCTGGACGCGGTACTCGGACGGCACCTCGACGCCGGTGGTCCACCCGACGGGGTACACCAGTTACGCGACGGCCGGCGGTGACGTCCTCGCCTACCGGTACGCCGACGGCCGGGTCGACCTGTGGAACGCGGCCGACGGCACCACCCGGACGATCCGGACCCCCGAGGGGCTGAGCCTGCTCACCGCCTATGCCGACCTGGCGGTGGCCTACCGGCAGGTGACCGACGAGAACGGCACGACGACCCGCGAGATGCACCTGCTGTTCCCGCAGGACGACGGCTCCACCCGGGACGTGCCGGTGACCGGGGTGCCCGACGGGTACGTCCTCGGGCAGCCCAAGGGCGGCGACGCGGACGGGCTGCTGTTCCAGGCCGGCCGGTCGGGCGGCGGCTCCTACACGGCGGTCATGGTCGACCCGCACACCGGGCAGGTCCGGGGCTGGACCCCGCCCGGTGCCAAGGTCTACCTGAACGCGCAGGTCACCGCCGACCGGGTCGTGCTCTTCAACACCGGCGACGCCACGGTGCAGGTGTACTCCCGCGCCGATCTGTCGGCCGCCCCGGTCGCGGTCACGCTGGACAACGGTGGCACGATCCCCGCGCAGGGCCTCGCGGTCGTCGGGGACTGGCTGCTGACCCAGCCCGGTACGGCCGTGCGCGCCCAGCCGATCGCCGGCGGTCCCTCGAAGGTGCTGCTGCCCTCGTCGAACACCGGCATCGCCGCCGCCTCGGACGGCGGGGCCCTGGCGGTGGGCCGCACCGGCCGGCCCGCCGACGACTGGGGGGTGCAGCGCATCCTCCCCGGGCCGACCGGGGAGCCGACGGTCACCCAGCTGAAGGCGCTGCCGAAACCGCCGTACAAGATCCAGGGGCTCGCCCTGGACCAGGGGACGCTCGTCGTCGCCGACCCCAGCAACGGCTACCGCGACGCGTACGCGCGGACCGTCGCCGCGACCGGGACACCGACGTTCGGGCCGCGCTCGTCGTACGGCGGGTCCAGTGTGCTGGTGGGTTCCTGCCCGGCGACGGATCCCGGATGCTCGCAGCTGTACGGCGCTCCGGACGGATCGGCCGTGTGGCTGCAGCGGGAGTCGGGTCAGTACGACCGGATCAGGGCGAGCGGCCCCGGCGTGTTCTGGGAGCACAGCGTCACGGCGGGCGGCCGAATCACCGACGTCTCCGGCGCGTACGTGCTCTACACGACCTCCAGCCAGCAGTTCGTCTACCGCGCCGGCGACGCGGGCGCCCCGGTCCGCACCCTCGCGGCCGGCCCCGCCGCCCTCTCCGGCGACCTGCTGTGGAGCGCGGGCGCGACCCCCGGCACCGTCACCGCCTACGACCTGACGCAGCGGAAGACCGTCGAGACCCTGACCACGGACGCCGGTTGCGCGCCCACCGAACTCCAGGCGCTGGGCCGCTGGCTGTACTGGAACTGCGGGGACAAGGCCGGGGTGTACGACCGTACGGCGAAGAAGTCCGTGCCCGTCCCGGCCGACGAGGCGAAGCTCGGCGACGGGTACGTCGTCACCCACGACAAGGCGGCCGGGCGGCTGGTCCTCACCACGGTCGCCGACGGCACGGCGGCGAGCCGGGCGATCGGCGACCTGCCCGACACCGGCGTCTCCCAGCGGGACGTGCGCTGGACGGTCGACGAGTCCGGCGCGAACGCGGCCTACGTGGACGGCAGGGAGCAGGTGCACCTGGTGCCGTCCGGGGTGACCCAGCAGCCGTTGCGCCTGCTGGGCCCGGTGTACCGCGCGGCCCAGCTGGAGGCGCGGCAGACCGATCCGGCCGTCTACCCGCTCACCCGGGTGCCGCTGTCGAAACCGGCCGCGGGCTGGACGCTGACCGTCCGCTCCAAGGCGACCGGCAAGGTCGTCGACACCGTGACCGGGGGCCCCGCGCGCGGCACGCTGAACGTCGGCTGGTCCGGCGTGGCCGGTGCCGGGCTGCTGCCCAGCGGGCCGTACGACTGGACGCTGTCGATCACTCCGGCGGACGGCGTGGGCGCCCCGCTCTCGTTCCAGGGCTCGGTCCGGCTGCTCCACGGGCGAGCGGCGCACCATGACTACGTCGGAGGCTCGGACGGCCTCGGTGACCTGCTCACCCTCAACTCCAACGGCGAGTTCAGGTTCCACATCGGCACGGGCGACGGAAAGTTCGCCGCCTGGTCCGTCGCCGCCGGCTGGTCCACCGCGCTGCGGGCCGTGCCCATCGGCGACCTGAACGGCGACGACTGCAACGACGTCCTGATCCGGCGGAGCGACGGCACCCTGCAGCTGTACAAGCCGGGTTGCGACAACGCCCTGGCGACGTCGTCCCCGCACACGACCCTGGGCACCGGCTGGAAGCAGTACGACGTCCTGACCGCCCCGGGCGACCTCACCCGGGACGGCCGCCCCGACCTGATCGTCCGCAACGCCTCCACCGGCGCGGTCTACCTGTACAAGGGCACCAGCGCGGGCAAGCTGTCGGCGCGCGTGAAGCTGTACGACAACTGGAAGACGTACAAGAAGGTGGTCGGCGCCGGTGACCTGAACGGGGACGGGGTCGGGGACCTGGTCGCGCAGGACAAGGCGGACAACCTGTACCGGTACTACGGCACCGGGAAGGGCGGGTTCGGCGGGCGGGTGAAGATCGCGAGCGGGTGGGGGTCGTCGTACAACGTGGTCGTCGGGGTCGGGGACATCACCGGGGACGGGAAGAACGACCTGGTCGCGCGGGACACGGCGGGGAATCTGTACCGGATGACCGGGACCGGCAAGGGGACGTTCGCGGCGCGGGTGAAGATCGGGACGGGCTGGCAGTACTACAAGGGCCTTTTCTAGCCAAGTTGTGACGCATGTCACGCCTCCGGTGAGGGAAATGCTGGGGGCATGACAGATGACGCGGCTCACGCGACAGGCAAGGTGCTCTCCGACGAGGAACAGCTGGCCCAGCTCGGCTACACGCAGGTCCTCGCCCGCCGTATGTCGGCCTTCTCGAACTACGCGGTCTCCTTCACGATCATCTCGGTCCTCTCCGGCTGCCTCACCCTCTACCTCTTCGGCATGATCACCGGCGGCCCGGCCGTGATCACCTGGGGCTGGGTGGCCGTGGGGCTCATGACCCTCTTCGTGGGTCTCTCGATGGCCGAGATCTGCTCGGCGTACCCGACCTCGGCGGGCCTCTACTTCTGGGCCCACCGTCTGGCCCCGCCCCGCTCGGCCGCGGCCTGGGCCTGGTTCACGGGCTGGTTCAACGTGCTGGGCCAGGTGGCGGTGACGGCGGGCATCGACTTCGGCGCCGCGTCCTTCCTGGGCGCGTACCTGAACCTGCAGTTCGACTTCGAGGTCACCCCGGGCCGGACGATTCTCCTGTTCGCCGGGATCCTGCTGCTGCACGGCCTGCTGAACACCTTCGGCGTCCGCATCGTCGCGCTCCTGAACAGCGTGAGCGTGTGGTGGCACGTGGTGGGCGTCGCGGTGATCGTCGGCGCGCTGACCTTCGTCCCCGACCACCACCAGTCGGCGTCCTTCGTCTTCACGAAGTTCGTCAACGAGACGGGCTGGAGCAGCGGCCCGTACGTGGTCCTGCTCGGCCTCCTGATGGCCCAGTACACCTTCACGGGCTACGACGCCTCGGCCCACATGACCGAGGAGACCCACGACGCCTCGACGGCCGGCCCGAAGGGCATCGTCCGCTCGATCTGGACGTCCTGGATAGCCGGCTTCGTCCTGCTCCTCGGCTTCACCTTCGCCATCCAGTCCTACGACAAGGAGCTGAAGTCCCCGACCGGCGCGCCCCCGGCCCAGATCCTCCTGGACGCGCTCGGCGCCACCACCGGCAAGCTTCTGCTGCTCGTCGTGATCGGCGCCCAGCTCTTCTGCGGAATGGCCTCGGTCACCGCCAACAGCCGGATGATCTACGCCTTTTCACGGGACGGCGCGCTGCCCTTCTCCCGTGTCTGGCGCACGGTCAGTCCCCGTACCCGCACCCCCGTGGCGGCGGTCTGGCTGGCGGCGTTCTCCGCGCTGGCCCTCGGCCTCCCCTACCTGATCAACTACACGGCCTACGCCGCCGTGACCTCGATCGCGGTCATCGGGCTGTACGTGGCGTACGTGATCCCGACGCTGCTGCGGGTGCGCAAGGGCGCGGCGTTCCAGCGGGGGCCGTGGCATCTGGGCCGCTGGTCACTCGTCGTCGGCGTGGTGTCGGTGACCTGGGTCGGGATCATCACCGTCCTCTTCATGCTGCCGCAGGTCTCCCCGGTCACCTGGAAGTCCTTCAACTACGCCCCGGTCGCCGTCCTCGCGGTCCTCGGCTTCGCCGCGATCTGGTGGCAGGTCTCGGCCCGGCACTGGTTCCTCCGGCCGAGCGGCGCGGCCCGCCAGGAGGACACCGCCAAACTGGTCGATCTCTGACCCTCCGGACCACTTCCGTCCCGCATCCGTCCCGCATCCGCCCTGCTTCCGTCCCACTTCTGCCGCGTGACGCGGCCGTGACCCCGATACCCGATCGGCGACACGGCTCCGTCCGGCTATGCTCGGGGAGGCAACATCGCCTGGGCCGTTAGCTCAATTGGCAGAGCAGTGGACTTTTAATCCATTGGTTGTGGGTTCGAGTCCCACACGGCCTACCGCATCGCCCCCAGCTCGGAGGTACTCGAGCTGGGGGCGAGCCCGTTTCCGGGGGCTTACTTCGCACGTGCCAACTGCCCGGCGGGCTCCGGGAAATGAACTCCCGAAAGCCGGATCCGCGGGGTACGGCAAAGGGCTTACGGGCCCCGTTGAATCTGACTACTATCGGCCCACCAGTCGCCGGACTTGGGCGATTTTTTCCTCATGAATGCGCGAAACGGTGGGGGGAGTGTCACTAAGGTGACCGGATTGGGCGGGTTCGGGGGTAGGCGAACCAGAAGTACGGCCGCCGAGAACCAGCCAGCAGACGAGGCTGAACCGACGTCGGCTGATGTGCCCTCAGGGGCGGTCGGGCCTGGTGGGGGCGCCCGTCGACTGCCCCTGCGGACCGTTCTGATCGTCCTCGTGGTGGTACCGAGCCTCGCGCTCGCGCCCCTGTGGGGTCTGAGTACGTACCAGCTGGCGACCCGCTGGCAGTCGGAGAAGGCCCAGAGCGACCTGACCGTCTCCCTGAGCCGGCCGTCGTCCGCCCTCTTCCAGTCCCTCGGAGAGGAGCGGAGGTTCACGGCGGAGGCGCAGGCCGACCCCGGTGCCGACACCCGCGGCAAGCTGGCCGCCGCGCGCGCGGCGACCGACAAGGCGGTGACCGGCTTCCGTCGGGTGGCGGCCGAGAGCACCTCGCACGGGCAGCAGGGACTCGGCACGGCCCTCGCCGACACCGTGCGCGATCTCGACCGGCTCCCCGCACAGCGCAAGGCGGTGGACACCGGGTCGGCCGGCAAGAAGGCGGCGTTCGACTACTACAACGGCACCGTCGACTCGCTGATCACCGTCTTCACCGCGCTGGGCCGCAGCAGTAACGCCGACGTGACCTTGCTGGCGCACACCACCGTCGACCTCTACGGCGCCATCGACATGATCGGGCGCGAGGACGCCCTGCTCGGCCGCGACTGGCAGACCGGGCATCTGAAGGTCGACGAGTACGACGTGTTCGTCGATGCCGTCGGCGCCCAGGAGTACCTGCTCCAGCGGGCCGCCCTCACCCTCAGCGGCGCCGAACGCGACGCGTACGAAGAGCTGACGGCGGCCAGGTCATGGGCGACCAAGCAGAACCTGGAGGAGCAGGTCATCGTCGCCGGCCCGCACCACTCGCAGGGCGAGCTGGTGCTCGGCCAGATCCACACCCAGTGGCGCAGCTCGGTGGACGCCGGCTACCCGCGGCTGCTGAACCTGGTCCAGGTCCGGGTCGCGCACCTCGACAAGGTCGCCTCCGACAGCGTCAGCCGGCTCCAGCGGACCCTGCTCATCGTCAGCGCCATCGGCCTGCTCGCCGTGGTGCTGGTCATCATCACCAGCTGGCGCCTCACCACCGTCCTGCGCCGGCGCATCCACGCCCTGCGCGAGGAAGCGGTGGAGCTCCAGCAGCGGCTGCCCGACGTGGTGTCCCGGCTGGAGCGCGGCGAGAACGTCGACGTGGACCGCGAGGTCCGGCTGGTCGAGCCCACCCCCGACGAGCTCGGCGAGCTCGGCCGGGCCCTGAACGCGGCCAGCCGCAGCGCCGTGTCCACCGCCGTCCGGCAGGCCGAACAGCACCGCGGCTTCGAGCGCCTGCTCCAGCGGATCGCCCGCCGCACCCAGATCCTCATCGGCCTCCAGCTGCGCAAGCTGGACGAGCTGGAACGCACCCACGACGACCCGGAGGTGCTGGAGGGCCTGTTCGACCTGGACCACCTCACCGCCCGGCTGCGCCGCTACGAGGAGAACCTGGTCATCCTCGGCGGCGGCCAGCCGCAGCGCCGCTGGCACAAGCCGGTCCGGCTGCTCGACGTGCTGCGCGCCGCGCAGAGCGAGGTGCAGGACTACCGGCGGATCTCGATCGACGTGGAGGACGAGGCCTGGGTGTCCGAGCGGGCGGTGGGCCCGCTGGTGCACATCCTGGCGGAGCTGATGGAGAACGCCGCCGCCTTCTCCAGGCCGCCGACCCCGGTCGAGGTACGGGCCGCGCCGGTCAGCCGGGGCATCGCGGTCGAGATCGAGGACCGCGGCCTGGGCATGGAGCCCGAGCAGTACGCCGCCGCCAACGCCCTGATGGAGACGCCACCACAGCTCGACGTGATGACCCAGGCCGACGACGTGCGGCTCGGCCTGTACGTGGTCGCCCGGCTGTCGGCGGGCCTCGGCCTGCGGGTGGAGCTGCGGCCGTCCGCCTTCGGCGGCACCCGGGTGATCGTGCTGCTGCCGGAGCAGGTGGTGGTGGACCGGCCCGGTACGGCGCCCCAGTGGGCCGAGCTCCCCCCGGAGGCCCCGTCGTACCAGCCCGGTCCGAGGCGGCATCCGCACGACGCCGGTATCGGTTCGCGGGCCCCGCAGGAGGGCGGTCAGCTGCCCGTCCGCGCCAGGGGACACGCGATGGCGAACGTCACCGCCGCCTCCGGTCTGCGGCCCCCGGACGAACACGAGGTGTCCCCGCCCGCGCCGGCCGAGGCGCGGCCGCTGCCCCAGCGGGTCCGCCAGGCCAGCCTGGCGCCCGAGCTCCAGCTCCCGGCGGCACCGGAGGAGCAGGCCGAGCCGGCCGAGCCGGACCTCTGGACGCTCCCCGGCCGGTCCGGCCGGTCCGGGGCCACGATCGGCGCGTTCCAGCGGCAGTCCCGGCAGTCCCGGCTGGCCCGGGGCGGGGGCGACTCGGACGGCGGCACCGCGGCCGACTTCGGCGGTGGCACCGGCGACAGCGACGGTCACACCAACGGCTACGGCTACGGCAGCCGCGATGGCCACGGCAGCCGCGATGGCGTCGGCAACGGCGATGGCAACGGCAACGGTGAAGGGCCCGCCTCTCCCAGCCGGCCTGCCTCTCCTAGGACGGATGATCGAGAATGACGCAGCGAACGACGGCCACCGACGTGGACCTGGACTGGCTTCTGGACGGCCTGGTCGACCAGGTGACGGGCACCCGGCACGCCATCGTGCTCTCGGACGACGGCCTGGTGATCAGCCGTTCGCGGACCATCGACCGCTCCGACGCCGAGCGGCTCGCCGCGATCGCCACCGGCCAGCAGAGCCTCGCCCGCGGCGCCGGGCAGCTCTTCGGCGGCGGCCCGGTCCACCAGGTCATCGTCGAGATGGCCGGCCTGTGGCTGTTCGTGATCTCCGCGGGGCGTGGCACCCACCTGGCGGTGATCGCCTCCCAGGAGGTCGACGCCGAGCTGATGAGCGTCGCGATGCACACCCTCGTCCAGCAGGTCGGCCAGCGGCTGGGCACCGACGCGCGGACACCGCCGTCGGACGACACCGGGAGAGCCGGATGAGGCACTGGACCGAGGGGTTCGACGACGATGACGCCGACGAGCAACTGGTCCGTCCCTACACGATCACCAGCGGGCGCACCGCCCCCGAGCGGGCGGATCTGACGCTGATCACCCTGGTGACGACGGTCCCCGAGGCCACCGCGCATCCCGCGCTCGCGGTGCGCGGGATGCAGCCGGAGCACCGCACGATCCTCGCGCTGTGCCGCGACTCCAAGGCGGTGGTGGAGGTCGCCGCCGAACTGGGCCTCCCGGTGTCACTGACCAAGATCCTCATCGGCGATCTGGTCGACTCCGGGCAGATGTGGGCCCGTTCGCCACGGCCGCTCGCCCAGCCGGGCGACGTTTCTGACATGACCATCCTTGAGGCGGTGAGAAATGGACTACGCAGGCTCTGAGCACGTGCCCGGCACCGCCCCCCTGGCGGTCAAGATCCTGGTCGCCGGCGGGTTCGGCGTCGGGAAGACGACCCTGGTCGGCGCGGTGAGCGAGGTCGCCCCGCTGCACACCGAGGAGTACCTGACCCGGGCCAGCGACGGCGTGGACGACCTGGAGGGCCTGAACAGCAAGGTGACGACCACCGTCGCACTGGACTTCGGGCGGATCACCATCAGCGGCGACCTCGTGGTCTACCTGTTCGGCACGCCTGGCCAGGAGCGCTTCTGGTTCATGTGGAACGACCTGGTCAACGGGGCGCTGGGCGCGGTGGTCCTGGTCGACACCCGGCGGCTGGAGGTGAGCTTCGCCTCGATCGACTTCTTCGAGAGCCGCGGCATCCCCTTCGTCGTCGGCGTCAACTGCTTCCACGGCGTCCGGGACCGGACCGCGGAGGAGATCCGCGGCGCACTCGCCCTGGACCCCCAGGTGCCGCTGGTGCTCTGCGACGCCCGGGACCGGTCGGACGGCCGCGATGTGCTGCTGGCCCTCGTCGACCATCTGATGGCCGGCCGCTCCACGACGTCCGTGTAGCCACTCGCCCCGTCAGCGGGCCTCCGGCGGCCGTCCGAGGGCCCCCACATCCACTGACCTGCACCCGGAAGCAGTTGGTTTCATTCGATACCGTATCGAGCGAAGTAATCTGGCGCCATGGCCACCGATGTTCCGCACCCGCCCGCCGCGCCCGCCTCCGCCTCCGCCGCTGTCCCGCATGCGACCGACCGCCCCGGGGATGTCTCGCCGTTCGCCCTCGGCCTGCTGCTGCGCCGCGCGCACTGGCATGCGGCCGCGGTGATGGGGGAGGCGCTGCGGCCGTTCGGTGTCGAGTTGCGGCACTTCGCGGTGCTGATCGAGCTGGTCGCTCGCGGGGCCACGGTGCAGCGGGACCTGGCGGCGGCGACGGGGTCGGACAAGGCGGGGATCATGCGGGTCGTGGACGACCTGGAGCGCAAGGGGCTCGCCGTGCGCAAGGCCGTTCCGGGGGACCGGCGGGCGAGGGCGGTGGAGATCACCCCTGAGGGGCGGGAGCTCTTCGACGCGGTCCATGTGGCGGCGGAGCCGTTCGCCGAGCGCCTGGTCGCGGAGCTGGAGCCCGGCGAACCCGAGAAGCTGGCGGAGCTGCTGACCCGTCTTACCCGAGATGGTATCGAGTGATACCATATTGAGTGAGACTAAGGGGGGCGGACGGAGGTCGGCACTCATGGACGTCTACGAGGCGGTCGCGAGCCGACGGGCGGTGCGGGCGTTCGCCGACCGGCCCGTCCCGAGGGAGACCCTGGAGCGGGTGCTCTCCGCCGCGGCCTGGGCGCCGTCCGGATCGAACATCCAGCCCTGGCATGTCTATGTGCTGACCGGCGCACCCCTGGCCGAGCTCAAGAAGCGGGCCGGTGAGCGCCTGGCCGCGGGCGACCCCTGGGACGAGCCGGAGTACGAGCAGTACCCGCCCGTGCTGAAGTCGCCGTACCGCGAGCGCCGCTCCGCCTTCGGTGAGCAGCGCTACGGCGCGCTCGGCATCGCGCGCGAGGACCTGGAGGCGCGCCAGCGGGCCGCCGCCGGGAACTGGGACTGCTTCGGCGCGCCCGCCGCCCTGTTCTGCTACGTCGACCGGGACATGGGCCGGCCCCAGTGGTCCGACCTCGGCATGTTTCTGCAGACCGTCATGCTCCTGCTGCGCGCCGAAGGGCTGCACAGCTGCCCGCAGATGGCGTGGGCGAAGTTCCACCGGACCGTCGCGGAGATCGTGTCGCCCCCGGAGGGGCTCATCCTCTTCTGCGGCATGTCGATCGGCTTCGAGGACGTCACGGAACGCGCTCCCCGCACGACCCGGGCGCCGCTCGGCGAGACGGTCACCTTCGTCGACGGCCCCTGACACCGCCCTGCCCTGCCCGGTCCGGCCCCGTCGAGGTGCCGTTTCTTGCCGTGCCCACAGAGCTTGCCGTGCCATATTGCGGAAAAAGAGTGGTATTGCGGAAAAAGGCCGATGAAAGGTACGTCTTGGAGATCGCGGTCATAGGCGGTACCGGGCTGATCGGATCCCAGATCGCCGAGTAGCCGTTGGAGGTGCCGATCTCCAGGACGGACGTGGCGCGCCGGGCGCGGATCAGGGTCGCGATCAGCCGGGCGGCATCCGGGGTCATGTTGCGCAGGCGCCGCAGCCGGTCGGCCAGCGGGCCGTCGTGGGACCGCCCCTCGCGGTGGAGGTCGTCGAGAACGCGTGCCAGCCGGTCGTCCACCAAGGCTCCTTCACCGGGGGTGCGTGCGCCTTCGTTGCCAGCACATCCGGCCGGGCCGCGCCGGGCCATGGCGGGGCTCAGCCCGCGTTGAGCTCCGTCAACTCGGCCAGCGGGAGCGTGTGCTGGGTGTGCAGGACCTTCGCGCGCAGGTAGCGGACGTTGTGGGCGGTGCTGAAGACACCGGTCGGGACGCGGTCGCGGACGGTGATCCCGAGGCCACGCAACTGCTCGGCCTTGTCCGGGTTGTTGGAGAGCAGGTCGAGCTCGTCGAGGCCGAGGGCCGACAGCATCTGGGCGGCGGCGGTGTAGTCGCGGGCGTCCTCGGGGAGGCCGAGGGCGGCGTTCGCCTCGTAGGTGTCCAGGCCCTGGTCCTGCAGGGCGTAGGCGTCGAGCTTGTTGTAGAGGCCGATGCCGCGGCCCTCCTGGCGCAGGTAGAGCAGGACGCCACCGCGGTCGGCGATGCGCTCGACGGCCTCGCGCAGCTGGGGTCCGCAGTCGCAGCGGGCGGAGCCGAAGACGTCGCCGGTCAGGCACTCGGAGTGCAGGCGGACCAGCGGGAGGGTGCCCGGGGCGGGGTCGCCGAGGACGACGGCGACATGCTCCTGGCCGTCGGCCAGGCCATGGAAGGTGACGAGCTCGGCGTCGACGCTGTAGCCGTCGTTGAAGCGCAGCGGGACCCGGACGCGGGCGCGCTGGGTGGCGGCGGGGTGGTCGGTCATCGGGTTCTCCAGTGTCCGGGTGCAGGACGGCTGTCCCGGTACGGGACGTCGCGGGCCCTGCTTCAGATTTGAAGCAGATCCACGGCTGGAACCCTACCTCATGCTTTAAATTTGAAGCAACAGATTTCCGTACGGTTTCGCGAATTCCGGGTTCACGAACCGGAACAGGGTGACGACCGCCGCCGCCACGGCACCTCGTCGGACGTCGGCCGCGGGGTCTCGGCCCCCTCCAGCGCCCGTACGATCACCGAGCTGATCTCCTCCAGCTGGTCCACCTGCTCCTCGGAGAGATGGTCGAAGACCGCCGCCCGCACCGTCTCCACATGCCCCGGCGCGGTGCGCTCGAGGACCGCCATGCCCGCGTCGGTCAGCAGGGCGAAGCTGCTCCGCTTGTCCCACTGGCAGTCCTCGCGCCGGATCAGCCCGTCCTTCTCCAGCCGTGTCACGGCGTACGTCAGCCGACTCCGGGTGATCTTCGACTTCTCGGCGAGATCAGTCATGCGCAGCTTGCGCTCCGGCGCATCGGAGAGGTTGGCCAGGATCGAGTAGTACAGATGCGGCATGCCGGCGTCCTGCTGGAGCTGCCGGTCGATCGCGTCCTCCAGGAGGTGCGTCGCCGCGATGTACGCGCGCCAGGCGCGCTGCTCCTTCGAGGTGAGCCAGCGAGTCGTCATACACCCAGTGTAGGTTTGTTTCAAACTTTAACCAAGCGTCCAGTTCACAGCCCGCCGCCGAGAGTGAGCGCGTCCGATGCCGTACCCCCACGTCCTGCTGTCCGCCGCCGTCTCCCTCGACGGCTACCTCGACGACACCGGCCCCGACCGACTGCTGCTCTCCTCCCCGGCCGACTTCGACCGGGTCGACGAGGTACGGGCCTCCGTCGACGCCATCCTGATCGGCGCCGGCACGATCCGCGCGGACAACCCGCGGCTGCTGGTCAACTCCGCGCAGCGGCGCGCGGCCCGGGTCGCCGCCGGCCGCTCCGAGTACCCCCTCAAGGTCACGGTCACCGCGACCGGCGACCTCGACCCGGACGCGAGGTTCTGGCACACCGGCGGCGAGAAGATCGTCTACACGACGGACGAGGGTGCGCGGCGGGCCAGCGGCCTCGGCATCGCCGCCGACGTGGTCTCCCTCGGCGCCGACCTCGACTGGCACTCGCTGCTGGAGCACCTGTACGACGTACGGGGCGTACGGCGCCTCATGGTCGAGGGCGGCGGCACCGTCCACACCCAGCTCCTCCAGCAGGGCCTGGCCGACGAACTCCAGCTCGTCCTCGCCCCGCTCTTCGTCGGCGACCCCAAGGCGCCCCGGCTGTTCGGCCCGGGCGGGTACCAGGCCGGGCGGCTGCGGCTGGCCGACACCCGCCGGATCGAGGACGTCGTCCTCATGCGGTACGAGCCCACCGCCCCCGGCGAGGGCGCGTCGGTGTCCGCCGCGGACCGGGCGTGGCTGCGGCTCGCCTGCGAGCTGGCGGCCGAGTGCCCGCCGTCCCGGACCGCGTTCAGCGTCGGCGCGGTGGTCGTCGCGGCCGACGGCACGGAACTGGCCCGCGGCCACTCCCGGGAGGCCGGCGACCCGGTGGTGCACGCCGAGGAGGCGGCCCTGGCCAAGATCCCCCCGGCCGACCCCCGCCTCCCCACGGCCACGGTCTACACCAGCCTCGAACCCTGCACCCACCGCGCCTCCCGCCCGCACCCCTGCGCCGAGCTGATCCTCCGGGCCGGGGTACGACGGGTGCTGACCGCGTGGCGCGAGCCGGACACGTTCGTGACGGCGGCCGACGGGACCGGGATGCTGCGGGAGGCGGGGGTGCGGGTGCTGGTGCTGGGGGAGTACGAGAGCGCGGCGAAGGCACCGAACGGGCATCTGCTGGGCTGAGCGGGCGTGTGGAGCCGAGGCCCCACGGACCCCATCGGTATCAACCCGTGTGACTCCCCTCCTTCTGATGGCGTATGCTGGTTTCACCGACGCGGGGTGGAGCAGCTCGGTAGCTCGCTGGGCTCATAACCCAGAGGTCGCAGGTTCAAATCCTGTCCCCGCTACTGATGACTCAGGGCCGGAATCCAAGATCGAGGATTCCGGCCCTGAGTCGTACCCGGGCCGTTCTGTGGGGAGCCGTGCCGTGGGCCCTGGAGAGGTGCCGGAGGGCGGGTCCGCAGCCGCCCGCACCCTGGCCCGCCCCGCTGACCGCCGCACCCCTGCACCACCGTCCTCACGGGCGTCGCCGCGCTCTCGCCACCTACGCCGTGCACGCGCGCTTCGGCTTCCTTCCCGACGCCGACGCCCTGACCGAGATCCTGACCGTGGCGACCGTCGCCGTCCTCGCCGTCGGCATCAACCGGATCGTCCGCATCGGCGACCAGCGCCTCGCCCCCGTCCGCGAGATCGCCGAGGCCGCCCAGGAGGGCGCCTTCATCGGCGGCGACCTGTACGCCGTCCGCTGGTGCGCGAGGCCGTGCGGCGCGGCGGGGTCGAAGTCGACGAGGGGTTCGCCACCGCCGTACTCGCCGAACTCCCGCACGGCGACGGCCGGGTGTCCGCGGTGCGGGCGCCAAAGGCCGCGCTGCCGCTCGGGCCGTCGAGCACGCGTTCCCCGGCGGAGCCACCCTGCTGCTGCTGTACACCGACGGCCTCTCCGAGGCGTGGGACGCGCACGGCCGCTTCTACGATCCCGAACGGCGCCTGGCCGGCCGTACCTTCGCTTCCCCCGGCGCCGGTGACACAGGGTCGCCGGACGACCGCCCTCCGCATAACGTCTGAGTCACCATCAAAACGTGTGTGACTCCTGTGCTGAGCAGGAGGCCCGGTCGACTCGACCGTTTTTGACCTGTCGTGGCTGGTAAGTCCATGCTTTGAAAGCTTAATGATCAAGGAGAACAGCTTGGAATCTGACAGCTGGGTCTATTAACGTTCGATAACGCAGCGCGGTCGTCCCAGCCGTCACCCGCGACGGCTCCGCGCGCACGCGCCGAATCCCGCAAGGGAACCGGGGAACCACCACCTTGGGGTGAATCGCACGGCTGCCGCCGGTAGGAATCGGCCGGTATACGCGCGTAGGAGACCTTCCCGCTCCGAACCCGTCAGCTAACCCGGTAGGCGACGGAAGGAAAGGAGTGCGCCCGCGTGGCGTCCAACCGGCCTGCTCCGACAGCCCCGTTCGTGCCCAGCCAGCGTCAACCCGACACCTTCGGCTACGGCAGCTACCGCACCGACGAGGGCCCCTGGGAGGAGTGGAACCCCACCGAGGATTCCCTCACCCAGGTACGCGGCCGGCACCGCGTCGCCAAGCAGAAGGGCGGCGGACTCGCCCGCAGCTCCACGGTGCTCGGCGTCGGCGTCATAGCCGCCGTCGGCGCGGGCGGCATGGCCAGCGCCAACACCGGCAAGCCGCCGGTCTCCATCTCGCTGCCCGACCTGCCGTCGTCCGTCGACTCCCTGCTCGGCGAGGGCGGCGGCCACCAGGCCACCCAGACCGCGCTCAGCAGCGTCACCACCACGACGAACGCCACCGACGCGGACTCCTCCTCGTCCGACGCCGGTGAGGCGCTGCGCAGCCGGATCATCGCCCAGGCCGAGCAGCAGCAGAACCAGCTCGACACCAAGGCCAGCGCCAAGGCCGTGGCCGCCGCCGACAAGGCGGTCTCCGACGCGGAGGCCAAGGCGGTGAAGGCCGCGGCCGCCAAGGCCGCCGACGCCAAGGAGCAGGCCGAGGCCGACGCCAAGGCGAAGGCCGAGAAGGAGCGCCTCGCCGCGCTGGCCAAGCAGTACACGCTGCCGGTCGTCTCGTACACGATCACCGGCACCTTCGGCCAGGCCGGCTCCATGTGGTCCTCCGGCTACCACACCGGCCTCGACTTCGCCGCGCCCACCGGCACGCTCATCAAGGCCGTCCACAGCGGCACGGTCACCGAGGCGGGCTGGGCCGGCTCCTACGGCTACCGCACGATCCTGACCCTGGACGACGGCACCGAGCTCTGGTTCTGCCACCAGTCGTCGATCAGCGTCTCCGTCGGCCAGAAGGTCGCCACCGGCGATGTCATCGGCCGCGTGGGCGCCACCGGCAACGTCACCGGCGCGCACCTCCACCTGGAGGTCCACCCCGGCGGCCAGGCCACCGGCATCGACCCGATGACCTGGCTGCGCAGCAAGGGCCTCAACCCGTAACGGGACACCCCCTACGAGCCACGATCCCCGGGATCCCCGGCGGCCCCGACGACAACCCCCCGGCGTCCGGGCCGCCGGTCCGGTGTTTCCGGCGGGGTGCCCGTGCGCCTGTTTACGAAACCTTCGTACTGCGCCGGGATGGCCTGCCGGGGCGACCCGCGTTGATACAGAGCATGACTGCTCTTCGCAAACTCGGCTCCTCCGACCTCGAGGTCTTCCCGCTCTCCCTCGGCGGCAACGTCTTCGGCTGGACCGCCGACGAGGCCGCCTCCTTCTCCGTCCTCGACGCCTACGCGGCCGCCGGCGGCAACTTCGTGGACACCGCCGACTCCTACACGGCCTGGATCGAGGGCCACCAGGGCGGCGAGTCCGAGACGATCATCGGCAAGTGGGTCAAGGCGCGCGGCAACCGCGACGACATCGTCATCGCGACGAAGGTCAGCCAGCACCCCGAGTACCTCGGCCTGTCCGCCGCCACCATCAAGGCCGCCGCCGACGCCTCCCTGCGCCGCCTCGGCACCGACCACATCGACCTCTACTACACGCACTTCGACAAGCCGGAGATCCCGGTCGAGGAGATCATCGGCGCGCTCGACGAGCTGGTGCGGGCGGGCAAGGTCCGGCACATCGCCGCGTCCAACATCACGCCGGAGCGCCTCCAGGAGTCCCTGGACCTCTCCGACCGCGAGGGCCTCGCCCGGTACGTCGCCCTCCAGCCCCACTACAACCTGGTCTCCCGCGACACCTACGAGGGCCCCCTCCAGGACCTCGCCTCCCGCACCGGCCTCGCGGCGGTCCCCTACTTCTCCCTGGCCGCCGGCTTCCTCACCGGCAAGTACCGCCCCGGCACGACGGTCGACAGCCCCCGTGCGGGCCGCGCCGCCCCGTACCTGGAGTCCGAGCGCGGCCAGAAGGTCCTCGCCGCCCTGGACGAGATCGCCGAGACCCACTCGGCCCCCGTCCCCACGGTCGCCCTGGCCTGGCTGGCGGCCCAGCCCACCGTTGCGGCCCCCATCGCCTCGGCCCGCAGCCTGGACCAGCTCCCGGCCCTGCTGGGGGTGGCGGACCTGCACCTGACGGACCAGGAAGTCACCAAGCTGACGGCAGCCTCGGCCTGACGGCAGCCGCAGCCTCACGGGCACCTCGGCCTGCTCATCCTCCGCCGGTGATTCCCTTCCGCCGCAGCGGCGCCCAGCCGCGGCGGCGGATTCCGGCGGTGCCCACCGGCCGTACCGGCCGTACCCCCGACCCTGGCCCCTCCTACGTCCGGTACGGGTTGTACGACGGGTACGGCACCGCCGTCCCGTACCACCCCGGCCCCCCGTAGGCCGGCGCCGGAAAGCCGGCGTACCCCGGCCATCCGCTCGGTGCGGCCGTCCGGGCCGCGTAGTCCAGGGCCGGGCGTACCAGCTCCCGCCGGTTCCACAGCTCGGCCAGCAGTTCCCGCTCGCGGACCACGAAGTCGGCCCCGGCCCGCCCCCGCTGCCCCCGGCGCCGCAGCAGCGCCAGGGTCGTCGCGTACCCCTCGTACTCGGCGACCGCCCGCCCCGTCGGCTTGCCGAAGTGGTACGCGGCGTACTCCCGGGCCATCTGCCGCGCCCGCATCGACCCGAGGACGAACGGCTCGGCCGCCCCCAGCCACCCCGCGTACACATACGCCGGCAGCTCCTCGCGCACGGTCCGCAGCTCTCGCTGCCGCGTCCAGACGGCCAGCCAGGTCAGCAGCCCGAACATCGGCACCATGAACATGCCGTACACGGCGAAGAACCCGAACTGCCCGAACGTCGAGGACCCGTTCCAGAACGCGTGCATGCTCATCGCGCACAGCAGCCCGCCGACCGGCACCAGCACGCGCCGCGTCCGCTGCCGGTCGGCGGAGAGCGCGGCGAGGCCGAAGCCGATGCCGGTGAAGACGGTGAACAGGGGGTGCGCGAAGGGCGACATGACGATGCGCACGAAGAAGGTCGCGGCGGTCACGGAGGCGATCCCGGTGCCACCGGTCAGCTGGTCGGTCCCGAAGGCCGTACCGAGGTAGAGGATGTTCTCGGTGAACGCGAACCCGGTGGCGGTGACCCCGGCGATCACCACCCCGTCGACGATCCCGGTGAAGTCCCGTCTGCGGAAGAGGAAGACCAGCAGCACGGCGGCGGCCTTGGCCGACTCCTCGACGATCGGCGCTATCACCGTCGCCCCGAGAGTGTCCGCGCTGCTCGGATCCGCGGTGGCCGTCGCTATCCAGCGGGTGGCGAAGCTGTTGGCGACGATGGCTATGAGCGCGGCCGCGCAGGCTCCCCAGGCGAAGGCGAACAGCACGTTCCGCCAGGGCCCCGGCTGGACCCGGTCGAGCCACCGGAACGCGGCTATGAGCAGTGGCACGGGCAGCACGGCGAGCCCCAGCCCGACGAGGAAACCCTCCGTGCCCGTCTGCTCCCGCACCAGCGCGAGGATGACCAGCCCGGAGAGGGCGAGCAGGGTGCTCAGCGCCCCGTACCGCACCCAGCGCCGCTGCCACCAGCGGGGATGCCGCAGACCGTCCCCGGCGGGGTCCGGCGGATACGGCGGACGTGGCGGATACGACGGATACGACGGGTACGGCGGCGGGTAGCTGGCCACGGCATCGACCCTAACGAGGTGACTCCAGTCGGTGCTGCTCGCTCTGCCGCACCCGATGCTGTACGCGACGGAAGAGCAGATCGTTCACCACATGTCCCTTGTCCAGTCCCTGACCCTCGAAACGGGTCAGCGGCCGGTGCCCGGGACGTGGCGCGAAACCGCCCTCGGCCTGTGTGTTCTCGAACTCCGGGTGCGCGGTGAGCACATCGAGCATCTGCTCGGCGTACGGCTCCCAGTCCGTCGCGCAGTGCACGACCGCCCCGGGCCTGAGCCGGGTCGCGGCCAGGTCGAGGAACTCGGGCTGGATCAGCCGCCGCTTGTGGTGCCGCTTCTTGGGCCAGGGGTCGGGGAAGTACACGCGCAGCCCGTCCAGCGAGTCGGGCGTGAGCATCTCCCGCAGCAGGATGATCGCGTCGCCGTTCCCGACCCGGACGTTGGACAGCCCCTGCTGGTCGGCGAGGTTGAGCAGGTTCCCCTGCCCGGGGGTGTGCACGTCCACGGCGAGGATGTCGGTGCCCGGGTCCTCGGCGGCCATCTGCGCGGTCGCCTCGCCCATCCCGAACCCGATCTCCAGCACCACCGGGTTGGCGTTCCCGAACAGTTCGGCGAGGTCGATGACCCGCTGCCCGTCGATGTCCAGCCCCCACTTGGGCCACAGCCGCTGCAGCGCGTCGGCCTGCCCGGCGGTCACCCGGCTGCGGCGCGGCTGGAAGCTGCGGATCCGCCGCTCGAAGTGCGACCCGGCCGGATCGGCCTGCGGGCCGTCGGGAAAGCGCGGCTCCCCCTTGGCCCGGGTGTGCCGGACGGACACACCGGGGGCGTGATGGGAGCCGGCGCCGGGGACGGTCTCGGCGGGCTGAGGGGTTTCGGGGGCATTGAGCGAGTCAGACACAGTGAAGTCGATTTTACGGCCCCCGCCGCGCCCCGGACGGCCTCCTGGGCGGGCTCACACCGAACCCAGCATCTCCAGCGCCCGCCGCGCCACCTCCCGCCCGATCGGCAGCGAGGCCGTCGCCGCGGGCGAGGGCGCGTTCAGCACATGGACCGCCCGGGCCCCCTCCTTGATCAGGAAGTCGTCGACGAGCGTCCCGTCCCGCAGCACGGCCTGCGCCCGCACCCCGGCCGCGGCCCGCATCAGGTCCCCGTCGTCCACGGCGGGCAGCAGCCGTCGTACGGCCGTCGCGAACGCGCGCTTCGACACCGACCGGCGCAGCTCCCCGCCCCCGTACCGCCAGTGCCGCCGCGCCAGGGTCCAGGAGCCCGGCCAGGCCAGCGTGCCGGCCACCTCCCGGGGCCGGACGACGCCCCAGCCGTATCCCTCGCGGGCCAGCGCCGGCACCGCGTTCGGCCCGATGTGCACGCCTCCGTCGATCCCGCGCGTGAGATGCACGCCGAGGAACGGGAACGCCGGATCCGGCACCGGGTACACCAGCCCGCGCACCAGCTCCGGCCGCGCCAGCTCGTAGTACTCCCCGCGGAACGGCACGATCCGCATCTCCGGGTCGTCGCCGGTCAGCCGTGCGACCTCGTCGCAGTGCAGCCCGGCGCAGTTGACCAGCACCCGGCCCCGGACGACGTCGCCACCGGTCGTCCGGACGGCGACCCCGAGTTCCGGCCGCCGGTCGATCCGCTCGACCCGGGCGCCGTAGCGGATCTCCGCGCCCGAGGCCGCGCCGAGCTGCCGCGCGACCCCCACGAAGTCGCAGATCCCGGTGGTCCCCACGTGTATGGCGGCGAGCCCCCGCACCTCGGGCTCGTACTCCCCGATCTGGGCGCCCCCCAGCTCCCGCACCGGTATCCCGTTCTCCCGGCCGCGCTGCACGAGCGCGTGCAGCCGGGGCAGCTCCGCCCGCTCGGTGGCGACGATCAGCTTGCCGGTGACGGCGTGCGCGATGCCGTACTCCGCACAGAACTTGACCATCTCGGCGGCACCCTTGACGGCGTACCGCGCCTTCAGCGACCCCGGGCGGTAGTAGATCCCGCTGTGGATGACCCCGCTGTTCCGCCCGGTCTGATGCCGGGCCGGCCCGGCCTCCTTCTCCAGCACGGTCACCCGGGTCCCGGGCGCGGCACGACTGATCGCGTACGCCGTGGACAGCCCGACGATCCCACCCCCGACGACGAGCACATCACAGTCGTAAGCAATCCCGGCCCGCACCTGCACCACCTCCCACGTCCGATAGTGCACTGCGCCACTGACAGCCACTTCAAACGCGCGGGATGGCAGCGCGCCCCGTCAGGGACGCGGGGCTGTATTCGATATGCGGCTACCGCCGCGTGGGCGCGACCAGCTCCTACGCACCCGCACGCGCTCTACGACCGGAACCCAGCAGACGCCCGCGCACCCCTCACGCCGGCGCCATCAACAACGGCCGAGCCCGCTCGCGCAGCTCCACCACCCTCGGCTCGTCCCCGTACGGCTCCAGCCGATGCAGCAGATCCTTCACGTACTCCGTGGTCCGCGCGGACGATATCCGCCCGGCCACCTCCACGGCCCGCACCCCCTGCTCGCAGGCCGCGTCGAGGTTCCCCGACTCCAGCTCCGCGACGGCCGAGACGACCAGCCGCAGCCCGTGCGACCGCACGAACTCCTCCGTCGGCTTCGACAGCGCCTGCTCCGTGAAGCGCCGCACCTGCCGGGGCGCCTTGAGATCGCGGTAGCACTCGGCGGCGTCGGCGGCGAACCGGTCGTAGCCGTAGAAGCCGAGCCAGGAGGGATCGTTGTCCCCCTCGCGTGCCCGCTCCAGCCACCCCTCCGAGGCCTTCAGCGCGGCGCCCGCCGCCTGTGCGTCGCCCGCACGCGCGTGCGCCCGTGCCTCGACCAGCCGGAAGAAACTCATGGTGCGGGCGGTGGCCAGCCCCCGGTTGCGTTCCACGGCGGCCTGCGCGAGATCGACACCCTCGTCGCCGAACCCGCGGTACGTCGCCTGCAGGGACATCGATGCCAGCACATACCCGCCGAGCGGTACGTCGGCCGCCGCGCGGGCCAGCCGCAGCGCCTGGATGTAGTACCGCTGCGCGGCCTCCTGCTGCCCGGTGTCGAAGGCCATCCACCCGGCGAGCCGGGTCAGTTCGGCGCTCGCCCCGAACAGCGCCCGCCCCACCTCGTCGGAGTACGCGCCGAGCAGCAGCGGTGCCGCCTCCACCCGTAAACACTCCGGCACCATCGACGAACGCCAGTCGCCGCCCCCGTACTTGGAGTCCCAGCGCCTGGCGTCCTCGGCGGCCTCCCGCAGCTTCTGCACATCGCTGTGGCCGACTTTGAGCGCCGCGCCCGCACCCTCGGCGCTGTTCGCCTCGCGTGCGACCGAGCTGTCGGCGGGGGTTATCAGCCAGCGCGAGGCGGGCGTTGCGTATGCGCTTACTGCGAACGATCCGGCCAGCGACTGCCAGATGCCGCCGGTACCGGCCCGGCGGCCGGCGAGGTCGAGACGGTACAGCTCCGTCGCCGACCGCACCGCCTGTCCGACGTCTCTGGGGAAGGCGAGGCCCACTTCGGGCGCGGGGTCCGCGTCCGCCAGGCCGATCTCGTGGAGCGGCACCGGGCGGCCCAGCTTCTGGCCGATGGCGGCGGCGATGAGGTGGGGCGCGGCGCCCTGCGGCACCATGCCCTTCGACACCCAGCGCGCCACCGACGTCTTGTCGTAGCGAAGAGTCAACCCGCGTTGAGCGCCAAGATCGTTGACGCGTCGCGCGAGTCCTGCGTTGCTGATTCCCGCGAGGGCGAGAACGGCGCCGAGCTTTTCGTTCGGCCCGCGTTGCTCCCTGGACATGCGCCACCCCTCGACACAGACGGCTGCCGCGCTGGCATAACCACGCGGCATTCGTAAACCCAGCGTAGTTCGCCGCATCCCAAGCGTTAAGGGGCATTGTTCCGGATGGCGGGATTGTGGTCCGTACGCGAGTGCGGCCCATGTACGCACCGTGCACGGCACGTCGCGACGTGCCCCCGCCGTGTGGCCGTGCGCCCGTCCGTGCGCTCTTCTCCGGCCATCGGGGGAGCGGTTCCATGATGGTGCGTGGGTCGGCCCGCTGTACTGGATCCAGTGGGCTGGGGGACACCGCCACCTACATCCCCGCGGGTGGCGGACCGGTCCGGGAGGCGATGCCCGCCTCCCGGACTGTGCGCGTTCAAACACACGCGCGGGCGATGCGCAAAGCATGTACGGAGCGTGCGCAAGGCCGTCCAGGCTTCGCCGATTTGGCTGAAAATCGCCCCCACCTTTTGCGGGCGATCAACGCTCCTACCACGGGAATTGAGGGCGCGAAGGGCGTTCTGGGGGAGCGTACAGGGGGCGCATTCGCGTCGCAGTCGCCGGGCGCCGTACGGCAGTCGGCTTCCGCCGCGACCCCTTCGCAGATCCTCCTCGGCCCTTCCGCGGCACGCGCGCGTGGGCCGGTCCTGCGGCAACTCCCCGCAATCTTCCAGGGATCAAAGGCGGCCCCACCATCCCTCCGGAGCGCGTCCTTCATGGCAGCATGGGGACCCGGTTCGTACCGTGCATGGTTGTCCACAGCCTGTGGAGGCGTCGATGCGGTGGTTGGTGGGATGGAGCAGCACCGCCTCCGGTGCCGCCACGATCGGCTCCGCCGGCGCCATGGGCCATGACGGCGAGACCGTCCACCCCGTCGGCTCCCAGCTGCTGTGGGGCGACCCCGATCCGCTCTGGGCGGTCGGCGACTGGCGCCTCGACGAGGTCCGGGTCGTCAAGGCCGACGCCCAGAACCGCATCGCCGTCCTCGGCACCTGCGGCGCCACCGACGAGGAGCTGCGCCTCGGCCTCTTCACGGCGCGCGGGGGCGCACTCCGGCATCTGACCGCCTGGCCCGGCAGCTACACCGCCGTCGTCCAGGTCGGCCGCCGGGTCACGGTCTGCGGCGACCTCGCGGGCGCCCGCCCGGTCTTCTACAGCCCCTGGGCAGGCGGTACGGCCTACGCCACGGCCGCGCTGCCGCTCGCCGACCTCATCGAGGCCAACCTCGACTACGGCCACCTGGCCGCGCTCCTGGCCGCCCCCGACGTGCCGGCCGCGGTGCACGACTCCACCCCGTACGAGGGCGTGCGGCGCATTCCGCCGGGGCATGCGCTGATCCTGCGCACCGGGGCGCGCGAGATCGCCGGGTACGAACCGGTGGCCTCGCTCGCGGTCGCGGCCCCCTCCGCCGACCCCGACCGTGCCGTGGACGCCGTACGGGACGCGCTCGTAGACGCCGTACGCGCGCGGCTGTCGGCACCCCGGCACGTCCCGGACATCGACCCCGGTCCGGTGCCCGGAATGGGCCCCGCCGAGCGGCGCGCGGCGCGCGGGATGCCGGTTCCGGGCATCGGCGCCGACCTCTCCGGCGGCCCGGCGTCGGGCACGCTCGCGCTGCTGGCCGCCGGACTGCCCGGCATGCCCGGCACGGTCCTGGGCCACGGCACGGGCGCCGGGGAGCGGCTTCTGGCCGTCACCTTCAACGACCTCGCCGTGGGCGGCCGCGAGGCGGAACTCCAGCGCGCGGGAACGCTGGCGGCCAACCCGCGCCTGCACCACGTGGTGGTGACCGGCGGGGAGGAGATGCTCCCCTACGCCGACCTCGACGGCCCCCTGACCGACGAACCGGGCCCGTCCCTCGTCCACGCGGCCAGGCACCGCGCCCGGCTCGCCGCCGGCAGCGCCGACCACTTCACCGGCTACGGCGCCCGCCAGGTCCTGGACGCGCACCCCGCGCGCCTCGCGGACCTGCTGATGGACCGCAAGCGCCGCCACCTCGTCCGCCCGGTCGCGGCGCTCGCCAAGGCCGACGGCTCCGTGCTGGTCCCCGCGCGTGTGTACGGCGCGGCGCGGCGCCTGGCGCGTACGCCGTACCGCGAGGGCGTCGAGTCCCTCGCCGAGCGCCTGCTGCGGCGCCGCTTCGACGATCCCCCAGGCGCGGTGGGCGCGTCCCTCGCGGCGCTCTCCTGGGCGAGACCGGGCCCTGCCGCCCGCTGGCTGACCGGGGAGGCCCTGGCAGAAGTATCGGTTCTGCTCCAGGGGGCGGCGAACCGCTCCGGCGTCGGACCCGGACAGCGCCCCGGAGACTACCGCGCGCGTGCCGTGCTGGCCCGGCACGCCGCCGACATCCGCGTCCTGGAACAGGCCGCCGAGATCCGCTCCCAGCGCCTGCACGCGCCCTTCCTCGACAACCAGGTGGTCCGCGCCTGCCGCGACCTCCCCGAAGCGCTGCGCGTCCAGCCGGGGGCCCGCGCGGCCATCCTCCGTACGGTCCTGGAGGGCGCCGGCGTCACCGACCTCCCCCCGGGCTGGGGCGCCCCCTCCCACGCCTCCTCCGCGGCCGCCACCCGCACGGGGCTGCGCGTGGCCGCCGACGACCTGATCGCCCTCTTCTCCACGCCGTTGCTGGCCCAGGCGGGCCTGGTGGAGGCACGCGTGGTCCGCAAGGCGCTCCGCGCGGCGGCGGCGGGCGAGCCGCTGCCGCTGGACGGCCTGGCCGACCTGGTCTCCCTCGAACTGTGGCTGCGCCGGCTCCTGTCCCGCCGCGGCACCTGCTGGACGGGAACGCCGGCACGCGCGCGTGCGGTCCCTGCGGGGATTCGGCCGATGCGGGGGGCGTTGGCGTCGGGGGCGTGATCCTCCCGGGGGGCGAGGATGAACGGGGTGGGCGCGGCAGTCGTTCGGCCGCGGGTTGGTGGGGGCTGATCGCGCAGTTCCTCCCCCAGCCTTCGGCCGGGGGGACCCCCAGCGCCCCTTAGGGGGCGCTGTCCAGCCGCTTCTCCTCAGCCGTGGGCGCCGCGCCAGCCGCCTTCCCCAGCCGCGGGCAGGCGTGCCGCAGGGCGGCACGGGTGGGCGCGGGCGGCACCCTGCCAGCGCCGGTAAGCGTCCCCACCCCTCAGCCCCCGCCCCGGGCAACCCCTCAGCCCCCGCCGCCGAAACCCCGTGCCCCGCTCCCCCTCCCCGACGACAATGACCCGGTGCGGTACCGAATCCTGGGCGTAACCCAGGCCAACGACGACCAGGGCACCCCCATACCCGTCGGCGGCCCCCGCCTCCGCGCGCTGCTCACCCTCCTCGCCCTGCACCCCACCCGTACCCTCACCCCGGAGACCCTCATCCAGGAGGTCTGGGCGGCGGACGACGACCCGCCCCAGGACGCCCCTGCCGCCCTCCAGGCCCTCGTCGGCCGGCTCCGCCGTGCCCTCGGCAGGGACTCCATCGCCTCCGGCCCCGGCGGCTACCGCCTGGCGGCGAGCGAGGACGACGTCGACCTCCATGTCTTCGGACGGCGGGTGGGCGAGGGCACGGCCGCCCTCGCCGCCGGCGACCCGGCGACGGCCCACCGCCTGCTCACCGAGGCCCTCGCCCTGTGGCGCGGCCCCGCCCTCGCCGACCTCCCCGACCGCGCCGCGGCCGCCGCCCGCCCGCAGGCGCTCCGGCTGGAGGCCACCCGCGCCCGGGCCGACGCCGCCCTCCGCCTCGGCCGCGCCTCCGACGCCGTACCGGAACTGACCGAGCTGACCGTCGTCCACCCGTACGACGAACCGCTGCACGCCCTCCTCATCCGCGCCCTGCGCGACACCGGCCGCCCGGCGGACGCCCTCGCCGCGTACGAGACCGCCCGCCGCACCCTGGCCGAAGGCCTGGGCACCGACCCCGGCCCGGAACTCCGGGCGCTGCACGCGTCGTTGCTCAAGCAGGAACCGGCCCCGCTCGGCGCCCCGCCGCCCCGCACCGGCAACCTCCGTCCACGCCTTACCTCTTTCGTGGGCCGGGAACCCGAACTCAAGTCCGTTCGTTCCGAATTGCACAGGGTCCGCCTCGTCACCCTCACCGGACCGGGCGGCTCCGGGAAGACCCGTCTCGCCGAGGAGGCCGCCGCCGGCCGCCCGCAGGCATGGCTCGTCGAGCTCGCCCCGCTCGACCGGCCGGAGGCGGTGCCCGGCGCGGTGGTCAGCGCCCTCGGTCTGCGCGAGACCGTGCTCCTGACCAACGAGCTGTCCACTCCGCAGGCCGACCCCGTGGCCCTGCTCGTCGAGCACTGCGCCCCGCGCGACCAGCTCCTGATCCTTGACAACTGCGAGCATGTCATCGAAGCGGCGGCCGCCCTCGCCGAGACGCTGCTCACGCACTGCCCGGGGCTCACGATCCTCGCCACCAGCCGTGAACCCCTGGGCGTCCCCGGCGAGTCGGTGCGTCCGGTCGAGCCCCTCGCCCCGGAGCAGGCGCACCGGCTCTTCGAGGAGCGCGCCGCCACCGTCCGGCCCGGTGCCGGCACCGCGCCCGGCGACCGGGCGGCGGTCGACGAGATCTGCCGCCGCCTGGACGGACTGCCGCTCGCCATCGAGCTCGCGGCGGCCCGGCTGCGGCTGCTGACGCCCCGGCAGATCGCCGACCGGCTCGACGACCGCTTCCGGCTGCTCACCGCCGGCAGCCGCACGGTCCTGCCCCGCCAGCAGACCCTGCGCGCGGTCGTCGACTGGTCCTGGGACCTGCTCGACGAGCGGGAGCGGACGGTCCTGCGCGAGGTCTCCGTCTTCGCCGGCGGCTGGGACCTCGCGGCGGCGGAGGCCGTGTGCACCGGCCCGGCCGCCGACCTCGTCGGAGCGCTCGTCGACAAGTCCCTGATCGTCGCCGCGCCGGACGCCCCGGACAGTCCGGACGGCACCGGGGGGATGCGCTACCGCATGCTGGAGACCATCCACGACTACGCCGTGGAGCGGGCCGCCGAGGTGCCCGGGCTGCGTGGCGCGGCCGAGCGGCGGCACCGCGCGTGGGTGCGCGCGCTGGTGGCGGAGGCGGAGCCGAAGCTGCGGTCGGCGGAGCAGCTCCCGTGGATCCGCCGCCTGGAGACCGACCTGGACAACATCCGCGCGGCCCTGGCCCGTGCGCTGGACGCGGGCGACGAGGCGGGGGCGGGCCGGATCGTCCTCGCCGTCGGCTGGTTCTGGTGGCTGCGCAACTACCGCCAGGAGGCGACGGGCTGGGTGCGCGCGGTGCTGCGCCTGGGCATCGCGCGGGACGCCCTGCCCGAGGACGCCGGCCCGGACGAGCTGCGCGCGGCCGCCGAGGCCGCGGATCCGGTGGGCGCCCTGCTGGCCGCGCCGCGGGCCGAGGCCGGGCATCCGCTGTACGAGCTGCGCATGGACCTGCGGCTGTTCGACCTGTTCCTGACGTCCGAGTCCGGCGGCTCCCCGGACCTGGTGACGGACGAGCGGGCCCTGGAGTACATCACGCTCGTGCGGGCCTCCTTCGAACCGGGCGGTCCCCGGGCCGCCCGGCTGCCGGGCATCATCTGGCCGCTGACCGCCTGGTACCTCGGCAGCCCGGTGGACGTCGGCCCCGACCTGTCCTCCGTCGTCGCCAACTGCCGGGCGCACGGCGGCGACTGGGAGGTCGGTGTCACCCTGATGTACCGCACCCATGTCCTGGTCGACTCACCCGGCAATCTGCGCGGCGTCGACGAGGACCTGGCCGAGCTGCGGATCCTCAGCCGCCGGGTGGGGGACCGCTGGATGCGCGCCCAGGTCTGCAGCGCTGCCGGCGAGGCGGACATGGCACGCGGCAGGTTCGCGGAGGCGGCGGGCGAGTACGAGGAGGCACTGCGCCTCGCCCACGAGGTGGGGGCGTACGCGGAGAGCCCCTTCCTGCTCGCCCGGCTCTCCGAGATCGCCTTCCGCTCCGGCGACCGGGCGGGCGCCGAAGCCGCCCTGGACCGGGCGGCCGAGGCCTCCGACCGGTACGGGGTGGCGGAGACGAAGGCGTACGTGGCCGTGCTGCGGGCGCACATCGCCCTGCACAACGGCGACCTGGCCCGGGCGCGCGCCTGCTACGAGACCGCCCGTGCGACGACGGTGGGCGGCCCCGCGCCGCCGCAGTTCATGGCGGCCTTCCACGCCGTCGAGGCCCTGCTCACGGCGATGGAACAGGGCCCCGCGCGGGCTCTGCCGATCGTGGCCGGGGCGCTGCGCGAGGCGGTGCAGTACCGGTGCGCCGAGGCGATCACGTCGGCGCTGGTGGACATCGGCGCCGACCTGCTGGCCCGGCTCGGCGATCTGGCGGGCGCGGTACGGCTGTTCGCGGCCGCCGACCGATGGCGGGACGGCAGCGCCCGCCCCGAGCCGGAGCGCGGCCGTGCCGAGGAGGTCGACCGGGCCGCCCGCGCGGTGCTGACCGCGCGCCGGTACACGGCCGAGCGCTCGCGCGGTGCCGCCTTCGCCACCGAGGACGTCCTGCGCGAACTGAGCAGGACGGCGGCCCCCAGTGGCGCGGGCGGTACGGGCAGTACGGCTACCGGCAGGTGAACTTCGACTCGGCCCAGTCGGCGAGCGCCCCCGTGTCGAAGGGGCCATGCGGTTCGACCTCCAGGCGCACGGTCCTGCGCCCGGCGAGGTTCACCTGGACGGGTACGGCGGCCTGTCCGCCCTCGACCACCCCGGACCGCCACAGCCGCACCCCGTCCGCGTAGACGGCGAAGGTGACCTTGCCGAGGCCGAGCGTCATGTCGTCCACACCGGCCAGCGCGTCGTAGGCGGTGCACTGCCGGTTGAGGTCGATGGTGACGGAGGACCGGCCGTGCACGGTGACGCCGTGCGCGTACTCCTTGTCGGCGACCGTCACGCCGTACCGCTGCCAGACCCAGCTGCTCTCCCCGAGCCGCATCTCGGGCCGGGTGCCGTCACCGGTGAGGTCGAAGCTCAGCTCGCTCCACTCGTAGACCACCGGGGCCGGCGGCGGCGTGGGCGTCGGAGTGGCGGTGGGAGTCGGCTTCTGGGACGGCGTGGGCGTCGGGGTGGGAGTCGGCTTCGGGCTCGGCGTGGGCGTCGGGCTGGGGGTCGGTGTCGGGGTGGGCGTCGGGGCCGGCTCGGGGGCGAGCACGACCGGCTCGGGTTGCGGCTTCTTCTTCGACGGGGCGGGGGCCGGGGTCTCGGGCTGGACGACCGGCGCGGACGGGGCGGGCTCGGCGACCTTCTTGGCCGGGTGGCTGTCGTTCGCCAGGGCGAGGACCACCGCGGCGACCGCCGCCGCCACCACTCCGGCGGCGATCCCGGCCTTCACCGGCGCCCCCAGCCCCTCCGAGGCCGCGCCGCCGCCCGCCCCGCCGGACGAACCGCTCGCCGCGGCGGCCGCGCCCGCCGCCCCCACTCCGGCACCACCGGCGACGATCCCGAGCGCCTTGGCGTAGCCGGCGACCCCGAACCAGCCGATGACCGCCACCGGTACGACGGCCGGGATTCCGGCGGCGACCTCTTCGACCTGGGCGGCGGCCAGCCGGCACTTGGCGCACTCCTCCAGATGCTTGCGCAGCCCCCGCTCCGCGCGGATGCGCAGCTTGCGGCGGGCGTAGCCGCCGAGCTGGTCGGCGTAGCGGGCGCACTCCTCGTCGTCGATGAGGGAGGCGCTCACATGGGCCTGGAGGTAGGCCTGCTTCAGCCCCTCACGGGCCCGGCTGGCAAGGACCCGGGTGCCGTTGGCGTCCAGCCCGAAGAGGGTGGCCACCTCGCTCGGCGACTCGTCCTCGACCTCGGTGTGCCACAGCACGGCCTGCCAGCGCTCCGGCAGCGAGCGGAACGCCTGCATCGCCATCGACTGCTCGGCCTCGTGCATCGCGAGCACATCGGCGCCGAGGTCCAGTGTGTCGTCGTCGGACACCTCGGAGCCGCGCGAGGCCTGCGCCGCGAACAGCGCGAAGTCGTCGACCAGCTGCTCACGCCGGGCAGACTTGATCCACTGCGCCGCGACCCGCCGCACCGAGGTGAGCAGATAGGCGCGCACGGCGTACTCGGGCCCGGTCCCGCCGCGCACCGCCTGCAGCATGCGGGCGAACACCTCGGCGGTCAGGTCGTCGGCGGTGTGCCCGTCCCGGCAGCACGTCCGCGCGTAGCGCCGCACCGCGTCCGCGTGCCGTCGGTACAGCTCCTCGTACGCCGAGTCGTCGCCGGCGCGCATCCGCTGGATCAACTGGCTGTCGGCGGGCGGCAGCTCCCGGGGCGGCGGCAGCACACTCCCGCCCCGCTGTGCCGGAACGTTCCCCTCCGGGGCTTCGCCGACGGGCGGCACCCGGGCCCGCCCGCCCTGCCTGGGCACCTGCGGCAAGGCCGTCTCGTCACCGACGGACGACTCGTCCCACCCGTCAACGCTCATCGCGGATGCCCCCGATACCTGCCCAATCCGACCGAATCACCGGGTCAGACTGCCACATTGGCTTTTGTTCAGGACCTGATGGGCCAGACCTACCACTCGTCCGAGCGCACTTGTCAACACGCAGATCCAACAATCACCCGCAAGGGGAAACCCCCACTGCCGGCCCCGTAAGCTGTCGCGCCCCAAAGGGGCGCGGGGGGGGGGGGGGGGGGGGGGGGGCCCCCCCCCCCGCCCCCCCCCCCCCCCCCCCCCCCCCCCCCCCCCCCCCCACGCCCCCCCCCCCCCCCCCCCCCCCCCCCACACCCCCCACCCCCCCCCCCCCCCCCCCCGCCCCCGCCCCCGCCCCCGCCCCCCCCCCCCCCCCCGCCC